>NZ_JADIJR010000011.1 GCF_017355365.1 Microbacterium sp. SD291 | reverse complement strand
ATCGGTGAGCGCACCCAACGCCCCCACCTGCTCGATCGTTGCATTCACCAGCGCCGCCATGACACCAGTACACCAGGGGCCACGGACATTCCCACCCCAGATCAGCGGCCGAAAACCACCCCGCAGATCACGGGTCGATAACGACTGGATCCTCCCGGAGAACCAGCCACCGTCGACGGGCCGTGCAGTAATTCCACTTACCGCTGTTCGCACCGACGTGAGACGCGCCGGTCACACCGCTGCTACCCATCTTTCGGCTATCTCGCGAGCACGGTCCTCGGGGTCCTGCGCGGGCGGGGCGCAAGCAGTAAGCCCGACAGCGAGAAGACCTACGATTGCGACGTTCGCAGCGTTTCTTGACATGGGCCTCCTGGCTCGGCCGATTCTACGGCCGACAGCGTCCGCCGAATCCAACTGCCGTACACCGAATCCCCCGATACACCCGCGTCGTGCGCGTCGTATCACGGCGACCCTGGGCCGTGTCCGCTTGACTAAGCTCGCCGCGTGCCCCTTGCTGTCTTTGACCTCGACGGAACGCTCGTCGACCAGGCGAGCGCGGCACGGTCGTGGACCGGCGAGTTCGTCGCGCGGTGGAACCTCCCGGCCGAAGCCGCTGACATCGTCGCCGCCGCGCTGACTGAGCGGGTCACGAAGGAAGTGATCTTCGACCGCATTGTCGAAGAGTGGTCCCTGCCGTCGTCCGGAGCCGAGGTATGGGCGGCATATAGAGCTCGCATGCCTCAGCTCGTGAAGTGCTCCCCCGAAGACAAGGTGGCGCTTGCCGAACTGCGATCTGCCGGCTGGGTCGTGGGCATCGCGACCAACGGGACGGCCGACAATCAAGTGGGCAAGATTCGGGCAACCGGACTGGCACCCCTGGTCGACGGATGGGTCATTTCGGGCGAAGCAGGAATCCGCAAGCCGGACCCGCGGATCTTCGATGTCTTGGCGCAGCGTCTCCGTTGTGCGCTCGACGGCTGGATGGTCGGCGACAGCCTCGAGCACGACGTCAAGGGCGGAGTTGCGGCCGGTCTGCAAACAGTGTGGATCGCTGACCGCAACGCGTCCGTCCCGGCCGGGAGCGCACGGTTCGACATTCGTCGATCCAGCGTCGCTGAAGCCGTGGCCGCGATCCTCGCAACCTAGCCGCGAAGACCACGGAGGCGATCGCTGACGGCGTCGGCCGGGTTTCGTGCGACAGTTCAGCCATATTCCTACCGAGATGCGTCCAGGTTCTCCCACACCGAGCGGAGTTCACGCGCATGCTCGCGAAGCGACGCGAGCGGGATGAGATCCGGCCCGTCGGAGATGTCGACGTTGCGTCTGGGGCCATCGTTCGCGTGCTGCGGGAAGACGTGGCAGTGTAGGTGCGGCATCCGATGTCCCATCACCAGATAGTCGATCTTCCGAGGCTCGAAGATCGCAGTGATCGCGCGTCCGGCACGCTGGACGTCCGACCAGAAGGCAGAGAGCTGCTCCGGCTCGAGCTCGACCAGGTCGGTGATGTGCTCTCGGAGGATCACGAGGCTGTAACCGGGATGCGCCTGATTGCGAGCGATCCGCATGTGACTCGTCGCAGTCGAGGCGACGAGAAGGCTGTGGTCGTTCTCTTCAAGATGCATGTCCGCGCACATGCCGCAGTGGCGCTGATCTGCCAGCGCCGCCCACTCGTCGTCCGACCACCACATCGGGCCAGCCTATCCAGGGCAGCACTCAGCAGATCACCCGGGTGAAGGCCTCGAACACGTCAGCCCTCGTAGACGAGCGTTGACCACACGACATCGACGACGCAGAGCCCGTCGTCCGTCTCCCGGTAGAAGACATCGCCGGGAAACTCGTCGCCAGGAGCCACCCCCGGCGGAAGACCCTCCACGTTGATGTTCCACTGCGGATCAAGCGGAACCTGATCCTCCCAGTAGCCGGCGAAGAACTTCTCGGGCTCCCCTGCGGAGCGGCCCTCCCAATCCCCCGCAGCGCCGAGATCCACGTCGGCACCCTCGCAGAGGAGATCGGATGCTCCGCCGGACGCCATGTCCTGAACGAGGTCCTCCGTGGTCTGGATCACCTGTGCGCCGTCGCTCCCCCAGATCAGCGCGTCGACGGAGCATCCGGTCAGACCTGCCGTGCACACGGCCGCGAGTCCGGCAAGAGCGAGCGCACGGAGAGACTTCATCCGATGAGGCTACTCGAGGGCGGCAGCACGTCGACTTCACGACCCGGACCGCGCGCGTTCTGAACCACCGCCGCTCCGGCGAATAGTGTGGGGCCATGCCACAACGCCGATCTCGGGTCGCCCCCTCCGCCGCTCAGACCGAACTCGCCGCCGCGCTGGCGGCGCTGAGGGAGTCGCTCGAGTCGCCCGCCGAATTCCCCGCCGACGCGCTCGCCGAGGCCGAAGCGGCGACCGCCGCTCCGCCCGATCTCGACCTCCGCGATGTGCCGTTCGCCACGCTCGACCCCGCCGGCTCGCGTGACCTCGATCAGGCCTTCCACCTCGAGCGCAGGGGCGACGGCTACACCGTCCGCTACGCGATCGCGGATGTCCCGGCATTCGTGACTCCGGGCGGGGCCGTCGACGCCGAGGCCCGTCGCCGAGGCCAGACACTGTATGCCCCGGACGGCCGCATCCCCCTGCATCCGCCCGTCCTCAGCGAGGACCGCGCGTCGCTGCTCCCCGACGGCGATCGGCCCGCACTGGTGTGGACCTTCGCCCTGGACGCCGCCGGCACCGTCTCCGACTTCCGGCTCGAGCGGGCGCTGATCAGATCGCGCGCGCAGCTCGACTACGTCGCCGTGCAGGCCTCGCTCGATCGCGGCGAGGACGGACCTGTCGCCCTGCTGCCCGAGATCGGCCGGCTTCGCATCGAGCAGGAGCGACTCCGCGGAGGGGCGAGCCTCAACGTTCCCGATGAGGAGGTCGTGCGTGCGCCCGACGGCACGTACGCGATCGTCCGCAGCAGTCCGCTTCCGGTCGAGGACTGGAACGCCCAGCTGTCGCTGATGACCGGAATGGCCGCAGCCTCACTCATGCTCGACGCCGGCGTCGGCATCCTGCGCACGATGCCCGAGCCCGACGCGAAGTCTTTCGAGGCGTTCCGGCACCAGACCGAGGCGCTCGGCCGCCCCTGGACAACCGGCCGCTACGGCGACTACCTTCGCGAACTCGACCGTGCCGATCCGCTGACGCTCCCCGTGCTCGAGGCTGCGGCGACGCTCTTCCGCGGCGCCGGCTACATCGCATTCGACGGCGAGGCGCCGAAGGATGCCGAGCAGGCGGCGATCGCCGCGCCCTATGCGCACACGACCGCTCCCCTGCGCCGGCTGGTCGACCGCTGGTCGCTCGCGATCTGCCTGGCTGTCTCCCGCGGCGAAGAGGTGCCGGCGTGGGCACGCGAATCGCTTCCGCTGCTGCCCGCGCTCATGCAGGAGTCCGGCCAGCGCGCATCCGCTCTCGACCGCGCCACGATCAACTGCGTCGAAGCCGCGCTGCTCACGCCCCTCGTCGGCACCGAGATCGACGCCACGGTGATCGAGCTGCGCGGCGAACGGGCGACCATCCAGATCGCGGAACCGGCCGTGACGGCATCCGCTCCCGTACCGTCCACCGCGGTTCCCGGCGACGTGGTGCGTCTGAGAGTCGTGCGGGCAGACATCGCCCAGGGCGAGGTCGAGTTCGGTGCCTGAGCTCTGAACATGCCCATCTCGTCCTATGTGAAGAGCCTCCGTGCCCGGATCGGCCGCGATCTCCTGCTTCTCCCCGCCGTCACCGCGGTCATCCGCGACGGCGACCGGCTTCTGCTCGCCCGGCAGCACGGGTCGGACATGTGGGGGCTTGTCGGTGGCGGAATCGAGCCGGGCGAGGAGCCGGCGGATGCCGTCGCACGAGAGGTGCTCGAGGAGATCGGCGTTCAGCCGGCGGTCGGCCGGGTGATCGGCGCCTACGGCGGTGAGGATCTCGTGGTCGAGTACGCCAACGGGGATCGGGTCGGCTACACGACGATCGCCTTCGAGTGCGCGCTCCCGCCCGGAGCGCCCATCGAGTTCGTCGACGGCGAACTGGCGGAGGCACGGTGGTTCACCCTCGCCGAGATCGGCTCGCTGCCGCGGCATCCCGGGATCGATCGGATGCTGCGCGACGCTGTCGGCTCCGCGGGAGCGGCTGCGAACGCGAGCCGGCGACACCCCGAGCGCAGCCTTGTCACGCATCCCGATCACGCCGACGCCGACGGTTACTCCGACATCACCGAGCGGTTCATCACCGCCTTCTACCCCGGAGCGACGATCGCAGTCGTCGCCGGCAGCACGGCCCGCGGCGAGCGCACCGTCACGAGCGACATCGATCTCCTGCTGATCGGCGACACTCTCTTCGAAGACGCGGAGACGACGAGCGCGGCGGCGACCCACGCCTTCGACGACGAGATCTTCGAAGTGTTCGCGTACACGCCCTCGGGGTTCACGGAGTGGGCCGAACGGGACGTCTCGAGGCATCGCCCGGTGATCGTGCACATGCTCGTCGAGGGCGCAGCCGTCCTCGACGACGGACGCCTCGATGGGCTCCGCCGGGAATGGCGCGCCGTCCTGGAGGCCGGCCCATTTCTCACCGCGGAGGACTCGGCCTTCCGCCGGTACGTCATCACCGACCTGCTCGACGACCTTCGCGACGCGATCGACCCCCTGGAGCGACGAGCCGTGGCATCCGCTCTGTTCGAGCGCATCGCGGAGCTCATGCTCCTGTCGGATCACCGCTGGATCGCCACCGGAAAATGGCTGCCGCGGCGACTACGCGCGCTGAGCGCGTCGCGCGCGGATCGGCTCGCCACTCCCTTCCTCGAGGACGACTACGACACGTTCGCAGACAGGGTCGAAGCAGAGCTCGAGCGCGCCGGAGGCAGAGTGCAGGCCGGGTTCGTTCGCTGAGAGCGCGGGTCAGTCCGCAGCGATCGCCGTCGTCGTCATGACGAGCAGCTGCGGGTCGTTGAGGTCGAGCGTCACCCTGATCGACGCGAACTCGGCCAGGGAGTGCACATGCGTCCCGCCGCAGAGGATCTTCGCGGTGCCTTCGGGCAGCTCGCAGTGCCAGCTGCGGCGGTCGACTATGGTCGGCCCCTCCGTCACGACCCGGCTCGCAGCAGCCGAGGCGACCCAGGACTCGAGCTGCGCGTTGATCGCGGCCTCTCGGTCCGCGAGCGTCGCCGCGAAGCATTCGGTGTCGAAGCCCGCCTTGCGCAGGCTCTTGCCGAGGCGGTACTCGTCGACGGCGCCGTCCTCATGAATGCGGCTGGACTGGTTCGCCCTGCCCTCGAAGTCGGGATTGCCGAGAGCATCCGTCCCGGGCTCCTTGCGCCACAGGTCGGCCACGGCGAGGTCGAGCGCGAGCGAGGCCAGATGGCAGGCTGTGTGACCACGGCTCAGGCCGGCGCGGCGGGACTCGTCCACGGACAGCGCCACGGGAGCACCCGCGACGAGCCACTCGGGCGCATCGCCGTCGAGCAGGTGCCCGACGAGCCAGACCCACCCCTCAGCGCCGCGCTTGACGGGGATGCCCGTACCCACGGCGAAATCGCCCGCATCGGATGCCGCGGCCATCAGCGCCTCTGTCACACTCACAGCCGATTTGCCGCTCGAGATCGTGCCCGCATCACCGGGCTGATCCGGCCAAGTGTGGTCGACCGGGTGGAACGGGGTCCGATCGACGATCACCACGGTGCCGTCTGCGGACGGCTCGACGCGCAGCACGACACCGTCACCGGTGACGGCGCCGTCGGCGAAGGACACGGTCGTGGACGTGTGCGTCATCGAATGCTGCTCAGACCGTGACGACCTGGGCGGTGCCGAGCGGAGCCTCGGGGCCCATCTCGGCGGCGATGCGGTTCGCCTCTTCGATGAGCGTGGCGACGATGTCCGCCTCGGGGACGGTCTTGATGACCTCGCCCTTGACGAAGATCTGTCCCTTGCCGTTGCCCGACGCGACGCCGAGGTCGGCCTCGCGCGCCTCACCCGGTCCGTTCACGACGCAGCCCATCACGGCGACGCGCAGCGGCACCGTCATGTCCTTGAGACCCTCGGTCACGTCCTCGGCGAGCGTGTAGACGTCGACCTGTGCACGGCCGCAGGAAGGGCACGAGACGATCTCGAGCTTGCGCTCGCGCAGGTTCAGCGACTGCAGGATCTGGTGGCCGACCTTGACCTCCTCGGCGGGCGGCGCCGACAGCGAGACGCGGATCGTGTCTCCGATGCCCTCGCCGAGCAGGATGCCGAAGGCAGTCGCGCTCTTGATGGTCCCCTGGAACGCGGGACCCGCCTCGGTGACGCCGAGGTGCAGCGGCCAGTCGCCCATCTCGGCGAGCTGACGGTACGCCTGGACCATGATCACCGGGTCGTTGTGCTTGACCGAGATCTTGAAGTCGTGGAAGTCGTGCTCCTCGAACAGCGACGCCTCCCAGCGTGCGCTCTCGGCGAGCGCCTCCGGGGTGGCCTTGCCGTACTTCTGCAGCAGCCGCGGGTCGAGAGACCCTGCATTCACGCCGATCCGGAGGGAGACGCCGGCATCCTTGGCGGCCTTGGCGATCTCGCCGACCTGATCGTCGAACTTGCGGATGTTTCCGGGGTTCACGCGCACGGCCGCGCAGCCGGCGTCGATCGCCTGGAACACGTACTTCGGCTGGAAGTGGATGTCGGCGATGACCGGGATCTGGCTCTTCTTCGCGATGATGTGCAGCACATCGGCGTCGTCCTGCGACGGCACCGCGACGCGCACGATCTCGCACCCGGAGGCGGTCAGCTCGGCGATCTGCTGCAGGGTCCCGTTGATGTCGGTCGTCTTCGTCGTCGTCATCGACTGCACGCTGACGGGGGCGTCACCGCCCACGAGCACCTTCCCCACCTTGATCTGGCGGGACTTGCGGCGAGGGGCGAGGACTAGGGGGATCTTCGGCATCCCGAGGTTCACTGCTGGCACGACATAAGACTACGCCGCCCGCATGGACGCGGGCTGGACGTCCGCGTCGGAGCACAGCCGCTTGCGCGGCGTCTTCCGGTGACGTCATCCGCCGGGTCGGGCACCGCCGGTGTGATAGTTTTCACCCCATGCTCGCGAACATCACCTGGTGGCCCGCCTCCTAGGCGGTGTTTTCGCGTTCCCACGAATCCAGACCGCCTCCGGGGCGGTCTTTTCGTGAGCCGAGCCGGAGCCCCGCACAGGAGACATCCATGACCCTCTCACGCCTCGCCGAGCTCGCAGCGGACCGGGACGCGTCGTTCGTCCTCATCGCCAGGGACGGCGCCGACACGGTCGAGCTCCTCACCGGAGACGTCGTCGATGTCGACCTGCTCGCGGACATCCCGCTGACGGTCGACGGCGCCGCCCGCGAGGTGTTCGCGATGGTCCCCTACCGTCAGGTTCGCGAGCGCGGCTTCGTCGCCCAGGACGACGGCGCGCCGCTGCGCTGCGTGATCGTCCACGAGCACCTGCACCTGCCCACACGCGAGTTGCTCGCCGACCTGCCGAAGACGTCGGTCCCGCTCCGCGACCAGGGCTTCGACATCGCCGACGACGAGTACGCGCGGATCGTCGAGACCGTCATCGCCGACGAGATCGGCCGCGGTGAGGGCGCCAACTTCGTCATCCGCCGCGACTTCACCGCGCACATCGACGTCGATGACCGCACTGCAGCCCTCACCTGGTTCCGCGCCCTGCTGACGCATGAGCGCGGCGCGTACTGGACCTTCGCGGTCTTCACCCCCGGCCACATCTCGGTCGGCGCGAGTCCCGAGGCGCACGTCGTCGCACGCGAGGGCGTCGTCACGATGAACCCGATCTCGGGCACCTTCCGCCATCCCGCGGGCGGTGCGACGCGGGAGACGCTCGTGGAGTTCCTCTCCTCGACCAAGGAGACCGAAGAGCTCTTCATGGTCGTCGACGAGGAGCTCAAGATGATGAGCGCGGTCTGCTCAGACGGCGGCCGCATCACGGGCCCGCACCTGAAGGAGATGTCGCGGCTCACGCACACCGAGTACATGCTCCGAGGACGCAGCAGGCTGGACCCGCGGGACATCCTCCGCGAGACGATGTTCGCCCCGACCGTGACCGGCTCACCCATGCAGAACGCCTGCGCGGTGATCCGCCGCCATGAGCGCAAGCCCCGCGGCTACTACTCCGGCGTCGCCGCGCTGTTCACCCCGAACGACGACGGCGGTCACGACCTCGACGCCCCGATCCTCATCCGCACGGTGTACCTGGAGAACGGCACGCTGAGCGTCCCCGTGGGGGCGACCCTGGTCCGCCACTCCGACCCGCACGGCGAGGTCTCCGAGACGCACGGCAAGGCAGCAGGTGTCCTCGGTGCGATCGGCGCGATCGATCGCGACAGCGTCGCCGAGGCCCGCAGCGATGCGGATGCGCCGGGCGAGACCCGTTCGCTCGCCGACGACCCGCTGGTCGCCGAGCTGCTCTCCTCTCGGAACTCCCGCCTGGCCGATTTCTGGCTCAACCCGCAGGGCGACGACTTCACCGGTCCGTTCGCCGGCCGGACGGCCGTCGTCGTCGATGCGGAGGACCGCTTCACCACGATGCTCGCGCACCAGCTGCGCCACCTGGGCCTGGACGTCACCATCGCGCAGTGGAGCGAGGTGCAGGATGCCGACCTCGACGCCGCCGACCTCGTCATCGCAGGCCCCGGCCCCGGCGACCCGCGTGACGGCGCGAACGACCGCATCGCCCGCATGCGCGAGATCGTGGCGCGCCGCCTCGACCAGACGGCGCCGCTCCTCGCGGTGTGCCTCAGCCACCAGATCCTCGCCGACCGGCTCGGCATCGATCTCGCGCCGCTGGACACCCCGCATCAGGGGCTGCAGAAGGCCGTGCCGGTGTTCGGCGAAGACGCGTCGATCGGGTTCTACAACACGTTCACCGCACGCGTGGCACCCGGGACGACGAAGGTCGGCGACGCCGGTGTGTCGGCGGACCCTGCGACGGGTGACGTCTACGCCCTCCGCGGCGAGCGCTTCGCCTCCGTGCAGGGGCACCTTGAGTCGATCCTGTCCCGTGACGGCATCCGCACCCTCGAACGGCTGGTGACCCAGGCTCTCGCCTGATCGCGCTACTGCAGGATGTCGACCGGGTTGAAGAGGTCGGCGACGAGCAGCAGGGCGCCCATGGCGATCAGCAGCACCGCGACGACGACCGTCAGCGGCACGAGCTTCGTCGCGTCGACCGGAGCGGGCGGAGGCCGTCGGAAGACCCTGGCCCAGACCCGCTTGAGGCCGTCCCAGAGCGCGACGACGACGTGACCGCCGTCGAGCGGCAGCAGTGGGATCAGGTTGAAGACGAAGAGGGCGATGTTCAGCGAGCCCAGCAGCCCCAGCAGCACTGAGAACCTGTTCAGGATCGGGGCGTCTGTGGCGGCGACCTCGCCGGCGATCCGCCCGACGCCGACGACGCTCAGCGGGCCGTCGGGGTCGCGCTCTCCGCCGGTCACCAGCGACACGCCGACGTCCCACAGGCGAACCGGCAGGTTGACGATCAGAGATGCCACCCGCCCGACGTTCTCGGCGGCGAATTGCGGTCCCGCACTGAGCGGCTGCTGCACGAAGCCCATCTGAGACCCCATGCCGACGTAACCGACCTTCTTGACGACGGGCTCGCCGTTCTCGTCGAGGGTCGGCTGACCGCTGGCATCCGTGATGGTCCGCTCCGCCTCGATGGGCGTGATCGCGAGCGTCTTGTCGGCGCCGTCGCGGCTGACGACGAGGTCGAGCGTCTCACCGGGAGCGGCCTGCACGATCGCCGTCGCCTCGGCGAACGTCGAGACTGCCTGCCCGTCGATCGAGACCAGGACGTCGCCGGGCCTGATCCCGGCCTCGGCAGCAGGAGAAGCGGGGTCGTCCGCTGCGCACTCCGTGGCGGTGGAGCCGGCGGGCAGCACGCATTCCGTGACCGAGGCGATGGTCGTGGTGCCCTGCTGCACCCCGATGCCGGAGACCAGGACGGTGAAGATCACGACCGCGAGGATGAGGTTCATCAGCGGACCGCCGAGCATGACGACCACCCGCTTCCACACCGGCAGGCGATAGAACACGCGCTCCTCGGCGCCCTCGGCGATCGTCTCGTCGTTGGCCGAGCGGGCATCCTGGATCAGCGAGCGGAACAGCCCCTTCGCCGGCCCGGCGCTCGCAGACGCCGGATACATGCCCGACATCGAGATGAACCCGCCGAGCGGAAGCAGCTTGAAGCCGTACTCGGTCTCGCCGATGCGCCTCGACCACAGCCTCGGGCCGAATCCGATCATGTACTGGCCGACGCGCACGCCGAAGAGCTTGGCGGGGACGAGGTGGCCGATCTCGTGCAGGCCGATCGACAGGCCGAGGCCGATCAGCATGAACACGAGGCCGGCCGCATAGAGCAGTGCTTCCACGTCCCCACGCTAGTGGGCGCAGCCTAGGAATCCGCCGCGCGACGAATCGGGCGCACTCGGCGACACGAATAGAGTGGGACCGTGAACTCCCGGCAGCTGCGACTCGTGCGCGCGGCCTCGGCGTCCTCGGTCGCCACACTGGTGGCTGCCACGTCCCACACGATTGCCGGCGGCGCGGCACCGCATCCGCTGCTGATGCTCGCCATGGCGACCGTCCTGGTGCCGCCGGCGGCCTTTCTGATCGGCGCCCGCGCATCGCGCTCCCGTCTCGCGCTCACCGTGCTCGCGAGCCAGGCGGCCTTCCATCTCGTGTTCCAGGTGCTGGGGTCCCCCACCGGCGGAGCCGTGACCGGTGGGGGCGGCGAGCACGCCCACCACCAGGACCTGACCTCGCTCGGCCCTGTCCTCGCCTCCGCTTCCCCCGACGCCGCGATGCTCACGGGTCACGTGATCGCCGCAGTGCTCACGTCAGCACTGCTCTGGCGCGGCGAGTCCATGGTCCGGATCGTCGCGGGATGGATGCTGGCACTGCTGCGTCACCCCGTGGCGCTGATCCGCCCGGCGCACGAGCGCCCAGCCTCTCTGCTCTGCGACATCCACCCGCTCGTCGACGCCGTCGTCCGCACGACGGTGTCCCGCCGCGGACCTCCTGCGCTCGCCTGATCGCCTCATCGTCTCGGCCCGCCCGTCGAGGCACCCTCTCTTCACCGCGGTCTCCCGCGCGCTTCTTCGCGCGCCCGCAACGAGCCTTCAGGAGTTCCATCATGCGCACCACCCACATCACCACCCGCACGACCGCCCGCCCGTTCGCCAGGATCGCCGCGGGCGTGATCGGCGGCACCGTCATCGGCACCGTGCTGGCCCTCGCCGCGCCCGCCATGGCCGGCGCCCACGTCGGCGTCAGCCCCGATGAACTGACCGCCGGCGACCACGGCGTCCTCACCTTCTCCTTCACGCACGGCTGCGAGGACTCCCCCACGACGGCGCTCCGGGTCACGATCCCCGACGGCCTCGCGTCGGTCGCGCCGACCATGGACGGCGACTGGAGGATCGAGGTCGAGCGCGGCGACGACGGCCTGGTCAGCGCCGTCACCTACACCGCGATCGCGCCGGTGCCGAACGAGCTTCGCGGCGCGGTCAGCATGTCGGTCGGCCTCGATGAGGGCACGCCTGAGACGCTCGCGTTCCCGGTCGTGCAGACGTGCGTCGAGGGCAGCACCGAGTGGACCCAGCTCGCCCAGGACGGCGAGGATCCGCACAGCCTGGATGCGCCGGCACCGGTCGTGAGCGTCGTTCCGGCCGCGGGTGACGGGCACGGCGAGCACGACCAGGCGACCGCGGAGACCGCGGACGCCGTCGCCGCTCCCCCGGCCGATCCGGTCGGCACGATCCTCGGCGCCGGCGGGCTCGTCGCGGGCGTCGCGGCGCTCGTCGTCGCGGTTCTCGCCTACCGCCGCCGCGCCTGAGGGACGGCACGTCCCCTCGCACCCGAGGTCCTCACCTCATGAGGGGACGTGCCGAACCTCGGCTTCGCGCGCGGCCGTGAGATCATGGAGGCGACATGTCGATTGAACAACAACCGAGCCTGCCTCCCGTGCTCCGCCCCGCGAACCCGCCCCGGCGTGAGCTGTCCGAACTCGCCTCCCGATTCGCCCGCGACGTCCGCGGCGACGTCACGGGGATCACGGTCTCGGGGATCACCCTCGCCACCGCCGACCTCCGCGCCGGAGAGGCCTTCGTCGCGATCCATGGCGTGAATCGCCACGGCGCCGAATTCGCGGTCACTGCCGCGGAGAAGGGCGCCGTCGCCATCATCACCGACGAGGCGGGCGCCGTGATCGCCGAACCCGCGGGGCTGCCGGTGCTGGTCGTCGACGACCCGCGCGGCACGCTCGGCGACCTGAGCGCCTGGGTGTACGGCACCGGCGCCGGCGAGTCACTGCCGCTGCTGTTCGCCCCGACGGGCACGAACGGCAAGACCAGCGTGTCGCACCTGCTCGAGGGGATCCTCGACCAGCTCGGCGTCGTCACCGGGCTCTCCTCCACCGCCGAGCGGCACATCGCCGGCGAGGTCATCGTCTCCCGCCTGACCACGCCCGAAGCATCCGAGATGCACGCCCTGCTGGCGCTGATGCGCGAGCGTCAGGTCGAAGCCGTCGCTGTGGAGGTCAGCGCGCAGGCGCTCTCCCGGCACCGCGTCGACGGCATCCTCTTCGACGTCGCCGGATTCACCAACCTCAGCCACGACCACCTCGACGACTACGCCGACATGGCGGAGTACTTCGAGGCGAAGCTGGCCCTGTTCCGGCCGGACCGCGCCAGGCGCAGCGTGATCTGCCTCGACTCGCCGTTCGGCGCGACCGTGGTCGAGCGCGCCGAGATCCCCGTGGTCACGATCGGCACCCCGTCGATCGCCGCAGACCCTGAGACAGCAGCACGCGCCGACTGGGTCGTCGTGATCGACGACGAGCGCGCCGCCGGCACCACCTTCACGATGACCGGCCCTGCCGGAACCCTCACGACCACCGTCCCGGTGATCGGACCGCACATGGCGGCGAACGCGGCGCTCGCGATCGTGATGCTGCTCGAGGGCGGGTACGCGTGGGAGCGCATCGCCGAGGCGCTCCGCCGCGACGGCGGCATCCGCGCCCACCTGCCCGGCCGCACCCAGCTCATCTCGGGAGAGTCCGGACCCGCGGTCTTCGTCGACTTCGGGCACTCCCCCGACGCGTTCGAGAAGACTCTCGCGGCCGTCCGCCGTGTGACGCCCGGCCGCGTGCTGATGCTCTTCGGCGCCGACGGCGACCGCGACGCCAGCAAGCGCTACGACATGGCCCGCACCGCCGTCGAGGGCAGCGACATCCTCGTGGTCACCGATCACCACCCGCGGTTCGAGGACCCGGACTCGATCAGAGCGACTCTGGTCGCAGGCGCACGCAGGGCGCGGCCGGATGCCGAGATCCACGAGTCCTCCCCGCCGGAGACGGCCATCGTGGAGGCCGTCGGCATGGTCGGCGAGGGCGACGCCATCCTCTGGGCGGGCCCCGGGCACCAGGACTATCGCGACATCCGCGGAATGCGGACCCCGTACTCGGCCCGCGAGCTCGCGCGTCGTGCGCTCAAGGCCGCCGGCTGGCCGGTGCCCGACTCACGCTGGCCCGTCCCCTACCCCGACGAGGACTGACTCCACAGCTCGCGAGACTTCACGAATGTCACGTTTTCCCGCTGGAAACGTGACATTCGTGAAGTCTCGCGGGCCGTATCAGGCCGCGGCGATCAGCTGGTCGGCCTTGCGCCGGGCCCAGCCCTCGGCATCCGCGAGCGACTCGACGGTCAGGGCATCCGGCGGCTCGTGCGCGTCGACGACCCGGGAGATCGTGTCGACGATCCCGAGGAACGTCAGCCGTCCCTCGTGGAATGCCTCGACGGCCTGCTCGTTGGCCGCGTTGTAGACGGCCGGGAACGTCGCCCCGGCGCGCCCGACGGCCTTCGCGAGCGCGACAGCCGGGAAGGCTGAGTCGTCCAGCGGCTCGAACGTCCACGAGGACGCCCTGGTCCAGTCCAGCGGCCGGCCGACACCGCCGACGCGGCTCGGCCAGTCCAGGCCGAGCGAGATCGGAAGCCGCATGTCGGGGGGCGAGGCCTGGGCGATGGTGGACCCGTCGATGAACTCGACCATGGAGTGCACGATCGACTGCGGATGCACGACGACCTCGATGTCGTCGTAGTCGACCCCGAACAGCAGATGCGCCTCGATGACCTCGAGCCCCTTGTTGACGAGGGTCGCGGAGTTGGTGGTCACCATCCTGCCCATGTCCCAGGTGGGGTGCGCGAGTGCCTCCTGCGGCGTGACGCTCTCCATCTCGGCACGCGTGCGCCCGCGGAAAGGGCCTCCGGATGCCGTGACGACGAGCCGTCGCACCTCGTCGCCCGTGCCGCTTCGCAGCGCCTGAGCGAGTGCGGAGTGCTCCGAGTCCACCGGGACGATCTGTCCGGGTGCGGATGCCGCGAGCACGAGCTGCCCGCCGACGATGAGCGACTCCTTGTTCGCGAGCGCCAGGGTGCGCCCGGCCTTCAGCGCGGCGAGCGTCGAGCCGAGCCCGATCGACCCTGTGATCGCGTTGAGGACGACGTCGGCGTCGACGTCTCGCACCAGCTGCTCGGCCTCATCGGCGCCGAGGGCCGTGTCCTCCACCTGGAACTGCGCCGCCTGCGCGGCGAGCATCTCGGAGTTCGAGCCCGCGGCGAGGCCGACCAGCTCGAAGCGGCGGGGATTCGCGCGGATGACCTCCAGCGCCTGAGTGCCGATGGAGCCGGTGGAGCCGAGGATGATGACGCGACGCATAGCGTCAGCCTATGACACGTCCTCAGCCCCGCCGGGTCCGGTCAGGTCACTGGGCCGGCTGCTCGAGCGGAGTCGTGGCGAGGATGTCGACCACGAACACCAGGGACTCGCCGACGAGGTCGGCCTCGTTGATCTCGCCCTCGCCGTAGCCGTCCTTCGGCGGCATCACGACGACGACCTGGGAGCCGACCTTCTGGCCCTCCAGTGCGAGCTTGAAGCCGGTGACGACGCTCGTGGTCTGGAACTGCGCCGGCGCGGCGTCGCGACTCCAGCTCGAGTCGAACTCGCTGCCGTCCGACCACTTCACGCCGCGGTACTGCACGGTGACGAGGTCACCCGATGCGACGACGGCTCCGTCGCCCTCCTTGAGAGTTGCGACCTCGGTCTCGGCCGGCGCCTCGCCCTCCGGGATCGTGATGCTCGGCGAGCCGGCGTCATCGAGTTCGACCGCGGGCATCCCCTCGGTCGCGTCGACATCCGAACCCGTCGCGGTGGTCGGCAGGTGCTCGATCGTCTCGACGTAGAGGACGCTCGCGTGCATGCCCTCCTGGGCGGCCGGGAGCGTCAGCACGATGCTGGACCCGACCGGAAGGCACTCGGCCGCGACCGTGAAGACGGTGGACTGCGTGGGGTCGACGATCTGCTGCGGCTGCTGCTGCGGCAGGAGCGCTGCGAGGACGCCGTCCTGTCCGCGCTCGGAGCTGCTGAGCACCTCGTTCGTGGTGGCATCGACCAGCTGGTAGCGCAGCGAGACCAGGTCGCCGGGCAGTACCTCGTCGCCGTCGCCCTCGACGACCACGGAGCGCTCAGCGGCGACCATCTCGGTGCCCTCCGGCACGGTGACCTTGGCGGCGGCGCCGGTGCCGTCGACAGTGACGGCGTCGGAGCCTGCCCCGGACTTCAGATCGGCGAGACACGAGGTCTGCGCGGCATCCGGGCTCGGGGTGCCCGTCGCCTCCGGATCCGCTGAGCCGGAGCATCCGGCCAGGAGAAGGGTCGCTGCGGCGACGGTGGACAGGATGATGAGCGGACGCTTGCGCACGGTGGAACCTCTGGGATCGCGGGCGGGACACCCCATCCTCTCGCATCCGCATCGGTCCTCGCTGGGAGGCGCGGCCCTCGCGCTTCATTCCTGAGACGGCATGGGTCTCGGAGTAGTCTTCTCTGATGACCTCTGAGCAGTCCGTGGAGCCCGAATCTTCGCCCGCTGAGACTGCGAAGCCTCGTCGTGCCGGCTTCACCTACACGCTCGGCCGCAGCCTGATCAGCCCGCTCGCCCGGCTCATCTACCGGCCTCGTATCGAGGGCAGGGAGAACGTGCCTCTCGAGGGCGCCGTGATCTTCGCGAGCAATCATCTGTCCTTCATCGACTCGATCGCGATCCCGGTGGCGGCTCCCCGGCCCGTGCATTTCCTCGCGAAGTCCAGCTACTTCGAAGGCACCGGCGCCCGCGGCTGGCTCAGCAAGACGTTCTTCGAGTCGATCGGCGCCATCCCGGTGCGCCGCGGTGCCGGCCAGGCCGCGCTCGACGCGCTCGATCTGCAGCGACAGCTCCTCGATGACGGACTCGCCGTCGCCCTCTATCCGGAGGGCACCAGATCCACCGACGGCCGCCTGTACAAGGGCCGGACGGGCGTGGCGTTCCTGGCGCTGCAGACCGGTGCGCCGGTCGTGCCGGTCGGCCTGACCGGCACCGACAAGGTCATGCCGGTCGGCGCGAAGGTGCCGACCCTCAAGGAGCGCATCACCGTCCGCTTCGGAGAGCCGCTCGACCTCTCCCCGCACGGACCGGCCACCAGCGGCCGCGCACGTCGTCTCGCCACCGACGAGATCATGGCCGCGATCCACGCTCTCTCCGGGCAGGAGCTCGCGGCCGCCTACAACGAGGCGCCGGCCCAGGGCACGATCGAGAAGATCAGGCAGGCGCTCCCCCACGAGCGCCGCTGACCGTCGCCAGCCGCGTCCGCTGGCCGCTCAGGCCTGCGAGGTCACCGTGGCCGCGTGCCTGACCGGGAAGTTCATCGAGTTCGCGATGAAGCACCACTCGTTCGCCTGCGCGTGCGCGGCCTCCGCGGCTTCGATCATCGACTGCTCGGCGACCACGACCTCAGGGCGGAGCATGACCTCGACGAAGGCTCCTCCGCCTGCGCCGTTCTCGCGCATCATGCCCGATGCCGTGTCGCGGTAGGACACGACGACGACGCCGGCCGTCACGCAGGCGTGCAGGTACGAGAGCAGGTGGCACTCCGACAGCGACGCGAGGAGAAGGTCCTCCGGGTTCCACCTGGACGTGTCACCGCGGAACGGCTTGTCGGAGGAGGCGAGGATCTCGGGCTTGCCCTGCACCTCGAGCGTGACGTCGCGACGGTAGTCGCGGTATCCGCTGGTGCCGGAGCCGGTGTTGCCAGTCCATGTCGAGGTGAGCGCGTAGTGGTGCTCGCCGAGGGCGGCCCTGTGTTCTGCCATGCCGCCAGTCTGCCAGCTGCCTCCGACACCCGGGGCGGCGCCGCGGGGTTGCGACCCGGCGGCGGTATTCTTGGCTGGTGCCGGAGACTCTCACCGTTCAGGATGCTGTCGAACTCGCCATCGTCGAACGCAGCGGCTTCGTCGAGTCCCGCCACGCGGGCGCGGCGGTCGTGCTATCGCCTGACGGCGACGTGATCGCCCGTCATGGCAATGCCGACGCCCTGATTCTGCCGCGGTCCAGCCTCAAGCCGCTCCAGGCCGTCGCGTGCATCACGGCGGGCGCCGCGCTCGACGGGGAGCAGCTCGCGCTGTCGACGGCGAGCCACACCGGCACCGACCGCCATGCGGCGGTCGTGCGCGAGGTGCTCACCGCGGGCGGCCTCACCGAAGACGACCTCGGGTGCCCGCCCGCGTGGCCGAGCGACGCCGCCACGCGCGACGAGATGGTGCGCGAGCACGGCAGCAGGTCCCGCATCCGCATGAACTGCTCCGGCAAGCATGCGGCGATGCTCCGCGCCTGTGTCGCGACCGGCTGGGCGACGGACGGCTACCTCGATCCGTCCCACCCGCTGCAGGCCCACATCCGTGACGTGATCGAGCGTCTCACCGGCGAGAAGGTCGCGCACACGGCGATCGACGGCTGCGGCGCGCCGGTGTACGCGCTGACCCTCACGGGACTCGCCAGGTCGATCCACCGGATCGGGAGCGCGTCCGATCGCTCCCCCTTCGCGCTGCATCGCGTGGCGGGCTCGCTCGTGCGCGCGGTGCGAGAGCATCCGTGGACCATCGAAGGGCCAGGCCGGCCTGACACGATCGCGATCGAGCGGCTGGGCGTCTTCACGAAGGGCGGTGCAGAGGGCGTCATGGTGATGGTCGCGCCCAACGGCACGACCGTGGCCCTGAAGATGCTCGACGGCGCCGCTCGCGCGTCGACGATCGTCGCGGCGACGCTGCTCGCACGCGCCGGAGGTCTGGCCGAAGCCGATGTCGCGGCTCTCGGCGATGCGCTTGCGCTCTCGGTTATGGGCGGAGGACAAGAGGTCGGGGTGATCCGCCCCGGCAGCGGGATCTGACGCTCCGATCCGGGCCGCGCCCGGCCGGTGCAGGAAAGGACGCACGATGAGGATCTCCGTCCCCACCGAGGTGAAGAACAACGAGTACCGCGTCGCGCTCACGCCGTCCGGCGTGCATGATCTGGTCCTCGCCGGTCATGAGGTCTTCGTGCAGTCCGGGGCCGGGGCGGGCTCCTCGATGCCGGATGCCGAGTACGTCGAGGCCGGCGCCATGATGCTGCAGGACGCCGACGAGGTCTGGGATCGCGCCGAGCTGCTGCTCAAGGTGAAGGAGCCGATCGAGAGCGAGTACCGGCATTTCCGGGACGACCTGGTGCTGTTCACGTACCTGCATCTCGCGGCCGATCGCGCGCTCACCGAGAGTCTGCAGGGCGCGGGGGTGACGGCGATCGCGTACGAGACGGTGCAGCTCGCGTCCGGCGGCCTCCCGCTGCTGGCGCCGATGAGCGAAGTGGCCGGACGTCTGGCGCCGCTGGTCGGTGCGCACACGCTCATGCGATCGCAGGGCGGCCTCGGTCTGCTGATGTCGGGGGTTCCCGGAACGCGGCCGGCGACCGTGACGGTGATCGGCGGCGGCGTCGCCGGCGCGAACGCCGCGGTCATCGCGAGCGGGATGGGCGCCGACGTCACGATCTTCGACACGAACATCGCACGGCTCCGGCTGCTCGACGATCATTTCGCCGGCCGCGTGAAGACCGGCGCCTCCAATCCCCTCGACCTGCGCAGGGCCGTGATCGGCTCGGATCTGGTGATCGGCTCGGTGCTGATCCCGGGGGCGCGGGCACCGAAGCTCGTGACGAGCGACACGGTCGCCCTGATGCGGCCGGGCAGCGTCCTGGTGGACATCGCGGTGGACCAGGGCGGATGCTTCGAGGACACGCATCCGACCACCCACGACGACCCGACGTTCCCAGTGCACGACACCGTGTTCTACTGCGTGGCGAACATGCCCGGAGCAGTGCCGAACACCTCGACCTCGGCACTGACCAACGCCACGCTCCCGTACGCGCGCCAGATCGCCGCTCACGGCTGGCGGGCCGCGCTCCGGGCGGATGCCGCACTGGCGGCCGGGCTCAACGTGGCAGCCGGCGGCATCGTGAACGAGGGTGTGGCGACCGCGCACGGCATGACCCGCACGCCGATCGACGAGGTCCTCTGACCCTTCGGGACGCCTCCTCACCATTTCGCGGGAGCGGCTCGAACCGGCGCGAGGGCGGGCACGACCACCCGCCGAGGACCGTCTGCGCCGCTCAGCGACCAGGCGCGCCCGGCATGAGCACGGGCGAACGGCGGCAGCTCGCGCACCCCTGCCAGCTGCCGGAGATCCGAGGGGCTCTCCGCACGGATCAGGATCTCCCCCTCGCCGCGCACCCGCTGCCACAGGTTCCAGTTGCGCTGCCACGTCTCGGCCTCGCCGACGAGGATGCGGGGACGCGACGGGTCCGCCGGCTCGGACGACGCGAGGAGCACCTGGCGATCCGGGTAGGCGTCCGCGAGCCGGTGCACGACGTCGAGCGCGCCGGACGTGACGACCGCGGTGAGGAGACTGCGCGGCACCCAGCTCGCGTCCTCGCGGGCGTCGGGGGCGACGCGGTCCATGCCGTCCCCGGTGCCCGCATCCTCCGCGACCCAGGCCAGCTGCACCTCGCGATCACCGATCCTGCCCCGGCCAGGCGGGCGGTCCCGCTCGAACCCGGCTGACTCGCCACCGGCGGCGAGGTGCTCCACCCGGCTCGGCATCCGCAGCAGCACGCGACGCGGCAGCGCGTCGAGGATCCTGCCGACGAGGCCGGAGGACCGCGAGGCCGTGAGCACGAACGTGGAGCCCGCCGCGCCCCGCAGGATCTGCTCCCACCGCTGCGCCAGGTGCTGGGCATGCTCGACGGGGAGGTCGGCGAGCTGCGCATCCAGGTCGTCGCAGAGTACGAGAGACGGCGCCGCGCCCTGCTCGGAGAGCGCGATCACCGCATCCCACGCGCGCTCGAGGTCTCGGGGGATCACGAGCGCATCCGGATGCTGAGCACTCAGCGCGCGAAGGGCCGACGTCCTCCCCGAACCGGGAGCGCCGAGCAGCGCGAGTCCCCGGTCGCGGCCCGGGCGCAGCAGCTCCAGAGGCTGCCGCTGGTGCTCCGGATCGTCGGCGAGACCGACCAGGATGCTCCCGTGCGGGACCTCGTCGATGACCTCGTCGAGCGTCAGCAGCGCGGGCAGGGCTGGCAGCCAGGGGCTCTGCGGCACGTCGGCCTGCGCCCAGCGGATACCGGCGGACCTCAGATCGGCGGCGCCGGTGAGGGCCACACGCGCCGCCACGGGCTCCGCATCCTGCGGACGGCGCACGAAGGCGAGCCCGCGCGAGGCGGTGCCGCCGGGGAGCTCGGCGGCGGCATCCGTGCCCAGCACCAGGCGGCTGTCGGCCGCCTCCGCCACGCGGAGGCTCAGCCGGAGCGGACAGTTCGCGGCCAGGGCCTCCCTGATGACGCCCGAGGCGCGCTGCGTCCCGATGATCAGGTGCATTCCGAGCGCGCGCCCGCGGGCGGCGATGTCCGTGAAGACGACGGCGAGGTCGGAGTGCTCCTGGATGAGCGCCGCGAACTCGTCGACCACGATCACGAGCCGCGGCATCCCGATGTCCCCGACGTCGCGCACACCCGCTGCGGCGAGGGCCGCCTCGCGCCGTCGGAGCTCCGCGGTGAGGCTCGACACCCCGCGACGTGCCGCGGTCTCGTCGAGGTCGGTGATCACGGCCGCGACCTGCGGCAGTGCGCGCAACGGCTCGAAGGCGGTGCCGCCCTTGAAGTCGGCCAGCACGAAGGTCACCCGGTCCGGCCCGTGCTCGGATGCGATGGCCGTCACCCACGACACGAGCAGCTCGCTCTTGCCCGTCCCTGTGGTGCCGGTCACGATCGCGTGGGGGCCGTCCTCCACGATGTCGACCACGACATCCCCTCGTTCGCCACGGCCGATCGCCGCGGGCAGACCGCCGGCCGACGCGCGCTGGCCCAGCTCGCTCAGCGAGACCAGATCGGGGAGCACGTCGAGCTCCTCCCCGTTCGCCGTGCGCTCCGCCGCGATCGCCGAAGCCTGCGCGAGGGAGACGCACTCGGCCGCGATCTCGATGATGCCCCGTGGTGTGCGCAGGGAGGCACGGCGGGGCTCTACGACGTCGATCACCGTGGTGACGCCCTCCGGCACATCGTCGCCGCCCCCTACCGCCCAGATGACGGCGTCGGCGTCCGGTCGGGTGTCGCCGGTCGCGGCGACGCCGATGCGGAAGGGGCCGCGACGACGTGTCTTCGCGTGCGGGAAGCCTGCGAGGCCCCAGTCGTCGAGGCGCTCACCCACCATCGCGACCTGCGCGGCGCCGAAGCGCAGGCAGAGCTGGACGACGAGAGCGCGGGCCATGGCCTCCACGATAACGGCGGATCCGCGCAGGCACACTCCTCCGCCGATCGGCACGCTCACCGGTGCGTCGTCGAGGCTGCTGCAGCGGTCCTGGAAGCCCCTCGCGCGCTCCCCCTCCGCACCAGTCGAGCGGATGCCGCTCGGCACCGAGCCCCGGCCGACGACCAGCTCGGTTCCGGCATCCGGGCGGTCGACTCCGCGCAACGGCGGCTGCGCGAGGCAGGATGCCGCGTCAGGCTGCCGGTGCCATCGGCTCTCGCGCTCCTCGTCCAGCCGCGTGACGAGCTCGGCCTCGACCCTGGCCCAGGCACCCTCGTTCTCCGCGTGGGCGGTCCTGCGCGCTCTGCGTCGCGAGCGGGCGGCGTCGATCAGCGACGCGAAGATCATCAGCGGCCCCAGTACGGCGAAGCAGAGGGCGAAGATCGATCCGGTCACGAGCCACAGCACGACGCCCGCAGCGACCGGCACGAGCGCCGCCATGAACGGCACCGGAGGGCGTCGCACGGGCGCGGGGTCGGCGGGAACGACGATCGACGGGGATTCCATGTCGATCATTCGACCCCATGGAGCCCGCTCGCGGAGGGCCTTCCACAGGCTTGGGCGCGCTATTCGGCCGGGGGGCCGGATGTGGAGGACGAGTCGTCCTCCACCTGCACCACGACGACCGTCACGTTGTCGCGGCCGCCGTTCTCCAGGGCCGCGACCAGCATGGCATCGACGGCGGCGGCAGGCTCGGCATGCTCGCGGAGGAAATGCTGGATGCCGTAGTCGGTGAGTTCCTTCGTGAGCCCGTCGGAGCAGATCACGAAACGATCGCCCGCGCGGATGTCGAGCGTCACATAGTCGGGCGCCGTCAGCTCGCTCGCACCCACGGCCCGGGTGATGACGTTGCTGTAGGGGTGGCCCTCGGCCTCCTCCGGACTGATCTTGCCCGCCGCGATCAGCTCCTGCACGACGGAGTGATCGGTCGTGACCTGCACGAGGCGCTCGTCCCTGAGGAGATAGACCCGGGAGTCGCCGATGTTCAGCGTCACCCAGTGCGGCCCGTTCTCGTCGAACTCCAGGAACACGCCGGTCAGCGTCGTCCCCGTGCCCTCGTCCGTCGCCTCCGGATGATCGGCGATGTCCCGGACCGCGGCTTCGAGCGCGGCCTCGATCGCCTCGCGCTGCACCTTCTCCTCCGCCACGAGCGCGCTGAGATGGTGCACGGTGCTCCGGCTGGCGATCTCGCCGCCCGCATGACCGCCCATGCCGTCGGCGACGATGAAGAGAGGGTACTCGGCGAAGAAGGCGTCCTGGTTCGCCTCCCTGCGGCGTCCGACATCGGTCACCCCCGCCCAGGACAGCACCAGCTGCCGCTGCGCAACAGTGACGTCGTGCGTCTTCGTCGTCGTCTCAGCCACGTGCTGCCTCCGAATTGCCTGCGGCGATTCGGGGGGCCTCAGGATACACACACATCGTAGTGGACTCCGTTCCGTTCACCTTCGCGCTCCCGGGCATGCCCACAACGTTACTGCCCTCGGAGCCGGCGAGAGCCCGACACCGCACAGAGCCCGACACCACACCGGGCCCGGCACGCACAGAGCCCCCGACCGAGGTCGAGGGCTCTGTGTCAGACGATCACGCAGGCGGCTGCGTGGGGTCGGCGGGCGGTGCCGGCGGGGCGGTCGGCGGAGCCGGCGGCGTGGCGGGAGGAGCCGGCGGTGCCGGCGGGGTGGCCGGCGGAACCGGGGCACCGGTCGACGGAGGGGCGTAGCCCGGCTGCGCGGGCGGAGCGTAACCCGGCTGAGCGGGCGGAGCGTAACCCGGCTGAGCCGGCGGAGCGTAACCCGGCTGAGCAGGCGGGGCGTAGCCCTGCGGGGCAGGCGGTGCGTAGCCCTGCGGCGCGGCGCCGTATCCGGGGCCTGCTGCGGCGCGAGGCTGCGCCGGGACACCCTCCCACACGGTGTTGTCGGCGAGGAAGCCGTTGCCCGCCCACGGGGCCGGCGGGATGTTCGGGTTCCAGCGCGACTTGTCGAACGCGTTGATGCCGAGCCAGACGATGCCGAGCAGCACCCAGAGGACGACCCAGACGGCATCCTTCTGCAGCTTGAGGCCGATGCGCCATGCCGCCATCGCCATCACGACCGCGAGCGCGATGCCGGTGAGGAAGTTCAGGTACGGGATGAATGAGAGGCCCATCCCGATGAGCATCACCCACGGCGACACGTCACCGAGCTTGGCGAAGATGAGGTAGTTGTAGACGGGGACCCAGGCGCGCCACTTGCCCTGGACGCCGGCCTTCTCGAAGATCTTCATCAGGAAGAGCGCGACGAGAACGTACCCCACGATCGCGAAAAGAAAACCGAAGACCGTCAGAAGCGCGAGTGCGGCGTAAGCGCCGGTGTCATCGTAGTTGGGCATGATCCCCTCCGGATCCGAATGGTGCTGACGCGGATCGCGTCGCGACACCACACTAGCGGGGTCGCACAGACCAGGCAAAGAACCACGCGGGCAGAACTGCCCGCCTGCTCCGCGACGTCATTCCGCGACGACGAGCTCCAGAATGCCGCGCTCCGGCGCGTCACGGAGCTCGAATCCGCGGCGAGCCGTCCAGTTGCGGAGCGACCGAAGGGAGGCGATCCGCGGCCGGTCCTCGGCGAGTGCCCTGACGAGCAGCCCCTTGGACTTCTTGTTGAAGTGATTGAGGGCCCTGCCCTGCGCCGTGACGACACGCACGTATGCCGAGGGGACGGATGCCGGGACGGGTCCGAGCGCGACGTAGGCCTCGCTGCGCAGGTCGAGGACGAACGACGGCTCGGCATCCGCGATCGCCGCGGCCGTGGCATCCGCCCAGTGCCGTCGGAGTGCAGCGACGCCCGGCAGGGATGTCCCGGCCGCCAACCGGTAGACAGGGATCTCGTCGAGCGCCCCGACCGGGCCGAACGGCGCGGAATGGATCCACACGTGCGACGCGAGCCAGCGACGGGACGCTGCGGGAAGAGTCGGCGCATCCAGGGCGTCGAAGAGCACGCCGGTGTAGCGGTCGACCGCCGGCATCGTGGCGGCGGAGTGCAGCGCTCTGTTGTGCGCGACGTCTCCGAGCTGCCTGACGCTGAGCTTCAGCACCTTCCGCGCGGCATCCTCATCGGCGGCGAGGTCGACCAGAGCATCGACGACGGCTCTCCGCTGCGCGTGCAGCGCAGGAAGGGAGAGCCCGGCCAGATCGAGTGGGCGGCCGGTTCCGCCCTCGCGCTTGGTCTCGGACGGCGGCAGCAGGATCTTCATGGGACCTCGGGTGATACGCCGAAGCGCAAGGCCCGAGGACGGACCTTGCGCTTCGGATCGAACGATGATTCAGGCGATGAGAGCCGCGTTGCCGGCGACGATCGTCAGCACGTCGCCCTCCATGGAGAGGAATCCGTCCTGCGCGTTCGCGAGCACCTTGGTGCCGTCGGCCTGGGTGATGCGGACCTGACCCTCGGCGAGGATGGCCAGCACCGGCTCATGGCCGGTCATGAAGCCGATCTCGCCCTCGACGGTCTTGGCGACCACGAGGCTCGCCTCACCCGTCCAGACCTCCGCCTCGGCGGAGACGAGGCTGACATGCAATGCCATGGTCAGGCGTTCTCCTTCTGGATCTTGGCCCACTGCTCTTCGACGTCGGAGATGCCGCCGACGTTGAAGAAGGCCTGCTCTGCGACGTGGTCGAAGTCACCGCGGGTGATCGCATCGAACGACT
The DNA here is from genome assembly GCF_017355365.1 of Microbacterium sp. SD291. GTDB lineage: Bacteria > Actinomycetota > Actinomycetes > Actinomycetales > Microbacteriaceae > Microbacterium. The sequence continues at coordinate 94,372 of NZ_JADIJR010000011.1, read as the reverse complement.
CGATGGTCTCCTTCAGCGGGACGGTCGAGCCCTCGACGCCGGTGAACTTCTTGGCCATGTAGGTGTTCTGCGAGAGGAACTGCTGGATGCGACGTGCACGCGACACGACGATCTTGTCCTCTTCGGAGAGCTCATCGACACCGAGGATGGCGATGATCTCCTGCAGCTCCTTGTTCTTCTGGAGGATCTGCTTGACCGTGGTGGCGACGCGGTAGTGGTCCTCGCCCAAGTAGCGCGGGTCCATGATGCGCGACGTCGAGGTCAGCGGGTCGATGGCCGGGTACAGACCCTTCGAGGCGATCTCACGCGACAGCTCGGTGGTGGCGTCGAGGTGCGCGAACGTGGTCGCCGGAGCCGGGTCGGTGTAGTCATCGGCCGGCACGTAGATCGCCTGCAGCGAGGTGATCGAGTGACCGCGCGTCGAGGTGATGCGCTCCTGGAGGAGACCCATCTCGTCGGCGAGGTTCGGCTGGTAGCCCACCGCGGACGGCATGCGGCCGAGCAGCGTGGAGACCTCGGAACCGGCCTGCGTGAAGCGGAAGATGTTGTCGATGAAGAGCAGCACGTCTTGCTTCTGCACATCACGGAAATACTCCGCCATCGTCAGAGCCGAGAGGGCGACGCGCAGACGCGTTCCCGGCGGCTCGTCCATCTGGCCGAAGACCAGGGCCGTCTTGTCGAAGACGCCGGCCTCCTCCATCTCGTGGATGAGGTCGTTGCCCTCACGGGTGCGCTCGCCGACACCGGCGAACACCGAAACGCCACCGTGGTCCTGCGCGACGCGCTGGATCATCTCCTGGATGAGGACGGTCTTGCCGACGCCGGCACCGCCGAACAGGCCGATCTTGCCGCCGAGGACGTACGGGGTGAGGAGGTCGATCGACTTGATGCCGGTCTCGAACATCGTGGTCTTCGACTCGAGCTGGTCGAAGTTGGGCGCCTTGCGGTGGATCGGCCAGCGCTCGGTGACCTCGATGGTCTCACCGGGCTCGAGGTTCAGGACCTCGCCGATCACGTTGAAGACCTTGCCCTTGGTGACGTCGCCGACGGGGACCGAGATGGCCTCGCCGGTGTCGCGCACCTCCTGGCCGCGGACGATGCCGTCGGTGGGCTTCAGCGCGATGGCGCGGACCAGGTCGTCACCGAGGTGCTGAGCAACCTCGAGGGTGATCTCGGTCGACTCCTCGCCGATCGTGATCGTGGTCTTCAGCGCGTTGTAGATGTCGGGGATCGAGTCGTGCGGGAACTCGATGTCGACAACCGGACCGTTGACGCGTGCGACGCGCCCGACGACCGCGGTCGCCGGCTTGTCAGCCGTGGCGGTGGGGGTCATTTTCGTCTCTTTCCTGATGGTCTATTTGCTCGAGGAGAGCGCGTCGGCGCCGCCGACGATCTCTGCGATCTGCTGCGTGATCTCCGCCTGGCGCGCGTTGTTGCGCAGACGGGTGTAGTCGGTGATGAGCTTGTCCGCATTGTCGCTGGCCGACTTCATCGCCTTCTGCGTCGCCGCCTGCTTGGCAGCAGACGACTGCAGGAGCGCGTTGAAGACGCGGCTCTGGATGTAGACGGGCAGGATCGCGTCCAGCACGGTCTCGGCATCCGGCTCGAACTCGTACAGCGGGTAGACGGTGGTGCCCGCCTCCGAGTCGTCTGCCTCCGCGATCTCGAGCGGGAGCAGGCGCACGGATTCCGGCTCCTGCGTCATCATGCTGATGAAGCGGTTGAAGACGAGGTGGATCTCGTCGACGCCGCCCGCATCGCCGCCACGGGTGAACGCCTCGAGCAGTGTCGCCGAGATCTCCTCCGCGGTGTGGAACGACGGGGTGTCGGTGTCGCCGGTCCACTCCGCAGCGGCCGCGAGGCGCCGGAACTGGAAGTACCCGACCGCCTTCCGGCCGATGAGGTAGAACACCGGCTCCTTGCCCTGCTCGCGCAGGAGCTCCGCGACCTCGAGACCCTCACGGAGGATCTGCGAGTTGAAGGCTCCGGCGAGACCGCGGTCGGACGAGAAGATCACGACCGCGGAGCGGCGGATGTTCTCGGGCTCGCGGGTGAGCGGGTGGTCGACGTTGGAGTGCGTCGCGACGGCCGAGACGGCCCTCGTCACGGCCCGCGCGAAGGGGCTGGACGCCCTGACGCGCGCCATCGCCTTCTGGATGCGCGAAGCCGCGATGAGTTCCATCGCCTTCGTGATCTTCTTGGTCGTCTGAGCAGAAGAGATCTTCTGCTTGTAGACCCTGAGTTGAGCGCCCATGTTTCAGTACCTCACGCGGTTACGCGCGACGACCCTTGACGATCTTCTCCTGGTTGACGTCCTCAGCCTCGGCTGCGGCGTGCTCCTCGTGACCGGGGGCGCCGATGGCGTGGCCCTTGCCACCCCGGAACTCCAGGACGAAGGCATCCGTCTGCTTGCCCAGCTCCGCGACCGTGTCGTCATCGAGGACGTTGGTCTCACGCAGGGTGTCGAGCACCTTGGTGTTGCGACGCAGGTAGTCCAGGAGCTCGCGCTCGAAGCGCAGGACGTCCTCGACCTCGATCGTGTCGAGCTTGCCGTTGGTGCCTGCCCAGATCGAGACGACCTGCTCCTCGACGGGGTACGGCGAGTACTGCGGCTGCTTGAGCAGCTCGGTCAGTCGCGCACCACGCGACAGCTGACGACGCGAGGCCTGGTCGAGGTCGGATGCGAACATCGCGAACGCCTCGAGCGAGCGGTACTGCGCGAGCTCCAGCTTCAGCGTTCCGGAGACCTTCTTGATCGACTTCACCTGAGCGTCACCGCCGACTCGCGACACCGAGATTCCCACGTCGACCGCAGGACGCTGGTTGGCGTTGAAGAGGTCGGACTGGAGGAAGATCTGGCCGTCGGTGATCGAGATCACGTTGGTCGGGATGTAGGCCGAGACGTCGTTCGCCTTGGTCTCGATGATCGGCAGACCCGTCATCGACCCTGCGCCGAGCTCGTCGGAGAGCTTCGCGCAGCGCTCGAGCAGACGGGAGTGCAGGTAGAAGACGTCACCCGGGTAGGCCTCGCGGCCCGGCGGGCGGCGCAGCAGGAGCGACACGGCACGGTAGGCCTCGGCCTGCTTCGACAGGTCGTCGAAGATGATGAGGACGTGCTTGCCGCCGTACATCCAGTGCTGGCCGATGGCGGAGCCCGTGTAGGGAGCCAGGTACTTGAAGCCGGCCGGGTCGGATGCGGGAGCCGCCACGATCGTGGTGTACTCCAGAGCGCCTGCTTCCTCGAGCGCGCCCTTCACCGAGGCGATGGTCGAGCCCTTCTGGCCGATGGCGACGTAGATGCAGCGCACCTGCTTGTTGACGTCGCCCGACTCCCAGTTGGCCTTCTGGTTGATGATCGTGTCGATCGCGATCGCGGTCTTGCCGGTCTGGCGGTCGCCGATGATGAGCTGGCGCTGGCCGCGGCCGACGGGGATCATCGCGTCGATGGCCTTGATGCCGGTCTGCATCGGCTCGTGGACCGACTTGCGCTGCATGACGCCGGGCGCCTGCAGCTCGAGCTCGCGGGAGCCCTCGGTCGCGATCGAGCCGAGGCCGTCGATCGGGTTGCCGAGCGGGTCGACGACGCGGCCGAGGTAGCCGTCGCCGACGGGCACCGAGAGGACCTCACCGGTGCGGGTGACCTCCATACCGGCCTGGACACCGGTGAAGTCGCCGAGGACGACCACGCCGATCTCGTGCTCGTCGAGGTTCAGGGCCAGGCCCTTGGTGCCGTCGCCGAAGGTCACGAGCTCGTTAGCCATGACGCCGGGCAGTCCCTCGACGTGCGCGATGCCGTCGGCCGCGTCGATGACGGTGCCGACCTCGGTCGCCGCGGCCCCTGTGGGCTCGTATGCTGCGGCGAAGTCCTTCAGCGCGTCACGGATGACGTCGGGGCTGATCGATAGTTCTGCCATTGTCTTCCCTTTGTATTGAGAGAGTCTGCGCGGTTCCCCGCGCGAAATCGTGTTAGCCGGCGAGCTTCTGGCGAAGATCGGCGAGACGGGCGGAGATGCTGCCATCGATCACGTCATCGGCGATCTGCACGCGCAGGCCTCCGACGACTGCGGGGTCGATGACCACATTGAGCGAGACGTTTCCGTCGTAGCGACGCGAGAGCGAGTCGCTGAGACGGGTGCGCTGAGCCTCGGTGAGCGGCGTCGCACTGTGCACGGTCGCGACCACGCGGTCGCGCTGGCTCGAGACGATGCGCATCGCGCGGCTGAGCAGCTGACGCACCCGGCGCCCGCGCGGCAGCCGCACGAGCGACGAGACGATCAGCGTGGCGGGAGCACTGGCGCCGCCGGCGAGCAGCTGCTCGACGAGAGCGCCCTTCGCCTGCTGTCCCCCGAGACGCCCGCCGAGAGCGAGCTCGAGCTCGGGGTTCGCGGCGATCACGCGGGAGAAGCCGAACAGCTCCCCCTCGATGTCCGCCTGCGGCTCGGCGATCGCCGCAGCGCGGATCGCCAGCTCCTCGATGCCGTCCAGCAGCTCCGAGGCCGACGACCAGCGCTCGGCGACGACGGTCTTCAGAACGCTCTGCGCGCCCTGAGAGAACCCGCCGAACACCGCTGCGACGACGTTCTGTCGCGCCACGGCCGGAGCCGCGGGGTCGGCGAGCGCGCCGCTCAGCTGGGACGACTCGCTCACGGCACGCGCGGCGGCGAAGAGCTCCCGCGCGGTGTCGAGGGTGACGCCGGACGCCGCGGCAAGCGCGTGTGCGGATGCCGCGAGTGCCTGAGTGGTCGCGCTGCCCATTACTGAGCCGCCTTCTCGGAAGCCTCGAGCTCGGCGAGGAAGCGGTCGACGACGGCCGCCGCACGAGCATCCTCGGAGAGCGTCTCTCCGACCACGCCGCCGGCGAGGTCGAGAGCGAGCGAGCCGACCTCGCTGCGCAGCGAGACGAGCGCGGTCTGGCGCTCGGCTTCGATCTGCGTGTGCGCGGTCGCCGTGAGACGGGCAGCCTCGGAGGCAGCGGCATCCTTCGCCTCGGCGACGATCTTCTTGCCGTCCTCGCGGGCGGCCTCACGGATCTCACCGGCCTCGGTGCGTGCCTCGGCGAGCTGGCGGGTGTACTCCTCGAGTGCCGCCTCAGCCTGCTTCTGCGCCGCGTCGGCCTTGGCGATGTTGCCCTCGATGGCGGCGGAGCGCGCGTCGAGCAGCGCGTACATCTTGGGCAGTGCGACCTTCCACACCACACCCAGGATGATGACGAAGCAGACGCCCGACCAGATGATGTCGTACCACTCGGGGATCAGCGGGTTGTGAGCCGCCTCTTCCGCTGCGGACGTGACAAGAGCGTTCAGCATCCTGTCTCCTTGTCGAGTTCGGCGATCAGTTGGTGAAGATGAAGTACGTCGCGATGCCGATGAAGGCGAGCGCCTCGGTGAAGGCGATACCGATCCACATCAGGACCTGCAGGCGACCGGCCAGCTCGGGCTGACGGGCGACGCCCTCGATCGTCTTGCCGACGACGATGCCCACGCCGATGGCCGGGCCGATGGCTGCGAGGCCGTAGCCGACCGTCGCGATGTTGCCGGAGACTTCAGCGAGAACCGTAGTTGCGTCCACGGGTTTTTCCTTTCGTTGGGTGGGAAGGCAGGTGTTGCCGACCCGCTCAGTGCTCTTCTGCGACCGCGAGCTGGATGTAGACCGCGGTGAGGATGGTGAAGACGTAGGCCTGCAGGAAGGCCACGAGGACCTCGAACAGGGTGAAGGCGAAGCCGAAGGCGAGGGTTCCGGCGCCGACGGCGATCCAGCCGTTGCCGAGCGTGAACACGAAGAACTGCGTCGCCGAGAAGAACAGCACCAGCATGAGGTGCCCGACGATCATGTTCATCAGGAGTCGGAGCGTCAGCGTCACCGGCCGGATGATGAACGTCGAGATGATCTCGAGCGGGGTCACGATGATGTAGAGGAACGGCGGCACGCCGGAGGGGAAGAGCGAGTTCTTGAAGAAGTTCTTCGGGCTCTTCCTGATGCCCGCGTAGATGAACGTCACGTAGCTCACGGCCGCGAGCAGCAGCGGAACGGCGATGATGCTGGTTCCGGCGATGTTCAGGAACGGGATGATGCCCGTGAGGTTCATGAACAGGATCATGAAGAACAGCGTCGTGAGGATCGGCAGGAACCGGCGGCCGTCCTTCCGGCCGAGCAGGTCTTCGGCGATGTTCACGCGGACGAAGTCGAGACCCATCTCGACGACGCTCTGGAAGCGGCCGGGGACGACTCGCATCTTCCGGGTGCCCAGCACGAGGACGATCACCACGATCGCCGTCGCGAGGAACTGGATCAGGTGGATGCGGTGGATGACCAGGTCGCCGATCTGGAAGACGGCATCCGGGAAGAACTCATCGATCGACGGTCCGTGGAACTCGCCGTCGTCGGAGGCAAGTCGGGGCATCAGGGTCGCAGCAAGATTGAACAGCGCGGGCTCCAGCTTCGGGGCACCGGTCAAAACCGGGGCGACGATGGTCGGTGTGCTTCACAGCGCAAGCGCTCGCGGACGAGCGGCGGGCACGTGTCAACCCTATCAGAATCTGAGGGTTCCCTAAGACGCGGCGCCGCCCTCTGAGGGCCGCTCCGGAGCGCCGGGCGCCCGGTCCTCCGGGACCTCCGTCGGCAGCGACGCGTCGCTCACGGCGGGCAGGCGCATCTTCATCAGCACGATCGCGTCGATCACGAGCGACATCAGGACACCGGCGACGATCGAGAGCAGGAACACGGTCGGATGGATCCACGGCTGCCCGCTCACCGACACCATGATCAGGAAGAAGACGCCGAGCTTGAGCAGCCAGCCGCCGAGCACGATCGCGAAGAACAGCTGGACGTAGAGCGGCTCCCCGTACCAGCGGTTCGCGATCAGGATGCTGATGCCGGTGATCGCCAGGAAGAGCGCGGCGAGCAGCACGCCGAGCAGGCCGCTGACCAGCCCCTCCCCCTGTGCGACCAGGAAGCCGACGCCGCCGGCGACGACCGCCAGGACCACAGTCGCCACCGCCGACCAGATCAGGGTGCGCCGCAGGATCGGCGTGCTGGAAACGGGGTTCGGGCTCATCAGGACTCCACGGATGTCGGGTCGGGCGCGGCTCCCGCCGCCGGTCTGCGGGGGCGGGAGGGGTTCAGGGTGATCAAGAGGCAGGCCACGATGCCGACGACGCCGAAGCCGACGCCCGGCAGATACTGCCCCGGCCAGTCCTCGCGCGCGCCGACGTACATCAGCAGCACGGCGAGGGAGATCACCGCGGTCCACGCGTAGAAGATGAGGACGGCGTCGCGGTCGCGATGCCCCAGGTCCAGCATCCGGTGGTGCAGGTGCTTGCGATCGGGTGAGAACGGGGACTTGCCCGCGCTCATGCGGCGCAGCACCGCGAGGCCGAAGTCCAGCAAGGGCAGGAGCACCACGAGCAGGGGCAGCAGGATCGGGATGAACGCGCCGAGGAGGCCGGAGCGGCCGATGCGCTCGGGGTCGATGACCGACGGGTCCAGCTGACCGGTGAGGGCGATCGCGCTCGTCGCCATCAGCAGTCCCATCACGAGCGCCCCGGAGTCGCCCATGAACAGCTTCGCGGGGCTCCAGTTCAGCGGCAGGAAGCCCAGGCACGCCCCGATCAGCACCGCAGCGAGGAACGTGGAGAGGTTGAAGTAGGTCGACGCCCCGGTGTCGCGCGTGACGATGTAGGAGTACGCGAAGAACACGCCGTTGGAGATCAGGCAGACGCCGGCGACGAGCCCGTCGAGGCCGTCGATGAAGTTCACGGCGTTCATCACGATCACGATCGCGAACATCGTCATCGTGATGCTCAGCCAGCTGGAGAACACCAGCATGTCCCCGAACGGCAGCGACAGGATCTGGAGTCCCCCGCCGACCGTGATGATGCCGGCGGCGAGGAACTGCGCCCCGAGCTTGATCATCCAGTCCAGATCCCACAAGTCGTCCACGACGCCGATGATCGCGATCAGGAGACCCGCGGCGAGGATCGACCACATGGTCTGCGGCGGCATCCACATCGTGGCGAAGAACGGGTTCAGCGCGGAGAAGCCGATCGCGGCGGCTATCCCGAGGAAGATCGCGACGCCACCCAGACGCGGCGTCGGCGTGGTGTGCACGTCGCGCTCGCGGATGCTCGGGTAGAGCTTGAACCGAAGACTCAGCCGCCAGACCGCCCAGGTCAGTGCGAACGTGATCGCGGCGGTGATGATGATCGTGAAGAGGTACTGCTTCACGAATCCCCGTCCGCTTCCTCCTGCTCGTCGGGTTCGAGCAGCTCGCCGAGGACCTCCCGCAGCTGCTCGCGCGAGACCGCGCCGGCGCGGAGGATGCGCACGCGTCCGGGCTCGGCCTCAGGGTCGCGCCGCACGAGCGAGGTCGCGTCCACGATCGTCGACGCGATGCCGTCCCTGCTCAGGCCGTCTGCGAGGTACACGGCGACGCTGTCGCCCAGCATCCGCTCCGCGTCGAGCGCCGAGATCGCGGCGCTGCGCCCGGTGAGGTTGGCGCTGGACACGGCCAGCGGGCCGGTCTCTGCGAGCAGCTCGAGAGCCACCCTGCCCTCCGGCATCCGCACGGCGACCGTCCCCTCGGTCTCGCCGAGATCCCACACCAGGGACTGCTGGGCGGGCAGGACGATGGTCAGCCCGCCGGGCCAGAACGCCTCGACGAGGCGCTCGACCGGCTCGGGGACCGTCTCGGCGAGAGCCGCGAGAGTCTCCTTCGTGCCGATCAGCACGGGCGGCGGCTGGTCCCGGCCGCGTCCCTTCGCATCGAGCAGACGCTGGACCGCCGCCGGCGAGAACGCGTCGGCTGCGACGCCGTAGACCGTGTCGGTGGGCATGACGATGAGCTCGCCGCGGCCGATGGCCTGACGTGCGTGGCGCATTCCGGCGAGGAGCTGCGCCTCGTCGCCGCAATCGAAGATGGAGGACATGACTGTTCGATTCTAGTTGTGATGAGGCTGGGTGAACGGGGAGTGAGTCTTCAGGGCCGGACTGCGGTGGTCGCGCGGTCGCGCAGGGTCAGGTCGTGGTGGGTCGCCGTCGCGCGCCAGCCGTCCGCGTCGAGGAGGCGGCGGATCTCCTCGCCCTGGAGTTCGCCGTGCTCGATCACCAGCGTCCCGCCCCCGCGCAGCAGTCCGAGCGCCCGCGTGCTGAGGACCCGGACGATGTCGAGGCCGTCCTCTCCCCCGTACAGCGCCATGGCCGGGTCGAAGAGCCGCACCTCCGGGTCGCGCGGGATCGCGGCGTCCGGAACGTAGGGCGGGTTGGAGATCACGACGGATGCCGTGCCGTCGAGTTCCGCGAACGCGTGGGCGAGATCGTCGTTGACGAGCGTGAGGTTCGTCACGCCCGCCGTGTTGCGCTGCGCCCAGGGAAAGGCGTCGGCGGAGAGCTCCGCGGCGAAGATGCGGGCGTGCGGCACCTCGGTCGCCATGGCGAGCGCGATCGCGCCGCTGCCGGTGCCGAGGTCGACGCCGATCGGATCGGGTTCAGGCGAGCTCAGCAGCGCGTCGATCGCGAACTGCACGACAGTCTCGGTCTCCGGCCGCGGCACGAACACGCCGGGGCCGACGGCGAGCTCGAGATGACGGAAGGGCGCGGTGCCCGTGATGTGCTGCAGCGGCTCGCGGGCGGCCCGGCGGGCGACGAGGGCATCGAGCCTCGCGGCATCCGCCTCGTCGAGGGCATCGCCGCGGATGAGGGCCGCCTGCACTTCGCCGCGGCGCCGGCCGAGCACGTGGCCGGCCAGGAGCTCGGCGTCTACCAGGGGGTCGGGCACTCCTGCTTCGGCGAGGCGCTGCGCCGAGGCGCGCACGAGGGCGGCGAGGGAGTCGTCTGGCATGTCTCCAGCGTAGAGGCACTGGCCGTCCGCGCCCTCCTGGAAAGATGCGTCACAATCCGTCGCATCGGCGGAACCGGACGCGCACTCACCTAGGCTGGGCGACACACAGTCTCGCCCAGGAAAGGTCCGCCAATGCCCGGCATCCATCCCGATATCACGACCGCTTTCGGCAACACCCCTCTCGTGCGCCTGAACCGCGTGACCGAAGGCAGCGGCGCCGAGGTCTACGCCAAGCTCGAGTACTTCAACCCCGGCTCCAGCGTGAAGGACCGTCTCGGGATCGCGATCATCAACGCGGCCGAGGAGGCGGGCACGCTCGCACCCGGCGGCACGATCGTCGAGGCGACGAGCGGCAACACCGGCATCGCGCTGTCCCTGGTCGGCGCCGCCCGCGGTTACAACGTGATCCTCACGATGCCGGCGTCGATGTCGAAGGAGCGCCGCGTGCTGCTCAAGGCGTTCGGCGCGCAGCTCGTGCTCACCGACCCGACGCTCGGCATGAAGGGCGCGGTCGCCGAGGCCGAGCGCATCGCCGCCGAGACGCCCGGTGCGATCCTGGCGAAGCAGTTCGAGAACGAGGCCAACGCCGAGATCCACCGCCGCACCACGGCGGAGGAGATCTGGCGCGACACCGACGGCGAGGTCGACATCTTCGTCGCCGGCATCGGCACCGGCGGAACCATCACCGGCGTCGGCCAGGTGCTCAAGCAGCGCAAGCCCGACGTCAAGGTGATCGCCGTCGAGCCGACCGCCTCTCCTCTGCTCTCGCAGGGCACGCCCGGCCCCGCGAAGATCCAGGGCATCGGCCCGAACTTCGTCCCGCCGATCCTCGACACCGACATCTTCGACGAGGTCGTCACCGTCGAGTTCGAGGACGCACTGTCGACCGCTCGCGCGCTCGCTGCGAAGGAGGGCCTGCTGGTCGGCATCTCCAGCGGCGCCGCCGCATGGGCTGCACTGCAGGTCGCGGCCCGTCCGGAGAACGCGGGCAAGAAGATCGTCGTGATCATCCCCGACACGGGCGAGCGCTACCTGTCGACCGCACTGTTCGAGGACATCCGCGAAGACTGATGAGCGCCGTCTCACGAATGCGCGAGGATCTCGCAGCTGCCAAGCTGCGGGATCCCGCCGCGCGCTCGAGCCTGGAGATCGCGCTGCTGTACCCCGGGCTGCACGCCATGTGGGGGCACCGCGCGTGGCACTGGCTCTGGACCCACAGGGCGCGTTTCGTCGCCCGCGTCGGCTCGCAGCTCACGCGATGGCTGACCGGGATCGAGATCCACCCCGGCGCCACGATCGGCCACCGCTTCTTCATCGATCACGGCATGGGCGTCGTGATCGGCGAGACCGCCGAGATCGGCGATGACGTGATGCTCTATCACGGAGTGACGCTGGGCGGTCGCACGCGCGACTCCGGCAAACGGCATCCGACCCTCGGCGATGGCGTCGCAGTCGGCGCCGGCGCGAAGATCCTCGGCCCGATCACGATCGGCGCGGGTTCCGTGGTCGGCGCGAACGCGGTCGTGACACGCGACGCCCCCGCCGACAGCGTCCTGGTCGGCATCCCGGCGAAGGCGCGCACGCGCACTCCCGGCGAGGACACCCGCGCGCTGCTCACCGCCCCCGACTACTCGATCTGAAGACCGTCTGTTTGCGTCGGACGCATGTTCCGGCGGCCCCGGAGCATGCGTTCGGCGCAAACAGACGGGTGTTCGGGCTTCAGCGGTTGCGAGCGGCACGGATCCGGCGCACGGACTCGCTCGGCGTCCAGTGCACATGCTCCGATGTGAGCCGCACGACATGCCAGCCCGCCTCCGCGTACGCCTGATACTTGTCGATGTCGCGCTCCAGCTGGCTTCGGACGAGGTGCCCGTCGCTCTCGTACTCGATGGCGACTGTGAGTTCCGGGTACGCGAGCTCGCTGCAGCCGAGAAAGCGCCCGAACTCGTCGTACGCGTCGACGTCCAGCGACGGCTCGGGCAGACCCGCATCCCGGATGATCAGCCGGATCTGCGTCTCCGGCGGCGACGCGGCGCCCGTGCGGGCGAGATCGAGCGCCCGCCTCAGCTTCGGCGCGCCAGGATGCGCTCGGCGAAGGTCTCGAGCTTCGCGCGAGTCGCGACGGCCACCTCCGTCACCGGCTGGAATCCACCGGGGTCTTGAAGTCAGGACGTGGAGCCGACGGCGGCGAGCCGGGCCTCTTCGTCCGCCTGGATCGCGCTCTCGATGATCGGCTCGAGGGCGCCGTCCATGACCTGGTCGAGGTTGTACGCCTTGAAGCCGGTGCGATGGTCGGCGATCCGGTTCTCCGGGAAGTTGTACGTGCGGATGCGCTCGGAACGATCCATCGTGCGGATCTGGGACCTGCGGGCATCCGATGCCACGGCGTCCAGCTCCTCCTGCTGCTTCGCGAGCAGCCGGGCGCGGAGCACGCGCATCGCGGCCTCGCGGTTCTGCAGCTGCGACTTCTCGTTCTGCATGGAGACGACGATGCCGCTGGGCAGGTGCGTGATGCGCACGGCCGAATCGGTCGTGTTCACCGACTGCCCACCAGGGCCCGACGAGCGGAACACGTCGATCTTCAGATCGTTCTGGTCGATCTGGATCTCCTCGGGCTCATCGACCTCGGGGAAGACGAGCACGCCGGTGGTCGAGGTGTGGATGCGGCCCTGCGACTCGGTCGCCGGCACGCGCTGCACCCGGTGCACGCCGCCCTCGTACTTCAGGTGCGCCCAGACGCCCTGAGCCGGGTCGGTCGAGGTGCCCTTGATCGCGACCTGGACGTCCTTGTAGCCGCCGAGGTCGGACTCGTTGCGCTCGAGCAGCTCGGTCTTCCAGCCCTTGGATGCCGCATACTGCACGTACATCCGCAGCAGGTCGGCGGCGAACAGCGCCGACTCGGCACCGCCCTCCCCCGCCTTGATCTCCATGATCACGTCACGGGCATCGTCAGGGTCGCGCGGGATCAGCAGGCGACGGAGCCGCTCCTGCGCGGCCTGCAGACCCTGCTCCAGGGCGGGGATCTCCTCAGCGAACGCGTCGTCCTCACGGGCGAGCTCCCGCGCGGCATCCAGGTCCTCGGATGCCGCAGCCCACGCCTCATGCGCCGCGACGATCCTCGACAGCTCGGCGTAGCGGCGGTTCACGCGCTTCGCGCGAGCGGCGTCGGCGTGCACCGCCGGGTCGGAGAGCTCCTCCTGGACCCGGCGATGCTCGTCGATCAGAGTCTGGACGGACTCGAACACGGCGGCTCCGCTCAGCGGATGTTGTTGTCGTGCCCGTGCGCGCCCGAGGGGAGCGTCGGGATCGACTTCTGCATCTGCACCAGGAACTCGACGTTCGAGTGCGTCTCGCGGAGCTTGCCGAGGACGACCTCGAGCGCCTGCTGCTGGTCGAGCCCTGCGAGGGCGCGGCGCAGCTTCCAGGTGATCTTGACCTCGTCCGCGGAGAGCAGCATCTCCTCGCGGCGGGTGCTCGACGCGTTCACGTCGACGGCGGGGAAGATCCGCTTGTCGGCGAGGGCGCGGGACAGGCGGAGCTCGCTGTTGCCGGTTCCCTTGAACTCCTCGAAGATGACCTCGTCCATCTTGGAGCCGGTCTCCACGAGCGCGGTGGCGAGGATCGTGAGCGATCCGCCGTTCTCGATGTTGCGGGCGGCACCGAAGAAGCGCTTGGGCGGGTACAGCGCGGAGGCGTCGACACCGCCGGTGAGCACGCGACCGGATGCCGGGGCAGCCAGGTTGTACGCACGGCCGAGGCGGGTGATCGAGTCGAGGAGCACGACGACGTCGCGGCCCAGCTCGACCAGGCGCTTGGCACGCTCGATGGCGAGCTCGGCGACCGTGGTGTGGTCCTCGGCTGGGCGGTCGAACGTCGAGGCGATGACCTCGCCCTTGACCGTGCGCTCCATGTCGGTGACCTCTTCGGGGCGCTCGTCCACGAGCACGACCATCAGGTGCACCTCGGGGTTGTTCTGCGCGATCGCGTTGGCGATCTGCTGCAGGACGATCGTCTTGCCCGCCTTGGGCGGTGCGACGATCAGGCCGCGCTGGCCCTTGCCGATCGGGGCGACCAGGTCGATGATGCGCTGCGTGAGCTTCTCCGGCGCCGTCTCCAGGCGCAGGCGCTCCTGCGGGTAGAGGGGGGTCAGCTTGCCGAACTCGACGCGGGTGGCCGCATCGTCGACGGACAGACCGTTGATCGAGTCGACCTTCACCAGGGCGTTGTACTTCTGGCGGCCCTGCTGCTCGTTCTCGCGGGGCTGCTTGATGGAGCCGACGACGGCGTCGCCCTTGCGCAGGTTGTACTTCTTCACCTGACCGAGCGAGACGTAGACGTCGCTGGGTCCGGCGAGGTAGCCGGTGGTGCGCACGAACGCGTAGTTGTCGAGCACGTCGAGGATGCCGGCGATCGGGATCAGGACGTCGTCCTCGCCGATCTCGGTGTCGAACTCGTCGGTCGGGGCGCCGGTGCGGCGCTTGTTGCGCTGGCGTCCGCGGGCGCCAGCTGCCCCCTGGTCATCGTCGGCGGGGGCGTTCTGCTGCTCCGGGCCGTTGCCGGCGCCGTTTCCGGCGCCGTTCCCGCCTGCGGTGCCGTTCTGGCCGCGTCCGCGGTTGCGGCTGCGGTTGCGGCTGCGGTTGCGGCTGCCCTGGTCATCGCCGTCCGCGGAGTCTGCGGCGCCGGCGGCGCCCTGTGCGGCAGCGGCGTTCTCGACGGCGGAGGCGGCCTCGGCGGCAGGTGCGGCCTCGGCCGGCTTCTCGGCGGCGGGCGCCTCGGCGTCGGCTGCGGCCCTGGGTGCGCGACGGCCACGACCGGTGGTCCTGGGAGCCGGGGCTTCAGCGGCGGGAGCTTCCGTCGGATTCTCGGCCGGAGCCTCCGCGGTCTTCGCGGCGGCCTTCTCGGCGGGCGCCTCGGCGGCAGGAGCCTCCGCGGCGGGAGCGTCTGCGGCATCGGCCTTCTTCGCGCGACTGCGACGCGGCGCCTTCGCCTTCGGAGCGGCGTCGGTCGCGTCGGCGGCGGCGGGCGCCTCGGCGGCGGCGGCAGGAGCCTCGGCGGCATCGCCTGCGGCGGCCTTCGCCGTCTTCGCCGCCGCGGTCGCGGTGGTGGCGCGGCGCGGCGCGCGCTTGCGCGCCGGAGCGGTCGCCTCAGTGCTCACGGCGGCAGCGGCCGGAGCCTCGACGACCGAAGCCGTCTGGTCGTTCTGGGTCTCGGAGAAATTCTCCACGAGTACTCCCTCTTCGGTCTCGGGGACATGAGCGTGTACGCGCACAACGGGTGCTGCGCGCGATCGCACGGGCTGACGCTCGGCGCCAGCCAGCCTTGACACGTGTGTCATAGGGGTTTGCGTGCGGGTCTTGCAAGAGTTGCAATGGGGCCAGATTCACGCAGTTGCGTGGAGCCCTCCGCTCGAGCCTCCACTGTACCACCACGCACGTCGACCGCGAGCAGGAGCGCGTCCCACGGGGTGTCGGTCGTGGCGTTCGCGAGCTCGACGGCGTCCTGGCGGCTGCCGGGCCCGTCGGCGAGCACGAGCACGCTGGGACCAGCGCCTGAGACCACCGCGGCGAAGCCGGCCCTGCGCAGCGTCTGCACCAGCTTCTGCGTCTCCGGCATGGCCTCCGCGCGGTAGTCCTGATGCAGTCGGTCGGCCGTGGCGTCGAGCAGCAGCTCGGGGCTCTGCATCAGCGCGGCGATCAGCAGCGCCGAACGGGACACGTTGAAGACGGCATCGGCGGTGGAGACGTGCGGCGGCTGCAGCGAGCGCGCCTTCGACGTCGACATCGTGTACGACGGCACGAGCACGAGCGGCGAGACGCCCCTGTGCACCAGAAGCTTCTTGTGCTGCGGTCCGCGCTCTCCCACCCAGGCGATGGTGAGGCCGCCGAACAGAGCCGGGGCGACGTTGTCGGGGTGCCCCTCCAGCTCCGTCGCGAGGCGGAGCAGATCGGTCTCGCTGAACTCGACGTCGCCTTCCAGCAGGCCCTTGGCCGCGAGGATGCCGGCGGTGACCGCCGCACCCGAGGAGCCGAGCCCCCGGCCGTGCGGTACCCCGTTCTCCGCGACGATGCGCAGGCCGGGAGCCGGCCTGCCGACGTCGGCGTACACGTGCGCGACGGTCCTGACGATAAGGTTCGAGGCGTCCCGCGGGATCTCCTCGGCACCGGTGCCGGAGACCTCGATCTCGAGCTCACCGGCGGGGCGCTCGGTGACCACCAGGGTGTCGTAGACGCTGAGGGCGAGTCCGAGGGTGTCGAAGCCGGGACCGAGGTTCGCGCTGGTCGCGGGGACGGTGACCTCGACGGTGCGGCCGACCGGCATCCTCACTCGCCTTCCACGCGCAGCACGGAGACGACGCGCTCGACGACGGAGGTCGCCGCCAGCGCGTCGACCGTCGCGCTCAGCGCCTCCTCTGTGGCGCGGTGCGTGCCGATCACGAGACGGGCCGTCGGCTCGTCCTCGCCCTCGACGGTCTGCACGACCGTCGCGACAGAGACGCCCCCGTCGCTGAGGATGCCGGCGACGGTCGCGAGCACGCCGGTCGCGTCGGAGACCTCGAGCGTGATCTGGTAGCGGGTGGTCACATGGCCGATCGGCACGACCGGCAGGTTGGCCCTGGTGGATTCGCCGACTCCCACGCCTCCGGCGATGTGACGGCGCGCCGCCGAGACCACGTCGCCGAGGACCGCGGATGCCGTCTGCACGCCACCGGCGCCCGCGCCGTAGAACATCAGCGAGCCGGCCGCCTCCGCCTCGACGAACACGGCATTGTTCGCGCCGTGCACGGACGCCAGCGGGTGCGACTGCGGCACCAGCGCCGGGTACACGCGCACCGAGATCGACTCGGTGCCGTTCGCCTCGATGCGCTCGCAGACGGCGAGCAGCTTGATCACGAAGCCGGCGGTGCGGGCCTCCTGGATCATGGAGGCCGTCACCGAGGTGATGCCCTCGCGGTGCACGGCGTCGAGCGGCACCGCGGTGTGGAACGCGAGGCTCGCGAGGATCGCCGCCTTCTGAGCGGCGTCATAACCCTCGACGTCGGCCGTGGGGTCGGACTCCGCGTAGCCGAGACGCTGGGCATCGGCGAGGACGTCGGCGAAGTCGGCGCCCTCGGTGTCCATCCGGTCGAGGATGTAGTTCGTGGTGCCGTTGACGATCCCCATGATGCGGACGACGCGGTCGCCGGCGAGCGAGTCGCGCAGCGGACGGATGATCGGGATGGCGCCCGCCGCGGCGGCCTCGTAGTACACGGATGCCCCGACCCGGTCGGCCGCCTCGAACAGCTCGGGGCCATGGGTCGCGAGCAGCGCCTTGTTGGCCGTGACCACGTCGGCTCCCGAGCCGATCGCCTGGAGGATGCTCGTGCGCGCGGGCTCGATCCCGCCGATCAGCTCGATCACGATGTCGGATCCGAGGATCAGCGACTCGGCATCCGTGGTGAACAGCTCCTTCGGCAGGTCCACGTCGCGCTGCGCGTCGAGGTCTCGCACGGCGATGCCTGCGAGCTCGAGCGATGCGCCCGCGCGGTCGGCGAGCTCGTCGCCGTGGCGCAGCAGGAGGGCTGCGACCTGGGAGCCGACCGCTCCGGCGCCCAGCAGCGCCACCCGAAGTCGTCGGTACTCAGTCATTCGGCCACTCCTTCATCGTGGTTCATCGTTCCTGTCTCGAGACCCGCATCGCGCGACAGCAGGTCGGCGACGGTCTCCCCTCGCACGATGACGCCGGCCCTGCCGTCGCGGACTGCGACGATCGGAGGCCGGGGCACGTGGTTGTAGTTGTTCGAGAGCGCAGCGCAGTAGGCCCCGGTCGACGGGACCGCTAGGAGGTCGCCGGGGGCGAGATCCGCCGGCAGGTACTCGTGGTCGACGACGATGTCGCCGGATTCGCAATGCTTGCCGACGACGCGGCTGAGCTGCGGGGCGCCGATGCCGGCGCGGGAGGCGAGGCGGGCGGAGAACTGGGCGCCGTACAGCGCCGTCCGCGCGTTGTCGCTCATGCCGCCGTCGACGCTGACGTAGCGCCGCGTCGCCCCGGAGTCGAGCTCGACGTCCTTCGTCGTGCCGACTTCGTACAGGGTCACGCCGGCGGTGCCGACGATCGCCCGCCCGGGTTCGAAGGAGAGCGCCGGCAGCGGGATGCCGCGCGCCGCGCACCCCTCGGCGACCGCGGCGACGATCTCGCCGGCGAGGGTCTCGATGGGCGTCGGGTCGTCGACACGCGTGTAGGCGATGCCGAATCCGCCGCCGAGGTTCAGCTGCGGCACAGGTCCGCCCTCGAGGAGAGCTGCGTGCAGCTCGAGCACGCGCGACGCCGATTCGCGGAAGCCTGCGACGCCGAAGATCTGCGAGCCGATGTGGCAGTGGAGTCCGGCGAACTCCAGGCCGGGGATCTCGCGGATCCGGGCCACGGCGGCCTCGGCCTCCGGCAGCGGGAAGCCGAACTTCTGATCCTCGTGCGCGGTGGCGAGGAAGTCGTGGGTCTCGGCGTGCACGCCGCTGATGACGCGGACGAGCACTCGCTGGGCGGTGTCGACGCGCGCTGTGATCGCCGCGAGGCGCTCGATCTCGATCGCGCTGTCCACGATGATCGTGCCGACGCCGACGGCGACCGCCCGCTCGAGCTCGGCGACGGACTTGTTGTTGCCGTGGAACCCGATCGACCCTGGCGCGACGCCCGCGGCCAGGGCGACCTCGAGCTCTCCCCCTGTGCACACGTCGACCCGGAGGCCCTCATCGACCACCCAGCGGGCGACGGTCGCGCAGAGGAAGGCCTTTCCGGCGTAATAGACCTGGGCCGTCGTGCCGTTGTCGCCTGCGGCGGCGTCGAACGCCAGCCGGAACGCCCTGGCCCTGGTGCGCACCTCGTCCTCGTCGATCACGAGCAACGGAGTGCCGTAGGTCTGCGCGAGCGTCGTCGCGCGGATGCCGGCGAGCACGAGCGCTCCGTCGGCGTCGCGAGTGGCGGATGCCGGCCACACGGCGACTGCGAGATCGTTCGCGTCGTCGGGCACGACGAGCCATTCCGGGACGATCGAATCGGCAGGGGAAAGCAAGGAGCACCAATCGTGGGACGGAACGCGTCTCGGGCACGCGCACTTCGAGGATGACCCGATTCTAGGGCACCTGCCGCGCCGGACCCGCCTCGGTGACGCGCTGCGTCAACCCCCTGCGCCGGCACAGTCCCAGCTCATAGGGTGGGAGTGATGGATGCCGAATCAGACGCCGAAGCCGCGGCCCGCCCCGCTCCGATTCCCCGTGCTGTCGCGGCCGTGATCCGGTGGGCGCTGGCCCGCAAGCCGGTGCGCGCCGTGCTGCTCTACGTCGAGCGCCGGGGCCCCATGCTCGCGGACAGCGTGACCTACCGGGCGCTGTTCAGCGTCTTCGCCGGCGTGCTCCTCGGCTTCTCGATCGCAGCGCTGTGGCTCTCCGGCAACCCGGTGGCGTGGGACGCGATCCTCGGGGCCGTGCAGTCGGTGATCCCCGGGCTGATCGGCGAGGACGGCGTCGTGAAGCCGTCCGACCTGCGGGAACCCGTGTCGCTCTCGATCGCCGGAGCCGTCTCGGTCGTCGTGCTGGCGGGTTCCGCGCTCGGAGCGATCGGGTCGCTCCGCACCGCGGTGCGGGTGCTGGCCTCCACTGCGCAGGCCGACGCGCTCTGGATCTGGGTGCTGCTGCGCAACCTGATGCTCGCCGTCGGGATCGGCGCGTCGTTCGTGCTCGCTGCCGCACTCACGTTCGCGGGACGCCTCGGCGTCGGCTGGCTGAGCGGCCTCCTCGGCCTGCCCGAGGACTCGGCGGTGTCGACGTGGAGCATCCGCCTGCTGTCCCTCGCCGTCGTGTTCGCGCTGGATGCCGTGCTGATCGCCGGGGTGTTCCTGGTGCTGTCCGGCGTGCGGCCGTCGCCGCGCTCGCTCTGGAGCGGCGCCCTGATCGGCGCGATCGGCCTCCTGGTGCTGCAGGAGCTGTCAGGGCTGTTCGTCGGCGGCGCCACGAGCAACCCGCTGCTGGCGTCCTTCGCCTCGCTGCTGGCCCTGCTGATCTGGCTCAACCTGTCGGCCCAGGTCATCCTGATCGCCTGTGCCTACATCGTCACCGGCGAGGATGAGCGGCGCGACCGCGTGCACGCCCGCTTCGCGGCCACAACCTTCGCGCAGCGGCGCGTGCAGCGGGCCGAGGCGGAGGTCGCCGTCGCCACGACCGAGCTCCGCGCGGCGCAGAAGGCGGTGAAGGACGGCTTCTGAGCTCAGCGGCGATCAGCTGCGGCCCGGGCACGCGCCCTTCTCCAGAAGGCTCTGATCCGTGACGATCGCACCGTTCACGTCGATGTCGATGACGGCCTGGCTGCCCTCGATCGCGAGGCCGACGAGGGTGAGCCCGGCCGGGAGCTGATCCGCGATGCAGATGCGCTGCGGCTGCGTGAGGCGCTCCCCCAGCTCGCCGAGACTCGACCCGACCTGCGCGGCGTCGACCTCCATCCCGCCGATGCCGAGTCTCACCGGGGTGAGCTCAAGGTCGCCGTCGACCGCACCGGGTGTGAGCGTGAGCGACACAGGGATGTTCGCGCCGAAGACCGCCACGGACCCGCTCACCGTCGCGTTCGGGGCCTCGAACGCGACCTCGTCGATGGGCAGGTCGGTGCCGGCGAGCAGGCTCGTGAACTCGGCCTGGTCGACCCGGATGGTGCCGGAGGCGCCGGCCAGGTCGCCGCCCTGCAACGGGATGCCGGTCGCGGTGACATCGGCGGCGCCGGTGATGCCCTCGAGCGTCACCGACTCGGTCGACAGGTCCAGGCGGTCGAGCCTTCCGGCGAGGAGCTGGGGCAGCAGGATGCCGTCGGCCTCGACGTCGAGCTGCTGATCCGCGGGCAGGTCGAGCTGTTCGATGACGAGTCCGCGCACGATGCCGGGGAGAACCGCCCTGGCGACGAACTCCGCCGCGACCACGAGAGCCGCGAGCAGCACCACGACGACCAGGAGCACCCACGGCCAGCGCCGCCGGCGCTTCGCCGGGGCGAATCCCCCGCCGGGATCGACCACTACATCCGCTCCGGTGCCGACACGCCGAGGAGGCCGAGGCCGTTGCGGAACACCTGGCCCGCGGCGTCGTTCAGCCACAGGCGGGTGCGGTGCACGCTCTCGAGCGGGTCGTCGCCCTGCGGGATGACTCGGCAGTTGTCGTACCAGCGGTGGTAGAGGCCTGCGAGCTCCTCGAGGTAGCGCGCGATGCGGTGCGGCTCACGGACCTCAGCGGCGAAGGCGACGATGCGCGGGAACTCCTGCAGCGCACCGAGCAGCGCGGCCTCGGTCTCGTGCGTGAGCGTCTCGGGCGCGAACTCGGAGCGGTCGACTCCGGAGTCTGCGGCGTTGCGGGCGACGTTGTGCGTGCGCGCGTGGGCGTACTGCACGTAGAACACCGGGTTGTCGTTCGTGCGCTTCTGCAGCAGCTCCGGGTCGAGGGCGAGCGGCGAGTCCGCGGGCGAACGCTCGAGGGAGTAGCGCAGGGCGTCGGTGCCGAGCCATTCGCGCAGGTCGTCCATCTCGATGATGTTGCCCGCGCGCTTGCTGAGGCGGGCCCCGCCGACCGACACCAGCTGGCCGATCAGCACCTCGACGTCCTTCTCCGGGTCGTCTCCTGCCGCGCCCGCGAGCGCCTTGAGGCGGTGCACGTAGCCGTGGTGATCGGCTCCCAGCAGGTAGATCTTGTGCTCGAAGCCGCGGTCGCCCTTGTTCAGGTAGTAGGCGGCGTCGGCGGCGAAGTACGTGTACTCGCCGTTGGAGCGGCGGATGACACGGTCCTTGTCGTCGCCGAAATCGGTGGTGCGCACCCACACGGCGTCATCCTGATCGAGCACGTGGCCCTGCTCGCGCAGGCGGTCGACGGCCTGATCGACGAGGCTCACGCCGTCGTCGTTCTTCGCGTGGAGCGTGCGCTCGGAGAACCAGACGTCGAAGTCGACGTTGAACTTCGACAGCGAGTCCTGCTGCTCGGCGAGCTGGTACTCGTAGCCGAGCTCACGCGCGACGAGCTGCTGCTCGTCGGCCGGGAGCTCGAGGAACTCCGGGCGTGCGGCGATCACGCGGGTCGCGAGGTCGCCGATGTAGCTGCCGGCGTAGCCGCCCTCCGGCGTGGGCTGCCCGTTCGCTGCGGCGACGATCGACGCGGCGAAGCGCTCCATCTGGGCGCCGGCGTCGTTGATGTAGAACTCCCGCGCCACCGTCGCGCCGGAGGCGGCGAGCACGCGTGCGATCGCGTCGCCGAGCGCCGCCCAGCGCGTGTGGCCGATGTGCAGCGGACCGGTCGGGTTCGCGCTGACGAACTCGATGTTGATCGAGCGCCCGGCCTGGGTGTCGTTGTGTCCGTACGCGGCGCCGGCGTCGACGATCGTCTTCGCGAGCGCGCCGGCGGCCGCGGCGTCGAGGCGGATGTTGATGAACCCGGGGCCTGCGACCTCGGCGCTGGCGACGCCGTCGACCTGTGCGAGACCGTCGGCGATCTGCTGGGCGAGATCGCGCGGGTTCGTGCCGAACGGCTTCGCGAGGCGCATCGCGATGTTCGAGGCCCAGTCGCCGTGGTCGCGGTTGCGCGGGCGCTCGAACACGATGTCGGATGCTGCGAGCGCGAGCGGCTCGCCGGGACGTCGTTCCTCGTTGAGTGGTGCGAGGACGGCGAGGAGGGCTTCGGCGAGCGTTTCAGGGTTCATAGATGACCCAGTTTACGGCGCGGCGGCGGTGCCGAATTTGCGTGTGCGGCGCGGTGATCTACAGTCATCCCATGAATCGCGATTCCGCCCCTCGACGCCGGCCCTTCGCCGGCGTCGCGATCGCCGTGATCCTGGCGTTCGCGGCGGTCGTTCTGGGAGTGTGGCGGCCGTGGATCCCGGCACCGGAGACCGCCCCCGTGGTGGCGGCGGCCGCGGGTGAGGAGACCGTCACGGTCGCTCCCGCTCCGCTCGCCCTGCCCGAGCATCCGACGGTCCTCGTGTTCGGGGATTCCTGGACCTACGGCTCCGCCGCGAGCGACCCGACGCTCGGCTACGCCTACCTGCTCGCGGATCTGATCGACGGCGAGACGATCGTGAACGGCGTGCGCGGCAGCGGCTACCTCAAGCCCGGCGCCGACGGACCCGCCTTCGGCGCGCGCATCGACGCGCTCGACCCTGCCCTCGCGCCCGACCTGATCGTGATCCAGGGGTCCATCAACGATCGCGCCCAGGACGAGGCCGGCTACCGGGAGGCTGTGACGGCGGCGTGGGACGCGATGGCCGCGAAGTACCCCGAGGCGACGATCGTGATCCTGGGGCCTGCCCCGCATGAGCTACCCGTCGGAGCCGCCACAGCGCGCATCGACGCGGATCTGTCCGAGCTCGCCGCTGCCCGCGGCTGGTGGTACGTCTCCCCGGTCGCGCAGGAGTGGATCACCCCGCAGAACTATCTCGAGGTCATCGACGTCGAGATCGGACGCAAGCATCCGTCGACCGACGGGCACCGCTACCTCGCGGAGAAGGTGGCGGCGGCGCTGGCCGAACTCGGCGGCGCGCCGGTGACGGAGGCCGGCGGGTCGGAGACACCCCTCGAGCAGTGATATCGTCTTTCGGTACGCCTCCGTAGCTCAGGGGATAGAGCGCCGGTTTCCGGTACCGTAGGTCGGGGGTTCGAATCCCTCCGGGGGCACACGCGTGTGAAGAGGTCCGCCCAGCTGGGCGGACCTTTTCACGTCCCGCTCAGCCCGACGGATTGTCGCCGGGAAACCCCTCATCGTCGGTCGTGTCGGGCAGGCCGTCGGTTCTCTCCGGCTTCTCGCCGACGACGGCCACGTCGTCATCCGGCGCTCCCCCGTCGGTGATCACTCCGCTGGCGGCGGCTTCCTCCACCGTGTGCCTGGCCCCGTATTGCCGGGCGAATTCGCGACCGGCCTCGACAGCCTCGTCCCGGCTGGAGAAGCTGCGGGAGAGCTCGCGATACCCCTCGACCTCGTTGACCCACTGGCCGTTCTTGTTCCTGGTGGTGACGTCTCGTTCGGACAACTCGTCCTCCTCACACGTGCGATGCAGGCGGGTGCTCGGACGGCGAGGATACGTCCGGCGCCGGGCTCGCGCCACCCCCTTGATCAGGGCCGAGGTTCGGCGGTGGCTGCCGGCGGGTCCGTGTGCTCGGTCCACCGGATGCCGTCCCAGAACCGCCGTCCGCCGCCGCCGGCGGGGTCCGGATACCAGCCTGCGACGACGGCGCCGGCCGGTACCGCTCCCCTCCGCCGAGACGCGACGAGCACCACGACGACGACCGCGGCGACCGCCGCGAGAATCAGGACGGGGACCACGAGCATCATGAGATGCCAGCCCATCAACCCTGCGAACATGCGCTTCCCCCCTCAGACTCTGCAGGCGATTCGATCACGTCGCCCCGCGCGGCGCAACCGCTGACACGATGTCAGTGCCCCTCGGAATACTTCAGGCATGGACATCTCACTCCTGCAACCAGCCGGTCTCGTCGTCAGTCCCGCGTTCAGCCAGGTCGCCGTCGTGCCGCCGGGAGCGACGACGATCTACGTCGGCGGACAGAACGGCGTCGATGAGACCGGGGAGGTCGTCTCGGCGGATGCCGGCGAGCAGTCGCTGCGCGCCGTCGAGAACGCGCGGATCGCGCTGGAGGCCGCCGGCGCCGGCCTCGAGGACGTGATCGGCTGGACCGTCCTGATCCGCCAGGATGCCGACCTGCGCGCCGCCTACGGCGCCGTCGCATCGAAGCTCGCGCGGGAAGGCGCCCCGCCGCTGGTCACCACGGCGATCGTCGCAGGACTCGGGGTGCCTGGCGCACTGATCGAAGTGAGCGCCGTCGCAGCCGTGATCCGCGACGGCGTCTGAACGGCCCGCGGCGTCAGATCCTCCCTCGCACCGGCGTCCGCTCGGCAGGATCACCGTCGTCCGGCATCGCCATCTCGGCGCGGACTCCCAGCAGACGCACCTCTCGGTCTGTGTCCAGCGTGCCGGCGAGCGTCACTGCGGCGGCGACAACGTCGTCGCGCTCGGCCGTCGGCGCCGGCAGCTTGCGACCGAAGGTCTTGGTCTCGAACGGCGCGTAGCGCACCTTGAGGTGCACGCGGATCACCGGGCGTCCTTCCGCTGCGCAGTCGTCGAACGCGTGCCCGGCGAGCTCGATCACCGCCGCCTCGACCTCGGTCGGTGTGGTGAGGTTCTGCTGATACGTCGTCTCCCTGCTGTGGCTGCGCGCCACCCACGGGGTGTCGTCGACGACGCGCGGCCCGATGCCCGAGCCCAGTTCGCGATACCAGATGCCCATCCGCGGGCCGAACTCCGCGACCAGCGCCTGCTCGTCGGCATCCGCGAGCTGGCGGACGGTCTCGATCCCGTGACCTGCGAGGCGCTTCTGCACCTTCGGGCCGACGCCCCAGAGCTCGCGTGTGCCCTTCTCCCCCATCACCTCGAACCAGTTCTCGGCCGTCAGCCGGAACATCCCGCGCGGCTTGCCGAAGTCCGTCGCGATCTTGGCGCGCACCTTGTTGTCGCCGATGCCGACGGAGCAGTGCAGGTCCGTGGCCGCCAGCACCGCCTCCTGCGCCTCGCGCGCGAGCCTCTCCGGGTCATCCGTCGTCACGCCGAGAAAGCACTCGTCCCAGCCGATGACCTCGAGCACGACGCCCGGGAGCGACCGGAGCGCGGCCATCACCTCGTGGGAGGCGGCCGCGTAGGCCTCGTGATCGACCGGGAGGAAGACGGCGTCCTCCGGCGCCTTCCGCGCGGCGATCTTCAGCGGCATCCCAGAGCCGATGCCGAAGGCACGCGCCTCGTACGACGCGGTCGACACGACAGCGCGCTCGGTGGGGTCGCCGCCGCCCCCGACGATCACCGGCCGCCCCGCCAGCTCGGGCCTTCGAAGCACCTCGACCGCCGCGATGAACTGGTCCATGTCGACGTGCAGCACCCAGTCGCTCATGCAACGAGTGTGCCGCCTGCCGCTGCGGATGTCACCCGTCGCGGCGGCGACCGATCGAGTTCAGCCGATCGAGACGGCGATGGCGGTGACCACGACGGCGAGCAGCGGCAGCGTGCCCTGCATGATCGCGGCGCGGGCCTTGCTGCGGTCGGAGAGGATCAGCACCAGCGCCGCTGCGAGCATCATGCCGGTGCCCGCGAAGACGAGCGTGAGCCCGACCGTGGCGGCACCGACGATCACGAGCCCGACTCCGAGAAGCGCAGTCAGGGCGAGGAAGAGGTTGTAGAAGCCCTGGTTGAACGCGAGCTGCTTCATCGTGACGGCATCCGCCTCGCTCGCCACGCCGAAGATCCTCCTGGTCTCCGGCTCGGTCCATTTGAGGGACTCGAGCGCGAAGATGAAGACATGGAAGGCTGCGGCTGCCGCAGCGAGTACGAGTCCGGCGATGAGCATGCTCTGATTCTGCCGCACTCCGGCCGCCGGAGACCTCAGACGAGGAAGATCGGCAGCAGACCTGGGTTGTGCGCGTGCACGAGCACCCCGAACACGACCGCGTCGAAGAGCAGATGCACCGTGACCACGTACCCGAGCGAGTGCGTCCGCAGGAAGATGAAGCCCTGGAGGAGGGCGAACGGGATGGTCAGCACCGGACCCCACTCACGGTAGCCGAGCTCCCACAGGAACGACACGAACACGATCGCCTGCAGGACGTTCGCGACGGCATCGGGGAAGTGCCTTCGCAGCAGTGCGAACACCGTGCAGATGAAGAACAGCTCGTCCCAGATGCCGACCGCTCCGACGCCGACGAAGAGCCGGGCGATGAGCTCGGGTGAGTCGACGACCGGCCAGTTCTGGTAGACGCCGCTGGTGATGAAGTAGAACGGCAGGATCAGCCAGCCCAGCACCAGGACGGCGATCAGCCAGCCCCATTGCAGTCGGCCCCACGGGCGATGCGCCCGCCACGGGAAGCCGATCGCCCTGTCCCGGTACACGAAGCGCGAGATCACGTACGGCACCGCGACCGCGCCGCCGAGTGCGAGCGTGAAGCGCACCATCGCGAGGTCGTCGAGTTCGGCGGCGAGCGGGATGATGCTGACGATAAGGAGGCCGATCGCGATCAGCGAGAGGTCGCGGGTGAGCGATGGCGCGGATGCCGTCACGCGTCCCCGCTCGGTGAGCCATGCGGCACCGATCCCGAGCGCGAGCAGCACCCAGCCGAGCCATGCGATCTGCAGCACGAAGAACGCGGGAGCCGCAGCGCACACGAGCAGGGCCGGTGCGATGCCGGCCTTGAGGGCGGTCCGGCCGGGCTCGTCGATCACGCGCGGGGCCGGCGCCGGTAGACCAGATCGCGGATGTCGCGCCCCTTGGCGATCCCCTTGCGCTCGAACGCGGTCATCACGCGACCGTCGAACCTCTCGGCCCACTCCCCCTCGAACGCGCGCTCGAACAGCGGCTCGGCATCGAGGACCTCGCGCATCTGCAGGGCGTAGTCCTCCCAGTCGGTCGCGAGCCGGAGCAGTCCGCCGTCGCGCAGCGCCCTGGCGGCCGCGTCTCCGAAGCCGGGCCGGACGAGCCGGCGCTTCGTGTGCTTCTTCTTGTGCCACGGGTCGGGGAAGAAGATCCACACCTCGGCGGTCGCAGCCTCCGGCAGATACGACGAGAGCACCTCGGGGGCGTTCGCCTCGACGACCCGCAGATTGCGGGCGCCCTCCCGGTCGGCGTCCAGCATCGTGCGGGCGAGACCCGCCCGGAACACCTCCACGGCGAGGAAGTCGTCATCCGGCCGGGCCGTGGCGGCCGCGACGATCGCATGCCCCTGCCCCGAGCCGATCTCGACGTACAGATCCGCGTCGCGGCCGTACTCGGCGGCGGGGTCCAGACGCGCCTCGGGGTGCACGGAAGTCCAGGCGATGTCGCGCGGCACGTCGAGCAGGTAGTGCGGGGCGAGCTCTTCGAAGGCGCGCTCCTGCGCGTCGGACATCCGGCCGCTCCGGCGCACGAAGGACACCGGTTCGTCGCGGAAGATGCGGGGTTCGGGCATGCTTCCAGGGTAGTCGGCGCAGCCGCCGCTCACGCCGCGGGCGATGTGACGAAGTCGATCAGCTCTTCGACCCGGCCGAGCAGCGCCGGCTCCAGATCACGGTAGGTGCGCACCTTCGACAGGATGTGCTGCCACGCGCGCGCCGTGTCGGCCTGCGTCTCATGCGGCCACCCGAACGCGCGGCAGATGCCGGTCTTCCAGTCCGTCCCCCGGGGGATCTCAGGCCACCTGGCGATGCCGAGGGCGCGGGGGGTGACGCACTGCCAGACGTCGACGAAGGGATGGCCGACGATGCGGAGATGCCGGCCGTGGGGCCCGCGGGCCACGGCATCCGCGATCCGGGATTCCTTCGAGCCTGGTACGAGGTGATCCACGAGCACGCCGTACCGGCGCGTGGCGCTCGGCGGCTCGTCCGCGAGCAGCTCGTCGAGGAGGTCGACACCCTGCAGGTACTCCACGACGACGCCCTCCACCCGGAGGTCGGCACCCCACACCTTCTCGACCAGCTCGGCGTCGTGGCGCCCCTCGACCAGGATGCGGCTGGGCAGCGCGATCCGCGCGCGCTGGTCGGCGACGACGAAGGATCCGGATGCCGTGCGCCGCGGCCCCTGCGTCTTCGGCGCCGGAGGCCCCAGGCGCACGGGGGCCCCGTCGATCAGGAATCCGCCGCCGAGCGGGAAGAGGCGCTTGCGCCCGAGGCGGTCTTCGAGCTCGACGTTGCCTCCCTGCACGCGCGTGACCGCGCCGCAGTAGCCGTCTTCGGCGACCTCCACGACCAGATCGATCTCCGCCGCGACCTGCGGCACCGGTTTCGCTGCGCGCTCGCGCCAGCCGGCGGAGAGCACATCGGATCCATACCTGTCGTCCATGCCTTCCAGCGTATGCGTCTCCGCTGACGGCGAACGGCGAACACCGGCCGGATGCTGTCGCGTGTCGGCGTGTGTGCATAGACTCGTGCCATGGGGCATGGCTGCCGGTCGGAGGGATCGCTATGAGGACTCGGTGGCTCACGCTGGCCGCACTGACACTGGCCGCGACCGCAGGGGTGCTGTCGGTCTCCGCCGCGTCCGCCACCGACCCGGTCACACTCGACCAGGGTTATGTGACCGACGACGCCGGCGTGCTGAGCGGCTCGGAGAAGGAAGCCGTCGAGGCCCGGCTGCTCGAGCTCACGGAGAACTCCAGCGCCGATCTCTTCGTCGTGCTCGTCGACGACTTCTCCTCCCCCGCCGACAACGTGGCGTGGGCCGACACCGTCGCCGAGAACAACAACCTCGGCCCGGAGCAGTACTTGCTGGCGATCGCCGTCGAGGGGCGGAACTACTACATCTCGGCGGCCGCTGGCGGACCGCTGAGCGACGGCAAGCTCGACGATGTCGAGGACAGGATCCAGCCCCTGCTCGCGCAGGAGGACTGGGACGGCGCGATCGTCCTCGCCGCCGACGAGATCCAGGGCGACGGCGGAGCGGGCGCGCTGCGCACGATGCTGATCGTCGGCGGAGTCATCGCGCTCGCACTGGTCGTCTGGCTGATCGTGTCCCTCGTGAAGCGGGCGCGCCGCGACGCCGCGATCCGCCGGCGCGGAGCCATGCCGGAGACGCCCGACCCGAACGACCCCTTCTCGACGCTCACCGACGAGCAGGTCGAATCGCAGGCCGGCGCAGCCCTCGTGCAGGCCGACGACGCCATCACCTCGAGCAGGGAAGAGCTCGGATTCGCCGTCGCACAGTTCGGCGAAGCGGCGACGGGCGAGTTCAGCGGCGCCGTCAAGACGGCGAAGTCGAAGATGTCCGAGGCGTTCGACCTCAAGCAGAAGCTCGACGACGAGGTCGAGGACACCGTGCACGACCGCCGGGCATGGCACATCCGCATCATCCGGATCTGCGACGAGATCGACGACGTGCTCGATCAGAACACCGAGGCGTTCGACGCGCTCCGCAGGCTCGAGCAGAACGCGCCTCAGGAGCTCGAGCGCGTGCGCGGCGAGCGCGCGATGCTGCAGCCGATACTGGCCGGGGCATCGGGTGCACTCGCGAGCCTGTCCGCCACCTATGACGCGGCATCCCTCAGCACGGTCGCCGACAATCCCGCTCAGGCACAGGAGCGCGCGGCCCTCGCCGACCGGTCGATCGAAGGCGCCGAGGCCGCCATCACGGCGGGCAGGAGCGGCGAGGCGGCATTCGCGATCCGCACGGCCGAGCAGTCGGTCGCCCAGGCCGCGCAGCTCGTGCAGGCGATCACCGTCCTCGGCGAGGAGATGGCCACCGTCGAGGCGCAGGCGCAGGCTCTGATCGCCGAGCTGCAGGCCGATGTCGCTGCGGCGCAGCAGCTCCCCGACACGACGGGCACGCTCGCCGCTGCCGCCACGGCGACCGCCCAGCAGCTGCAGCAGGCCCAGTCTCAGCTCACCGGCTCCGCGCGCAGCCCGCAGCGCACCCTCGAGGCCCTCACGGCCGCGAACGCGCAGATCGATGCGGCGATCGCGCAGGGCACCCAGGCCGTCGAGCGCACCCGCCGGACGCAGCAGATGCTCGAGCAGACCCTGAGTCAGGCGTCGTCGGCGATCCGCGCGGCCCGCGACTACATCGAGACCCGCAGGGGAACTGTCGGCTCGACGGCCCGCACCCGGCTGTCCCAGGCCGAGGCGGCACTGACCCAGGCTGTGGATCTCCGCGCCGGCTCACCGGAGACCGCACTGACCGAAGCGGGACGCGCGCTCGATCTCGCCCGCCAGGCCACGGCCTCCGCGCAGTCGGACGTCGAAGCCATGAACCCGGCCCGGTACGAGAACGACGGATGGGGCGGCGGTCTCTTCGGAGGCGGCGGCTCGCGATCGACCTCGTCCGGCCTCGGCGGCGACATCCTCGGCGGCATCATCGGCGGGCTGCTCTCCGGTGGCGGCGGAGGCGGCTCTTCGCGCAGCAGCAGCTGGCGCTCCAGCGGCGGGGGCGGCTTCCGCAGCTCCGGCTTCGGCGGCGGTGGCGGCGGACGCAGCGGCCGCAGCGGAGGTGGACGCTTCTGATCCGTACCGACGCACAGACCTCGACTACGACCCTCTGAAAGGAAAACGCATGACCAAGCAGTCCATCTTCGGACGTATCTCGACCCTCGTCCGCGCGAACATCAACGCCCTCCTGGACTCTGCGGAGGACCCGCAGAAGATGATCGACCAGCTCGTCCGGGACTACACCAACAGCATCGCCGACGCCGAGTCCGCGATCGCGGAGACCATCGGCAACCTGCGTCTGCTCGAGCGCGACCACGAAGAGGACGTCCAGGCGGCCACCGAGTGGGGCAACAAGGCTCTCGCCGCCAGCCGCAAGGCCGACGAGATGCGCTCGGGCGGCAGCGCACCCGACGCCGACAAGTTCGACAACCTCGCCAAGATCGCCCTCCAGCGTCAGATCAGCGCGGAGCGCGAGGCGACCGGCGCAGAGCCGCAGATCGCCGCGCAGACCGAGATCGTCGACAAGCTGAAGACCGGCCTCAACGGCATGAAGGACAAGCTCGGCGAGCTGAAGAACAAGCGCAGCGAGCTCCTCGCCCGCGCGAAGGTCGCCGAGGCTCAGACCAAGGTCCAGGATGCCGTCTCGTCGATCAACGTCCTCGACCCGACCAGCGAGCTGGGCCGGTTCGAGGACAAGGTCCGTCGCCAGGAGGCGCTGGCTCAGGGCAAGGCCGAGCTTGCGGCATCCAGCCTGGATGCGCAGTTCGAGAGCCTCGAGGACCTGGGTGAGCTCACCGAGGTCGAGGCACGCCTCGCCGAGCTGAAGGCCGGCGGCGCAGCACCCCGTCAGGCGATCGAAGGATCCTGACACACCCCGCGGATGCCTCGGACCTGCGGTCCGGGGCATCCGCACTTCCCTCAACTGGAGGCACCCATGGTGCGATTCCTCGTGGTCCCGCAGTGGCAGGGTTCTCCGGCTGCGCGGGCGATGCTTCTCGTCGACGGCGCTTCCGCGATCGCCGGTGATCTCCCCCGTGCAGCCACCACGGTCCTCGACGTTCCGGTCGAGGCGGGTGAGTCGCTCGGAACCGGCGTCCGCCGGCTCAGCGCGCTGCGGCGCACCCGCGAGGTCGTCGCCGAGCAGATGATGACCGGCACGATCGTGATCGGCGGCGACTGCAGCGTCACCGTGGCCGCCCTCGCCGCGCTTCCCGGCGGCACCGAGGATCTCGCGGTCGTCTGGTTCGACGCCCATCCCGACATGCACACCCCGTCGAGCTCGCCCTCCGGAGCGTTCTCCGGCATGGCGCTGCGCGCCGTGCTCGGGGAGGGCGAACCACAGCTCGTGCTGTCGCCCGGCGTCCCGCGAGAGCGCATCGTGGCGGTCGGCATGCGCAACCTCGACGAGGCGGAGATCACGGCGATCTCCGATCTCACGCAGCTCTCGGTCGCCGACCTGGATCGCGCAGACGCCCTCGCGGACGCGGTGCAGGCCACCGGTGCGAAGCGCGTGTGGGTTCATATCGACGTGGATGTGCTCGACCCGGCCGAGATCGCAGGGGTCTCCTCCCCCGCGCCCTTCGGGCTCTCCGCCGCCGCGGTGAGCGCGGCCGTCCGTGCGCTGCGGGAGCGGATGCCGCTCGCCGGAGCGACCATCGCCGGCTTCGCACCTCGTTCCCCTGCCGCCGCGGTCGATGATCTCGGCACGCTGCTGCGGCTCGTCGGGTCCGTGGCGTGACGGCCGACTGGCGTCCCGCGGCCGAACGCATCCTCGAACGCGGACGCCGCGTCGACCGCCGCATCCCCTCGTTCCTGCTGCGCTCGCCGATCAGCCGGATCGGCTATTGGTGGGGCACCTCGGTCGGCTGGGTCTGGGGCTCGCTCTGGAGCACGGGCCCGGTGGAGCGCAGGGCGGGCCTCTGGGTGTTCCGGGGACTTCCGGCGTGGACCTTCGCTCGAGGCGGCGTCTGCGTGGGCGGGTGCTTCCTCACCGGCGAGGCGCGGCCGTCCGACGCGGTGCTGCGGCACGAGGCCGTGCACAAGGCGCAGTGGCTGCGGTACGGCTTCCTGATGCCGATCCTGTACCTGTTCGCGGGACGCGATCCGCTGCGCAACCGCTTCGAGATCGAGGCCGGCCTGGAAGACGGCAACTACGTGCGTCGAGGGCGCTGATCAGCGCTCGGCGCGGAGCAGCCCGAAGCGCTCGGGGGCGTTGATCCGCGTCGGCTGCACCTCGAGGCTCGCCGTGAGATGGTCGACGATGTCGGCGGTGCCGAGAAAGCCGCCCAGCAGAGTGATCTGCGTCTCGGATGCGTCGTCGCAGAGCATCTCGTCGGCCCACGCGCAGGTCGCCCTGGCCAGGGCCTGACCGGGTGCGCACGAGCGTCCCGTTCCCGGTGCCCCCGAGCGCGCTCCCCTGGCGAGCCAGGTGACCGTCATCCGGGCAGGCGCCTCGATGATCCCGATGTCGGAAGCCTCAGGGACCTCGATGAAGATGCGACCGGAGGCGCACAGCGGCAGCGTGGAGAGGAAGACCTCGAGTTCGCCAAGCGAGTTCTCGTCCGCCGTCACCAGATGCTGGGCGCGACGGCGCTCCGCGCGGCGTGCGGCGCGCGTGCTGCGGGTCTCGAGGGAGGTGCTCATCGTGCTCCCATCGTAACACCGAGTGAAGGGTTGCCTAACCTTCGTCGTAATGCTGCGCGCCCGGCATCCGCTCGACCAGCACCCCGCGAAGCGCATCGAGCTCGCGGTCGCTCATCCCGTTCGCCCGGAGGTAGCCCGCCGCCGATCCCCAGCGCTCGTCGATCTTCTCCAGCAGCGCGCGCATGACCGGGGCGGGTGACTCCGTGGCGAGGGCGACCGCGTGCACGGCCTCCGGGTGCTGCGCCCTGAGATAGGCCGCGATCCGTCGGGAGCGCTCGAGCGGCAGCTGGGACTGGGTCAGCGCGTAGTCCGCGACGATCGCCTCGCGATCGGCGTCGACGGCGGCGAGAGCCAGCGCCACGGTGACACCGGTGCGGTCCTTGCCCACCGTGCAGTGCACGAGCGTCGACTCGCCCTCGGCGATGATGCGGATGGCCGCGACGAGCCGCTCGCCGCTCTCCTCCAGCAGGTGCAGATACAGGTCTTCGAGGCTCGTGTCGGCCTCGAAGAAGGATCGGACCGAGCCGAGGAAGAGCGGGAGATGGGTGGTGCCCGGCCCGTCGATCTCGGTCGGCTCGGCGGCGACCTCCTCGCCGTCACGCAGGTCGACGATGTGGTGCACGCGTCGCCGGAGCTCGTCGACGCCCGCCGTCGAGGCCCCGGACAACTGGCCCGAGCGCAGCAGGATGCCGGAGCGGATCCGTCCGCCGGCAGCCGGCATCCCCCCGACGTCGCGGACGTTGTTCACGCCGTCGATGTCGAGGATGGTCATGCCGGCGCCAGCGGCGTGCGAGGCGGCACCGGATAGCGCCCCGCGATGACGATGCGGTTGAAGGCGTTGATGGAGACGCAGGCCCAGCTCAGGGCCGCGTACTCCTTCTCAGTGAACACGCCGCCGACCCGGTCGTACACGTCGTCGGAGATGCCATCCTCCGAGATGAAGGTGAACGCCTCGGCGAGCTCCAGCGCGGCCTGCTCCCGCTCCGAGAAGACGCCGCTCTCGCGCCAGGTCGCGATCTGCATGAGCGTGTCGGTGTCGAGCCCCGCCTTGAGCGCCCGGTCGACATGGATCCGAGTGCAGTAGCCGCAGCCGTTCAACTGGGAGCAGTGGATCATGACGATCTCCTTGAGACGATCGTCGATGCCGTTCGCGGCGCAGATCTCGCCCACGGTCTTGGAGAAGGCATCCAGTGCCTGGTAAGCGGCCGGTTCGGTCTTGGAGAGGTGCACTCGCGTCTCGCTCATGGCTCAATGATATTCGCTCGCAGAGCCGCCACTCCCACCCCACGGCATCCACCCGAAACACATAATGCTCACCAAGCGGACACTCTGAGTGCGCTTTCTGCATGGGTCCGAGCCGATCGAGTTACCATGTCGCCCCCGCATTTCATTCCATCCGTCGCGCGGGAGCAGAATATGGATGTGGTGACCGACATCAGCGAGTTCCGCTATCTTCCCGCACAGGCCCAGGCGCTGAGCGCCCCCGTTCCCCCGGTCGAGCGGCTGACCCTTCAGCTCGCCGACGGCCGCTCGCTCAGCGCTCTTCGCTACGGCACCGACGCCCCCCGCGTCACGCTTCTGCACGGCGCAGGACTCAATGCGCACACGTGGGACACGACGGTGCTGTCTCTGCAGCGGCCCGTGCTCGCCATCGACCTCGCCGGCCACGGCGATTCCTCGTGGCGAGACGACCGGGACTACACCCCTCGGACGCTGGCCGCCGACGTCGCGGCGGCTCTCGACGCGTGGACGGAAGCGCCCCAGGTGGTCGTGGGCCACTCCCTCGGCGGGCTCACCGGCGCGGCCCTCGCCGCCGCACGCCCCGACCTGGTCGCCGAGCTCATCGTCGTCGACATCACCCCGGGGATCGACGTGTCCGCGGGCCCTGCGGCGCTGCGCGAGTTCTACGCCGGTCCGACGGACTTCGCCACCAGGGACGAACTCGTCGATCGTGCGATCGCGTTCGGCTTCGGCGGCGCCCGCGCCGACACCGAGCGCGGGGTCTTCCTCAACACGCGAGTGCGCGCGGACGGCCGCGTGGAGTGGAAACACCACTTCGCGCACCTGGCCGCTCAGACGCTCGCCGCGCACGACGCCGGTGCACCGGCATCCCCCTCCCTGCTCCACGAGACCGGATGGGCCGACCTCCTCCAAACGAGCGCCCCGATCACCCTCGTGCGCGCGACGAGCGGATTCGTCAGCGAGGCCGACGCCGAGGAGCTCGGGCGACGGGTGTCCGGCGCCCGGCTCGTGGCGATCGATGCGACCCACAACGTCCAGGAGACGGCGCCGACCGGCCTCGCCTCGCTGATCGCCTCCGCCGTCCCCGCTTTGTGACGTCCCGTGCCGTCTTCGACCGTCCCGACCACTCACATCCCTAGGCTCGTCCCACCGGCACACAGCAACTGCCGCACCGAGAGGAAGCACCCATGATCCGACGTACGCGACGCCTCGCGCTGATCACCGCGCTCGCAGCCACGGCCGTCGTCCTGAGCGCCTGCACGCCCGCCCCCGAGCCGACGGCGACGCCCACCGGCGAACCGGACCCTGCCGCCGTGCTCCAGATCGGTCTCGTGCTCGAGCCGACGAACCTCGACATCCGGCACACGAGCGGCGCCGCCCTTGAGCAGATCCTCATCGACAACATCTACGAGGGCCTGGTCAGCCGCGCGGAGGACAACGAGATCGTCCCTCGCCTGGCCTCCGACTTCGAGGTCTCCGACGACGGGCTCACCTACACGTTCACGCTCAACGAGGGAGTCGCGTTCCACAGCGGAGCCGCCCTCACCTCCGCCGACGTCGTGACCTCCTACGAAGCGGTGCGCACGGATCCCACCCTGCAGGGGAACGCCGAGTTCGCCGCCGTCGCATCGATCACGGCCCCGGACGCGAGCACGGTGCAGATCGTGCTCACGCAGCCCAACCAGAACTTCCTGTTCGCGCTGACGGGCCCCGCCGGGCTCGTGTTCCAGAACGGCGACACCACCGACCTGAAGACCGCGACCAACGGCACCGGCCCCTTCACCCTCACCCGCTGGAGCAAGGGAAGCGCGATCACCTTCGCTCGCAGCGACGCCTACTGGGGCGAGCCCGCCGGCGTCGCCGAGGTCGAGTTCCAGTACATCCCCGACTTCACCGCGGGCGTGAACACGGCGCTCGACGGCGGTGTGCAGGTGCTCACGGCCGTCGACCCGAACCTCGCATCGCAGCTCGAGGAGTCCGGCGACTTCACCCTGACGACGGGCAGGACGACCGACAAGGCGACCCTCGCGTTCAACAACGCCAAGGCACCTCTGGACGACCCGCGCGTGCGCGAGGCCCTGCGACTGGCGATCGACCATGAGGCGCTGGTGGAGGCCGTGGGCGCCGGATCCACGCTGTACGGCCCGATCCCCGAGCTCGACCCCGGCTACGAGGACCTCTCCGACGTGATCTCCTACGACCCGGAGAAGGCCAAGGCCCTCCTCGCGGAGGCGGGTCAGGAGGATCTCGAGCTGACCCTGACCATCCCGTCCTTCTACGGCACCACGGTGCCGAAGGTGCTCATCTCCGACTTCAACGAGGTCGGCGTGACCCTCGAGGTCGACTCGGTCGAGTTCCCCACCTGGCTCGAGGACGTCTACAGCAACCACGACTACGACCTCAGCTTCGTGCTGCACGTCGAGCCTCGCGACTTCGGCAACTTCGCGAACCCGGACTACTACTTCGGCTACGACAACTCGGAGGTGCAGGCGCTGTACGACCGCGCACTCGCCGAGGTCGACCCCGACGAGTCAGCGAAGCTCCTCGCGGAGGCCGCGAAGATCGTCTCCGAGGATCACGCCGCCGACTGGCTGTACAACGGTGCGACCATCACCGCGGTGAGCCCGCTGGTGTCCGGCTTCCCGAAGGACTCGATCAACTCGCGGATCGACCTCTCCGGCGTCACGGTCGCCACCGAGAAGTGACGGCGGCCGCCGCTCCGTGATCCGCTACGCGCTCGTCCGAGGAGCCCTGCTCATCGCAGGGCTCCTCGTGTCGAGCGTCCTGATCTTCCTGACGCTGCGGGTCTTCCCCGGCGACGTCGCGCAGCTGATCGCCGGCACGCAGGCCTCCCCCGCCGAGGTCGAGGCGCTCCGCGAGTCCCTGGGGCTGAACCGCCCGCTGCCCGCACAGTACGCCGAGTGGATCGGCGGCATCCTCCGGGGCGACCTGGGAACCTCACTCCTCTCGGGCGCGTCGGTCGGAGAGGAGCTGCTGCAGAAGTCACAGGTCACCGTGCCGCTCGGCATCCTCTCGCTGCTCATCGCCGTCCTCATCGCCGTGCCCTTCGGCGTGCTGGCAGCCCTGCAGCGCGGGCGCCGCGGCGGCGCCGCTCTCAGCTTCGGCGCCCAGGCACTCGCCGCCGTGCCGGTGGTGTGGGCAGGCATGATGCTCATCGTCGTCTTCTCGGTATGGCTGGGCTGGCTGCCTCCCCAGGGCTTCCCGCGCACCGGGTGGTCGACGCCGTGGAAGGCGCTCGAATCGCTCCTGCTCCCCGCGCTCACGATCGGGATCGTCGAGGGCGCCATGCTCATGCGGTTCGTCCGCAGCGCCACCCTCCAGGCGGCAGGGCAGGACTTCGTGCGCACGGCAGCGGCGAAGGGCCTCACCCGCACCAGGGCGCTGATCCAGCACGGCATCCCCGCCGTCGGCCTGTCGATCATCACGGTGCTCGGCCTTCAGGTCGCCGGGATCATCGTCGGCTCGGTCGTGATCGAGCAGCTGTTCACCCTCCCGGGGATCGGGCGGATGCTCGTCGCCGATGTCGGCACGCGCGATCTCATCAAGGTGCAGAGCGAGCTCCTCGTGCTCACCGGTTTCGTCCTGACCGTCGGCTTCGTCGTGGATCTGACCCACCGCGCGATCGACCCGCGCCAGAGAGAGGCCGCATGATTCCGCAGTGGCTGGGAAACCTCTGGCGCACCTCGACCGGGCGATTCGGCCTGATCGTGGTCGCGGTGATCGCCCTCACCGCGCTGGTCTCGCTGTTCTGGACGCCGTTCGATCCGCAGGACTCCAACATCCGGGATCGCTGGGGCGTGCCCGGCTGGCCGCACCTGCTCGGCACCGACGACACCGGTCGCGACATCCTGAGCCTGATCATGGCGGGGGCGCGGACGACCGTGTTCGTGAGCGTCGGGGCCGGCGTCGTCGCCACCGTCGTCGGAATCGCGCTCGCGGCGCTCGGCGCCCTGACGGCGAGATGGCTGCGCGAGACGGTCGCGGTGCTGGTCGACATCCTGATCGCCTTTCCGGTCCTGCTCATCGCGATGATGATCTCCTCGGTCTGGGGCGGGTCGCTCTGGGTCGTGATCTGGTCGGTCGGGATCGGCTTCGGGGTCAACATCGCCCGGGTCACGCGTCCGGAGCTGCGGCGGGTGCAGCAGAGCGACTTCGTGCTGGCCGCGCGCGCCTCCGGCCTCACGAGCGCCCAGAGCCTCGCCCGTCATCTGCTCCCCAACATCGCACCGGTGTTCATCGTGCAGCTCTCCTGGTCGATGGCCGTCGCGGTGCTGGCCGAGGCCGGTCTCTCCTACCTCGGCTTCGGCGCCTCTGTGGTCGAGCCGAGCTGGGGTCTGCTGCTCGCCGACCTGCAGCGCTACATCGGCGTCCACCCGCTGTCGGTGATCTGGCCGGGGCTCGCGATCACCGTCACCGTCCTCGCGCTGAACCTCCTCGGCGACGGGCTGCGCGAAGCCACCGATCCGACGCTGCGCCATCGCGCAGCCGAGGTGCACACGCCCGAGGTGGTCGCATGAACCCGTCTGTTTCGGCCGAACGCATGTTCCCGGACCACGGGAACATGCATTCAGCGCAAACAGACGGGCTTGTGGTGCGGGATCTCGTGGTCGAGATCGGCGGTCGCCGGGTCGTCGACGGCGTCTCGTTCGAGGTGCCGAAGGGCGCGAGGCTCGGTCTGATCGGCGAGTCCGGCTCCGGCAAGTCGCTCACGGCACTCGCGGTGCTCGGGCTCCTCCCCGACGGAGCGAGCGCGCGCGGCAGCATCCGCTGGAACGGCACCGAGCTGATCGGCATGCCGGACAGGGAGCTCGCGGAGCTTCGCGGCGATGAGATCGGCATCGTCTTCCAGGAGCCGCGCACGGCCCTCAACCCGATCCGCACGGTGGGCAGGCAGATCGCCGAGTCGATCAGGATCCACGAGAGGGTCGGACGCCGCGAGGCGCGGGAGCGCGCGATCGCTGAGGCGGCCCGCGTACGGCTCCCCGACCCCGAGACGATCGTGGATCGCTACCCGCACCAGCTCTCGGGCGGGCAGCGCCAGCGCGTCGCGATCGCCATGGCGCTCGCCTGCCGGCCGCGGCTGCTGATCGCCGACGAGCCGACCACGGCGCTGGACGTCACGATCCAGGCCGAGATCCTCGCGCTGCTGCTGCGCCTGGTCGAGGAGGAGGGCATGTCGCTGGTGTTCATCACCCACGACCTCGCCGTGCTCGCCCAGGTCGCGACGAACGGCGTGGTCCTGGAGGACGGCCGGATCGTCGAAGCGGCTCCGGTCAGCACGCTGCTGAGCGCCCCGAAGTCGCCGATCACGCAGGGGCTTCTGCGCGATGCCACGGCCACGCTGTGGCGTCCGAACGGCGGTGCGGCATGAGTCTGATCCAGGCCAGGGGGCTGCACCGCGACTTCATCGTCCCGAAGCGCGCCGCGTTCGAGCGCACGCGCGTCCAGACGGCACTGGCGCCGACCGACCTCGACATCCTCGAGGGGTCGTCGGTCGGCATCATCGGCGAGTCCGGCTCCGGCAAGTCCACCCTGATCCGGCTGCTGCTCGGGCTCGACCGGCCGACCTCCGGCACGGTGACGGTCGACGGCAGGACTGTGGATGCCGCGGCATCCGCGAAGTCCCTGCACTGGCTGCGCCGTCAGACCGGACTGGTGTTCCAGGACCCGTACGCGTCGCTCGACCCCCGCATGACGGCCGCCCGGATCATCGGCGAGCCGCTCTGGGCTCTCGGCATCCCCGGCGCCCACGGCGCGCGGATCAGCGAGGTGCTGTCGCAGGTGGGCCTCGACGCCGACATGGCCGGCCGCTATCCGCACGAGTTCTCAGGCGGACAGCGCCAGCGCATCGCACTCGCCCGCGCGATCGTGCACCGTCCGCGCATCCTGGTCGGCGACGAGCCGCTGTCGGCACTCGACGTCACGGTGCGGGCGCAGATCCTCGAGCTGCTGATCGAGCTGCGCACGACCGCGGAGCTGACGCTGGTGCTGGTGTCGCACGACATCGGCGTGGTGCAGAACCTGTGCGACACGGTCGTCGTCATGAAGGACGGCCGGATCGTCGAGCGCGGCCCGACGGAGAGCGTGCTGCTGCACCCGCAGCAGGACTACACGAAGGCCCTGCTCGCCGCGATCCCCGTCATCCCGCGCGAAGCCCCCTGACGACCCCGTCTGTTTGCGGCGAATGCATGTTCCCGCGCCCCAGGAGCATGCATTCGGCGCAAACAGACGGTCACTGCAGGCCGAAGATCTTGCGGCGGCGCTTGGGTCTGAGCGCCCGCTTCATGTAGACCGTTCCGAGCTCGCGGCCGAACTTGTGCCCGACGCGGGCCATGCGCCCGGCCTCCTCGAACCCGAGCCTCGTGTGCAGCCGGATCGAGGCGTCCGCCTTGGTGTCGCTGATGACCGCGACCATCTCCCGGATGCCGAGCTGCTCGCACGCGTCGATGAGAGCCTGCAGCAGCACCGCCCCGAGCCCCTTGCCGCCGGCGCCCGGGCCGAGGTATATCGAGTCCTCGACGGTGTACCTGTAGGCGTTCCGCCCCGCCCAGGGCTGTGCGAGCGCGTAGCCGAGAACGACGCCCGCCGGTGAGACCGCCACCAGGAACGGCAGCCCGAGCCGGCCGAGCAGCGCGAACTTCTCCCGCCAGTACGGGATGCTGCTGCGTCGCTCGTCAAGCGTCACCACCGAGTTGCTCACGAAGTGGTTGTAGATCTCCCGGATGTACGGCAGATCTCCGGTGCGCGCAGGACGGATCGAGTACGAGAAGACCTCGGGAGCCGGTGCCGGGCGGAGATGACGCGGCAGGACGCGACGGCGGTCACCCGGTTCGAACTGCATGCGATCAGCTTAGATCGCGCTCCCCGTCGACGCGCCAGTCCACCGGCGTCGCGCCGAGTCCTTCCAGCAGGGAGTTCGAGCGCGAGAACGGACGGGAGCCGAAGAATCCTCTGCTCGCCGACAGCGGCGACGGGTGCGCCGACGCGATCACGGGGGTGTCGCCGAGCAGCGGCCGGACCTTCTCGGCATCCCTCCCCCACAGGATCGCGACCAGCGGGGAGCCCCTGTCGACGAGGGTGCGGATGGCGAGCTCGGTGACGCGCTCCCATCCCCAGCCGCGATGGGATGCCGCGGCGCCCGGCTGCACCGTGAGCACCCTGTTCAGCAGCAGCACGCCCTGATCGCTCCAGGCCGTGAGATCGCCGTGCGGCGCCGGCGGGATGCCGAGGTCGCTCTCGCGCTCCCTGTAGATGTTCACGAGGCTGCGCGGCAGCGGCCGCACGTGCCTCTCGACCGCGAAGGACAGCCCGATCGGATGCCCGGGGGTCGGATACGGGTCCTGTCCGGTGATGAGCACCCGCACGTCGGCGAGCGGCCGCTGGAAGGCCCGCAGCACGTTCTGCCCTTCGGGAAGATATCCCCGCCCGGCCGCCTGCTCGGCGCGCAGCCGCTCCCCCAGGGCCGTGATGTCGGCCTGGACGGGTGCAAGCGCCTCAGCCCATGCCGGATCCATGAGCCCTTCGACTGCGAGCTCCTCGAGGCTGCGGGGCGGCATCGCTCAGACGTCCGAGCGCACGCGCAGCGGCCCGCGCGCCAGCATGTGGTTCGCGGACTGCGCCACCGGGCGCATCGTGATGAGGTCGAGATTGACGTGCCCCGGCGCGTCCAGGGCGTATGCGATGACGTCGGCGACGTCCTCGGCGCGCAGCGGCTCGTCGACACCGGAGTACACGGCCTCGGCCGCGACCGAGTCGCCGCCCAGCCGGTTCAGCGCGAACTCCTCCGTGTGCACCATGCCAGGCGCGATCTCGGACACGCGGATCGGCTCGCCGTTCAGCTCGAGACGCAGCGCGTGCACCAGCATCGCCTGCGCCGCCTTCGCCGCGTTGTAGCCGCCGCCTCCCGGGTACGCCACCTGGGCGGCCGTGGACGTCACGAACAGCGTGTCGGCGTGGCCGTCGGCCTCGGCCGCACGACGAAGCAGCGGCAGCAGCCCCGCGACCAGGCGCTGGCTGGCGAGCACGTTGGCGTCGAACATCCACTGCCAGTCGGCGGTCTTGGCGTCTTCGATGCGATCGGTGCCGCGCGCCCCGCCCGCGACCTGCACGAGGGCATGCACGGGGCCGGAATCCTCGAGCGCCGACACCAGGGCGGCGACCGCATCCGCGTCCGTCAGATCGCACGCGATCGCTGAGGCGCCCGTCTCCGCTGCGAGGGCTGCGAGCCGGTCCTCCCGTCGCGCCACACCGACCACGTCCCAGCCGCGGGATCTGAGCGTCCGGACGGTCGCCTCCCCGATCCCCGAACTCGCACCGGTCACCACTGCACGCCTGTTCATCATGCGTCCACCGTACGATGTTCCGGCTCGGAACGCCGCTGGCGCACTGTTACGTCACATGTCCGGTCCGTTGTTGACAGCGAGCGTTCTTCCGTACTCTCGCAGCAACGTCATCCGCCACCCGACCTATCCGAACGTTCCAGGGGGAACACATGTCCGCAGCCGAGAACTGGCGCTTCGAGACCAAGCAGATCCACTCCGGCGCAGCGCC
Organism: Microbacterium sp. SD291; assembly: GCF_017355365.1. GTDB lineage: Bacteria > Actinomycetota > Actinomycetes > Actinomycetales > Microbacteriaceae > Microbacterium. The sequence goes on along the minus strand of NZ_JADIJR010000011.1, from coordinate 51,144 downwards.
GGATCCGGTCACCAAGGCTCGCGCCACGCCGATCTACCAGACCACGTCCTACGTGTTCGACAACGCGGACCACGCTGCCAACCTCTTCGCCCTGGCCGAGTTCGGCAACATCTACACCCGCATCCAGAACCCGACCCAGGATGTCCTCGAGCAGCGCCTCGCGGCACTCGAGGGCGGCACCGGGGCGCTCGTGCTCTCCAGCGGCCAGGCCGCCTCCACGTTCGCGATCCTCAACATCGCGCAGGCCGGCGACCACTTCGTCGCATCGAGCTCGATCTACGGCGGCACGTACAACCTCTTCAAGTACACGCTCGCGAAGCTCGGCATCGAGGTCACCTTCGTCGAGAACCAGGATGACGCCGAGGAGTGGCGCCGCGCCGTCCGCCCGAACACCAAGCTGTTCTTCGCGGAGACCATCGGCAACCCGCAGATCAACGTCCTCGACATCCGCGCCGTCGCCGACGTCGCACACGCGAGCGGCGTGCCCCTGATCGTCGACAACACGATCGCGACCCCGTACCTGATCCGTCCGTTCGAGCACGGCGCCGACATCATCGTGCACTCGGTCACCAAGTTCCTCGGCGGCCACGGCACCACCATCGGCGGCGTCGTCATCGACGGCGGGACGTTCGAGTGGTCGAAGAACGTCGACCGGTTCCCGGGTCTCACCGAGCCCGACCCCTCCTACCACGGCGCCAGCTACACCGCGGCGGTCGGCGACAGCCTCGCCTACATCATCAAGGCCCGCGTGCAGCTGCTCCGCGACCTCGGCTCCGCCATCGCCCCGCAGAGCGCCTGGAACCTCATCCAGGGCGTCGAGACGCTGTCGCTGCGCATCGAGCGCCACGTGCAGAACGCGCAGGAGATCGCCGAGTGGCTCGACAGCCGCGACGACGTCGCGACCGTCAACTACTCGGGTCTTCCGTCCTCGCCGTGGTATGCCAAGGCGAACGAGTACGCCCCGAAGGGCGTCGGCGCCGTGCTCTCGTTCGAGCTGAAGGGCGGCGTCGAGGCCGGCCGCGAGTTCGTGAACAGCCTGACGCTGTTCAGCCACCTCGCCAACATCGGCGACGTGCGCTCGCTGGTGATCCACCCCGCATCGACCACGCACGCCCAGCTCACGCCGGAGCAGCAGCTCACCGCGGGCGTCACTCCCGGTCTCGTGCGCCTGTCCGTGGGGCTCGAGAACATCGACGACCTCAAGGCGGATCTCGACCAGGCTCTCGCCGCGGCACGCCGCGTGTCGGAGGCTGCTCGCGCCTGATCGGCCACAGAGACGACGGATGCCCCGGGCCTCGGCTCGGGGCATCCGTCGTCTCCGGGGGCGGGCGGATGCCGGGCCTCGGTGCGACTCATCCGCGTAACCTGCCGCCCCTCGCCCTCCGACCGAGCGAGAATGGACCAATGGACTGGCAGACGACCTCTGAGGACACGGTGCCGTCGGCACCCGTGACGGAGGCCGACGTCCGTCTGCTCCGCGCACGACCGCCGTCGACGGGCGCCTGGCGCGACGGCGACCCCGTCGGGGGCCGGCGCTTCGCCTCGTCCGGCGCGTTCCGCACCGAGAGCGGCGCCGAGCTGCCCGGCATCCGCGTCGCCTACGAGACCTGGGGCGAGCTGAATGCCGCCCGCGACAACGCCGTCCTCGTGCTGCATGCGCTCACCGGCGACAGCCATGTGCGCGGCGAGGCCGGAGCGGGGCACCCGACCGCCGGCTGGTGGGAGGACATCGTCGGCCCCGGCGCCCCGTTCGACACCGACCGCTGGTTCGTGATCGCCCCGAACATGCTGGGCGGATGCCAGGGTTCCACGGGTGCCGCCAGCATCGCCCCGAGCGGGTACGAGTGGGCTTCCCGCTTCCCGTATCTGACGATCCGCGACCAGGTCGCAGCGCAGGTGCGTCTCGCCGACGCGCTCGGCATCGACACCTGGGCCGCCGTCGTCGGCGGCTCGATGGGCGGCATGCACGCCCTGGAGTGGGCGGTCACGCATCCCGAGCGCGTGGCGCGGCTCGCGGTGCTGTCGTCGCCGCCGGTGACCACGGCCGACCAGATCGCGCTGAACACCGTTCAGCTGGAGACCATTCGGATGGATCCGCGGTTCCAGTGCGGCGAGTACTACGACCTCGCGGACGGCGAGGGGCCGCACCGAGGCCTGGCGCTGGCGCGCCGGATGGCGCTGTTGAACTATCGCAGCCCGATCGAGCTCAACCAGCGCTTCCAGCGCTCGTGGCAGTCCGACGTGTCGCCGCTCGGTCACGGCGGGCGGTTCGCGGTCGAGTCGTACCTCGACTTCCACGGCAACAAGTTCACCCGCCGGTTCGACGCGAACAGCTACGTCACCCTCGTCGAGGCGATGAACTCGCACGACGTCGGCCGAGACCGCGGCGGCGTCGAGGAGGCGCTGCGCACGGTCACCGCGACCACGCTGGTGCTCGGCATCGACAGCGACCGGCTGTTCCCCGTCGACGGCCAGCACCGCATCGCGCGCAGCATCCCGAACACCCTCGACGGCAGCGAGGCGGTGGTCCTCACGAGTGACTTCGGGCACGACGGCTTCCTGATCGAGACGGCCGCCGTCGGCGCCCACCTCCGCCGCCTCCTGGCCGCCTGAGCGCGAGCAGACGGCCGCGCCGGGAGGAGCCTGGTCACCCGGAGACGAACCGCCACGGCAGCACGCCGGTCTCCAGGCGCGCATCGCCCCAGCGGAAGACGCGCCCCGCCGGGGTCTCGACGACGCGCGTCTCGAACAGGCGGGCCACCCCCGCGGCCGCCAGCGCGGATCCGGCATCCGCGAACGCCGACAACTGATGCAGCGTCACCCAGGTGGGCGGGAACAGCATCCACTCCCCCGTGATCTGCCTGGCCAGCGCCTCGCCCGGGCTGATCCACGCGGCTTCCGCCACCTCGTCATCGGAGATCCGAAGCTCGCCCTGCGGCGCGCGTGCGAGGAAGAACCAGGTGCGGATGCGCGTGGGCGCCTCGGCCGGCGGATGCCACTGCGACAACTCCACGAGATCTTCGACCGCGAGTCCGACCTCTTCGGCGGTCTCCCGGATCCCTGCACGACGAGCGTCGTCGACCTCCGATGCGCCGGGCGCGCGGTCATCCTCCTCGACCTTCCCGCCGGGGAACACCCAGGCGCCCGCGAACGAGCCGCGAGCCGGGCGACGGATCAGGAGAACCTCGAATCCGTCAGCCGCGGTGCGCAGGAGGACGACGGTGCCGGCGACGGGCAGGTCCTCGAGCGCGCTCACGCGTTTCACTCTACGGCCGCAGCGCCGCCCGCCGCCCGCTGAGAGCGTGGCTGCGCGCCTCGACCCGATACGAGAGCACTGCGATCCCGAGCCCGGCCACCGCCAGGGCGGCACCCGCCCACGACGGCGCGGTGAAGCCCCAGCCGACAGCGATCACGACGCCGCCGAGGAAGGCGCCGAGACTGTTGCCGATGTTCAGCGCCGAGTGGTTCAGCGCTGCGGCGATGGACTGGTTGTCGCCCGCGACGTCCATCAGCCGGGTCTGGATCGTCGGGCTGAGCACCGAGGACACGAACCCGACCACGACGACGAGCACGCACAGGGTCACGATCCAGAACGCCAGCAGCGCGAGCAGCGCGAACACGACCGCCATCGCGGCGAGCCCCGCGAGCAGCGTGCGGCGCAGATCGATGTCGGCGAGATGCCCGCCGACCAGGTTTCCTGCGGTCATGCCGATGCCCATCAGCACCAGGACGATGGGCACCACCCCTTCGGGAGAGCCCGCGATCTCGGTCACGAGGGGGGCGATGTAGCTGTAGACGGCGAAGAATCCGCCGAACCCGATCGCGCCGACGCCGAGAGCGAGCCACACCTGGCCGATGCGGAACACTCCGAGTTCGGCGCGCATCGTGCGACCTGGCTCCCCCGGATGCTCGGGAACGAAGAACACGATGCACAGCGTCGCAAGCGCGAAGACGACGCCGACGGCCGCGAATGCCGCCCGCCAGCCCCACTGCTGCCCGAGGAACGTGCCGAGCGGCACTCCGACCACGTTCGCGACGGTGAGGCCGGTGAGGATGAACGCGACGCCCTTGGCCCGGTTCCCCGGTCCCATCACGTCGGCGGCGACGAGCGCCCCGATGCCGAAGTACGCGCCGTGCGGGAGCCCAGCGAGGAAACGCGATGCGCCGACGAGCTCGAACGTCGGCAGCACGACCGTGAGCGCGTTGAACAGGGTGAGAGCGAGTGCGAGCACGATCATCACGCGGTGCCGCGGGAATCGCGCGACGAATCCCGCGATCGTCGGGGCGCCGACGACGACGCCGAGCGCGTACAGCGAGATCAGCCAACCGGCCTGGCTCAGGGCGTCCTCCGGGCTCGTGCGCCAGAGAGCGGGCAGCAGGTCCCCGGCGATGTCGGGAAGCAGGCCCATGACGACGAACTCGGTCATGCCGATGCCGAAGCTGCCGATGGCGAGGGAGAGGAGCGCCCTCTTCGCCGCACCCCTCGATTCAGTCGAGGGATTCACCCGTTCATGCTAGCGGTCGCGGGACTCGTCGATCGCCGACTCGAGGCGCTCGATCTTGGCGTCCAGCTCACGGGAGTACCCGGGCCGGATGTCGGCTTTGAGCACGAGCGAGACCCGGGAGCCGAAGGGCATCACCGCTTCGGTGGCGCGTTTGACGACATCCATCACGGTGTCCCAGTCGGGGCCCTCGATCTCGGTGAACATGCTGGTGGTGCGGTGCGGCAGGCCGGACTCCCGGACGACGCGCACCGCGGCGGCGACGGCGTCGTGCACCGAGTCGGTGCGCTCGGCGCCTTCCGGGCGCTCGGAGTCGCCGGCGGGCGTGCCGCTGGGTGCGACGGAGAAGGCGATCAGCATGGGTTCACTCCCTGTTGGTGGACGGACGAGAGGCGGGCACCCGGACGATGGCGCGGATGCCGACGACGAGGAGCACGATGAGCAGGAGGTTGCGCAGCGTCAGGATCAGCACCGGCAGCAGCTCTGCCCGCAGCAGCGCGTCATAGCTCAGAGGGTAGACGAGGCACGTGAGCGCGCACAGGGTCAGCACGAGCACCGCGGGCACCCGCGCCCTGGTGCGGTCGAGCACGAGCCAGAGGATCACGGGCACGATCAGCCAGGTCTGGAACTGCGGCGAGCCCACCTTGTTCAGGGTGATCAGGGCGGTGACCAGAGACAGCGCGAGCGGCGGGAACAGCCTCGGGAACGACGCTCCGCGCACGGCTTTCACCGCGCCGATCGCGCCCACCGAGAGCACCAGGATCATCATCAGCGGCGTGAGCACCGCGCCGACGGCATCCGCCCCCGGTGCGGCGATCTGGAAGGTGAGGATCTCGAAGCTGTACTCGATGCGCGCGGCTCCTGCCGCTGCGAGCCACAGGAAGGGCGTGGCCGCGACCGCCTCGATCTGCAGGCCGCGGCCGTTCTGCTCTGTCAGGAAGCCGAACAGCTCGGCATCAGCGCCGAGCAGGAGCAGCACGCCGGCGATCACAGCCGTGACCGCGGCCACGGCGAACACGATCCGCACTCTCGCACGGAACGCGATCACCGCGGCGACCACGAGAGCACCGGGCCAGATCTTGATCCACGCGCCGATCGTCAGCAGCGCCGCGGCCACGGTCGGGCGGCGGGTGAGCCAGAGAACGCCGACGATCGCGGCCGGCACCGTCACCGCGTCGATCCGGTACAGGGCGATCGGCCCGAGCAGCAGAAGGGCCGCGCACCAGAACCAGGCGGCGGCGCGACGCGGCTGCGACGGCGAACGCCCGACGAGCACCCCGAACGCGAGCGCGTCGAGCGCCGTCACCAGCACGGCCCACGCGATCAGGTAGGCCCCGGAGACGCCCATCGATGCGACCAGCGGTGCGGCGATGATCTTCGCCAGCAGCATCGGCAGCAGCGCGAGCTGCGGGTAGACCCACGTCTCGGTGACGCCGACGATCGCTCCCCCGCTCAGAGCGGATGACGACCACGGCTCGTACACGAGCACCACGTCGCCCATCGGCTGGCTCGGGTAGACCCAGCCCGCAGTCACGGTCGCCGCGTGCACGATCAGGAAGACGCACCAGAGCACGACGACGCGGAGCGTCCTCGCGCGGATCACGAGAGCAGGTCCGCGATCGCGTGCGGCAGGGCTTCTGCGACGTCGAGGGCGACGATCGGATGCCCCGGCACGGTGCCGTCCGCCACTCCGGCGGCGTGGCGCGCCGCATGCCCGTGCAGCCAGGCGCCGGCGGCGGCGACCTCGGCGATAGGCGCGTCCCGGTTCGCGGCGATCAGGGCGCCGAGGATGCCGGCGAGGACGTCGCCCGTTCCCGCCGTCGCGAGCCAGCCGGTGCCGGCCGACATCTCGATCACGGGGCCTTCGGGATCCGCGATGAGCGTGCGAGCGCCCTTGAGCAGCACCGTCGCCCTCAACTCCCTGGCGACCGCCGAGACGTCCCGGGGACGGTCGTCGCTGCGGGCCTGCAGGCCGAGGTTCTGCTGAAGCCGGGCGAACTCGCCGGCGTGCGGCGTGAGGAGCAGCGGCGCGGTCGCCCCCGGCACCAGGTCCAGCGCTCCCGCGTCGACGACGACCGGGGCGGGTCCCGTGAGGATCTCACGCAACTGCGCGGTCTCGGCGTCAGAGCGCTGTGCGGCATCCGTTCCTGAGCCGATCACCCAGGCGTCGATCCGCGACCGGCCGGTATCCGCACCGGCGACGGTCTCCGGGCGGCGGGCGAGCACGGCATCCGCCGCCCTCTGCGCGCCGACGTAGCGGACGTATCCGGCGCCCGCACGCCATGCGGCTTCCACGCCGAGCACCGCGGCGCCCGGGTAGGCGGCAGAGCCCGTGCGCAGCGCGACCACGCCGCGCGAGTACTTGTCGTCCTCGGTCCCGGGGACGCGGAGGAACCTCGCGGTGTCCCTGCGGGACCATTCGCGGATATCGACCATGACTCCACGTTAGTGCGACGGCCCCGGCTCCTCCCCCAGCCGGTAGCGTCGAACGGTGAGCATCCTCTTCTCCCCTCTGAGCATCCGTTCCGTCACTTTCCGCAATCGGCTCTGGGTCTCCCCCATGTGCATGTACAGCGCGGTCGACGGCGTGGTGCAGGAATGGCACCACACCCACCTCGCGCAGTTCGCCTCCGGCGGTGCCGGGCTGGTCGTCGCCGAGGCGACCGCGGTCCTCCCCGAGGGGCGGATCTCCCCCCGCGACGCCGGACTCTGGAACGACGAGCAGCGCGACGCCTGGGCGCCGATCGTCCGTGCGATCCACGACCGCGGCTCGGTGGCCGGCATCCAGCTCGCCCACGCAGGGCGCAAGGCATCCACCTGGTGGCCGTGGGCGGAGGGTCGCGGATCGGTGTCCGAGAACGACGGCGGATGGACGACCGTCGCCCCGACGGTCGTGGCGTTCGACGGCTTCGCATCGCCTGCGGCCCTCGACGCCGACGGCATCGACGCCGTGGTGGGCGCGTTCGCCGCGTCGACCAGGCGCGCGCTCGACGCAGGGTTCGATGTCATCGAGATCCACGGCGCGCACGGCTACCTGCTGCACCAGTTCCTCTCGCCCCTGTCGAACCTCCGCGACGACGAGTACGGCGGGTCGCTGGAGAACCGCGCCCGGCTGCTGCTCCGTGTGGTCGACGCGGTGCGCGCCGAGGCGGGCGACGATGTCCCCGTGTTCGTCCGCATCTCGGCGACCGACCACGCCGACGGCGGCTTCACCCCCGACGAGGCCACGATCGTGGGCGGCTGGGCCGCCGAGCACGGCGCCGACCTCATCGACGTCTCCAGCGGCGGACTCGTCGCGCATCAGCAGATCAGCGTGTTCCCCGGCTACCAGGTGTCACTCGCAGACACCGTCCGGCAGGGCGGCCGCATCCCCGTCTCTGCGGTCGGGCTGATCACGGCGAGCGCGCAGGCGGAGCAGGTGCTCGCCGACGGTGCGGCCGATGCGATCTTCGCGGGTCGAGAGTGGCTGCGCGACCCGCACTTCGCGCTCCGCGCCGCCCACGAGCTCGACGCGGATGTGGCGTGGCCGCCGCAGTACGAGCGAGCGCACTGGCGCTGAAGCCCGGCGCGGCGAAGGCCGTCGGCCCCCGCTCGGGGGCCGACGGCCTTCGTCATCGGCGTTCGGCGACTCAGCGCCCGCGGAACCGCCGCGTCGCGTCCTGCACCTCGCCGACGAGCTCTTCGAGGATGTCCTCCAGGAACAGCACGGCCGTCGTCCTGCCGTCGGCGTCGCGCACCTTGGCGAGGTGGCGGCCGGCGCGGCGCATCACGGCGAGCGCATCCTCCAGGTCGGTGTCCTCTTGCACTGGCACCATGTGGTGGATGCGCTTGGTGGGCACCGGCGCCGCCATCTTCGCGGCCGCATCCGGCCCCTCCGAGGCGCGCAGGATGTCCTTGAGGTGGACGTAGCCGACAGGCCCGCCGTCCGCGTCGACGATCACGTAGCGCGAGAACCCGTAGCGGGCGACCGCCTTCTCGATGTCATCCGGAGTCGTGGTCTGCGGGAGCGAGACCAGGTCGCTCAGCGGGACAGCCACGTCGCGCGCCTTCTTGTCGGTGAACTCGACGGCCGCGGCGACCGCGCCGGCGGCGTCCGTGAGGACGCCCTCCCGGCGGGACTGGTCGACGATCGTCGCCACCTCGCCGAGCGTGAACGTCGATGCCGCCTCGCTCTTCGGCTGCACCCGGAACAGCCGCAGCACGCCGTTCGCGCTCGCGTTCAGCAGCCAGATCACCGGCATGAACACCTTCGAGACCCAGACCAGGGGCGGCGCCAGGATCAGCACCGCACGGTCGGGAACGGAGAAGGCGAGGTTCTTCGGCACCATCTCGCCGAACACCACGTGCAGGAACGACACGATCAGCAGCGCGATCGTGAACGAGACCGCGTCGACCACGGCATCCGTCCATCCGATCGCGTGCAGCGGCGCCGCCAGCAGGTGGTGGATCGCCGGCTCCGACACGTTCAGGATCAGCAGCGAGCAGATCGTGATGCCGAGCTGCGAGGTCGCGAGCATCAGCGTCGCGTGCTCCATCGCATACAGCGCGGTCTTCGCCGCACGGGAGCCCTGCTCGGCGCGCGGCTCGATCTGCGAGCGCCGCGCGGAGATCACCGCGAACTCGGCGCCGACGAAGAACGCGTTGGCGATCAGCAGGATGACGAGCCATACGATTCCAGCCCAGTCGCTCATCGGCCGGCCTCCTCGTCGGTGTCATCGGATCTCGGGATGTAGCGGATGCGGTCGATGCGACGGCCGTCCATCCGGACGACCTGGAGCATCCCGGTGTCGACCTCGACCTCGTCGCCCACGACGGGGACGCGCTCGAGCACGCTCATGACGTAGCCGGCCACGGTGTCGTACACGTCGCCCTCCGGGACCGCAACGCCGGCGCGGCGACGCAGCTCGTCGGGACGCAGCTCCCCTGGGAAGGTGACGCCGTCGGGCCCGACGATGACGCCCGCCCTGGAGCGGTCGTGCTCGTCGGACACCTCTCCGACGATCTCCTCGATGAGGTCCTCCAGCGTGACGAGTCCCGCCGTGCCTCCGTACTCGTCGACGACCACGGCCAGCTGGTACCCGCGGGCGCGCAGCTCGGCGATGAGCCCGTCGATGTGCACGGTCTCGGGGACCCGCAGCGGCTCCGTGGCGAGTGCGCCAACCGGAACGTCGGCCCGGCGCCCGCGGGGCACGGACACCGCGGCCTTCAGGTGCACCACACCGGTGATGTCGTCGAGATCGTCGTCGTACACGGGGAACCGGCTGTGCCCCGTGCGGCGCGCGAGCATGATCACGTCGTCGGCCGAGTCGCCGGCCGCGATGGCGTGCATGCTCGGCCGGGCCGTCATCACGTCGGCGGCGGTGAGGCGGGAGAAGGTCAGGGTGCGGTCGAGCAGGGTCGCGGTGTCCTCCTCGAGGACGCCGGCCATCGCCGAGCGCCGCACCAGGGAGGAGAGCTCCTCCGCCGTGCGGGCGCCGGAGAGCTCTTCTTTGGGCTCGATGCCCATACTGCGCAGCACGCCGTTGGCGCTGCCGTTGAGCGCGATCACCGCCGGCTTGAAGATGGTCGTGAACGCGACCTGGAACGGGATCACCAGCTTCGCGGTCGCGAGAGGCAGCGCCAGTGCGAAGTTCTTCGGCACGAGCTCGCCGAGGATCATCGACAGCACCGTGGCCACGACGATCGCGACCACGGTCGCGATCGGGGCGATCACCGCCTCGGGGATGTTCCAGGCGACGAAGGTCGGATGCAGCAGGTTCGAGAGCGCCGGCTCCATCGTGTACCCGGTGAGCAGCGTCGTGAGCGTGATGCCGAGCTGTGCGGAGGAGAGATGGGTCGACGTCTGCCGCAGCGCGCCGATGGTCAGAGCCAGCCGCGACTCGCCGCGCGCCTGGCGCGCCTCGAGGTCGGCGCGATCGAGGTTGACCAGCGCGAACTCGCTCGCGACGAAGAGGCCGGTCCCGACCGTGAGGAGAAGCCCCACGCCCAACAGGATGTAATCCATCACAGGATCCTCTCGTTCAGGAGAGGCGGGCGGTGGGGCGATCTACTGCAACTGGGAGGGTCGTCCATGGTGTCCCCGATTGTACAGAAGCCTGCTGGGACGCTCGCCGGGGTTGCGGTGCCGCGCGCGATGTGCGTCGGGCTCAGTCACGGCGGGGATCGCGCGCTGTCATTCCCTGCGTCGCGCTGTCATTCCCTGCGTCGCGCTGTCCATCGGCGTTCGCGCGCCAGAGAACACGGCAGCGTGAACGCGGAACAGCAGCGCAAGTCGGGGAACAGCAGCGCGAGTTCGCCCCGTCACGACCGACGTCGCGGGCGGGGCAGCCGAGACGGGAGGCCATCCGCGGTGAGGATGTCGTAGAGCTCGGCCGGATCCTTGTGCGCCGGCGTGCGCCACCGTGAAAGACACGCGACCTGCCGGCGCAGAGCATCCGCCCTGTCCTTCTCCTCGAGCAGAGCCTGTCGAGGGGTCCGGCCCTGGAGGATGTCGGGATCGAAGTACTTCCCGGTGCCGTCGAACTCCGCCGCGTGATCGTACTTCTCGAAGTAGTAGTCGGTGCGGGCCGTCCGCCCTCCGGGGAGCCGGAACTCGCGCTGCAGCACCGGAGGCGGGAAGCCCAGTCTCGCGATCAGAACGCGCCCCTCCGACTCGCGCACGGAATCCGCCAGATGCGTGCTGAAGTCGACTGCGCGAGGCACTCGCGCGAAACCGCGACGCCAGTTCTTGTCGATGAGGTCACGGACGTGACCGATGTCGGTGAGCGCGCCACCTCTCCGGTTCGACCACTGCGCCTGATCGAGCGCGATCACGCCGGCAGTGAAATCGGATGCCGCCGCCAGATCGAGCGCAGTCTGAGCAGCCGAGGTCACGAGGTGTCCGCGCCACTCGATCAGTTCCACGCCCTCGAACCCGAGCGCATGGCGTCGGGTCGCGCCGGACGAGCGCCCGCCTGTCGTCTTCGGGATCCGGACGTCCACCCTGGTCGGCCAGGACCCGACCCTGTCGATGCCATGGACTGCGGCCGCCGCACTGTGTGTGAGCACCAGCGGCGCTCGCGCACGGTCGGCGACCTCGAGCACGCGAGCCAGATGCCGATCGATCGGCGTGAGCGCTGTCCACTCCTCGGAGCTGACATAGCTGCCGGCGACGATCCGTCGGAAGCTCCCGCTCTGCACCGACGCATGCAGACCGCGGTCGCTCGCCCCTTCGAGATCGCGGCGGCGATGGACGACGATGGGATGCTCTGTTCGCAGCTTCATCGTGGCACTCTCACACACGGCGTGCGGCATCCGCCCGTCCTCCACAGGGCTCGCGCGAAGCCGGTCGCGAAGCGCGACTGTGCAGAGGAGTTCGCTGCCCCCGCTTCGCGCTGTCAAACCCCGCTTCGCGCGGTCAATCAGGGCACGCGCTGCAGAAAATTCAGCAGCGCGAGCAGAGAAGAGCAGCGCGATGCGGGGAAGAGCAGCGCGAGCAGCGCGATGCGGGGAAGAGCAGCGCGGGCAGCGCGATGCGGGGAAGAGCAGCGCGAGCAGCCGGGGAACAGCGCGCGAGCCGCTACCAGCTGACCGGAAGCGCCTTGCCCTCCTCGTACCCGGCGGCCGACTGGAGTCCGACGACCGCGCGCTCGTGGAACTCGGGCACGGACGCCGCCCCCGCGTAGGTGAACGAGGAGCGGACGCCCGACGTGATCATGTCGAGCAGATCCTCGAGGCCGGGGCGCAGCGGATCGAGATAGATCTTCGACGAGGAGATCCCCTCGGCGAACAGCTCCTTGCGGGCCCGCTCGTACGCGTCGAGGCGCCCGAACCGGGCCTGCACGGCCTTGGTGGAGGCCATCCCCCAGGACTCCTTGAAGATCCGCCCCTCGGCATCCCTCTGGAGCTCCCCCGGCGCCTCGATCGTGCCGGCGAACCACGAGCCCACCATCACGGATGCCGCGCCTGCGGCGAGCGCGAGTGCGACGTCACGCGGATAGCGCACCCCGCCGTCCGCCCAGACGTGCGCGCCGAGAGCCCTGGCGGCCTCTGCCGTCTCCAGCACCGCGGAGAACTGCGGCCGGCCGACCGCGGTCATCATGCGCGTCGTGCACATCGCGCCGGGCCCGACGCCCACCTTGAGGATCGATGCGCCGGCATCGACCAGGTCCTCGACGCCCTCCGCGGTGACGATGTTTCCGGCGACGATCGGGATCCTGAGGCCCAGCTCGGAGACGGAGCGCAGCGCGCGCAGCATCCCGTCCTGATGCCCGTGCGCGGTGTCGACCACGAGAACGTCGACGCCGGCCGCGGCGAGCGCCTTCGCCTTGACCGCCACATCGCCGTTGATGCCGACGGCCGCCGCGACGATCAGGCGTCCGTCGGAGTCGAGGGCGGGGCGGTACAGGGTCGAGCGCAGCGCGCTGCGGGCGCTCAGCGTGCCGACCAGGTGACCGTGGTGGAGCACCGTCACCATCTCGACCCCGGCGTCGGTGATCACGTCGAAGGCGTGACGCTCCGAGCCGATGTCGTCGGCGTCCAGCGCCGGCGCACCGGTGTGAACGAGGTCGCCGAGCTGAGCGTCCGGCAGGGCGGTCGCGAGCCGCGTCGCCGGGAGGATGCCGAGGATCCGGTCAGCGTCGTAGGGCGCGGAGCCGGTCGCGACGACGATGCCGTGCCCGGCGGTGGCGGGCAGCAGCCGGAGCGCATCGGACACGGATGCCGCCGGCGGGAGCACGATCGGCGTGTCCCAGAGCACAGGCTGCGACTTGACGTCGCGGATCGCGGCGTCGAGATCCTGCAGCGGCAGATCCTGCGGGAGAACGCCGAGCCCTCCCCGGCGGGCGAGCACCGCGGCGAGCCGCGGGCCGGTCACCGAGTTCATGTTCGAGGCCACCAGGGGAAGCGTCGCGGGTGTTCCGTCCTGCGGGGCGAGGTCGACCTGCAGACGACTGGTCACCGCCGAATGGCGCGGAACCAGGAACACGTCGGAATAGGTCAGATCGACGGCGGGCTGCTTTCCTGCGAACTCCATGCCCCCACGCTACTCAGATCGCGGCCGTCCGGGGGGCACGGCGACGACGATTCGGCCGGGGAAACACGTTAGGCTTGTTGGTCGAGAGTGTGCGGACCCCGACGCATCCTGCGTCCCTGTCGGCACACGTTGGACTTCAGCGATGAAAGAGGGCGATCGAGCGTGTCGAACCAGGTGACCGGCGTCGGGGGCGACGGGGGGTTCGGAGCCAATTCGTGGCTCGTCGAAGAGCTCTACGAGCAGTTCAAGGTCGACCGCAACTCCGTCGACAAGGAGTGGTGGCCGATCCTGGAGAAGTACCAGTCGGATGCCGCCGCCGCTCCCGCTGCTCCTGCCGTCACGCCTCCGGCTGCCGCCGACCAGGTCGCGCACCCCGTCACCGCGCCGATCCCTGTCATCGGCCAGCAGCCCGTCGCGCGCACCACGACCAAGCCAGCCGCTGCAGCCCCCATCCCCGCCCAGGCGCCCAAGCCCGAGGCCAAGGAGAACGTGGAGCCGACCGAGGAGGACAAGGTCACGCCTCTGCGCGGCCTGCCGAAGACCCTCGCGGCGAACATGGACGAGTCGCTGACCGTCCCGACCGCCACGAGTGTGCGGACCATCCCCGCGAAGCTGATGATCGACAACCGCATCGTGATCAACAATCACATGGCGCGCACGCGCGGCGGCAAGATCAGCTTCACGCACCTCATCGGCTGGGCGCTGATCCGCACCCTCGACGAGTTCCGCAGCCAGAACGTGTTCTACGCCGAGATCGACGGCAAGCCGTCGGTCGTCGCGCCGGCGCACGTGAACCTCGGCATCGCGATCGACCTCCCCAAGCCCGACGGCACGCGGGCGCTGATGGTCCCCAGCATCAAGCGCGCCGAGACCATGTCCTTCAGCGAATACCTCATCGCATACGAGGACCTCGTCACCCGGGCACGCGGGAACAAGCTGACCGCCGCCGACTTCCAGGGCACCACGGTGTCGCTGACCAACCCCGGCGGCATCGGCACCGTGCACTCGGTGCCGCGCCTGATGAAGGGCCAGGGGTGCATCATCGGCGCCGGCGCCCTCGAGTACCCCGCCGAGTTCCAGGGCGCGAGCGACAAGACGCTGAACGAGCTCGCGATCGGAAAGACGATCACGCTCACCAGCACCTACGACCACCGCGTCATCCAGGGCGCCGGCTCCGGCGAGTTCCTGAAGAAGGTGCACGAGCTGCTCATCGGGCAGCGCGGCTTCTACGACGACATCTTCGCCGCCCTCCGCATCCCCTACGCGCCGATCCGCTGGAATCCGGACATCGCCGTCGACCTCGCCGAGCGCGTCGACAAGCAGTCCCGCGTGCAGGAGCTGATCAACTCCTTCCGCGTGCGCGGCCACCTCATGGCCGACATCGACCCGCTCGAGTACGTGCAGCGCTCGCACCCCGACCTCGAGATCGAGAGCCACGGCCTCACGTTCTGGGACCTCGATCGCCAGTTCGTCACCGGCGGGTTCGGCGGCCGGCGCCTCGCGAAGCTCCGCGACATCCTCGGTGTGCTCCGCGACTCCTACTGCCGCACCCTCGGCATCGAGTACATGCACATCCAGGATCCGGAGCAGCGCCGCTGGTTCCAGGAGAAGGTCGAGGTCAAGTACCAGAAGCCCGGCCATGACGAGCAGCTCCGGGTGCTCCGAAAGCTCAACGAGGCCGAGGCCTTCGAGACGTTCCTGCAGACCAAGTTCGTAGGCCAGAAGCGCTTCTCGCTCGAGGGCGGCGAGTCGCTGATCCCGCTGCTCGACGAGATCCTCCAGGGCGCCGCGACCGCCGGCCTCGAGGGCGCGGCGATCGGCATGGCCCACCGCGGCCGCCTGAACGTGCTCACCAACATCGCCGGCAAGACCTACGGTCAGGTGTTCCGCGAGTTCGAGGGCACGCAGATGCCGGGCAACCAGCGCGGATCGGGCGACGTGAAGTACCACCTCGGCACCGAGGGCACGTTCATCGCAGACGACGGCTCCGAGCTCCCGGTCTACCTCGCCGCGAACCCGTCGCACCTGGAGACCGTGGACGGCGTCCTCGAGGGCATCGTCCGCGCGAAGCAGGACCGCAAGCCCATCGGCACCTTCACCTGGCTGCCGATCCTCGTGCACGGCGACGCCGCGTTCGCGGGCCAGGGCGTGGTCGTCGAGACGCTGCAGATGTCGCAGCTGCGCGGCTACCGCACCGGCGGCACGATCCACGTCGTGGTGAACAACCAGGTCGGCTTCACCACCACCCCCAACGACGGACGCTCCTCGGTGTACGCCACCGACGTCGCAAAGACCATCCAGGCGCCGGTCTTCCACGTCAACGGCGACGACCCCGAGGCCGTGATCCACGTCGCGCAGCTCGCGTTCGAGTACCGCGAGCGCTTCCACCGCGACGTCGTGATCGACCTGGTCTGCTACCGCCGACGCGGTCACAACGAGGGCGACGACCCCTCGATGACCCAGCCGCTGATGACCGATCTCATCCAGGCGAAGCGCTCGGTGCGCAAGCTCTACACCGAGTCGCTCGTCGGCCGCGGCGACATCACCGAGGAGGAGTACGAGCAGGCGAAGGCCGACTTCCAGAACCGCCTCGAGATCGCCTTCGCGGAGACGCACGCCGCCGAGACCGGCGCGACCCCGATCGCCCCTGATCTCGCGCCCGTCGACGATCAGGTCGGCGAGCCGGACGTCACCGGTGTCGCCAAGGAGGTCATCCAGCTCATCGGCGACGCGTTCGTGAACAAGCCCGAGGGCTTCACGGTGCACCCGAAGATCCAGCAGCTGCTCGACAAGCGCCTCGACATGAGCCGCAACGGCGGCATCGACTGGGGCTTCGGCGAGCTGCTCGCGTTCGGATCGCTCCTGGTCGAGGGCACCTCGGTGCGCTTCGCCGGCCAGGACGCACGTCGAGGCACCTTCGTGCAGCGTCACGCGACCCTCCACGACCGCGCGAACGGCCAGGAGTGGCTCCCGCTGTCCAACCTGTCCGAGTCGCAGGGACGCTTCTTCATCTACGACTCCCTGCTCAGCGAGTACGCGGCCCTCGGATTCGAGTACGGCTACTCGGTGGAGGCGCCGGAGGCGCTCGTGCTCTGGGAGGCGCAGTTCGGCGACTTCGTCAACGGCGCCCAGTCGGTGATCGATGAGTACATCTCAGCCGCGGAGCAGAAGTGGGGCCAGCACTCGAGCGTGACCCTGCTCCTGCCGCACGGCTACGAGGGCCAGGGGCCCGACCACTCGTCGGCTCGCATCGAGCGCTTCCTGCAGCTGTGTGCGCAGGACAACATGATCGTCGCCCGTCCTTCGACCCCGGCGTCCCACTTCCACCTCCTCCGCCGCCAGGCCTACGCACGACCGCGCAAGCCGCTGATCGTGTTCACGCCGAAGGCGATGCTGCGCCTTCGCGGGGCGACCAGCCCGGTCGAGGCCTTCACTCAGGGCCGGTTCGAGCCGGTCATCGACGACGACCGGGGTCTGGACCGCGGCGCTGTGAAGCGCGTGCTGGTGCACTCGGGCAAGGTGCACTGGGATCTGCGCGCCGAGCTCGAGAAGAACCCGAACCCGGAGATCGCGCTGGTCCGCCTGGAGCAGCTGTACCCGACGCCGATCGACGAGCTCAAGGCGATCACCGACTCGTACCCGAACGCCGAGCTGGTGTGGGTGCAGGAGGAGCCGGAGAACCAGGGCGCATGGCCGTTCCTCGCACTCGCCTTCGCCGACGTCCCCGGCGACCGCACCTTCCGTCCGGTCGCGCGGTCAGCGTCCGCATCTCCGGCCACCGGATCCTCCAAGGTGCACGCCGCCGAGCAGGCCAGGCTGCTGCGTGAGGCGCTCACGCTGAGCTGAGCGCATCCGCAGGAGAAGGGGCGCCTCGACCGGTTCACGGTCGGGGCGCCCCTTCGAGTGCGCCGGTGGGCCGGATGCCGTCAGCGCAGGAGTCTGCGGACCGCCGTGACGAGCACGGCGCCGATCGCGAGGATGCCGGGGATCAGCAGGGCGGATGCCGCCAGCACGAGCAGCCCGGCGCACAGGACCGCGGCGAGCACCGCCGTCCACCAGCCGAGCGTGCCTCTCTCGAGGATGCGGACCGCGGCGACCATCCCGAGCACGTAGATCGCCACCATGCTCGCGGTGTGCACGAGGATGAACGGCTGCAGGTCGAACCCGGTCTGGAACAGGACAGCGAAATACGCCGTCGAGACAGCACCGGTCAGCAGGAGCGCCCGTCGCGGGATCACTCCGTTCTCGGCGCCGCGAGCGAACCATCGCGGCAGGTCGCCGCTTCGCGCGAGCGAGGCTCCGAGCTTCGCGAACGCGGCGAGATAGACGTTGAGCACGCCGACGGCGACGATCGCGGCCACGGCGCCGATCATCACCGGCGCCGCCCCGGGTGCGCTCTGGGCGGCGAGGTCGAGCAGCACCACGTCCCCCTCGCCTGCCTGCTCCCCCAGGGACCCCACAGTGACGACCTGCAGCGCGAGGTACGCCGCACCGGAGAGGAGCAGCGTGACGGCGGTGGCGATCGGGATCACCTGCCGGGGCCTCGCGAACTCACCGGAGATGTGCGTGCCGACCTCCCAGCCCGCGAACGCCCACACGAACATCACGATCGCCGTTCCGACGCCGCTCCAGCCGTGCGGAAGGAACGGCGAGAAGTTCGCCGTGTCGACAGCCGGCGCGGCGAGCGCGACCACCACGACGACCACCGCGAGCAGCAGACCTGTGAGCACGAGCTGCATCCACCCCGCGACGCGGACGCCGAACATGTTCACGGCGAGCGGCACGACGAAGAACGCGAGCGCCACGATGGGCACTGCCGAGCGGTCAGTGCCGAGTGCGGCGGAGATGTACTGGGCGCCGAGCGTGGCCACGACCGGACCGCCTGCGGCGACACCGAACAGGAACCAGTAGCCGGTGGCGCGCGCCGCCGTGTCGCCGAGCGCCCTCCGCACGTAACTGGCGACACCGCCCGGGTCGGGATAGCGTGCCGCGAGCACGCCGAACGTCGTCGCCAGCGGTATCGCCAGCAGGGTCACGACCGCCACCGCGACGACGCTCGCAGGACCGGCCACGTGCGCCGCGAGTCCAGGGAGCACGAGCAGTCCGGTGCCGAGCACCGAGGCGAGGTACAGGGCGACGCCCTGCAGCAGGCCGATCCCGTGCACGGGGCGCGTCGTGGTCGCTGTCATCCGTTCATCCTCCGCCGGCGGCGCGCGAGGCGGAACATCCTCGACCGCCAGATTCCGGCGGTTCTCGGCCAACCTCTGCCGAGGTCAATACCAGATGTCCAGAGACGGCACCGGGAACGCGATGAACGCGCGGTCGATCGCCTCCACGGCACTCGCGTCCGCGACGATCCTGCCGGCGCCGTGCAGCGCATTCGCGCGGATTCCGCCCGCGTACAGGGCGGACAGGGTCGAGACGTCGAGCGCGACGTCGGCCGGGATGCCGGTCACCGGCTCGATCGACGCCGATCCCGTCGCACTGACGCTCAGCCGCCAGTCGCCGGCCGCGAACCCCAGCGGGTCCTCGACCCGGAGCACGAGGTCCAGCGGCGCGGAATAGCGCCGGGAGGTCAGCGCAGCCGGCAGGTCGAGGATGCGCAGCCAGCCGTGGTCGTGCTCGATCTTGGTGACGCCTCGGTGATCGTCGACCAGCCAGGGCAGCGGATCGTCGAGCGGCCTCAGGTCGGCCGTGACCTCGTCGACGAGGTCGTGCTGCAGCGCGAATCGCCACAGCGCCGTGAGCGCGTCACGCGTCTCCGCGACCAGCATGCGCACTGAGAGCGAGAACCGGAACGTTCCTTCCTTCTCGCTCAGGGAGTACGCGAGCGCGCCGCGCAGCTCGCCGTGCTCGTCGATGTAGCGCACGCCGCGCACGCGATCACGATCCGGTGCGTGCGGCGCCGCGCCGGAATGTCCGTCCCAGCGCCCCTGCCAGCCGGGGATGCGACCGGAGACCCCGCGACGTGCACGCTCGTGCACCGCGCCGATGTCCGCGGCGAGCGTCTCCCGATCGACGTACTCCAGGCGCCCTGAGGTGTCGGGCCCCGCCCAGCCCGCGCGGCGGGTGTCGACCGTGAACGCCGCGACCGGGATCGCCGGTCCGAATCCGTAGCGGCCGTAGATCGTCGCCTCGGAGACCGTCAGGCCGGCGATCGGCACGCCGGCGGATGCCGCAGCGCGCAGCTCCCCCTCCAGAAGGGATCTCGCGATGCCCCTCCGGCGATGAGTGGCGGCGACCGTCACGACGCTGATGGCCCACATCGGGATGTCCCCGCCGCCAGGCACGGTGAGCGGAGTCACCCAGGAGTTCGTGGTCGCCACCGGCAGCGCGCCGGCGGGGGCTCCTGGCTCGACGACCGCGATGTTGCGGCGCGCCGCGAAGGTCGCACGCGCCCCGGCGAGCGCCTCCGGTGTCGGCTCGGCACCCAGGAACCCTCGGTCCACCGCCCGCTGGAACGCGGTCGCACCCTCGTCGTGGGACAGATCCACCACGCGATACTCGAGACCGGCGCTCTTCAGCCGCTCGGCGGATGTCGGGTCGGCCGGGACGTCGCGCGCGTCGATCTTCGTCATCGACTCAGACTAGCGACGCCAGCGGACGCCAGGTCAGTGAGCGCCCGCCTGCACCTGGCGCAGGCGCGCGAACACCATGTCGCGGAGCTCCTCCGGAGCGGTCTCCTTGCACGCGCGGGCGATGACCTCGGTGAGGGTGGTCGCCACGAGAGCCTCGTCTCGGCACGACGGGCAATGCTCCAGGTGCTCGCGGATCTCGGTGTGCTCGGTCTTGCAGACCTCGTTGCGGAGGTACTCCTCCAGGTCCTGACGGGCTTTGTCGCAGCCGCAGTCGCTCATTTCCTGCTCCTCGTGTCAGCCGCGGCGATACCCCGCTCGACGGCGTAGTCGGCCAACAGCTCCCGCAGCATCCGCCTGCCACGGTGCAGGCGGCTCATCACGGTGCCGATGGGTGTCTTCATGATGTCGGCGATCTCCTGGTAGGCGAAGCCCTCGACGTCCGCGAGGTACACCGCCAGCCTGAAGTCCTCCGGTACGGCCTGCAGCGCGTCCTTGACGACGGACGCAGGCATCCGGTCGATGGCCTCCGCCTCGGCCGAGCGGCCCTGCGTCGCCGTCGTGGACTCGGCACCGCCGAGCTGCCAGTCCTCGAGCTCGTCGATCGTGCCTTGGAAGGGCTCGCGCTGCTTCTTGCGATAGATGTTGATGTATGTGTTGGTGAGGATGCGGTACAGCCACGCCTTGAGGTTCGTGCCCTGCGTGAACGTCGCCCAGGAGCCGTACGCCTTCACGAAGGTCTCCTGCACGAGGTCCGCCGCATCGGCGGGATTGCGGGTCATGCGCATCGCCGCGGCGTAGAGCTGATCCATGAAGGGGATCGCCTGCTCTTCGAACTCGCGCCGAGGGGCGCTGACCGTGTCTGCGGTTGCGGTGTCATCCATCACGGGCCAGTCTAGGCCGCTGAGGTCCACCGACTCGCGTTCCAGCGTTGCGAGCATGCTCTCTCCTTGTCAGCGAGGACCGCCGATTCGATCGGACGACCACTCGGGTTCACTAAAGTGGAAACCGATGAGCGTCAACAGGTATTCCCCCTCCCCTGTCCGGGGCGCCTACACCGCGCCCACCGCAGACGAATCCGTGCACGCCACGGTGACGATCCCCGGGTCGAAGTCGCTGACGAACCGCGAGCTCATCATCGCCGCGATCGCCGACGGTCCCGGCCGCCTGGTGTCGCCGCTGCACTCGGACGATTCGCGTCGCATGGTCGATGCGCTGCGCGCCCTCGGCATCGGCATCGAGGAGGTCGACGCCGGAGGCGAGTTCGGCCCCGACCTCGTGGTGACGCCCGCCAAGCTCACCGGCGGCGCCACAGTCGACTGCGGCCAGGCCGGCACCGTGATGCGGTTCATCGCGCCTCTCGCGGGGCTCGCCGCGAACGACGTGCATCTGACCGCCCACGAGACCGCTCTGCACCGGCCGATGGGCGGCCTCATCAGCGCTCTGCGCGACCTCGGGGTCGACATCGACGACGAGGGCACCTGGTCGCTGCCGTTCACCATCCGCGGTCACGGGCGCATCCGCGGCGGGAGGATCGAGATCGACGCGTCAGCGTCGAGCCAGTTCGTCTCCGGCCTGCTGCTCGCCGCTCCCCGCTTCGACGTCGGGCTGCATCTCGTGCACACCGGCTCGCATCTGCCGAGCCTCCCCCACATCGACATGACGATCGAGGCGCTCAGTCGCCGCGGCATCCGGATCGAGCGTCCAGGCGTCGGCGAGTGGCTCGTCGAGGCCGGCGTGCCACGCGCCAAGGAGATCGCGATCGAGCCGGACCTGTCGAATGCCGCGCCGTTCCTCGCCGCCGCCCTCGTCACCGGCGGAACGGTCTCGGTCACCGGGTGGCCCGTGCATTCGACGCAGCCCGGCGCGCTTCTGCCCGAGATCCTCCAGGCCATGGGCGCGCACGTCGCCAGGCACAGCGGCATCCTCACGGTGCGCGCGGGCGCCGGCATCCGCGGGCTCGATCTCGATCTGTCCGCGGCGAGCGAGCTCACCCCCACCCTCGTCGGCCTCGCCGCCTTCGCCGACGGGCCGACCACGATCCGCGGCATCGGCCACATCCGGCTGCACGAGACCGACCGGATCGCCGCACTCGTGGGCAACATCCGCGCGCTCGGCGGCGAGGCGGAAGAGCTCTCCGACGGACTCCGGATCTTCCCGACTCCGCTCACGGGCGGCGAGTGGGCCGCCCACCACGACCACCGGATGGCGACCACCGGCGCGCTGATCGGTCTGCGAGTGCCCGGTGTCGAGATCGACGACATCGGCACGACGGCGAAGACGATCCCCGAGTTCACGGCCCTGTGGGAGCGGATGCTGCGGGGCGCATCCGCGTGAGCTGGCTCGACGACGCGGACGACCTCGAAGACGACTTCGAGGACTACGACGAGAGCAGCTATCGCACCCGGCCGAACCCCAAGGCGAACCGGCCGCGCACCAAACGCCGCCCGGCGCACGAGGACGCTCAGATCGGACGCGTGCTCGGCGTGGATCGAGGACGCTACTCCGTGCTGCTCGACGAGGACACCCCCGACGAGCACACGATCACCGCCGCCAGAGCGCGTGAGCTCCGCCGTTCGCCGATCGTCACCGGCGACCAGGCGCGGGTCGTCGGCGACACCTCCGGCGAGGAGGGGACCCTCGGGCGCATCGTCGGGATCAGGGAACGCACGTCGCTGCTGCGACGGAGCGCAGACGACACCGACCAGGTGGAGCGGGTCATCGTCGCCAACGCCGATCAGATGCTCATCGTCGTGGCCGCGGCCGACCCCGAGCCGAGGGCGCGCCTGGTCGACCGCTACCTCGTCGCGGCTCTGGATGCCGGCATCCGCCCGCTGCTCGTCGTGACCAAGACCGACCTGGCGGACCCTGCACCGTTCCTCTCCCACTTCGACGGCCTCGACGCGCTGCGCGTGTTCACGAGTGCGCAGTCAGAGATGCCGGTCGACGAGATCGGCGCCGCGCTGGTCGGGCACTCGACCGTATTCGTCGGGCACTCCGGCGTCGGCAAGTCCACGCTCGTGAACGCCCTCGTGCCCAGCGCACTCAGGGCCACCGGCCACGTGAACCAGGTCACCGGCCGCGGCCGGCACACCTCGTCGTCGACCGTGTCGCTGCGCTACCACGGCGCCGAGGGCACCGGCTGGGTCATCGACACCCCCGGCGTGCGCTCCTTCGGGCTCGGGCATGTGGATCCGGCGAACATCCTCGCCGCCTTCACCGAGCTGGCCGAGGTCGCCGAGGACTGCCCCCGAGGGTGCACGCACCTCACGGATGCTCCGGACTGCGCTCTGATCGAGGCTGCGGCGCGCGGCGACCTGACCGAGACCGGACGCGCGCGGTTGGACTCGCTCCAGCGGCTCCTGCAGACCTTCGCGGACAAGGCCGAGCAGACCCCCGGACGGTAGGCTGAAGGCGTGACTGTGCGCCTGGAACCCGGAACCTCTGCCCCCGACTTCGCTCTTCTCGATCAGGACGGCGCGACCGTCCGGCTCGCGGATCTCCGCGGGGAGAAGACCGTGCTGTACTTCTATCCGGCGGCGATGACCCCGGGCTGCACGACGCAGGCATGCGACTTCCGCGACAGCATCTCCTCCCTCCAGGGTGCAGGCTTCCGCGTCATCGGCATCTCACGTGACGAGCCGGCCAAGCTCGCCGAATTCCGGGAGCGCGACGGCCTCACGTTCACGCTGCTCAGCGACCCCGACCACGCGGTGCACACGGCCTACGGCGTGTGGGGCGAGAAGATGAACTACGGCAAGGTCGTCGAAGGCGTGATCCGCTCCACCTTCGTGCTCGACGAGGACGGCACCGTCACACTCGCGCTCTACAACGTCAAGGCGACAGGGCACGTGGCGCGACTGCGCAAGCTGCTCGGCGTCGACGCCTGAGACCCGCGCCCGCGCCGTCGTCGGGCTCAGTCGCCGTCGGGCTCAGTCGGCGAAGGACTCAGTCGGCGCTGCGCTCCACCTCGGCGCGGGCGCTGGCGATCAGGAGCGCGAAGCACAGCACGCCGGGCAGCCCCACACCGATCACGAACGGCCAGGACACCGGCTGCAGTGTGAGCGCCGCCAGCGCCAGCGCGACCGCGAGCACCTGGAAGACCACTCCCCCCGAACGCGCCCAGGACCTCCCGGCGCGCGTGCCGACGGCGAACGCGAAGAGCGCGGCAGCGCCGATCAGGGTGAGCACGATGAGCGCGAGCGCCGTCGGCAGCGATGCCGCGTCGCCGGCGCCGAGGCCGACCATCTCGATCAGTGCGAACACGACGAGCGCCGCCCCTTCGGCCGCGAGGACGGCCGCTGCGGCGAGGGCGAGTCGGGGTGCGCGCACGTTGTCTCCTGAGAATCGGATGAGAGGCAGCGAAACCCTTGATTTCGTAACCTGCATGTAACAGAATAGACAGAGTCATGTGCTCCCACAGCGGCGTGGGGCGGACAATTCTCGTCCGCATCACAAGCGGCGGACATCCGTCCGCATCTGAACAGGGTAGCTGAACCCCGATCTGCCGCCCGAATCCGAGTCGTCGCGCTGCGACATCTCTTGAATCCACACGAGGAGCCCCCATGGACTGGCGCGACAAAGCCGCCTGCCTGACTGTCGACCCAGAGCTGTTCTTCCCCGTCGGGAACACCGGCCCTGCAGTCGATCAGATCGAGAAGGCGAAGAGCGTCTGCGCCACCTGCACGGTCACCGAGATCTGCCTGCAGTACGCACTGGAGACCAGCCAGGACTCCGGCGTCTGGGGAGGCCTCTCCGAGGACGAGCGCCGCGCTCTCAAGCGCCGCGCGGCCCGCGCCCGCCGCGCTTCCTGAACCACAGCTTCTGAACAGCACGCGAAAGCGGCCCGGGACATCGTCTCGGGCCGCTTTCGCGTGCTCCTCAGAAGCTGCCGCCTGCGATCGCAGGCGGCGCTTCACCTGTTCAGCCAGCGCAGCGGGATGTCGATGATCACCTCGGTGCCCTCGCCGTCGCTGCCGTGCCACTCGATCGTGCCGCCGAGCTCGCCCTGGATGAGCGTGCGGATGATCTGCGTCCCGAGACCCTGGCCGATGCGCCCCTCCGGCAGTCCGCGACCGGAGTCCTGGACCGTGACGCGGAGATTCTCCTCGGTCCGGACGGCGTCGATCGTGACGACGCCCTCCTGCCCTGCGAGTCCGTGCTCGACCGCGTTCGTGACGACCTCGGTCAGCGCCAGCGCCAGCGGCGTCGCGTACTCGCTGGGCAGCACGCCGAAACGGCCGGTCGACTGCGTCATCGCGCGGGTGTTCGGCGCGGACGCGACCTCGGCGACCAGCTTCAGCACCCGATGGAAGACCTCGTCGAAGTCCACCTTCTGCGCGAGGCCCTGAGCGAGCGTGTCATGCACGACCGCGATCGCGTCGACTCTGCGCATGGCCTGGGTCAGCGCATCTCGCGCCTCATCGGAATGCGTGCGACGCGCCTGGATCCGCAGCAGCGACGCGACGGTCTGCAGGTTGTTCTTCACCCGGTGGTGGATCTCCCGGATCGTCGCATCCTTCGTGATGAGCTCCTGCTCCTGATGCCGGAGCTCCGAGACGTCGCGGCAGAGCACGATGGCGCCGATGCGCGTGCCGTGGTCCTTCAGCGGGATCGCCCGCAGCGACACCGTCACTCCGCGCGCCTCGATGTCGGTGCGCCAGGGTGCGCGACCGGTGACGACGACGGGCAGCGACTCGTCCACCTGCCGCGACGGGGGCACCAGGCGGGTGGTCACCTCGGCGAGCGACTCCCCCTCGAGCTCGTCCTCGAAACCCATGCGGTTGAAGGCCGAGAGCGCGTTCGGGCTCGCGAACGTGGTGATGCCGTCGACGTCGATCCGGATCAGGCCGTCGGAGGCCCGCGGCGCGCCTCGCCGCGGCGACGTCGGCGCCGCCAGGTCGGGGAAGCTGCCCTCGGCGATCATCCGGAACAGGTCGTTCGCGCACTCGTCGAACGTGATCTGCTGACGTGACGGCGTGCGCGCCTCGCCGAGGTTGGTGTGCCTGGTCACGACTCCGATGACGGATGCCGGATGCTCGGCGTTGCGGCGATCGATGACGATCGGCACCGCACGGACCCGCGTCGGCGTCTCCTCGAACCAGTCGGGAGACGACGAGTCCACGATCTCGCCGGACTCGAATGCGCCCTGCACCTGCGTCCGCCACTGCGGACGCACCCGCTCGCCGACGATGTCCCGGTAGAAGAGGGTCGCCGCGCCGCTCGGCCGGGCGTGCGCGACGGCGATGAACGAGCCGTCATCGCTCTGGATCCACACGACGATGTCCGCGGAAGCGAGGTCGGCGAGAAGCTGGCCGTCTCCGGCGAGTCGATGGAGCCATTCGACATCGCTGTCGGTCAGGCGGCCCTGGGCGTGGGCGAGATCACTGAGGGTTGACACCTCATAAGCCTACTGGGGGCCGGGCACGCGACCCGGCGGCTCAGAGCACCGCGAGCGACGAGGCGCGCCAGCGATGGTCCAGCCCCTCGAGCCGTACGGCGACCGCACGGGTGCGTCCGGGGCCCGCCACGATCACGACCGCCTCGACGACGCCGTCCACCGGCTCGGACACGCGGATCGAGCGGATGTCGAACGTCGGACGCGCGGGCGGGACTCCCCTGGCGCTGCGCGCCCTCGCCGACAGGTTCGCCCGCGTCAGCAGCGTCCGGTAGGCGTCCTCGCTGAACCAGCGGGCGAGCTGATCGACCTCTCGCACCCCTGCGAGCACCTCCAGGACGCCCTGCGTGAGGCTGCGCAGCAGCGGCTCGGGATCGGGCAGCTCGGCGCGCGGCGTCGGCTGCGGTGCGAAGTACTCGTGAAGCGTCATCTGCGGCACTCTCCATCGGTGAAGACTGCGGCAAGTAGAGCACGGCGTGATCGGCGCTCGAGCGTCTCGCGCGACAATTGTGGATAACTCGTACACCGAGCGCGCGGTTCGCTTACGCTCGGTCGGGTGCATTGGGATCGGCTGTTCGAAGACCTCGAAGGTCAGCTCGCCTCGGAGTGGGAGGCGGAGCGGGCCGCGCTCGACGCGGAGTCCGAACGGCTCCGCATCTCCCGGCTCGACCTGCGCAGCCGTCTGCGTGTGCTCTGCGCGTCCGCGACCGTCGCCACCGTCGACCTCCCCGGAATGCGGCGGATCCGCGTGCGGCTGCAGTCACTCGGAGCAGACTGGGTCGCCGCGGCGCAGGCCGACGACGCGGGCACCGGCCGGCCGCGGGCGATCCTGATCATCCCGCTGCATGCGGTCCGCGGTCTCGCCCTCGATCACGGCATGCTGCTGGCCAGCCTGGATGCCGCGCTCGAGGACACCCCGTCGCTGCGGGAGCGGATGACCCTCGGCTTCGTGCTGCGCGATCTCGCGCGGCGCCGCGTCGCCGTGCGGCTGACCACCGTCGACGGCGACGACCTGCACGGCACCATCGACAGGGCCGGATCCGATCACCTCGACCTCGCGGTGCACGACCAGGGCGATGCGCGCGTAGCCGCCGCGGTGCGCAGCTTCCGCGTCGTCCCGTTCGACGCGCTGGCCTCGGTGCAGGCCTCGGGCGATCAGCTGCCGTGAGGCCTCGACGTGCCCCATACCTCGGGGAAGCTCGCCTCGTTGGCCTGCCGCCACAGCGCCATCCGCCGCGCCTCCTCCGACTGCTCCGAGAGGTACTCCGCGAGGCTGGACTCCTCCACGCGCCAGCGCGCGGGCGAGCCGAGCTGAGATCCGCGGAGCCTGCCCTGATAGACCAGCGCGATGACCTCGTCGACCTCGATGCTGAGCAGCTCCGCCACCTGTGCGGGCGCGAGGAATCGCGGAGCGGATGCGGGCGAATCGGGCATGCACCCATTCTCCCCCGGAGTCGCTCGCAGACCACCGCCGAGATCAACCTGTGGATAACTCACGAGGTGATCCGCGGATTTCTGTGACGATTGCGCCATGACCAAGTTCACCCGCTCTCGACGCGCGTTCTGGGGCGACATCCGCTTCCTGATCGGCATCGCCCTCGTCGTCGTCTCGATCGCCGGGGTATGGCTGGTCGTCTCGTCCTCAGGCCGGACGACACCGGTGCTGCAGGCGAATCGCACCATCGTGCAGGGCGAGGCGCTCGCCTCCTCCGACTTCCAGGTCGTCGAAGTCGGGCTCGGGTCCCTCACCGGCGACTACCTCGCGCCTCAGGATCTGCAGTCCGGCCAGGTCGCCGCGCGCACGGTGTCCGAGGGCGAGCTGTTCCCCGCGACCGCAGCGGCCGACGCCGACGACAGCCGCTCGACGACCATCGTCGTCGAGAGCAGCACCGGCATCCCTGCGGATGTCGCGGCCGGCACCGTCGTCGAGCTCTGGCACGCACCACCGCTCGACGACGGGCGCGCTCACGACGCCCCGCGCATCCTCGTCGCGGACGTCACGGTCGCCGCCGTGCTCGAATCCGACGGGATGCTCGCATCCGACGGCACCGCGGTGGAGATCGTCATCGACCGTGCGGACGTCGCCGACGTGCTCGCGGCGATGACCGGCGGTTCAGCGCTGTCGGTCGTGCCCGTCGGTGCGACATCATGACCGTCGTCATCATCGCGGTGCCGGAGCCGCGCGCGAGCGCTCTCGCCGCGGAGCTGGAGCTGGAAGGCGTCGACGTGGTCGCGGTGGTGACGCCGGACGGGCTCCTGCCCCTGCCCCCGGACGCGGATGCCGTCCTCGTCCCGGCCACTCGCGGAGTGCTGACCTCGGCGCTGATCGGCGCATGCGATCGCGCCGGCGTGCGAGTGGTCCCGCTCGGCGAAGGCGACAGCAGACTCCTGACGCGCTTCGGCCTGTCCGCGGCGCTTCCCGCTGAGGCGAGCGGCTGGGAGGTCGCCGCGGCGCTCAGCGCCGACGCGCCGCGCATGCCGGACCGGGAGGCAGACGGCCCGCCGCATCGGGTGACGGTCGTGTGGGGGCCACCCGGCTCACCCGGTCGCTCCACACTGGCCATCCAGCTCGCGGTCGAGCTGACCCGCGCGGGCAGGCGGACGGCCCTGGTCGACGCCGACACCGTCGCACCGTCGCTCGCACTCCTGCTCGGGCTCAGCGATGACGCGCCGGGGATCGCTGCGGCGTGCCGTCGCGCGGAGCTCGGCGCCCTCGACGACGCGGAGCTCACGCGTCTCGCCATCGCTCTCGAGACCAGCGCCGGCGCGATCGACGTCCTCGGCGGCCTCAACCGTCCGAGCCGCTGGCCCGAGCTCTCCGCGCCGAGGGTGGAGTCGGCGCTGCGGGCCTGCCGCCACTGGGCGGAGGAGACCGTCGTCGACGTCTCGGCCGCCTTCGAGGCCGATGACGAGGCGACCTACGATCTGGTCGGGCCCCGCCGGCATGCCGCGACCGTCGCCGCCCTCCGCGAGGCGGATGCCATCGTCGCCGTCGCGTCCGCCGACCCGCTCGGCATCAGCCGGTTCCTGCGCGATCACGCCGAGCTGCGTCGCCTCACCTCTCCGACGCCGATCACCGTCGTCGTCAATCAGGTTCGCCCCGGCCCCTTGGGCATCGACGCACGCGGACAGGTGCGGCGCACCCTGGAGCGGTTCGCCGGCATCACCGAGGTCTCGTTCCTGCCGTTCGATCAGCGCGCGGCGGATGCCGCTCTGCTGCACGCCCGTCCGATGGCGGATCTCACCCCGAGGTCCGCGTTCGTCGCGGCCGTGCGGCGGCTGGCCCGCTCGACCACGACGCGCGATGCGGCTACTGCCGGTAGCTCGAGAGGAAGTTCCCGAGGCGCTCGACGGCTTCTGCCAGCACGCGCGGCTCGGGAAGCGTGACCAGCCGGAGGTGATCCGGGGTCGGCCAGTTGAACCCGGTGCCCTGCACGAGGAGGATGTGCTCGGAGACGAGCAGGTCGTAGACGAGCTTCGCGTCGTCTCTGATCTCGTGCACGTTCGGGTCGAGGCGAGGGAAGGCGTACAGCGCCCCCTGCGGCTTCACGCAGGACACGCCAGGGATCGCCTCCAGTCCCTCCCACGCGATGTCGCGCTGCTCGTGGAGGCGACCGGACGGGCCGATCAGGGCGTCGATCGACTGCACGCCGGAGAGCGCCGCCTGCAGTGCGTGCTGCGCGGGGACGTTCGGGCAGAGCCGCGTCGAGGCGAGGAGATTGATGCCCTCGAGGAACCCCTTCGCGTGCGACTGCGGACCTGTGATGACGAGCCAGCCGGAGCGGTAGCCGGCGACGCGGTAGGTCTTGGAGAGCCCGTTGAAGGTCAGGCACAGCAGGTCGGGCGCGAGAGTCGCGGTCGGGATGTGCACGGCGTCGTCGAACAGGATGCGGTCGTAGATCTCGTCGGAGAGGAGCAGGAGCTCGTGCTCCCTGGCGATCCGGACGAGACCCTCGAGGATCTCCCGCGAGTACACGACGCCCGTGGGGTTGTTCGGGTTGATGATCACGAGCGCCTTGGTGCGCGGCGTGATCTTCGAGCGGATGTCCTCGAGGGAGGGCTGCCATTCGTCATCCTCGTCGCACAGGTAGTGCACCGGCGTCCCGCCGGCGAGGCTGGTCATGGCCGTCCACAGCGGATAGTCGGGGGCGGGGATCAGCACCTCGTCGCCCTCGTCGAGGAGCGCCTGCATGGTCATCGTGATGAGCTCGGAGACGCCGTTGCCGAGGAAGACGTCCTCAGGGTCGAAGCGCGGGAAGTCCTCGATCTCCTCGTAACGGCTGACGACGGCCCGGCGGGCTGAGACGATGCCCTTGCTGTCGCTGTAGCCGTGTGACGTCGGGAGCGCCTCCAGCATGTCGCGGACGATCTGATACGGGGCCTCGAAGCCGAAGATCGCAGGGTTCCCGGTGTTGAGCTTGAGGATCGTGTGCCCCTCGGCCTCCAGCCGCGCCGCCTCGACGAGCGTGTTCCCACGGATCTCGTACAGGACGTTCTTGAGCTTCGACGACTGGTCGAAGTGGCGCGATGGAGTCATCGCAAAAGCCTACCGTCGTCCCGAGACCTGCTCGTTCGCCGCTCGTCCCGCCGCGGCCCGAAGCGCCCGCTCGTGCGCCTCGCGCTCGCGCCGGCTGCTGTCGATGTGCGCGAGGGCGAGCGCGCCGGCACGCTCCTCGTCGCGATCGCTGATCGCGTCGAACAGCGCCTGGTGCTCGTCCGTGACGTGCGCGAGGTCGTCGTGCTGCGAGAGGCCCCAGCGCAGCTTGCTGCGCATGCTGCGCATCAGGTCCTGCAGCAGCCGGTTCTCGGCGAGTTCGGTCACGACCTCGTGGAAATCCGCTGCGGCCCGGCGCGAGGTGATGCGGTCCTCGGCGAGCGCGCTGGCCTTCTCCGCCTCGAGCGCCTGCCGCAGCTGCGCCAGCCCGTCGCGTCGATGACGCTGAGCCGCGAGACGGAACGCGAGCGGCTCGAGCACCGAGCGGACCTCGTCGAGATCCGCCATGTCGGCAGCGGTGAACTCCCGCACGACCGCCCACGTGCGCGGCCGGAGCGTGACCAGCCCCTCGGCCTCGAGCACCTTGAGTGCGTCTCTGACCGGGACCCGGCTCACGCCGACCTCGGCCGCCAGGTCCCTTTCGATGAGGCGGCTGCCCGGTTCGCGCACTCCATCGATGATGGTGTCACGAAGCCAGTCGGCGACTCGGGTCGATTCGAGGACTCGCTCGTCTGCTTTGCTCACAGGGTCATTCTTCCACCGCGACCCCCGCGTGCCCCTCAGCCGCGCTTCGCGGCCTTCTTCTCGACCCAGACGATGCCCTCGTCGAGAGCGGGGACGATCTCGGTGCCGATGCGGCGGGCGAGCAGGTCGTCGAGCCGGTCGAGCGGGCCGATCAGGGTGCGGCCGCCGGCGCGCGCGACGCGGATCGCGGCGTCGATCTTGGGCTGCATCGACCCCTCGGCGAACTTCATCGCGGCGACCGCGTCGGCCGAGGCGGTGAGGATGTCGCGCTGCTCGGGGGTGCCCCAGTTCTCGCTGACGTAGTCGCCGTCCGTGAGCATGATGAGCGTGTCGGCGCCGATGTCGGCCGCGAGCGCCGCGCTCGCGAGGTCCTTGTCGACGACCGCCTGCACGCCGACGTGACGTCCCTTGGAGTCGGCGCGGACGGGGACGCCGCCCCCGCCGACGCAGACCGCGAGGCTGCCGGCCTCGAGCAGGCGGCGGATCAGCGGGGCCTGGACGATCGAGAGCGGATTGGGCGAGGGGACGACGCGACGGAACGCGTTCCCGTCCTTCGCGATGGTCCAGCGGTACTCCGCGGCGGCTTCGGCCGCATCATGAGCCGAGTACTGCGGTCCGATCAGCTTCGTGGGGCGATCGAATGCGGGGTCCGCCTCGTCGACGACGGTGGTCGTGATGATGCCGGCGACCTCCCGCGCACCACCGAGCGCGTTGGAGAGCTCCTGCTGCACGACGTACCCGATCATGCCCTGCGTCTCGGCGCCCAGGATGTCGAGGGGGTAGGCCGCCACATCCTGGTATGCGAGGTTCTGCAGCGCGAGCAGGCCCACCTGGGGGCCGTTGCCGTGCGTGATCACCAGCTCGTTGTCCCTGGCGAGGTTCGCGAGGGCTTCACAGGTCGACCTGACGTTCGCCCGCAGGAACTCGGCGGTCATGGGCTCCCCGCGACGGGCAAGTGCGTTTCCTCCGAGTGCGACGACGACGCGCATGATCTCTCCTTTGAAGTTCGGATGCCGGGCAGTCGAAAAGACTCACCCACTGTGACGGTATGCCATCTTTGCTAATGGTATACCGTTAGGGAAGCCGCGACGGGATCCACTCGCCGCGGCGATGGAGAGAAGACGATGACCCCCGTCGCACCCCTCGTCGCGATGACCGCGACCACCTGGGACGCAGCGCTTGCGGAGACGCTCTCGCGCAGCAGAGACCCCAGGTCGCCCTTCGGCGTTCCCGGCGTCGTCCACTCCGTGCACCGGCGGGTCGTCAATCTCCGATTCGGCGATCATCTGATCGCCCTGGCCGATGACCGGCTCGATGACGCACCGTGGACGGTTCGCGTCCCCCGTGCGCAGTGGGCGCAGCTCCGCCCCGGCGTCGGCGACGCCGCGCACGCGACACCGTCGGAGATCCGGATCGACTCGCGCGAGGCGGGCTGGGCGATCCATCTCGAGGAAGCCGGATGCTGGCTGCCTGCAGCAGCCGACCTCGCCGGCCTCGGGCGCACCGCTCTCGTCGACGCGCACGCGACGCTCTCGCTGTTCCGGGCGCAGACACCCCAGACCGCATTCGGCCGGGCGAGTGCGGCGCTTCTGGGCGAAGGTCTCTCGCGGCTTCGCCACGCCTCTGTCGCTCTGCTCCGGGGTGGCCCTGGCGCGCCGGTCGAGGAGGCGGCCGAGCGCCTTACCGGCCTCGGCGAAGGACTCACCCCGTCCGGCGACGACATCCTCACCGGACTCGCCTTCCTCGCAGCTCACGAGTCCTCGGGACTCACCGCGCTGATGCGGCCGCTCCGGCACGCCGTCGAGATCGCCGGATCGCGCACGACGATGCTGAGCGTCGTCACCCTCCGCGCCGCCGTCGCCGGCCGAGGACGAGCGAGCATGCACGATCTCGCACTGGCCCTCGGGTCTCAGGACCTCGCCTCTCTGAATGACGCTGCCGGCCGGATCCTCGCGATCGGGCACAGCTCGGGCGCCGACATCCTCACCGGGATGCGACTCGCCCTCGAGCTCGCCGCCGGCGCACGAAGGCCCCGAGTCCCCGAACACGACCTCGCCCTCGCCCTCGAACCGCTCGACCCCAAGGAGAACACACGATGAGCACGACCACCGACCAGCGGCACCTGGAGCTGACAGCGACGGATCAGCGTTATCTGGAGCGCGCCGCAGCCGGCGATCTCGACGGCGTGCGCTCCGCCCTCGCCGAAGGCGCCGACAAGAATGCCGTTGACCGCGAGGAGGCCACGGCGATCCTGCGCGCGGCTCGCGGAGGACACCTCGACGTCGTCCGCGCGCTCATCGCCGAGGGCGTCGACATCGACGCGCAGGATCAGACCTGTTTCAACCCGTTCATCCACGGCTGCATCTTCGACGAACTCGAACTCGTCATGACCATGGTCGAGGCGGGCACCGACCTCAAGCGGCTCACCCGGATGGGGGGCAACGGCCTGACCCCCTCCGCGGAGAAGGGGCACCTCGAGGTCGTCCGCTACCTGCTCGAGAACACCCGCATCAACGTCAACCTCACGAACAATCTCGGCTGGACAGCGCTGATCGAGACGATCATCCTCGGCGACGGCGGGCCTGTTCGTCAGGAGATCGTCGAACTCCTGCTCGCACACGGCGCCAAGCCCGGGATGCCCGACCCGATGGGCGTCCCACCGGTGGAGCTCGCCAGGCAGCGCGGCTTCGACGAGATCGTCCGCATCCTCGAGAGCCACCAGGCCTGACACCTCCCCGAAAGGACCACTATGACAAGGCATATCGAAATCAGGAAGAACACCTACCTCGACTCCGTCTCGCTCATGTCGATGAGCACCAAGGCGAACGCGGTCGAGGGGGTCACCCAGGCGCTGCTCGGGATGGCGACTCCGATGAACAAGGAGGTGCTTCTCAACGTCGGCGTCGAGGACGCTTCGATCGACGCCGCCAAGCCCAGCGACCTGATGATCGTCATCGACGCCGACGACGACGCGATCGAGACGGCGATCCAGGCGGTCGATGACATCCTCGCACGCAAGAACAAGACATCCGGCGGCCCGGCTGAGATCCGCTACCGGACACTCGACGGCGCGTTCGCCGAGGTCCCGGACAGCAACCTCGTGCTGATCTCCGTCAACGGCGCCTTCGCCGCGCGCGAGGCGCGCAAGGCGCTGAACGCCGGCAAGCACGTCATGATCTTCTCCGACAACGTGAGCGTCGAGGACGAGTTCGCGCTGAAGACCCTGGCCCATGAGAATGGCCTGCTGGTCATGGGGCCGGACTGCGGCACGGCGATCATCAACGGCGTGGGCCTGGCGTTCTCCAACGCCGTCCGTCGCGGCAGCATCGGCATCGTCGGGGCCTCCGGCACCGGAAGCCAGGAGGTCTCGGTCCGCATCCACGACTTCGGCGGCGGCGTCTCGCAGCTGATCGGCACCGGCGGTCGCGACCTCAGCACCGAGATCGGCGGCATCTCGATGATCGACGGCATCAACGCCCTCGACGCCGACCCGGAGACCGCGGTCATCGTGATCGTCTCGAAGCCTCCGGCTGAGGACGTCGCCGAGAAGGTGCTGGCCGTGGCCGGCGCCGCCTCCAAGCCGGTCTTCGTCACCTTCCTCGGCTCCGACCGCACCGATTCCGGGTACGACAACGTGACCATGGTCCAGGGCACCAAGCCCCTCGCCATCGCCGCGGTGGTGGCCTCGGGCATCGACGAGTCGACCCTCGACAAGCACCCGCTGAACATCCCGCTGGTCGAGGAGGTGCGCGCCAAGCTCGCGCCGGAGCAGAAGTACATCCGCGGCCTGTTCTGCGGCGGCACCCTCTGCGACGAGGCCATGTTCACCGCGCTGGACAAGTACGACAACGTGTACTCCAACATCCAGAAGGACCCGGCGTACAAGACGGGCGCCACGGATGCCTCCCGCGAGCACACCTTCCTCGACATGGGCGACGACGACTTCACCAACGGCCGTCCGCACCCGATGATCGACCCGTCCCTGCGCCTGCAGCGGCTCGTCCAGGAGGCCGACGACCCCGAGGTCGGCGTCATCGCCATGGACTTCGTGCTCGGCTTCGGCGCCCACGAGGACCCTGTGGGCGTCACCATCCCCGCCATCGCCGAGGCCAAGGCCAAGGCTGCGGCGCGCGGCCAGCACCTCGAGATCCTCGGCTACGTGCTGGGCACGGACATCGACACGCCGGCCTTCGACGCCCAGGTGGCTCAGCTCGAGGCCGCCGGCGTGACCATCGCCTCCTCCTCCACCAACCTCGGGCTGCTGGCCCGCGAATTCGTCGCGAAGGGTGACAACTGATGAGTGTCAACGACCTGTTCTCGGCCGGCCTCAAGCCGGTCAACCTCGGCCTGGACATGTTCGCCGAGGATCTGCAGGCACAGGGCGTCCAGCCCGTGCTGATGGACTGGACCCCGCCGGGCGGCGGCGACCCCGACGTCATCGCCGCGCTCAGCCGCCTCGAGGACCCTGCGGTCGCCGAGAAGATCAACGCCGCGAACGAGGTCGCCCTCGAGCGCATCCTCTCCTCGCAGCCGTTCCTGGAGGGCTTCGGCCAGGCGCTGGACACCGTGCCGGGGATGACCGAGAAGACCATCCTGCACGCCGGCCCGCCGATCGAGTTCACCCGGATGTCCGGCCCGATGAAGGGCGCGGTCACCGGCGCGCTGGTCTTCGAGGGTCTGGCGAAGGATCTCGATGAGGCGTTCGAGCTCGCCTCCTCCGGAGAGATCGACTTCTCCCCCTGCCACGAGCATCAGTCGGTCGGCTCGATGGCCGGCGTCACCAGCGCGAGCATGTGGGTGCACAAGGTCACCAACCGTGCCCACGGCAACACCGCGTTCACCAATCTCTCCGAGCAGCTCTCGAAGATCCTCCGCTTCGGCGCCAACGATCAGTCGGTCATCGACCGCCTGAACTGGATGCGCGATGTGCTCGGTCCGGTGCTCTCCGCCGCGATGGCGCTGAACGAGGGAGGGCTCGACCTCCGCCTGATGCTCTCGCAAGCGCTGCACATGGGCGACGAGGCGCACAACCGCAACGTCGCCGGCACGACGCTGCTCATCCAGGCGCTGGCCCCGTACATCCTCGAGACGGACTTCACCACGAAGGAGAAGCGCGAGGTCTTCGACTTCGTCGCGTCCTCGGACTACTTCTCCGGTCCGACCTGGATGGTCGCGGCGAAGGCATCGATGGATGCCGCGAACGGCATCGAGAACTCGACGGTCGTCACGACGATGGCGCGCAACGGCGTCGACTTCGGCATCCGCGTGTCCGGCACCGGCGGCCAGTGGTTCACGGGACCGGCGCAGCAGGTCATCGGCCCGATGTTCGCCGGCTACACCGAAGCCGACTCCGGCCACGACATGGGCGACTCCGCGATCACCGAGACCTTCGGCATCGGCGGCTTCGCGATGGCCGCGGCTCCGGCGATCGTCGCGCTCGTCGGCGGCACGGTCGACGAGGCGATGGGCTACTCGCGCACGATGAACGCGATCACGACGGGCAGCAACCCGAACATCACGATCCCCGCGCTCGGCTTCATGGGCGTGCCCACCGGCATCGACGTGCGCAAGGTCATGGAGACCGGCATCCTGCCGATCATCAACACCGCGATCGCTCACAAGGACCCTGGCATCGGCATGATCGGCGCCGGCACCACCCATCCGCCTGTCGAGGCGTTCCAGCAGGCGCTCGTCGCCCTCGCAGAGACGATCGAGCCGTGACCGCGGTCGCGCCCGTCGCCACGGGCAGCGAGCTGAAGTGGTGGAAGAAGGGTGACATCGCGGCGTTCTTCGCCCTGTTCACCAACAACCTCACCAACATCATCACCTTCACCGCGCTGTTGACGATGGCGGGCCTGCCGTCCGAGATCGTGGTCGGTCGGATCGCCCCGGCCTTCGGTCTCTCGATCCTGATCACCTCGTCGATGTACGTGTGGTTCGCCAGGCGGCTGGCCGCGAAGGAGGGTCGCGGCGACGTCGTGGCCCTCCCGTCCGGTCCCAGCGCTCCGTCGATCTTCACGGTGACTTTCCTCGTCATCCTGCCGGTGTA
The DNA here is from genome assembly GCF_017355365.1 of Microbacterium sp. SD291. Classification (GTDB taxonomy): domain Bacteria; phylum Actinomycetota; class Actinomycetes; order Actinomycetales; family Microbacteriaceae; genus Microbacterium. The sequence goes on along the minus strand of NZ_JADIJR010000011.1, from coordinate 13,369 downwards.
CTCGACAACGCAGAACGCCGAGCTGGCTGTCGGCGTCGGTCTCGTCTGGGGCTTCCTCGAGGGCATGATGCTCTTCGTCGGCTCCTTCTTCGGCGACGTGCTCCGTCGCACGGTGCCCCGCTCCGTGCTGCTCGCCTGCCTCGCGGGCCTCGGACTGCTGCTGCTGGCGATGAACCCGATGCTGCAGAGCTTCCAGTACCCGGTGGTCGCCTTCATCGTGCTGGTGCTGGTGTTCATGAACTGGTTCGGCCGCGTGCCGTTCCTGGGCAAGATCCCCACTGGGCTGCTGCTGCTCATCATCGGAAGCGCCGCGGCCTGGGCGTTCGGGCTGCAGAGCCCGGAGGCCGTGCAGACGGCGCTCTCGAACGCCGGGTTCAACCCGCCGCAGGTGTCGGTCGGCAACTTCGTCGAGGGCCTCGCGCACTCGGCTCCGTACCTCGCCTCGGCAGTGCCGCTGGCTCTCGCGAACTACGTGTTCGACCTCGAGAACATCGAGGCCGCGGAGGCTGCGGGCGACTCGTACAAGGCGCGTCCCGTCATGCTCGTGAACGGCTCGGCCACCATGATCGGCGCGCTGATGGGCAACCCCTACCCGGTGACTGTGTACATCGGCCACACCGCCTACAAGGAGATGGGCGCAGGAATCGGATACACGATGCTCAACGGGATCACGATGTTCGCGGTGGGCCTGTTCGGGCTGAGCGCCGTGCTGCTGTCGATCGTCCCGCTGGCCGCGATCGCGCCGATCCTGATCTACATCGGCGTGGTCACCGCGACCCAGTCGGTGCGAGAGACGCCGAGGGTGGAGCTTCCGGTCGTGTTCATCGCCCTGTTCCCGTGGATCGCGAGCTGGGGCAACAGCCTGGTGAACAACGTGCTGAAGTCCGCCGGCACCAACGCCGGTGAGGTGGGTGCGCAGGCGCTCAATGCGGCGGGCACGTACTACAGCGGCATCAGCACACTCGGCAACGGCGCACCGCTCTCGTCGCTGCTGTGGGGCATGATCGCGGTGTTCGCGATCCGGAACAGGGCCGCAAGCGGGGCGATCGTCGGCCTGATCGCCGCCATCGTGGCGTTCTTCGGCGTCATCCACGCGCCGATCCCTCGCATCGCAGATCTCAGCATGGGGCTGGCGGACCCGCAGGTCATGTTCGCCGTCTCGTACCTGATGGTCGCGCTGCTGTTCCTGGCCAAGTGGATACAGGACAGCGTGACGAAGGAGAAGGCGACCTTCACCGCCAAGGACGAGTTCACGATCGCGTCGGTCTGACGCGATCGGAAACGAAGAAGGGCCGATCCACCGGGATCGGCCCTTCTTCCATGCCTCCTGCTACTTCTTCTTCTTGCCCTGTGCGCGACGCTGCTCGCGGTTCGCGGCGGCGGGGGCCGCAACATCCGTCTTCTGTCCGAAGGCTCCGCGCGGGGCCTCGGCCTCCGGCTGAGCGGCGGCTGCGCCTGCGGCCGCCTGACGGAGCCGGTCGGTCGCTGCCTGCTGGACCTGGCCGCGGTCGTTGCGGACCTCGACCTCTCCCGCGTCATTGGCTGCGGAGTACTCGAGACGCTGCTCCCCTGCTCCGTTCGCGAGCCCCTTGGCCTCGACCTCGGTCGCCTGAGCGTCTCCGGCACGGCGCACCTCGACCTCGAGGTTGTAGAGGTAGCCGACGGACTCCTCCTTGATCTGTCCCATCATCGACTGGAACATCGCGTAGCCCTCGCGCTGGTACTCGATCAGCGGATCGCGCTGCGCCATCGCCCGCAGGCCGATGCCGTCCTTGAGGTAGTCCATCTCGTAGAGGTGATCGCGCCAGCGACGGTCGAGCACCTGCAGCACGACCCGGCGCTCCAGTTCGCGGGTGGCCGCCTCGCCGAGCGACTCCTCGCGCTTCTCGTACGCGATCATCGCGTCCGAGATGACCTCGCGGGTGAGGCCGTCGGCGGTGATCCCGCCCTTGCGGCCCTGCGCCTCCGCGACGACCTCGTCGATCGTCACGCCCACCGGGTAGAGCGTCTTCAGCTCGGTCCAGAGCGCGTCGAAGTCCCAGCTCTCGTTGTGGCCCTCGCCGGTGTGATCGGTGACGACGCTCGTGATCGCGTCTTCGATGAAGTGCTGCACCCGGTCGGCGATGTCGTCGCCCTGCAGGATGTGGCGTCGGTCGGCGTAGATGGCCTCGCGCTGACGGTTCAGCACGTCGTCGTACTTGAGGACGTTCTTGCGCATCTCGGCGTTGCGCGCCTCGACCTGCGACTGCGCGCTGCGGATCGCCCGCGAGACGAGACCCGATTCGATCGGCACGTCGTCGGGGAAGTTCGTGCGGGACAGGATCGCCTCTGCGGCGCCCGACTGGAACAGGCGCATCAGGTCGTCGGTGAGGCTCAGGTAGAACCGGCTCTCACCGGGGTCTCCCTGGCGACCGGACCGGCCGCGCAGCTGGTTGTCGATGCGGCGGGACTCGTGCCGCTCCGTGCCGAGCACGTAGAGCCCCCCGGCTTCGATGACCTTCTCGGCCTCCTCGGCGACGATCTGCTTCATCGACTCGTAGGTCTCGTCCCAGGCGACCTCGTACTCCTCCGGCGTCTCGACGGGGTCGAGACCCTTCGACTTGAGGTCCTGCACCGCGAGGAACTCGGCGTTGCCGCCGAGCATGATGTCAGTGCCTCGGCCGGCCATGTTCGTGGCCACCGTCACGGCGCCGAGTCGTCCTGCGCGCGCGACGATCTCCGCCTCGCGAGCGTGGTTCTTCGCGTTGAGGACCTCGTGCTTGACGCCCTTCTTCGCAAGGAGGCGCGAGAGGTACTCGCTCTTCTCGACGCTGACGGTGCCGACGAGCACGGGCTGCCCCGAGGCGTGGCGCTCGGCGATGTCCTCGACGACCTGCGCGAACTTGGCGGTCTCGTTCTTGTAGACGAGGTCGGACTGGTCCTTGCGGATCATCGGCCTGTTCGTCGGGATCGGGATGACGCCGAGCTTGTAGGTCGACATGAACTCCGCCGCCTCGGTCTCGGCGGTGCCGGTCATGCCGGCGAGCTTGTCGTAGAGCCGGAAGTAGTTCTGCAGGGTGACGGTGGCGAGGGTCTGGTTCTCGGCCTTGACGGGCACGCCCTCCTTCGCCTCGATGGCCTGGTGGATGCCCTCGTTGTAACGCCGTCCGACCAGGATGCGCCCGGTGTGCTCGTCGACGATCATGACCTCGTCGTTCATCACGACGTAGTCGGTGTCCTTCTTGAACAGGGCGAGCGCCTTGATCGAGTTGTTCAGGAACGAGATCAGCGGAGTGTTCGCGGACTCGTAGAGGTTGTCGATGCCGAGGTAGTCCTCGACCTTCTCGATGCCTGGCTCGAGGACGCCGACGGTGCGCTTCTTCTCGTCGACCTCGTAGTCCTCGCCGGCGACCAGGGTGCGGGCGATCTTCGCGAACTCGGAGAACCAGCGGTTGGCCTCGCCCGAGGACGGACCGGAGATGATCAGCGGGGTCCTGGCCTCGTCGATCAGGATCGAGTCGACCTCGTCGACGATCGCGAAGAAGTGCTCGCGCTGGACCAGGTCCTCCTTGCGCCACGCCATGTTGTCGCGCAGGTAGTCGAAGCCGAACTCGTTGTTCGTGCCGTAGGTGATGTCCGCGGCGTACTGCTCGCGGCGCACGGCAGGGCTCTGACCCGAGACGATGATCCCGGTGTTCATGCCGAGCGCGCGGTAGACGCGGCCCATGAGCTCCGCCTGATAGCTGGCGAGGAAGTCGTTGACGGTGATGACGTGGACGCCTTCGCCGGCGATGGCGTTCAGGTAAGCCGGGAAGGTCGCGACAAGGGTCTTGCCCTCGCCGGTCTTCATCTCCGCGATGTTCCCGAGATGCAAGGCGGCGCCGCCCATGATCTGCACGTCGTACGCGCGCATTCCCAGGGTGCGCTTGCCGGCCTCGCGGACGGCGGCGAACGCCTCCGGCATCAGCTGGTCGAGGGTCTCGCCCTTGCCGAAGCGCTCACGCAGCTCGACGGTCTCGTTCCGCAGCTCTTCGTCGGTGAGCTTCGCGAAGTCCTCTTCCAGCGCGTTCACGGCCTTCACCACCTGGTTCAGGCGACGGATGATCCGCCCCTCGCCCGCGCGCAGCAGCTTCTCAAGAGGATTGGCCACAGATGTCATCTCCCTGTCGGTGTGTGAACTGCCCGGCCGCCGTTCGGGCGAACACCGGACATACGTTGTCATGTTACCGGCCCGTGACCTGCAGATCGTCTGCACGGCGCTGCATCCGAGCTTTTCCGGGTATCCATATACTCGGAAAGGACTTCAGGAGGTCACCGTGTCCGTTCGCCACAGCCTGCTCGCCATCCTTGCTCAGGGGCCGTGCTACGGCTATCAGCTGCGACACGAGTTCGACCGGCGCACCGGATCCACCTGGCCGCTGAACGTGGGACAGATCTACAACACGCTCGAACGGCTGGAACGGGACGGGCTCGCGGTGCACGCGGATCAGGACGATCACGGTCACGTCTACTGGCAGGTCACGGATGCCGGTCGCGAAGAGGTCGCCACCTGGCTCTCCTCCCCCGTCGTGCGCGCCTCCGGCACCCGCGACGAACTGGCGATCAAGCTCGCCGTCGCCGCGACCCTTCCGGGCGCGGACGCCGCGTCGGTGACGGGCACGCAGCGTGCGGCATCCGCCGGCCGGCTGGAGGATCTTCGCCGCACACGCGAGTCCGCCGAGCCCGGCACTCCGGAGGGGCTGGCGTGGTCGCTGGTGGTCGACTCGATGATCTTCGCCGCCGAGGCGGAGGTGCGCTGGCTCGATCACGTGGAGGCGCGTCTGCGCGAGCACCCGCAGCGCGCCATGGCCCTCGAACTGACCACGATCCGCCCGAAGCGCGGCCGCCCGGCGAAGGCCGAGGCCGCCGCGGTGGCCTGATCTCCGTTCGCCTGAAGCGGATGCACAGCCTGAGAAGTCGCTGCGGAAACTAGGATCGGGTTCATGGCTGGAATTTGGGGTAGACGCAAGCGCGAACAGGAAGAACTCGCGGCACAGGACGCCGACCTCGCCCGGCGGGCCGAGCAGGCGCTCGTCGCGGCAGACGAGCGCATCCGCACGACCGGCGATGAGCTGGTATTCGCAGAGGCAGAGCTCGGCGAATCGCTGACCGGCGACCTGAGGACGGCGCTGAGCGCGGTGCGCACCCACCTTCGCGAGGCCTTCCAGCTGCACCAGCTCAACCACGACGAGATCCCCGACACCCCGGAGGAGCTGCGCACCAGGAACGCCCGGATCGTGCAGCTGTGCGACTGGGCCCAGGACCTGCTCGACGACAAGACTGCGGTGCTCGCGAAGTCGGTCGCCAAGGTGCGCAGAGCACCCGAGATCATCGCGCAGGTGCGAGCGGATGCCGAGGCGCTCAGCGCCCGGATCCCGCACACCAAGGAGAGCATCGGCCGGCTCTCGTCTCGGTACGCGGAGTCCGCGATGCACCAGATCACCGCGAGCGCGGCCGAGGCCGAGCAGCTCATCGCGTTCGCGACGCACGGGGCGAGCGTCTCGGAGCGCCGCCGCGCCGCGAAGCAGAACGAGGAGGCGAACCTCGCACTCGAGACGGCGACCGAGGCGACCCGCCGTGCCTCCGCCCTGCTGGACGCCGTCGAGGACTTCGAGATCGAGGCCCTGCGCGCCGAGTCCACCCTCGCCGAGATCGTCGCGGACTCCCGGGGCGACCTGATCGCCGCGCGCACCGCACCGCAGGTGCCTGCGGTCGCCGAGGCCGTGGCCGGCCTCCAGGAGGCGCTCAGCGCGCTGAGCCCGGCCGGCACCCCGAACGACCCCTTCGCCGAGCTGTCGAAGCTGCGCGGCGCGAACTCGGCGCTGGACGAGGCGATCGCGAAGGCCAGGCATCGCGCCGAGCATCCGCTGCCCAGCATCCAGCAGGTCCAGCATGCGATCGACGACGCCGACCGTCAGCTCGGCGTCGCACGCGGGCTCATCTCCGGGCACCGCGGCTGGATCGGCGCCGATGCGCGCACGCGCCTCGCCGAGGCCGAGCGCCTGCGCATCGATCTCTCCGACCTGCTCTCCTCCGAGGACACCCGGGAAGAGGCTCTCACCCGCGCCAGGCGCGTCGCGCACCTGGCGTCGGAGGCGCTCCAGCTCGCGCAGCGCGACATCGACTCCTCCCGCCCGCAGGATCAGAACTGGGGCGGCGGCGGCTGGGGCGGCGGCGGCCGACGAGGCGGCGGCGGCGACATCGCCTCCGGCATCCTCGGCGGACTCGTCATCGGCAGCCTCCTCGACGGGATGTTCGACTGACGTCGGAGGCGCTGCGTGAGAACGGCCCGCCCCCTGCCTGATCGTTCAGGAAGGGGGCGGGCCGTTCTGTCGTTCGGGAGGCTGTGCCTGTCAGGCGGGTGTGCCTGTCAAGAGGCGAGGGCCTCGGCGGGCGGAGCCTGCGTGCTCAGTGCGATCACGCCGTAGTCCCAGCCCTTGCGGCGGTACACGACGCTCGGGTGGTCGGTGCTCGCATCCACGAAGAGGAAGAAGTCGTGTCCGACCAGCTCCATCCGGTCCACCGCCTCCTCGACGCTCATCCACTCGGCGTCGAAGCTCTTGGTGCGGATGACGACGGGCGAGTAGGTCTCCTCCTCGTCGTTCTGGACGGGCACGCTGCCGGTCGCGACGGCGTGCAGCACGTCGACGGACGCGGGCTTGACGTCGATCCCCTCGAGGGCTCCGCTGCCCTTCTCGAAGTGCGCGCCGCGCGGGTGGTGACGGCCGTCGACCTTCTTCTCCTTCGCCCGGCGCAGCTGCTCGGACATCTTGTCGACCGCGAGGTCGAGTGCGACGAACTTGTCGCCGTCGGTGGCCTCGGCCCGCACGACGGGCCCCTTGCTGACGAGCGTGAGCTCAACGGTCTCGTCGGGGACGTGGCCGTTCCGGTACACGCGGTGAGTGACCTTGACATCCAGCCGCTGCGCTCGGGACGCGAGCGTCTGGATCCTGGCGATCTTCTCCTCGACAACGGTTCGGAAGCGATCGGTGATTCCCACTCCGACGCCGACGATGCTCGTTTCCATTGCTGTCTCCTTGTCCCGGTCCTCCCGGCCAAGGGCGGACCGTGGTCGCCTTGTGACCCCCAACGTAGTCCGCTCACCCGCCAATGTCACGACTCATTTTCTTCGTGTCTTCCATGGATGGCCTGTGCGTCCGCGGTGAAGCGGAGTGGCGGCCAGCGCGACCGCCGAGAGGACCTCGAATCCCGCAGAGCGGAGAGCACGAGAGGCTTCATCCAGGGTCGCCCCGGTGGTGACGACGTCGTCGACGAGAACCACCTCGGCGCCATGACCGGCGCGCGTCGCGCGCATGCTGCCGCGGACGTTGTCGGTGCGCTCGCGAGCGCCGAGACCGCGCTGGTCGGTGCGCACGCCGACCGTGCGCAGCACACGCCGGGGCACTGCTCCCGCCCGCCGGATGAGCAGCTCCGGCACGCGGTAGCCACGACGCCTGAAGGCGGCGGACCCCGTCGGGACCGGCACCGGACGGACATCCTCGCGGAGCTCCTCCAGGAGCACTCCCGCGAGCGCCGCGCCGAGCGGATGCGCGAGGAGCGTCTCGCCCTCCCCCTTGAGCCGGCGGATGCATCGCGCGGCGACGGCCTCGAACGGCAGCGCTGCGCGGACGCGCAGGCCTTCAGGGGTGCGCAGTTCGAGCGGCGCCGGTACGAGGGTGAGGCGGCAGCGATCGCAGAGCAGGGTGCCCGGCTCGTCGCAGCCAGGACAGGTGGCGGCGAGGAGGAAGGCTGCGACCTCGACGGCGACGGCGTGGAGACCGGTGGATGACGGCATCCGTCGATGCTGCCCCGGCGGCTGGTTCGGCAGATGCGCCGCAGGCGGGAGAGCGCGCGTCGTGTGGATGACTCGCTCGCGACGGCATCCGGTGCAGGAGAGGCGGGCTCAGTGCCCCGCGCGGGTGGCGAGCACCAGCACGCCGTCCGTCGACTCGCGCCATGCCGACCCGCTGCGAGCGAACACCGCGCCATCGGCGCCGAGCACCCTCAGCCCCATGACCGTCCGCGAGCCGGCCACCGAGACGGCGTCGGTCGGCGCCGTCTCCGTGGCGCCGATGCCGCCGACCGTCTGGGTGAGCACGGCGGTGTCGTCGAGCTCCACGAGCGCGGCGAGGCGATCGGGCCCCAGCCACACGAGAGCGGATGCCGGCCCGCCGAGCTGAGTCAGCGGCTTCACCTCACCGAGCTCCGTCGGCAGCCCTGACGGGTCGCGGATGACCGCGGCGACCACCACCCAGCGCTGCGCGCCCACCATCACGACGGCGGCCACCCGCGCGCCGTCGGCTGCCACCCTGACCGCGGAGATCGACGAGGCCTCCGGCCATGCCCCTTCGATCCTCTGCCCGGCGATCTCGGCGCCGATCGCCAGCAGCGCCTTCGGGTCGCCGGCAGGCACGGACCAGGTGTACCCGTACGGGTCGATCGACGGCTTGATGAGCCCGGCGCGATCGTCCAGTTCGTCGACTCGTCCGTCCCCGGCGCGGTAGACGTGACCGTCGTCGAGCTGGAGGGCGGCGAAGGAATCGTCGGCTGCGACGTCGATCGCGACGATCGGCTGCGAGATGCTGAGGAGGTCCTCGCTCACCGCGGGGATCGGCGTGATCTCGTCGCCGAGCACGGTGCCGAACACGCCGTCCGCGAGCACGATGCTGCCGGCGTCGGAGGGCTCCTCCACCAGCTCGACCACGCCCGCGTCGAGCGAGCGTCCGTCGACGCTGAAGCGCACCTTATTCACGTTCACGCCGGCCGCCTCGAGAGTCGACTGCAGCTGCGTGCGCATGCGTGCCAGCGTGGTCTGATCGAGGCTCTGGGCCGCCGTGTTGAGCGCGACATCGGCGACCTGATCCTGGTCGATCGGCACCGCATCGCGGGCGAGCTGCACGTCGCGAGGGAACGCCGTCTGCACCGCGGGCTCGAGCCAGACGCTCGGCGCGCCGTCGATCAGGGAGCGGGTGATGGTCGTCGCGATCCCCGTCGCGCGGCGCGGGAACCAGCGCACGTCGGGGACGAGCCGCTTCCAGGCCTGGTCGAAGTACTGCAGCGCGTAGCTCTCGTAGACCCGCTCGAACCGGGACTCGTCGATCACCACGCCATCCGGTGCCTCCGAGATGCGCCACTGCCCGTCGATGCGCTCGACGGCGAAGGAGAGGGTCGACGCGCCGAACGCCTCTGAGTACGCGCCGTTCGCGTCGACGCTCGCCACCTGGTCGATCCGGACGAGGACCTCGGCGGTGTCGCCTTCCGCCGCCGCCTCCTCCGCCGCCTCCTCCTCCTGCTCGACGGATGCCGTGACGACCCGCGATGCCGAGCTGACGTCCACCGACACGCCGGCTGCGGGCTGCCAGTCGTCGAACTCCGGGGTGAGGAACTTCCGTGCCGTCGCCCACGAGTCAGCGGGGGTGATCGCGGCCTCCATGAAGCCCTCGACGATGGCGGCGGGGCCCGCGCCGTCGACCGGACCCGATGCTACGAGCAGGAAGTCGGGGGCCTCCGGGGACTCCCCCAGCGCCAGTCCCTGCTGTGCGTCTCCGCTGGTCGGCAGGCCGCTGCACGCCGCGAGCAGCAGCGCGGCGGCCGCGAGCGCGAGAGCGCGCAGGGCGCGTTCGGATCGGGTCGTCATCGGATGCTCTCCTCGTCGAACAGGTCGGGAGGAAGCTCGGCGAGCTGGATCGGCTGGGTCGCATCGCCGAACTCGAGAAGCGGCTCCTGCGGCTCGACCAGGATCGGCGACGGCCCGTCGATCACCCCGTCGTGGCGCGGAAGCGTGAGCACGAAGTTGGTGCCGACGCCGAGCTCGGACCACACCGCGAGGCTGCCGCCGTGCAGGGTCGCATCCCCGAGCGCGATCGACAGCCCCAGCCCGGTGCCGCCGATCGTGCGCTGACGGGACGGATCGGCGCGCCAGAACCTGTCGAAAACGCGCTCCGCGTCGGCCGGATCCATGCCGAGCCCCGAGTCTCGGACTCCCGCTGCGACGGCGTGCTGGTTGCTGTCCACCGTCACGACGACAGGTCGCCCCTCGCCGTGCTCGATGGCGTTGCCGATGAGGTTGCGCAGCACCCGGCGAACGCGCCGCGGATCCATGTCCACCGGCGTGTAGCCGCCGGGGGCGACCAGCCGGAGCTCGGTGCCGCGCCCCTCGGCGAGCGGCCTCATCTGCTCGATGATGTCCTCCGCCAGGTGGGCGAGGCTGGTGGCCTCGAGCTCGAGCTGCACGGACCCTGCGTCGTAGCGGCTGATCTCGAGGAGGTCGGACAGCAGGGTCTCGAACCTCTGCACCTGGGTGTGCAGGAGCTCGGTGGTGCGCGATGTGGTGGGGTCGAAGTCCTCGCGCTGGTCGTTGAGCATGTCGGCGGCGAGCCGGATCGTGGTCAGGGGCGTCCTGAGCTCGTGGGAGACGTCGGACACGAATCGCTGCTGCACGAGCGACAGCTCGCCCAGCTCCTTGATCTGCGACTCGATGCTGTCCGCCATCGCGTTGAACGAGCGTGCGAGTGTAGCCAGCTCGTCCTCCCCGTGCACCTCCAGACGCACCGCGAGGTCGCCGGACGCCAGCCGCGCGCTGGTCTCCGCGGCCTCGACGATCGGCGTCGACACGGTCCTGAGCACGATGTACGAGATCGCCGCGACGATCGCGACGAGACCGATGCCCGCGATCCACAGGGTGCGCTGCACGAACCCGAGCGTCTGGTCGGCGTCCGCGAGGTCGTAGGCGAAGTACACCTCGAACGGCCCGGCCTCCGGCACGCGCAGCTGCTGCCCCACGATGATCCCCGGCACGCCCTGACGCGCGTCGACCTCGAGCGCCACGGACTGCCAGGACTGCACGTCGTCGGACTGGACGACCCGATTGCGCAGACCGGAGCTGATGTTGTTGGCGCTGAGTCCGGCCGTGAAGCCGGTGAGCGGGACGGCCCCCGCGTCGCCGTCGATGCGGATGGCGGCGAGCTGGTCGGCTGCGGTGTTGCGGGCGAGATCGTCGCGGATGCTGTCCCAGAGCTCCTGCAGCGCGACGGGGCTGTCGCCCACCTCTGCGACGTCGAGGGTCGCCTGTGCCTGATCGACCGCGCGGCGCGCGTCTTCGAGCGCTTCGTTCTTGCGTGACTCGAAGAGGTCGTTCTGGATCACGAGCGCCATGGTGACGCACGTGATGAAGATCGCCGTCGAGGTCAGCAGGAGCGTGACGGTGAGAGTGCGGAAGCGCAGCGAACGCCGCCACAGCGTCGCGAGCACCGTCGGCCAGCCGCGCCAGTCGCGCAGGACAGCGACCGCCGTGGTGGTCGCTGTCGTCGCGGCCATCCTGCGCCTAGCCAGCACTCCCGGCGCGATAGCCGACGCCACGCACCGTCATGACGATCTTGGGATTGTCGGGGTCGAGCTCGACCTTCGCACGCAGCCGCTGCACATGGACGTTCACCAGGCGTGTGTCCGCCTTGTAGTGATAGCCCCAGACCTGTTCGAGGAGCATCTCGCGCGAGAACACCTGCTGCGGTTTGGAGGCGAGCGCCACGAGAAGCTGGAACTCCAGCGGGGTGAGGGCGATCGGCGCAGTCCCCCTGCGCACCTCGTGCGCGTCGACGTCGACGGTCAGATCCCCGACGCGGAGCTGCTCCCCGACCGTCTGCGGTGCCGGGCGGAGCCGCGTGCGGATGCGTGCGACGAGCTCCTTGGGATTGAACGGCTTCACCATGTAGTCGTCGGCGCCGACTTCGAGGCCCCTGACCACGTCGGACGTGTCGCTGCGTGCGGTGAGCATGATGATCGGGATGCCGGACTCGGCGCGGATCCGGGTGCAGATCTCGATGCCGTCCATGCCAGGGAGCATGAGGTCGAGCAGCACGAGGTCGGGGTGCTGGGTCCGCCATTCCTCGACGGCCCGCGCACCGTCGGCGCAGAACACGGGCTCGAAGCCCTCCGTGCGCAGCACGATGCCGATCATCTCGGCGAGCGCGGTGTCATCGTCGACCACAAGAATGCGTGAGGTCATAACTGTTACCTTATGGCACCGGGTGCGACGGTCCCATGTCTGCGCACCACGCACGTGTTGTGACACGATGGGAGCGCACGACGGAGGGAGGGCCGGTGAGCGGTCAGACATGGACGCCCGCCCCGAAGAAGGGCATCATCCCGCTTCACCCGCTGACGTTCGGGATGCTGCTGGGGAAGGCGTTCGCCGCGCTCCGGCACAACCCGAAGGTGCTGTTCGGGTTCGGCGTCGTGATCCAGCTGGTCGTCGTGATCCTCAGCGCGAGCGTGATGGGCTTCGTCCTGGTCACCACCTTCACGCGACTGGAGTCCGTGTCGCGATCGTCGCCTGACTTCGAAGCCGTCCTCGCAGGCACGATCGCGATGAACGTCGTCGCCGGGATCGCCGTGGGCCTGGCATCCGTCGCCTTCACGTCACTCATGCAGGGCGTGGTGGCGGCCGAGGTGGGCTACGCCGCGATCGGCGTCAAGGCGTCGCTCGGCACGCTGTGGCGCCGGATGGCCCCCTCGTTCTGGCGCCTCGCCGCATTCTCGTCGCTGTCCGTGCTGTTCGTCTTCGGCCTCATGATCATCGTCTTCCTGATCATCGCCGGCGCCCTGGCCGGCGGCCTCGGCGGCGGCGGCGGCGAACTCATCGGCCTGGTAGTGGTGGTCGTCGTCCTCCTCATCCTGGCGAGCATCCCGCTCATCGTGTGGCTCACGACGAAGCTGCTGCTGGTCCCGTCGATCCTCGTGCTCGAGCGGGCGCGGTTCCGCGAGGCGCTGGTGCGGTCATGGCGGCTGACCCGCGGCCGGTTCTGGGTCGCCTGGGGCGTGACATTCCTGATCAGCGTGATCATGGGCATCGCGATGCAGGTCGTGAGCCTGCCCGTCTCGCTGCTCAGCTCGATGCTCGGCACGATCATCGCGCCGACCGGCTCCATGGACACCGGCGCCGTCATGACCTTCGTCTTCGCGCTGCTCGCCCCGCAGATCCTTCTGCTCGTGCTGCAGGCGATCACGCTCGTCGTGCAGAGCACGGCGGGTGCGCTCGTCTACCTCGACTGCCGCATGCGTTACGAGGGGCTCGACCAGACGCTCATCACGTATGTCGAGCGACGCGACCTCGGCTGGACCGACGACCAGCTCGGCGATCCGTTCGTGGTGGACGCGACGCGAGCGGTGAGCAGCACGCCGCCGCCCAAGCAGGTCCCCGAGTGGGCGACGATGCCGGCCGGCTACGACTACCAGCAGCCCGTCCAGCCTTACCCCGTGCAGTCCTACCCGGTGCAGCCGTACCCGGTGCAGTACCCGGCTCAGGCTCACCCGGCTCAGCCGGGGCAGACATATCCGGCTCAGGCCTATCCGG
>NZ_JADIJR010000010.1 GCF_017355365.1 Microbacterium sp. SD291 | reverse complement strand
AGTGAGGCTCTGAACAACGTCTGGGCAGGTGCGAAGGATTCCGCAACTGTCCAACCTCTTGAGGTCGGCTTGTTCAGCGATGCGCCGCTGCGGCTTGTTGGCGAACAGGTGGCGCAAATACGCCCACCTGAACCGGCACCGGAGCGGGCGTGTTCACCCGAGCCGACCGGGCACGGCGTCTTGAATAGACCCCGTGGCAACACTGTGGCAACAGAATACGTGACCATGTGTCGCGCGTAGTGATTCTGGTGAGCAAGGATCCGCATAATCATGCGGGATTCCAGAGTCGCTACGTCAGGTCGCGGCTCGAATTCGGGTTCGAATCCCGCCGTCACCGCCAAACAGATGAAGGGTCTCCGCGCCAGCGGGGGCCCTTCATCTGTTTATCAGGCACCGTGGGATTCGGGGAGGAGCGAGCGCAGCGAGCACCGGAGTCCCGCCGTCACCGCCAAACAGATGAAGGGTCTCCGCGCCAGCGGGGGCCCTTCATCTGTTTATCAGGCACCGTGGGATTCGGGGCGATCGAAGCGCACGCCGTAGGTCTGGCCGCCAGTGGCCGCCGGCAGCCGCTGCATGCCGAGGCGCTCGTAGAACGCGGCAGCCCCGGTGTTGTCCGGGTCCATGCCCAGGTGCAGCCCCCGCACTCCCCTGCGCCGGAGCTCGGCGAACAGCGTTTCGATCAGGCGGCGTCCGAGACCCTGGCCCTGGGTCTCCGGAAGCAGGTCGATGTGCAGGTGCGCGGGGTACTCTGCGGCGTTCACCTCGAGACCGGGGGCACGGCTCCAGCCGTACTCGATCATCCGGCTCTCACGCGTGACGGCCTCGACCGGACGAGGGTGACGCTCGTGGAACGCCGGCCACCACTCGTCGCGGAACCACCGGGCGAAGGCATCCGTGTCGTCCGTCGCCACGATGTATCCGATCACGCGGTCATCGTCGGCCTCGACCACCCAGGCGAGATCGGGGTGGCGCTGCGCGTACGGCACGGCGAAGAGATTCCCCCACAGCATGTCGTCGGAGAGGATGCCGGTCGCATCTCCGCCGGCATCCGCCGTCCTGACGCAGATCTCGTACAGCGCGTCGCGGTCTTGCGGACGATAGGGACGGATGCGGGACACTACAGCTCCTCGGTGCGGGCGGTCTCTGTGACTCCTGCCGCAGGCGGCGAGGCATGATCCTGCTGACGGACCCACGGCAGCAGCCAGGCCGACAGCATCAGCACGGCGCCCGCGCCGACGAGCGCGCCACCCAGCGTGTCCGTCGCCCAGTGCACGGACAGCAGAGTTCGCGAGTACGCCATCGCCAGCACCCAGAGCGCCGCGGCGATCGCGGTCCACATGCGGGGGAAGAGCACCCACACCAGGACGGCGACGGTGGCGGCGTTGGCGACGTGCCCGGAGGGGAACGAGCCGAAGTCGCTCATCACGAGCATGTCATCCGGACGTGCTCTGCCGAAGATGTGTTTGAGCACCTGCACGACTCCGGCGCTGGTCAGCATGGCCATCGCGGCGAACACCGCGGATCGCCATCGCCGGGCGAGCACGAAGGCGATGATGATGAGCGGCCCGACGATGAAGATCGTGCCCCTGCTGCCGCCGACGAAGTTCATGCCGTGCGCGAACGCGACGAGCCAGGGCGCCCTCTGAGCGGCGACAGCGGTGTTCCACCATCGATCGATCGCCGGCGCATCAGCGAAGCCCAGCACGATCAGGGCCCCGAGTGCCGTCGCCGCGAGCAGGCTTCCAGTCCCCCACCACAGCAGCGTACGCCTCTCCATGACCCCATTCTGTCCGATGGAGCCCTGAACCAGCGGATCAGGGAGCGAGCATCCCGACGGTTCGCGGGCGCACGATCAGCCAGAGCGAGAGCAGACCGATCGCAGCGCAGCCGACCATGACGGAGGCCATGGTGGTCGCGGTGATGCCCGCGCCCTTCGAGATCCAGCCGACGACGGGTGAGATCAGGCCGGCGACGCCGAAGTTGGTCGCGCCGATCACGGATGCCGCTGTCCCCGCCGCCTTGCCGTGCCGGTCGAGAGCCAGCACCTGGACGTTCGGGAACGTGAAGCCGCACGCCGTCATGAACACGAACAACGGGATGACGGTGCCCCAGAGGCCGAGGCCGAGCTGATCGGTCACGATGATCGCGATCCCGGCGGCGAGGAGCACGGCGGTCGAGTACGCCATCACCCACTGCGGGCCGAAGCGCGCCGCGAGGCGCGAGGCGAACTGCACGCCCGTCACGACGCCGAGGGAGTTGACGGCGAAGAGGAGCCCGTACTGCTGCGCATCCAGCCCGTGCGTCTGCTGGAAGAGGAACGGTGAGGCGGAGAGGTAGGAGAACAGCCCGGAGAAGGTCATCCCGCCGATGATGAGCACGCCGATGAACACCCGGTCGGAGAACACCGAGCGGTACCGCTGCAGAACGGTGGCGCCGCCGCGCTCCTGCCGGCGCGCGACCGGCAGCGTCTCCGGGATGAACAGGATCGCCGAGAGCAGCATGACGACGCCGTACACGGCGAGCACGATGAAGATGCCGCGCCACGGCATCAGCGTCAGCAGCGCCGAGCCGATGAGCGGCGCCACCACCGGCGCCACACCGGAGACGAGCGCGAGACGCGACAGCATCACGACCAGGCGCCTGCCGCCGAAGAGGTCGCGCACGATCGCCATGGCGACGACGCCACCCGCAGCCGCTCCGACGCCCATCAGCACGCGGGCGCCGCTCAGCAGCGGCAGGGTCGGGGCGAATGCCGCCGCGGCGCTCGCGAGCACGTGCAGCGCGGTGACCACGATCAGCGGGATGCGACGGCCGACCTTGTCGCTGAGCGGTCCGACGACGAGCTGTCCCAGCGCGAAGCCGATCATGGTGCCGGTGAGCGTCAGCTGGATCGCGGCGGCCGTGGTCTCGAAGTCCTGCTCGAGGATCGGGAATGCGGGAAGGTACAGGTCGATCGTGAACGGGCCGAGCGCGGTGAGCGCGCCGAGCAGCACGATGTACAGCACACGCCGGCCGTTCGGGATCGAGTCCCCCGGGTGCAGCATGATCGGCGCGGTGGCCGGATTCGAACCCAGCGTGCGGATGGCGCCCGTCGACGAGGAGGTGCGGATGCTGCCTGTCGCGGTGCGCTCGGGCTGAGCGATCACCGTGACGGAGTCGGTGCGGGGCGCGTCGGACACGACGATCCTTCCGGGGTTCGGTGCGGGAATTCGGTCGGCTTCAGGGTCGAATCGATTCGATCAGCCGAAGCCTCCATGTTACAGCCCGAGCACCCCGCATTCCCACGATGAAGTGCAGGATTCTCCGCGCGACGACCCGCGAGCGGATCAGCGGATGCCGGCGACCGCCTGCTCGAGGTCTGCGATCAGGTCGCTCACGTCCTCGATGCCGACCGAGAGCCGCACCACGTTCTCTGGTACCTCGAGCGCGGTGCCCCGCACGGACGCGTGCGTCATGTCGGACGGGTAGCCGATCAGCGATTCCACGCCGCCCAGCGACTCCGCGAGCTGGAACAGCCGCGTGGACTCCGCGAAGGCGCGCGCGGCGGCGGGCCCCGCGGCGAGCGCGAGCGACAGCATCCCGCCGAACCCGCTCATCTGCCGTGCGGCGATCTCATGGCCGGGATGCGAGGCGAGCCCAGGGTAGAAGACCTGCGCGAACTCGGGACGGGCCGCCGCCCACTCGGCGATCGCCTGCGCGTTCTCGCCGTGCTGGCGCACGCGCACGGCGAGCGTCTTGATGCCGCGGGTGGTGAGCCAGGCGTCCAGCGGTGCGGAGACAGCCCCGACCGCGAACTGCTGGAACTTGATCTGCTCGTAGAAGCGGTCGTCACCGAAGACGACTGCACCCCCGAGCACGTCGGAGTGCCCGCCGAGGTACTTGGTGGTCGAGTGCACGACGAGGTCGGCCCCGAGCGCGAGCGGCTGCTGCAGCGCCGGCGACGCGAACGTGTTGTCGACGACGACGACGGCGCCCGCGGCGTGCGCGACCTCCACGACCGCCGCGATGTCGACGATCTTCAGCAGCGGGTTGCTCGGCGTCTCGACCCAGACGATCCTCGTCGAGGGCCGGATCGCCGCACGGACGTCGTCGAGCTCGGAGAGCTCGACCGTGGACGTCTCGACGCCCCACGGCGCGAGCACCTTCGTGAGCAGACGGTAGGTGCCGCCGTAGACGTCGTTGCCGAGCACGACATGATCACCGGGCTTCAGGATGCCGCGCAGAAGCGCGTCCTCGGCGGCGAGACCTGATGCGAACGACAGCGCGTTCACGCCGCCTTCGAGCGCCGCGAGCTGGACCTCGAGCGACGACCGCGTCGGGTTCCCCGCCCGGTTGTACTCGTAGCCGTCGCGGAAGCCGCCGATGCCGTCCTGCACATGGGTGGAGGCCTGGTAGATCGGCGGGATGATCGCGCCGGTGGTCGGGTCGGGCCTCTGGCCTGAATGGATGGCGCGGGTGGCGAAGGAGTGCTCGGACATGTTCTTCAGCCTACGACCGCACCGGCCGTGCCGGCCCGAGCTGTGACACCCCGGGTCAGCGCGACAGGTACGCGAGCAGGTCCTGCCGGGTGAGCACCGTGTGCGGCTTGCCGTCCTCGGTGACCAGCAGCGCGTCGACGTCGGCGAGCGCGGCCCGCGCCTGCGCGACGGGCGCGTGGATGCCGATCAGCGGCAGCCGCTCCCCCACGTGCGCGCCGAGCGCATCCGCCGGCTTCGCGTCTCCGCGGAACAGCAGGTCGAGCAGGCCCTTCTCGTCAACGGTTCCGACCACCTCGCCCATCATCACAGGCGGCTCGGCGCTGAGCACCACGAGCTGGGAGACGTCGAACTCCGTCATCATCCCGATCGCCTCGAGCACGGTGTCGGTCGGGTGGGCGTGCACGAGATCCGGGATGCCGTGAGCGCGGCGCGACGGTCGTGCCGCGAGCACGTCGGCGATGGTCTCCCCGTCGTCGATGTCGGCGAAGCCGTACGAGCGCATCCAGCCGTCGTTGAAGATCTTGCCGAGATACCCGCGTCCGCCGTCCGGGAGGAGCACCACCATCACGGCATCCGCCGGCAGGTCGCGCGCCACGCGCAGCGCGCCGACGACGGCCATGCCGCTGGATCCGCCGACGAGGATGCCCTCCTCGCGCGCCAGGCGCCGGGTCATCGCGAAGGCCTCGGCGTCGCTCACCGCGACGATCTCGTGCGGCACGGTCGGGTCGTACGCCCCCGGCCAGATGTCCTCGCCGACGCCTTCCACGAGATACGGGCGCCCGGTGCCGCCGCTGTAGACGCTGCCCTCGGGGTCGACGCCGACGATGTGCACCCGCTCCTCCGACACCTCGCGGAGGTAGCGGCCGGTGCCGGTGATCGTGCCGCCGGTGCCGACTCCGGCGACGAAGTGCGTCACCTCGCCGTCGGTGTCGCGCCAGATCTCGGGCCCCGTCGTCTCGTAGTGGCTGCGGGGTCCGTTCGGGTTCTCGTACTGGTTCGGCTTGAAGGCGCCGGGGATCTCGCGCACGAGGCGATCGCTCACGCTGTAATAGGACTCCGGACTGTCGGCGGCCACCGACGTCGGGGTCACGACGACGTCGGCGCCGTAGGCGCGCAGCACGTCGATCTTGTCCTCGCCGACCTTGTCCGGCAGCACGAAGACGCACTTGTAGCCGCGCTGCTGCGCGACGAGCGCCAGGCCGACACCGGTGTTGCCGCTGGTCGGCTCGACGATGGTTCCGCCGGGCTTCAGATCGCCGGCCGCCTCAGCGGCATCGATGATCCTCGCCGCGATGCGGTCCTTCGCCGACCCGCCGGGGTTCAGGTACTCGAGCTTCACGAGCACAGTGCACGCGACGCCCTCGGTGACGTGCTGAAGCTTCACGAGGGGCGTGTCGCCGACGAGGTCGACGATGGTGTCTGCGTACTTCATGGGTTCAGCGTAAGGGCGCGGATGCCGTGGCGGGGCGTGTATTGCTCACGCCGCGGCATCCGCCCTGGGTCCCTGAGCCGGTCGAAGGGTCAGCCCTTGGTGGAGCCCGCCAGCAGACCGCGCACGAAGTAGCGCTGGAGCGCGAAGAACACGATCAGCGGCACCAGGATCGACACGAATGCGCCGGCGGTGAGGAGGTACCACCCCTCGCCCCGGCCGGTGATCTCGGCGAGCACCTTCGTGATCGGCGCGGCGGGCCCGTCGGCGAAGACGAGCGCGACGAGCAGGTCGTTCCACACCCAGAGGAACTGGAAGATCGCCACGGAGGCGATCGCCGGCATCGTCAGCGGCAGCACCACTCGGAAGAAGATCTGCCCGCGCGACGCGCCGTCCACGCGTGCGGCCTCGATGATCTCGCCGGGGATCTCCGACATGAAGTTGTGCAGCAGGTAGATCGCGAGCGGGAGTGCGAACATCGAATGGGCGAACCACACCTGGGCGTACCCCTGGGACGCGTCGAGTCCCAGCGTGACCTGCAGTCCGAACAGGTTGATCCCGCGCGAGAACGACGTCAGCAGCGGCACAAGTGCCATCTGGATCGGAACGATCTGCAGCGCGAACACGAAGATGAACAGCGCGTTGCGGCCCTTGAAGTCGATCCACGCGAACGCGTACGCCGCCATCGACGCGATCATCAGCGGGACGAGCGTCGCCGGGATCGTGATCGCGATCGAGTTGACGAACGACTCCATGATCGTGAGCTGCGTGGTGCCCGACTGCAGCACCGCGGCGTAGTTGTCGAGCGTGAACTCGGGGTTCGTGAAGATCGTCCACCAGCCGGACGTGTCGATCGCGTCGCGCGGGCGGAGGGAGGAGATGAAAAGCCCGAGAGTCGGGACTGTCCATAGGAATGCGATCACGATCGACGCGATCGACGCCCACGGGCGGCTGAGCCGCTTGCGCGCTCGGCCGGCCGAGGCGTCGAGCCGGCTGCCGGTCGTGATCGCCCTGGTGCTCTGATCCGTCTGGACCTGGGTTCCTGAGCTTGTCGAAGGACTCATCGGATCTCCCGCTGCTTCTTGATCTGGCGCGCGTTGTAGATGACGATCGGCAGCACCAGGAGGAAGAGGATCACCGACAGCGCGGCGCTGCGCCCGGCCTCGAACTTGGAGAACTGCGTGTACATCTCGTTGGCGAGCACGGAGGTGCCGTAGTTGCCGCCGGTCATGGTCCTGACGATGTCGAACACCTTCAGCGAGGCGATCGAGATCGTCGTCAGCACCACGATCAGCGCGGGCCGGATCGACGGCACGGTCACCGACCAGAAGCGCTCCCACGCGTTGGCGCCGTCGAGCTCTGCGGCTTCCAGCAGCTCGGCCGGCACGCCCTTGATGGACGCCGAGAGCACGACCATCGCGAATCCGGTCTGCACCCACACCAGGACGGCGATGAGCGCGAGGTTGTTCCACGGGCCGTCGAGCAGGAACTGCTGGGGCTGGCCCCCGAACCACACGAGGACCTGGTTCAAGAGGCCGATCTGCTCCTCGCCCGGGCCGCGGTAGGCGTACATGAACCGCCAGATGATGCTCGCCCCGACGAACGAGATCGCCATCGGCATGAACACGAGCACCTTGTAGATCTTCTCGCCCCTGGTGCGATCGATGAAGACGGCGTAGGCGAGGCCCACGAGGGTGGACACGAGGGGGACGAGCAGCACCCACACGATCGTGTTCACGACCGAGGTGATCCCGTCGGACTGCGTGAAGATCCACGTGTAGTTGGCGAACCCCACGAACTGCTTGCCCGTCGAGTTCCAGAACGACGAGTAGATCGTCTGGATCGACGGGAGGATCAGGCCGACCAGCAGCAGGAGCATCGCCGGCGCCATGAAGGCGACCAGCTGGATGAGATATCCCGCGCCGTCGCGGGAACGGTAGTCGAGGAAGAAGAACAGCGCCCCGACGACGACGGCGACGCCCATCGCCCAGTAGTACGAGTTGAAGAACCACATCACCGCGAGCGGGATAAGGACGCACATCGCCAGCCGGATGCCGGTGTACACCGGCCCCTTGCGCGGCGCGACGTCCACGAGCAGCAGGATGACGGCGACGACGATCGCGAACGCGATCACGACGACGACCGCCTGCAGGACCGGCGGAAGCATCCCGATCCATCGGAAGAACAGAGTCGCGTTCACGGATTCCCCTTCATGACGCGGAGCGGATCGCGGTCGGCGCGACGGTGCGCAGACCGGAGAGGAGGAGGGCCGCCCGGCGCGGGCGACCCTCCTCGGTGAATCACTCGGCGGGCCAGCCGGTCTCGATCTGCGTGAGCACCTCGTCGGTCGAGGTGCCGTTGACCCACGCCACCATTCCCTTCCAGAAGGTGCCGGCGCCCACGGCACCGGGCATCAGGTCGCTCGCATCGAACCGGAACGTGGTCTCCGGGTCCTGCAGGATCTTGATGGTCTCCTGAAGGATCGGGTCCTGTGCGCTCTCCGGGTCGAGGCCGTTGTTGGCTGACGTGACTCCGCCGAGGCTCACCCGCTTGTTCGCCCACTCGGGGCTGGAGAGGTACGCGAGCACCTTCTGCGTGGCCTCGGTGTCGGTGAATGCGCCGACGATCTCGCCTCCGCCGGTGACGGTGGTCTCGCCCTCGGTCTCGCCCGGGAGGATGAACGCCCACACGTCGCCGTCCTCGGCGACCTCGGTGCCCTCGGGGAAGAAGCCCGAGAGGAAGGATGCCTGGTGCGTCATCGCGCACTCGCCGGACGCGACCTTGGCCGCGACATCGCCGAATGCGGTGGAGTTGATCGAGCGCACGTCGCCGAAGCCGGCGTTGACGTAGCTCGGGTTGAGCAGCAACTCCCCGACCGAGTCGAAGGCCTGCTTGATCTGCGGGTCGGTGAACGGGACCTCGCCGGCCGCCCACTGGTCGTAGACGTCGGTTCCCGCCTGGCGCAGGACGTAGTCCTCGACCCAGTCGGTGCCCGGCCAGCCGGTGGCCACACCCGACTCGAAGCCGGCGCACCACGGCGCGGATCCGGTGGCGGACTGGATGCTCGCAGTCAGCGTGTTCAGCTCGTCGAGCGTCTTCGGGACCTCGACGCCCCACTCGGCGAACTTCGCCGGCGAGTACCAGATCCAGCCCTTGACGCTCGCCATCAGCGGGGCGCCGTAGAACGTGCCGTCGACCGTGCCGTAGTTGACCCAGTCCTCGGTCCAGTACTCGTTCGCGTTGTTCGCGACCTCCTCCGGGGCGGGCTTCAGGAAGTCACGGGATGCGAAGTCGGCGAGCAGACCCGGCTGCGGGAAGATCGCGATATCCGGCGGGTTCCCGCCCTGCGCACGTGTGCCGAGCTGAGCCTCGAAGTCCTGGCTCCCCTCGTACTTGATGGTGATGCCGTTCTCCTCTTCGAAGTCGGCCCACGTCTCCTGCAGGAGTTCGGCCTCGCCTTCGACGATGGTGCCGTAGATCGTGACGGTGGCATCCTCGCCATCGCCGCCTCCACCACCTCCGCTCGGAGCCCCTGGAGCTCCGCAACCTGCGAGCGCGACGCCCGCGACTCCCAGCAGGGCGAGCGGGACGAGCCGCCGGGAACGCTGTGACAGACCCATGTGGATTCTCCTCTTCGAGTGCATGACCCCCGCCTCCTCGACGCCGCACGGCGGCATCCGTCGGGAACCGATTCCAGGCCAACCTACTTGCGATCCGCACCCCGGCACAATGGGCAAGGGTCACAAGCTGGCAACCTTTGCGTCGCGATCGGCACTCAAGATGGGAGCGCTCCCGAGCCGCAAGTGTGGAACCGGTTCCCTCGCGCGCCGCGAAGGGCTACGCTGTCATCGTCGTGCGCCCGACCGGCGCACGGGAAGCAGGTGGTCGAGGAGGACCGATGAGCACGATCGCGGACGTCGCGGCGCGTGCCGGCGTGTCGAAGGCGACGGCCAGCAGGGCGCTGAGCGGACGCGGGTACGTCTCGGAGGACACCCGTCGCAAGGTGGCGGATGCCGCAGCGGAGCTCGCCTACGTCGCCCACTCCTCGGCCTTCAGCCTCGCGACCGGCCGGACGCACACGGTCGGCGTCGTGATGCCCTCGCTCGAGCGGTGGTTCTTCGCCGAGCTTCTCGCCGGCATCCAGGAGTCGCTCCTCGAGCAGGGGTACGACCTCACCCTGTACAGCCTCGACGCCGGCGCGAACCAGCGCGTCCGGCTGTTCGACGGCATCCTGCCGAGAAAGCGGTTCGACGGCATCATCGCCGCCGGCATCCAGCCGGGGCCGCGGGAGCTCGAGCGGATGCTGCGCCCCGATCGGCCGCTGGTCAGCGTGGGGCCGCACGCCGAGGGGGCGAGCTCCGTCTCGATAGACGACTTCGCGGCCGCGCGCATCGCGACCGAGCATCTGATCACGCTGGGGCATACGCGCGTCGCATTCGTCGGCACCGCCGCGGATGCGGCCGCGCGCAGCTTCGTCGACGGCCGCCGGGTCGAGGGCTACCGCGAGGCCATGGCCTCAGCCGGGCTCGGTGCCGGCATCCGGATCGTCGGCGCTGGCTCCGGGGGCGGGACGACGCCCGACGGCTATGCGGCCGCCGCCGAGCTCCTCGGCGACCGTCGCGCCCGCCCGACCGCGATCGTCGGGGTCTGCGACGAGGCCGCGATCGGGGCGATCATCGCCTCGCGCCGCCTCGGGATCGCGGTGCCTGCCGAACTCAGCGTCGTCGGCATCGACGATCATCAGCACGCCGAGATGTTCGCGCTGACGACCATCCGGCAGCGCCCGCGCGAGCAGGGAGCGGAGGCCGTGCGCCTGCTGCAGCGGAGGATCGCCGATGCGGATGCTCCGATCGAGCACGTGGTCGCGGCATCCGCTCTGGTGGTGCGTAACTCCACCGCTCCCGCGCGCTGACGCTCCTGCGGACGCACGAAGGCCCCGGGGCGAACCCCGGGGCCTTCGTGGAACGTCGAGACGCGATTACTTGAGGGTAACCGTGGCGCCTGCCTCTTCGAGAGCGGCCTTGGCCTTCTCGGCGGCTTCCTTGTTCGCGCCCTCGAGGACGGCCTTGGGAGCACCGTCGACGACAGCCTTGGCCTCGCCGAGGCCGAGCGAGGTGAGCTCGCGGACCGTCTTGATGACCTGGATCTTCTTGTCGCCGGCAGCCTCGAGGATGACGTCGAAGGAGTCCTTCTCCTCAACCTCTTCAGCAGCGCCGCCGCCTGCGCCTGCAACGGCGACGGGGGCAGCAGCGGTGACCTCGAACTTCTCCTCGAACGCCTTGACGAAGTCGTTGAGCTCGACGAGGGTCAGGCCGGCGAACTGCTCGAGCAGCTCCTCAGTGGTGAGCTTAGCCATGATGTATCTCCTAATAGATGGGGTTTGTTGATCGAGAACGCAGGTCGCTCACGCGGCCTCGGCGGTCTCCAGCTTTTCGCGAAGAGCATCGATGGTGGCGGCAGCCTTGCCCATCGTGGCCTTCATCATGCCCGCAGCCTTCGCCAGCAGAACCTCACGGCTCTCGAGCGCGGCGTACTTGTCGACCTCGTCGGCGGAGAGGGCGTTGCCCTCGAAGATGCCGGACTTGATCACGAGAAGCGGGTTGGCCTTGGCGAAGTCACGCAGAGCCTTTGCAGTGGCGACGAAGTCACCGTGCACGAACGCGACGGCCGACGGACCCTTGAGGTCGTCGTCCAGCGCGGTGATGCCAGCCTTGTTGGCGGCGATCTTGGTCAGCGTGTTCTTCACCACGGCGTACTCAGCGTCCTGACGGATGCTGTTGCGCAGCTCCTTGAGCTGGGCAACCGTCAGACCGCGGTACTCGGTCAGCAGAACGGCGGACGAGTTCTCGAATGACTTCGTGAGCTCGGCGACCGATGCATCCTTCTGCGCCATGGTCACTCCTTGGTGTGTACGAGGCGCCTCACGGCGGTGAGGCACCGACCTCGACCTGCGGCAGGGCCCTGACAAACAGAAAAGCTCCGGCGCAAGCGCACGGAGCTCAGAAAGTTCGTGTCCTGCGCGGGCCCCTGCTGAGCAGAGCTTCGATCACCGTGCACTTGCGCGCACGACGATGACCAGCGGTCTTCGGTTGACACAACTGTACCCCACCGCATCGGGTCCCCCCAAATCCCCCGCCTCTCCATTCCCTTCTTGCCCGCCGACGCCCCACCTGCACGCCAACGCCTCACCTGGGGGACGACTCTCAGGTGGGGCGCGGACGACAAGTGGGGCGTCGATCATCCGGGTGGGCGGATGCCGAAGGCGGCGAGCCTTTCGGCGAAGGCATCCAGCGTGCTGATGTGGGATGAACCCCACCTCGCCAACCGCCAGCCCGTGACGCCGCGGATGTCGTCTTCGCGGAGTTTCTCGTCGAGCATTACCTGCGCCGTCGACCGGTCGCCTTTCATTCGTTCGTCGAAGTACTTCCCAAGACCGTCGAACTCGCCGAAGCACCGCGCGCCGAGAAAGCCGAAGTCGAGCCAGTAGTCGTCTCCGGCGGCTCCGACCACGTGCATCTGGATGTCGAAACGAGTGAACCCCAGCCGACTGAGATGCAGCCGGCTCACGCTTTCGCCCGGAAGCTGAGCCCGACCGTCGGCGAAGGCGATCATCCGACGCGCCTGGCGAATGCCGCGGCCATGGAGATGCTCGGCGCGTACCAGCATCCGATCGCGCCATTCTCGAGCACTGTCCTCATCCTGCACATTTCTCGTGACAGCCTCCATCCGCAGCGCGGCGTCGGTTGCGGACACGGCGGCATCCTGAGACAGCGAGCGCGCGAGGTCGAGTACCGTTCGCTCGATCGTCGTGCATCGGATGCCGTCGACCACCGTGATGTCAGCGGCGTCGACGTCGACGTTGTGCCAGGTGATCCGAGCGTGAGTGCGCCCATGGCGCGCATCGACGGTCGCGACGTGCACCACGCGCGGCGCGAGCCGATAGAGCGGGAGCCCGTGGAGCACAGCGGCAGAAGGACCCCAGAAGACGGGTCCCGGCCCCTCGGAATTGAGACGGGCGGCGACGACTTCGACGAGGTGCCGCCCTTCGTTCCACAGATCCTTCCAGTCGTCTTCGTAGACGTACCGGCCGCGGCGCACCCTTCGAAGGATCTTCGCCTCGACGAGACCACGGACCTGGCGCTCGGTCAGCCCGTTCTCGATCAGCTCTGCGCGCGAGTGCAGTAGGGCCCGCGCGGCGAGGATGTCGATGCTCTTCGGCATCCGTCGATCATCGAGCACGGCCGACGGCGATTCCGGCTTGTCCCCAGGCCCGGTCGCACCTGAGCGCGAATCGCGATCCGTGCAGAAGCACTCGACCGCCGCCAGTTGCGAACTCGCTTCTCCTCGATCGTCCTGATCCGCGGCGCCCCACCTGGTCGCCGACGCCCCACTTGAGGGACGACTCTCAGATGGGGCGCGGACGCGCAGATGGGGCGCCGGGGTGAGGTGGAACGCGGACACCCGACTGGGAGCGACCGCGGGCGGCGTGTGCGGGGAGTGAGCGTCGGCGTCCGGGGTTAGGGTCGAAGGGTGAACCCGGAACTCCAAGCGCGCATCGTTGCGGACTCCCGCGACCGCGTCGCCTGGATGCGGGCGCGATCGCGCGGCATCACCGCGACGGATGTCGCCGGGCTCACCAGCGAGAAGTCGATCGCCCGCGCGGCCGACTCCAAGCTCGGCGGCGGCCCCCGCTTCGGCGGCAACGCCTACACAGACCACGGCCGACGCCGGGAGCCGGAGATCGCCGCGTGGGTCGCCGCGACGCACGGCATCCTCCCATCGTCCGCGCTGTTCCGCGCCGAGGTCGAGCACCGCCACCTGGCGACACCCGACGGCATCGCCGTCGACACGGACGGCCAGGTCAGGCTCGCCGAGATCAAGACGACGAACAAGGCCTTCCGCGGCATCCCGCGCACGTACCTCCGCCAGGTGTGGTGGCAGCAGCACGTGCTCGGCGCAGAGCGGACCCTGTTCGTGTGGGAGGAGCACGAGGACTTCTCCCCCATCCACGATGAGCCGAAGTGCGTCTGGATCGACCGAGACGACCGCGAGATCGCGAAGCTCGTCGGACTCGCGACAGCCCTCATCGACGAGCTCTACCGCCGCACCACAGGGCAGCAGATCCCGGCACGTCTCGAGGATGCCGCAGCCGTCGGCCGCCGCGAGCAGCTGCGTGAGCGCGACGCGTTCCGGGCGCTGGCACTGGCCGACTGAGCACCAGCGGCCGACCCGTCGCGCATCAGCCGTGCGCACAGGTCGGCGACCCGCGCCGGGCGTCGTCCAGCGAAGGCCTGCACAGCCGACGACACCCGGCTCGCCGACGTCGACCGACATCCGCGGCGCCGGCGGCACTTGGTTGACTGAACTCAACCAAGTCCGTATAGTTGACGAAGTTCAACTATCTTGTGCGCGCCAGAGCAGTCGCGGCATCCATCCCCGCGACTCCCGAAAGAGGCTCAGCATGACAACGGATTCACCGACTCGGATGACGCACAGGCAGGTGCTGGAGGCGCTCACCGGGCTGCTGCTCGGCATGTTCGTGTCGATGATCGCGGCCACGGTCGTGTCGACCTCGATGCCGGTGATCGTGCACGACCTCGGCGGCGACCAGGCCGCGTACACATGGGTGATCACGTCGACGCTGCTCACGACCGCGATCTCGACGCCCATCTGGGGCAAGCTCGCCGACCTCTTCAACCGCAAGCTGCTCATCCAGATCGCTCTGATCATCTTCGTGCTGGCCACGGCCGCGGCCGGCTTCGCGCAGGACACGGGCGTGCTCATCGCGTTCCGTGTCGTGCAGGGCCTCGGCGCAGGCGGTCTCGCCGCCCTCAGCCAGGTCATCATGGCCGACATCATCAGCCCTCGGGAGCGTGGCCGTTACATGGGCCTGTTCGGCGCCGTCATGGCCGTCGCGACGGTCGGCGGCCCGCTGCTCGGCGGCTGGATCACGGATGCCATCAACTGGCGCTGGAACTTCTTCGTGGCGCTGCCGTTCGCGATCGCCGCGCTGATCATCCTCCAGAAGACGCTGCACGTCAGCACCGAGCGCACACGGAAGGTGTCGATCGACTACGTCGGCATCGTGCTGCTCTCCGCGTCCGTGTCGCTGCTGCTCATCTGGATCACCAACGCCGGTTCGACCTTCGACTGGTGGAGCACCGAGACGGTCCTGATGGCGGGCGGCGCGCTCGTCGCCGCAATCGCGTTCATCATCGTCGAGCTCAAGGTGCGCGAGCCGCTCATCCCGCTCAGCCTGTTCCGCGGCCGCACCTTCAGCCTGTCGGTGCTCGCCTCGATCTCGATCGGCGTCGCGATGTTCGGCACCTCCGTCTACCTGGCGCAGTACATGCAGCTCTCCCGGGGTGCGTCCCCGACCGAGGCCGGCCTGATGACTCTGCCGATGATGGCGGGACTCCTGATCTCCTCGATGCTCGTCGGACAGCTGGTCACGCGGTACGGCAAGTGGAAGGGCTATCTGGTCCTCGGCTCCGTCCTGCTGATCGCCGGTTCCGCGCTGCTGTCGACACTCCACTACGACACCGACTTCGTACTGGTCTCGATCTACATGTTCCTCACCGGCGCCGGCGTCGGGATGACCATGCAGAACCTCGTGCTCATCGTGCAGAACGTCGCGAAACCCAGCGAGATGGGCGTCGCGAGCTCCGGCATCACCTTCTTCCGCAGCCTCGGCGGCACGATCGGCGTGTCGGTGATGGGCGCCATGCTCGCCAGCCGGATCACCGAGCTCTTCACCGCCGGCAAGGATGAGCTGATGGCCGCGATCGCCAAGACCGGCGACAAGGCGGCCGAGGTCACAGCCCAGCTGAACAGCGGAACGCTCCCCGAGGTGCGCCTGCTGCCGGACCCGGTGCGCTCGCTCGTCGAGGACTTCTACGCTCAGGCGATCTCGCATGCCTTCCTCGTCGGCATCCCGCTGGCGGTGATCAGCCTCATCGCGATCCTGTTCCTGCCGAACCGCCCTCTCACGACGATGACCACGAGCGAGCGGGCCAGCGCGGATGCCGCGAAGGACGGACATGCCCTCGAGGAGGCCGCCGAGGTGGCCATCGCCGACGCCGAGGCGCTCTCCGGCGCTCCGACCGGAGCCGTGTCCGTCGTCTCCCACGACTCGCGTGGCGGAGCATCCGATGTCCGGCGCTGAGCGGAGCGCCGATCCCGGGGACGCAAGGGCTGTAGCGGTCCGCGCACTCGAGGCGGAGTTCAGCGAGCTGATCACGCACTTCCGTCGACTGATCATGGAGAACGCGAACCGGGTCAGCCCTGGGATGCTGCCGGGGGCGTACAAGACCCTGACCACGATCGCGCGGTGCGGCGAGGTCAACGCCTCGGCGCTCGCGGAGCGGATGCTGATCGACAAGGGCCAGGTCAGCCGGATGGTCCGCGAGCTGGAGGGGCTCGGTCTCATCGAGCGATCGCCCGACCCCGCCGACGGACGCTCGTTCCTGCTGCGGCTGACCGCGATCGGCGAGCAGCGTCTCGCCGAGGCGCGGGAACCGCAGGAGGGCCTGCTGATGCGCAACCTCGCGGGCTGGAGCGTCGCCGACATCGGCAACCTCACCCGGCTGCTGCACGCGCTCTC
The DNA here is from genome assembly GCF_017355365.1 of Microbacterium sp. SD291. Taxonomy (GTDB): domain Bacteria; phylum Actinomycetota; class Actinomycetes; order Actinomycetales; family Microbacteriaceae; genus Microbacterium. The sequence goes on along the minus strand of NZ_JADIJR010000010.1, from coordinate 103,707 downwards.
CTCAGGCGCGACCCCGGACAGCGAGGATTAGAACCCGTCTGTTTGCGTCGAACGCAGGTTCCGGAGCCCGCTCAGGATGCGTGTGACGCAAACAGACGGTCTTGGCTGGGGCGCAGCACCTTTCGGGCCTCAGCCGCGACCTCGGCGGCGATCGTGTCGAGGAGCGCCGAGCGCAGATTCCACTGCTGCCAGTACAGCTTCACGCGCAGTGTCGGCCCGCCGAGCGCGACGAGGCCCGCCGAGTCCTGCAACAGCGGCACCATCCCCCAGCCGAGGCCGAGCTGCACCGCGAGGGCGTAGTCGTGGGATGCCGGGACATAGTGTCGCGGCACGCCCTGGTGGGCGACGCCCATCTCGCGCAGCCAGTCGTGCTGCAGCGCGTCGCGCCGGTCGAAGTCGACGAACGGCGCGACCGCCAGCGCCTCAGGGGTCACCCCCTCGGCGAACCAGCGTCGGGCGTAGCCGGACTCCGCCATCGCGCGATACTCCAGCACGCCGAGCGGCGACACGGAGCAGCCGGCGACCGGAGTGTCCTCGCTGGTGACCGCGGCCATCACTGTGCCGGACTCCAGCAGCCGCGCGGTGAAGTTCTGGTCGTCGCGGTGCAGGTCGAAGTCGATGTCGTGCTCGGCGGAGAGCCGCGCGAGCGGCCGCAGGAACCAGGTGGCCATCGAGTCGGCGTTCACCGCGAGCGGGATGCCGGTGCGAGGCGCATCGCCGCCGAGCCCGAGTCCGCCGAGCGCATCGTGCTCGAGCAGGGCGACCTGCCTGGCGAGACGCACCACGGCCTCGCCGGCCTCGGTCAGGCGCACCGGCTTGCTGCGCACGACAAGGACTCGGCCGAGCTGCTGCTCCAGAGTCTTCAGACGCTGACTGACGGCCGAGGGCGTGATGCGGAGCCTCCGTGAGGCGGCATCGAGCGTGCCCTCGTCTGCCACGGCCGCGACCGTGGCGGCGAGCTCGGGGTCGATCTTCACGTAAGTGATGCTAATGGTTCGGAAGCAATCTTCGCTGGTGCTGCAGTCAGCGGATGCCTACCGTGGAACCATGCTCTCCGTCTTCGCGGGTCTCGGACTCGGCCTCTCCCTCATCATCGCCATCGGCGCGCAGAACGTGTTCGTGCTGCGACAGGGCATCCGCCGCGAGCACGTTCTCGCGGTCGTGGCCATCTGCGCGATCTCAGACGCCGTGCTGATCATCGCCGGGGTCGCGGGTCTCGGCTTCGTCATCGCCGCGGCGCCATGGCTCGTGGTCGTCGCCCGCTGGGCCGGGGCGCTGTTCCTGCTCGGCTACGGCATCCTCGCGGCGCGGCGCGCCTGGCGGGGAGGCGAGGAGCTGACGGTGGACGAGGCGGATGCCGCGGCATCCGCCTCCAGTGGACGCACCGCGACGCTCACCCGCACCGCGCTCGCCCCGGCCGCCCTGACCACGCTGGCGCTCACCTGGCTGAACCCGCACGTGTACCTCGACACGGTGCTGATGCTCGGCTCGATCGCGGCGACCCACGGCGAGAACCGCTGGCTGTTCGCCGCCGGCGCCGTGGCCGCGAGCATCCTCTGGTTCACGGCTCTCGGCTTCGGCGCCCGGCACCTGGGCCGCTGGCTGCGCACCCCGCGCTCCTGGCGCATCCTGGACGCGCTGATCGCCGTGGTGATGATCGCGCTCGCGGTGAGCCTGGTGCTTCCGGTGCTCGCCGGCTGACCGTCGCGACAAACGCGCTCAGGCGCCGTCGAGCGGACGCATGATCCTGGTGAGGAATCGCTGCGTGCGCTCATGCTGCGGCGCGTTGAAGATCTGCTCGGGAGCGCCCTCCTCGACGACTACTCCCCCATCCAGGAACAGCACGTGGTCGGCGGCCTCACGAGCGAAGCTCAGCTCGTGGGTCACCACGACCATGCTCCAGCCCTCGTCCGCCAGCTCCTTGATCACGAGCAGCACCTCGCCGACGAGCTCAGGGTCGAGGGCACTGGTCGGCTCGTCGAAGAGCAGGAGGTCAGGGCGCAGCGCGAGGGCACGGACGATGCCGACCCGCTGCTGCTGACCGCCGGAGAGCTGATGCGGGCGGGCGTTCTCCTTGTCGGCGAGCCCGACCCTGGCGAGCAGCAGGCGCGCCTCTGCGATCACCTCGTCCTTCGGGCGGCCCTGCACCCGCCACGGTCCCTCGATCACGTTCTCGAGCACCGTGAAGTGCGGGAACAGGTTGTGATGCTGGAAGACCATCGCCGAACGGTCGCGGAGCGCGAGGCGCTGCCGCGGCGGCACCTTCGCCGAGAAGTCGATCTCGGGTCCGCCGTCGACGACGATCGTGCCGCCGTCCGGCGTCTCGAGCCCGTTGAGCGAGCGCAGCACCGTGGTCTTGCCCGAGCCGCTCGGGCCGATGAGCACGACTACCTCGCCGCGGTGCAGCGTCAAGTCGATGCCGCGAAGCACCTCGTTGTCGCCGAACGCCTTGTGCAGCCGCCTCACGGCGAGCAGCGGAGTCGATGATGGATCAGTTCGCGACACGGCTGTCGAGCCTCCTCTCGAGCGCGCTCTGCCCGGTGGCGAGCACCAGGCAGATCACCCAGTACACGAGGGCGGCCGCGAGATACACGACCATCACCTGGTAGGAGGATGACGCGATCTGCTGCGTCACCCGGAACAGCTCGGTGACCAGGATGGTCGACGCGAGGGACGTGTCCTTCACGAGCGAGATGAAGGTGTTCGAGAGCGGCGGCACCGACACCCTGGCCGCCTGCGGCAGGATGATCCGGGTGAGCGTGCGGGTCCGGTTCATGCCGACCGTGTACGCCGCCTCCCACTGCCCCTGCGGGACCGAGAGGATCGAGGCGCGCACGACCTCCGCCCCGTAGCCGCCGACGTTCAGGGAGAGGGCGATGATCGCGCTCGGCCATGGATCGATCGTGACGCCGAGCGCCGGCATCCCGTAGAAGATCACGAACAGCTGCACGAGCAGCGGCGTGCCGCGGATGACGGAGATGTAGAACCGTGCGATCCCGGAGACCACCGGGCGCACCGAGATGCGCATCAGCGCCACGCCGATCGCGATCAGGAGGCCGAGCGCGAACGACGCGAGGGCGAGCGGTATGGTGCCCAGCAGCCCCCCGAGGGCGATCGGCCCCAGTGAGTTCAGGAAGAGCTGCCAGGCATCCATCGACTACTCGGTGACGTCGTCGCCGAAGTACTTCTCGCTGATCTCGGCGAGCGTGCCGTCTGCGCGAAGCTCCTCGAGTGCGGCGTCGACCGCCTCGACCAGCGACTCCTTGTCCTTGGTGAAGGCGAACGCCTGCTCACCCGCCTCATCGGTCTCGGCCGCGATCTTGAGGCCGGTCGGGCCGTCGGTCGTCTCGTAGTCGAGGAAGGTGAGCTTGTCGTTGATGGTGGCGTCGACGCGTCCCTGGCGGAGGAGCGCGACGGCCTGTGCCCAGCCCTCGACGGCCTCGACCTTGGCGCCGGACTCGGTCGCGAGGTCGTTCCAGTTGCTCGTGAGCGACTGAGCGGTGGTCTTTCCCTCGAGGTCTTCGAAGGAGCTGATCGACTCTTCGTCCTCGTTCACGACGATCACGCCGGGCGAGACCGTGTACGGCGCGCTGAAGAGGTACTTCTCCGAGCGCTCGTCGTTGATGGTGACCTGGTTGGCGATCACGTCGAAGCGGCCGGCATCGAGACCGGCGAAGATCGCGTCCCACTGCGTCTCCTGGAACTCGACCTCGAGGTCGAGCTTGTCGGCGACCGCCTGGATGATCTCGACGTCGAAGCCGGTGAGGTCACCGGTGCCGCCGTCGCCGTGGAAGCTGAAGGGGCGGTAGGTGCCCTCGGTGGCCACCGTGAGCGTTCCGTCCTTCACGAGCCCGAAGTCTGCGCCGCTGCCGCCGCTGGGGGAATCGCTCTCTGCGGGAGTGCTGGTTCCGCTGCAGGCGGTGAGCGCGGATGCGCCGATGACGAGGGCTGCGACGATGATGAGGCGACGGGACATGGGTGGGGTCCTCCTGGTGTGCGGGTGAGGCGCGGCATGCTGTGGCGCGCTGTGCTCATCCACAGTACGCGCCGCCTGGACAGGATCCCATATCGCGTGACGCCCCGTGTCAGGGCTGCTCGCGAACGCAGGAACGCCCCCGCATCGGATGCGGGGGCGTTCCTGGAGTCACACTCAGATGGAGTTGACGTCCAGCGGGATACCGGGGCCGAACGTGGTCGACACGGCGCCCTTCTGGATGTAACGGCCCTTCGAGCTCGACGGCTTGAGGCGCACGATCTCCTCGAGCGCTGCGCCGATGTTCTCGTTCAGCTGCTCGGTGGTGAAGGAAGCCTTGCCGACGACGAAGTGCACGTTGGCGTGCTTGTCGACGCGGAACTCGATCTTTCCGCCCTTGATCTCCTCGACGGCCTTGGCCGTGTTCGGGGTCACGGTGCCGGTCTTCGGGTTCGGCATCAGGCCACGCGGACCCAGGACCTTTCCGAGACGACCGACCTGGCCCATGAGCTCCGGAGTGGCGACGGCCGCGTCGAACGCGGTCCAGCCTGCGGCGACTTTCTCGATGAGCTCGGCGCCGCCGACCTCATCCGCGCCTGCGGCGATCGCTGCCTCGGCCGCGGGGCCGGTGGCGAACACGATGACGCGGGCGGTCTTGCCGGTGCCGTGGGGCAGGATGACGGTGCCGCGCACCATCTGGTCCGCCTTGCGGGGGTCGACCGAGAGCTTCAGCGCGACCTCGACGGTCGAGTCGAACTTCGACGAGCCGGTCTCCTTCGCCAGGGCGACAGCCTCAGCGGGAGTGTAGAAACGGTCTGCCTCGATCTTCTCGGCGGCAGCCTTGTAAGCCTTGGACTTCGTAGCCATGATTATTCTCCTCAGCCCTCGACCGTGATGCCCATGGAACGGGCGGTGCCGGCGATGATCGAGATCGCGGCCTCGATGTCGTTCGCGTTCAGGTCGGCCTGCTTGGTCTCTGCGATCTGGCGGACCTGGTCCTTGGTGATCTTCGCGACCTTCACCGTGTGCGGCGTCGCCGAGCCCTTGGGCACGCCGGCGGCCTTCTTGATGAGCTCCGCTGCCGGCGGGGTCTTCAGGATGAACGTGAAGCTGCGGTCCTCGTAGACGGTGATCTCGACGGGGATGACGTTGCCGCGCTGCGACTCGGTCGCGGCGTTGTACGCCTTGCAGAACTCCATGATGTTGACGCCATGCTGACCGAGCGCGGGGCCGATCGGCGGCGCCGGGTTGGCTGCACCGGCGTTGATCTGAAGCTTGATCAGGCCGGTCACCTTCTTCTTCGGTGCCATATCCTCTTCCTTTCATCGAACGGATGCCGGTTGCATCCGCTCTCCCACGGATCCGGCATCTCCGGACCGCGGTCGTCTGCGTGCGCGCCGAAGCGGCACACAAACCACACAAGTCTACCTGATGCTGGGGCACGTGGAGCACTGCCGCTCGATGATCGGATGCCGGGCGGGGCCGATTGCGCAGCGGAACGGCCGGTTTCGGATGCGGAACTGACCCCGCACGGACCCGCGGATGCGGAACTGACCCCGCACGGCCCCGCGGATGCGGAAGCGGATGCGGATGCGGATGCGGAAGCGGATGCGGAACTGACCCGGCACTGACCCGGGGCAACCGCCCGGAAACGCAGGAACGGCCGCCCCCTGCGGGGACGGCCGTTCCGGGAACGCGGTGGGTCAGACCATCTTGGTGACCTGGTCGAACGACAGCTCGACCGGGGTCTCGCGCTCGAAGAGGGAGACGAGCACGGTGAGCTTGCCGCTCTCCGGCTTGATCTCGCTGATCGAGCCGGGAAGACCCGCGAAAGAGCCCTCCTTGATCGTGATGGTCTCGCCGACCTCGAAGTCGACCTCGGCGGGCAGCGGACGCGCGACGGCCAGGCCGCCCTTGGCCGCGATGTTCTTGGCGGTCGGGACATCCTTGACCTCGACGAGGGACTTCAGCATGTTGAAGGCCTCTTCGAAGCGCAGCGGCGTCGGGTTGTGGGCGTTGCCCACGAAGCCGGTGACGCCCGGCGTGTGGCGGACGACCGACCAGGTGTCCTCCGTGAGCTCCATGCGCACGAGCACGTAGCCCGGGATTCGCACGCGCGTGACCATCTTGCGCTGGCCGTTCTTGATCTCGACGACGTCCTCCATCGGGACCTCGATCTGATAGATCTCGTCCTCGACCTCGAGCGTCGACTTGCGCTGCTCGATGTTCGCCTTCACCTTGCGCTCGAAGCCGGCGTAGGAGTGGATCACGTACCACTTGCCAGGGAGCATGCGCAGGTCGGCGCGGAAGGTCTCGTAGGGGTCCTCTTCCGCGTCCTCGTCGGACGCCTCTGCGTCCTCGTCGTCGCCGTTCACGTCGGGGCCGTCGTACGGGGCCACCTCTGAGGCCGCAGCGGCCTCCTTCTCGGCGGCATCCTCGGCCACAGAATCGTTCAGGACCTCAGCGGCGGCCTCAGACTCCGCAGCTTCGTCCAGGTTGAGAGCGTCGTTCACGATCGCGTCCGCCTCCGGGTCGTCGATTTCGATGTCGTCATCCGTGCTGTCATCTTCCTCGTCGTCGGCATCCTCGATGTGGATGGCGACGTGCTCGGCCGAGGTGACCGAGAGCTCCTCCGCGGCGAGCACGTTGCCCTCCTGGGCCTCGTCCTCCTCGCTGGACTGCTCTGCGGCGGTCGCCCAGTCGGCGTCGTCGGAATATCGTTCAGACACGTTGTTTCTTTCCAATCACTGCGGCCTGAGCCGCGGGGGCATCAGGTGCCGGGAACGCCGAACACCACGTGCGTCAACCACGCGAACAAGGTGTCCAGTCCGTAGACGATGCCCATCACGATCAGAACGAAGACGAGCACCACTGCGGTGAACTTGACCAGCTCCTTGCGCGTCGGGGTGACGACCTTGCGAAGCTCAGCGATGACCTGGCGGAAGAACAGGGCGATGCTCGCGAAGAACCCGCGCTTGTTCTCGCGGGTGGCACCGGCCGCGACGACCTCGCCGCGCGGTTCGTCCTGATCCATCCTGAATGTACCTTTCGTGTGCCAGCGTTGCGCTGACGCGCAGGGCGGACAGGAATCGAACCTGCAACCTGCGGTTTTGGAGACCGCTGCTCTGCCAATTGAGCTACCGCCCTAGAGACCTGGTGGCCTCGAGGATGCCATCCCCACTCTTCCTCAACCAGTCCTGGTCCACCAGGCATGGCGAAAGAATGCAGACAACAACTGCTCGTCCAGTGTACGGCATCCCCCGGGCGCCGCCGAATCGACGGCGGCATCCCGGGGGTGTCGCGGCTCAGCCGATGCGGATGAGCTTCTTGTTGACGAACTCGTCCGCCGCGAGGTGGCCGAGCTCCCGCGCGGTGCCGCTGCGCTTGATGCCGCCGAAGGGCAGCTCGGGGCTGTCGGCGAGCACCAGGTTCACGTAGACCATGCCGGCCTCGATCCTGTCCGCCACCCGCTCGGCCTGCTCGGGGTCCGTCGTGAAGACGTAGGAGCCGAGGCCGAACGTGGTGTCGTTCGCGAGCCGGATCGCCTCGTCCTCGTCAGCGACGCGGTACACGGTCGCCGCCGGCCCGAAGAGCTCCTCACGGTACACGTTCATCTCCGGCGTCACATCGGCGAGCACGGTCGGCGCGAAGAACGCCCCCTCGCGCGTTCCGCCGGTGAGCACGGTCGCCCCCTGCTCGACGGCCTGATCGATCTGCTTCTGCAGGTTCTCGGCGGCCGTCTCGGACGACACCGGGCCGAGCACCGTCTCCTCGAGCATGGGGTCGCTGGGCTTGACCGCGGCCATCGCTGCCGTGAACTTCTCCACGAAGGCGTCGTACAGCTCGTCGACGATGATGAAGCGCTTGGCGCCGTTGCAGGCCTGGCCGTTGTTGTCCAGACGCGCGTCGACACCCGCCTGCACGGTGCCGTCGAGGTCATCCGTGGACAGCACGATGAACGGGTCGGATCCGCCGAGCTCGAGCGCGACCTTCTTCAGGTTGCGTCCGGCGACCTCGGCGACCGCGGCGCCCGCCCGCTCGGAGCCGGTGAGCGAGACGCCCTGGACGCGCGGGTCGGCGATCATCGTCGCGATCTGCTCGTTCGTGACGAGCACGCTCTGGTACGCGCCCTCCGGGAAGCCCGCGTCACGGTAGATGGCGGCGATCGCGGTCGACGACTCCGGGCACTGCGGCGCGGGCTTGAGCAGGATCGTGTTCCCGACGATCAGGTTCGGAGCCGCGAAGCGCACGATCTGGTAGGCCGGGAAGTTCCACGGCATGATCCCGATGAGCGGCCCGAGCGACGAGCGGCGGATGATCGCCGAACCGTCTCCGAGGATCGAGATCGGCTGGTCGGCCATGATCGCCTCGGCCTGATCCGCGTAATACTCGGCGATGTCGGCGGAGAAGTCGACCTCGCCGAGCGCGGCCTCGCGGGGCTTGCCCATCTCGCGCACGAAGATGTCGGCGAGCTCTTCGCGGCGCTCACGGTGCAGTTCCGCCGTCCGGCGCACGAGCGCGGCGCGCTCCGCGACGGTCGATGTGCGCGACCACTCGCGGTGCGCCGTGTCGGCGGCGGCGAGCGCCGCCTCCACCTGCGCATCGGTCAGGGTGTCGAAGGACGCCAGGGTCTCTCCGGTGGCGGGGTTGATGACGGTGTAATCGGTCATGTTCGCTCCTCCTCTGGGCCGACCGGTCAGGCGACCGGGATCAGGGTGTACTTGGTGGACAGGTACTCGTGGATGCCCTCTGAGCCGCCCTCGCGCCCGACGCCCGACTGCTTGACGCCGCCGAACGGAGCCGCGGCGTTGGACACCACGCCCACGTTGAGGCCCATCATGCCGGTCTCGAGCTTGTCGATCATCCGCTGACCGCGCTGGAGGTTCTCGGTGAAGACATACGAGACGAGCCCGTACTCGGTGTCGTTCGCAAGGCGCACGGCCTCGTCCTCGGAGTCGAACGTCGCGATCGCGAGCACCGGTCCGAAGATCTCCTCGCGGAGGATCGCGGAGCCGGCGACGACGTCGGTGAGCACTGTCGGCTCGTAGAAGCTGCCGACGCCCTCCACCTTCTTGCCGCCGGCGAGCAGCGTGGCTCCGCGGTCGACGGCGTCGCCGACGAGCTCTGCCGCCTTGGCGACGGCATCCGCGTCGATGAGCGGTCCGATCGCGACGCCCTCCTCGGTGCCGCGGCCGATCTTCATCCCGTTCACGCGCTCGGTGACCCTGCGGCCGAATTCCTCCGCGACGTCCTTGTGGACGATGAAGCGGTTCGCCGCGGTGCAGGCCTGCCCGATGTTGCGGAACTTCGCGGCGAGCGCGCCCTCGACGGCCTTGTCCAGATCGGCATCCTCGAACACGACGAACGGCGCGTTGCCGCCGAGCTCCATCGAGACCCGGAGCACGCCCTCGGCGGCCTGGGCGATCAGCTTGCGGCCGACCTCGGTGGAGCCGGTGAAGGAGAGCTTGCGCAGGCGCGGGTCGGCGATGATCGGCGCCGACAGGGCGCTGGAGCGCGAGGTCTGCACGACGTTCACGACGCCGGCCGGGAGACCCGCCTTCTCAAGCAGCGATGTGAAGAACATCGTCGTCAGCGGCGTGAGTGCCGGCGGCTTGATGACCACGGTGCAGCCGGCAGCGAGTGCCGGGGCGATCTTGCGCGTCGCCATCGCGAACGGGAAGTTCCACGGAGTCACGAAGAACGACGGGCCGACGGGGCGCTGCGAGACCACCATGTGGCCGGTGCCCTCGGGGTTCAGCCCGTAGCGGCCGTTGATGCGCACCGCCTCTTCGCTGAACCAGCGGAGGAACTCTCCGCCGTAGCCGACCTCGCCGCGCGCCTCGGCGAGCGGCTTGCCCATCTCGAGGGTCATCAGCAGCGCGATGTCCTCCTTGTGCTCCTGCACGAGATCGAACGCGCGGCGGAGGATGTCGCTGCGGGTCCGCGGTGCGGTGGCTGCCCACGACTCCTGGGCGGCGACCGCGGCGTCGAGAGCGCGGATGCCGTCGGCCGGGGTCGCGTCGGCGATCGTGCGGATCACCGCTCCGGTCGACGGGTCCTGCACGTCGAACGTGGCGCCGGTCTCGCCGTCGATCCACTCGCCGCCGATGAAGAGACCGGTGGGGATGCTGTCGAGCAGCGCCTGCTCTGTCTGAGTGCTCATGGGATTCTCTTTCTCTGAGGAGGTGCGGTCAGCGGCGTCGGATGCTCGGCGGTGCGTCCATGCCGAGGGTCTCTCCGCGGAAGAACGCCGGACGGCGGATGGACTGCCAGATCATGATCGCGATGCCGGCGATGATGATGCCGACCCCGAGCACGAACACGAGGCCGACGCCGCCGATGCTGGACCCGCTGCCGTAGGCCGGGTCCATCGAGTCGATCAGCGTGGTCACGAACAGCACCGCGAGGATCGCGCCGCCGACCAGCGGGAACAGGAACGTGAAGAAGAAGCTCCTGGCGGAGTCGAACCACTGCCTGCGGAAGTACCAGACGCAGGCGAAGGCGGTGAGCCCGTAGTAGAAGCAGATCATCATGCCCAGCGACAGGATGGTGTCGGTGAGCACGCTTTCGCTCAGCAGGCGCATCACTGCGTAGAACACCGACGCGACGATCGCGGAGACGATCGTGGCGTAGCCGGGGGTGAAGAAGCGCGGGCTCACCCTGGCGAACTTCGACGGCAGCGCGCCGTAGTGGCCCATGGCGAGGAGCGTCCGCGCAGGGCCGACCGCGGTCGACTGCAGGGATGCCGCGGAGCTCGAGAGCACCGCGAGCGACACCAGGAACGCGAGCGGACCGAGGATCGGGTCGGACAGCGCGAAGAACACGTTGGCGGAGATGTCCTCGTTCGCGAGCCCCAGCGAACCGGTTCCGGCGCCCGCGAACATGAGCAGGCCGATCGAGATCAGCAGGTACAGGCTCACGACCGTGATCACGGTGACGACTGCGGCTCGACCGGGCGTCTTCTCCGGGTTCTTGGTCTCCTCGTTCATGGTGAGCACGACGTCCCAGCCCCAGAAGATGAAGATCGACAGCGACAGGCCGGCGGCGAACGCGCTGAACGTCGGCACCTCGAAGGGGTTGAACCACGACCAGGAGAAGGCGGTCGGCTCTGGCGCCTCGCCGCTGACGGCCTTGAAGATCGCGACCACCGAGAAGACGACCAGCACCACGACCTGGAAGCCGACCAGCACGTACTGGAACTTCTGGGTTGTCTGCATGTCGCGGTACGAGACGAGCGTCGCGCCGAGCATGAACAGCAGGCACACGACCACGTTGATGATCGGGTTGAACGCGAGGTCGGCGATGGCGGCGTTCCCTGACAGCTGCGCGATCAGCAGGAAGAGGAACTCCACGGCGATGCCGGCGAGGTTGGACAGCACGATCACGGTGGCGGCGATCAGCCCCCATCCGGTCATCCAGCCGATCCACGGGCCGAAGGCCCGCACGCCCCAGGTGAAGGACGTCCCGGAGTCGGGCATCACGCGGTTGAGCTCGCGGTATCCGAACGCGGTGAGCAGCATCGGGATGAAGCCGACGAGGATGATCGCTGGCACCTGCGTGCCCACCTCGGCGACGGTGGGCCCGAGCGATGCGGTGAGCGTGTACGCCGGGGCGATCGTCGAGACACCGATCACGACGGCGCCGAGGACGCCGACCGCGCCGGCGCTCAGCCCCTTCTGTGAGATCCCGGAGGTCACTCCGGACTCGGGCTCCGTTGCCCTGTTGGTGCTGGTCATCAGCGGTCTCCTGCCTCGGCGCGGGTGCGCGGTACGACGATCATGGGGACGGGCAGCTCATGCAGCATCTTCGCCGCAGTCGAGCCCAGGAAGAGACGTCGGGGCTGTGCGAGCCTCGACGAGCCGACGACGATGACCTCGCCGGGGATCCACGCGAGGTTGGCGACGGCATCCTCGACGCTGTCACCCGCCGCGTGCTGGATCTCGGTCGTGGTGCCGTCGGGGAGCAGTTCCGTGGCGATCGCGTGCACGTCGTGCGCGTGCGCGTCTCCGACGGTGCGGATCTGAGCCGTGTCCAGGCCGGGCGGCACGTCGAACGGGACGAGCGACACCAGGCGGAGGTCGGTGCCGCTGTCTGCGGCGAGCGCGACCGCCTCGTCGAGGAGGGCGTCCGCCCCCGGCCTCTTGCCCACCGCGGCGGTGACCCTCGGGATGACGTGGTCGTCGGCACCGGCGGCGCCGGCTGGAGCCAGCGCGACCGGGATGGTCGAGGAGTGCAGCAGCTCGGATGCGACGCTGCCGAGACGGTGGCGGCCGAACAGGCTGCCGCCGGCGGCGCCGACCACGATCAGCCTGGCGTCGAACTCCTCGCCTGCGGCGATCAGCCCCGCGGCGAACGACTCGGCGAAGCGGACGTGGCCGGTGCGGGTCAGATCCTGCGGGAGCCGGACGATCGCGTCGTCGAGCCACTGCCTGGCCTGCGCCCTGATGTGGTCCTCATAGGCGCGCTCCGGCGCGACTCCGGCACTGCGGGTGCCCTCCGAAGGAAGCACGATCACGAGGTGCAGCACGGCCCGGAGGCTGCGCGCGAGCCGGGCGCCGAGGGCCGCCGCGTCGGCGCCCGCATCCGTCGCCGTGTACCCGACGATGATCGCGCCGGTCATCAGCCGATGCTCTCGGCGAGGACGGCCTCACGGCTGGCGGTGACGATGTTCGCGGCGGCCAGACGACCCATCCGGATCGCGCCGTCGACGTGCTGGTAGCCGGCGCCGGCCATGTCGCTGCACGCGAAGTGGATGGGCCCGACGGCGGCGCGCAGGTCCGCGCCATAGCGGTGCAGGCCGCCCATGTCGAAACTCGCCGCGTACGCGCCGCGGGTCCACTCCTCGCTGCCCCAGTCGCTCTCGTAGTACACGACAGTGTTCTTGGCCTCGGGGCCGTAGTAGTGCGAGAGCGAGTCGAGGATGCGCTCCTTGCGCTCCTCGGCGGACAGCTCGAACACGCCGTCGGCGTTGTGGTCGGAGACGAAGCCGACCAGGGTGCCGCGCTCGTCGCCGTGGTTCGTGTTGTCGTAGGCCTCGTGCACCAGCTCGTAGGGGCTGAACGCCGTCGCGCTGAGACCCTGCTCGCGCCAGAACGGGCGATCGTAGACGGCGTGCACCTTGATAACGAAGCCCATCGAGATGTGCTGGTGCATCTGGTGCTGGCGCCGCGGCAGCGGCGGCACGAAGGAGATGCGGTTGTACAGCACTGGGGCGTGCGCGAGGATCGCGTAGCGCGCTCGCACGGTCAGCTCGTCGGTCGTCGCGACGACACCCGACTCGGACCATTCGAGGGAGCGCACCGGCTGGTTCAGGAAGACGTCGTCGCCGAGGCGCTCGGCGAGCAGCAGCGGAACCTGCTGGAGGCCGCCGACGACGCGCTTGTCGAGGATGAAGTCCGCGTCGACCAGGTTCGAGTAGGAACCGGCGGATGACGCCATGAGCAGCGACTGCAGGAGCGAGAAGGCGTGCGTCGGCTTGGTCAGCATCGCGGACCCCGTCGCGAAGGCGAGGTTGCGGATCGCCTCGTCGTCGTCGGTCTGCCGGCGGAGCCACGCGTCCCAGGTCACCGAGTCCCACTCGGCCGCGTTCGGGTGCTCCCACGGGCGGTCGGGGTCGATCTCGGCGACCATCGCGTCGAGGCGCTCGGTGATCTCGGCGATGACGGCCTCGGTCGCGGCAGAGACGGGGAACATCTCGCCGGTGAAGCGGCTGGTCTTCCCATCAGGGCCGACGTAGACGCTGTCGCCCTCGCGGTAGCGGCTGAAGGTCTCGAGACCGAGCTCCTCGATCGTCTCCTTGAGCGCGTCCTGGTCGGGCGAGACCCACTGGCCGCCGATCTCGAGCATGGCTCCGTCGATCACGTCGGTCCACAGTCGCCCGCCCACGCGATCGCGGGCCTCCAGCACGGCGACCGACAGGCCGGCCTTGCGCAGGTCGTTGGCGGCCGTGGTGCCCGCGGCACCGGCTCCGATGATCAGTACGTCGCGAGTGATCTCAGCCATCTGCAGCTCCTTCGTCAGGTGAAACGAATAGTGCCGGTCGCGACTCGAAATCCCCCGACACGAGTCGCGACCGGACATCTGGTGAGGGCCGCGCCTGCGCGGCCCCTGGTCAATGCGCGGCTGCGGCGAGCGCCGCGGCGACGATGTCGATGCCCTCGTTCAGCATGTCGTCGCCGATCGAGAGCGGCGGCAGGAACCGGATGACGTTGCCGTAGGTTCCGCAGGTGAGGACGATCACGCCTTGGGCGATGGAGGCCTTGGCGACGGCGGCGGTGAGCGCGGCATCCGGTGCCCCGGTCTCCGGGTTCACGAACTCCGCCGCGATCATGGCGCCGTGTCCGCGGATGTCGCCGATGCGGGCATCGTCCTGCTGGATGCCGGCGAGCCTGGCCTTGAGGAGCTCGCCGATCTCGCGGGCGCGCTCGATCATCCCGTCGTTCTCGAAGACGTCGATCGCCGCGAGGGCCGCGGCGCACGCGATGGGGTTGCCGCCGTAGGTACCGCCGAGGCCGCCCGCGTGCGCGGCATCCATGATCTCGGCACGGCCGGTGACCGCGGCGAGCGGAAGCCCGCCGGCGATGCCCTTGGCCGTGGTGATCAGGTCGGGTTCGATGCCGAACAGCTCGCTCGCGAACATCGCGCCGGTGCGCGCGAATCCGGTCTGCACCTCGTCGGCGATGAAGACGACGCCGTTGGCACGGCACCAGTCGACGATCGCCGGGAGGAACCCGTCAGCGGGGACGATGAAGCCGCCCTCGCCCTGGATCGGCTCGATGATGACGGCGGCGAGGTTGTCGGCGCCGATCTGCTTCTCGATCTGGAGGATCGCGCGGGCCGCAGCCTCGGCGCCTGCGAGTCCGTCGCGGAAGGGGTACGACGCGGTGGCGCGGTACACCTCCGACGCGAACGGGCCGAAGCCGCTCTTGTAGGGCATCGACTTGGCGGTCAGCGCCATGGTCAGGTTCGTGCGGCCGTGGTAGCCGTGGTCGAACGCCACGACGGCCTGGCGGCCGGTGTGCTTGCGGGCGATCTTGATCGCGTTCTCCACGGCCTCGGCGCCGGAGTTGAACAGAGCGCTCTTCTTCGCGAAGTCACCGGGGGTGATCCGGTTGAGTGCCTCGGCGACGTCGATGTACGACTCGTACGGCGAGATCATGAAGCAGGTGTGGGTGAACTGCGCGGCCTGTGCGGCGACGGCGGCCGCGATCTTCGGGTGCGCGTTGCCGACCGTGGTGACGGCGATGCCGCTGCCGAGGTCGATCAGCGAGTTGCCGTCGGCATCGACGACGACGCCCCCGCCTGCCGCGACGGCGGCGACCGGGATCGCGTGGCTGACGCCTGCGGCGACGGCATCCGCCTTGCGGGCGAGGATCTCGGCCGAGCGCGGGCCGGGGAGCTCGGTCACGAGGCGACGCTCCTGGGGGAGGTCGGGTCCGCCGAGGGGAACTGCAACAGCTGCGGTGTCGAGAAGGGCCATGTCCGTGAGCGTACGGGCGCGGAAGAGCCCGACGCATTCGCCGACTTGTACAATCTTCAGGAAGGATTAGCCGGTTCGTATAACTTTCGACAGGAGCGCGCATGGCCGCCGACCAGCCGACGCTGCGCGCCCTGCTGCGGCGCCGCGACCTCGGCCTGGCGCTGGTCTCCGCCGAGGACGCACTGCCGGACGGGGCCCTCGACCGCGCCCTGCGCTGGGTGCACAGCTCGGACCTCGCCGACCCGACCCCGTTCCTCTCCGAGGATCTCGCCCTCCTGACCACCGGGACGCAGTTCGACGACGCCGTGAGCATCGACGTGTACGTCGGCCGGCTCGCGGACCGCGGCGTCCTCGGCCTCGGATTCGGCACCGAGGTGCACCGCTCCGGCATCCCGGAGGAGCTCCTCGCCGCCTGCGCCGAGCACGGGATGCCGCTGTTCGAGGTGCCCTACCGCACGCCGTTCATCGCCGTCGCCAGGGCGCACTCCGAGGCCATCGCCGCACAGGCCTACGCGCGGCGATCGTGGGCTCTGGACACGCAGCGCGCCCTGGCCCTCGCCGCCCTCCGCCCCCGCGGGCTCGACGCGACCCTCGCCGAGCTCGGCCGCCGCCTCGGCGCGTGGGTGGGCATGTACGACGCCGCCGGGGCACTGGAGCTCTCGCATCCGCGCGACGGGATCGCGAGCGACGTCCTCGTCGGGCTCGCTGAGCACGTCGCCGAAGTGCTCACGCGAGGACTCGAGGCCGGCCAGTCTCTGACCATCGACGACCAGGTGTTCATGCTCTTCACCGTCGGCCGCGGCGGCCACCTGCGCGGCGTGATCGCACTCGCCCTGGACGCACTCGACCCGGAGGCCCGCACGGTCGTCACCTCGGTGATCGCGATGGCCGGTCTCGCTCTCGAGCAGAGCGAGCAGCTCGCCCGCAGCCGCCGGCGACTGCACACCCAGCTGCTCGCCTCCCTGCTCGACGACGATCCGGCGCTGGCGCGACGAGTGCTGGGCGGCCTCCCGCCGGCACCGATCGTGGTCGCGGTCGCCGCGGGCGCACCCGCAGGGCCGGTGACGGACTGGTGGGAGCGCAGGCGCTCCGAGCACGGTACAGCGGTCTTCCTCGCAGAGTCGGAGGAGGGCCTCACGATGTGCCTCTCGGCGGGCGACGAGTCACTTCTCGACGAGGTCGCCGCGCGCTTCGGCATCCGGATGGGCGTCTCCGAGCCCGAGTCGTACGACGCCTTCTCCCGGGCCCAGGCCCAGGCGCTCGCGGCTCTGCGCCAGCAGGGCGAGCCGGGAGCCTTCCGCTACGCCGACACCGTCGGCTCGAGCATCCTGAGCGCCCTGGCGACCGATGAGGCGCGACTCGTCGCCGAATCCCGTCTTGCGCCGCTGCGGGCGCACGACGCGCGCACCGGCGCCGACCTCGAGCGTTCGCTGCGCGTATGGCTCGAGCTCGACGCCAGGGCCGAGCCGGCATCCGCGGCGCTGGGCGTGCACCGGCACACGCTGCGATCGCGGATCGCGCAGGCGGGCGCCGTGCTGGGCATCGACCTGTCGACGTTCCCGGCCCGCGCCGAGATGTGGACGCTGCTGCAGACCGCGAGGGACTGAAGCTCATCCCCGCCGCTGATGTCGGTGTCGGAGGGTACGTTGTCGGGATGTCGGATCCATCGATGTGGGACTTTGAGGCGGATTCGTTCGACGAGGCCGCCGATCACGGGCTCGGGCAGGAGTCGACCCGGCGCGCCTGGGAGGACCTGCTCCTCCCGATCGTCGGGTCCGGCCCTGCACGAGTGGCGGATCTGGGCTGCGGCACGGGAACGCTGTCCGTGATGCTCGCGGAACACGGCCATCACGTCACCGGAGTCGACTTCTCGCGGCGCATGATCGAGCTCGCACGTCGAAAGCGAGCCTCCGCAGGCGTGGACGTCGAGCTGATCTGCGCGGACGCTTCGTCGCCGCCGCTCGTCGACGGGCAGTACGACATCGTGCTGAGCAGACATGTGCTGTGGGCTCTGCCCGACCCGATCGGCGCATTGCGCCGGTGGAGGGATCTTCTCCGCCCCGACGGCATCGTCGTCCTCGTCGAGGGCCGTTGGCACACCGAGGTCGGACTCGCGTCCCACGAGACGTCCGCGCTGCTCGGCCTAGCCGGATTCCAGGACGTCGAGCTCAGGCAGCTGCCTGACAGCGCGCTCTGGGGGCGGACGATCACCGACGAGCGGTATCTCGCGGTGGCAGGACGCGGGCGGCTCTGACTCGGCTCGCCGCGCTCACGCACAAGCTCACGCGCGACTGTCGAGCGCGTTCAGAAGGTCGGCCGCCGTCCCGGCGAACTCGGGTCCGTGCCCGGGGAAGATGCGCGACTCCGGCAGCGCGCGAAGGTGCTCGAGGCTGCGGCGGGTCATCTGCGGGTCGTCGCTGAACGGCGCGAGCCGCGCGCCCGCCTCCCCGGTGAGCACGTGCCTCGTGGTGATCGCGTCTCCGAGGAACAGCGCGCCGACCGCCGGCACGCGGATCGCGGCGGAGCCCCGGGTATGCCCCGGGATGGCGATGATCTCCGGCCGGCCGGGAAGGTCGAGGACGTCTCCGTCGGCGATGGTCCGCACCGACCGGGGATGGCGCGTGCGCAGCCCGCCGCGGCGGAGTCCGACCCAGAGGAAGCGCAACGCGGGCCCGAGGCGCCAGGCGTCGGCCTTCACGGATCGAGCCGGCGCCGCGCCCGTGGCGAGTTCGACGTCCTCCGCGAGGATGTGCACCGGGACGCCGTGATCGGCCCGAAGCCGCTCGGCGATGCCGATGTGATCGGCGTCGCCGTGCGTCAGCACCACGCCCCGGATGTCCGCGAACGAACGCCCCGCACCGGCGAGCGCCGTCCGCAGCGCGCCCAGGTCGCCGGAGAGGCCCGCGTCGATAAGCGTCACGCCCTCGTCGGTGACGATCGCGTGGATCGCGACGATGTCGTCGCCGATGCGGAGAAGCTGAGGAGTCATGTCGGCTACAGTACATAGCCTTGATGGCTACGGTCAATAGCCTTAGAGTGGACGGCAGAAGGAGGTTCGGATGCCTGCACCGCAGCGAGTCAGTGCCGGGGCGCTGGTGCGCGCCATCCACACGATCGCGGAGCGCGATGGCGTGGATGCCGTGACCATGAGCGCGGTCGCCGCCGCCGTCGGGGTGCGCGCACCAAGCCTCTACAAGCACGCGGCGAACCGGCACGAGCTGCTCCGGCTCGCGGCCGACGATGCCGCGGGCGAGCTCTCGGCCGAGATCGCCGCGCTGGCCGAAGGCTCGAGCGATCCGCGGGACGTCCTCGCCGGCGCCGCCCGCGCCCTGCGGGCGCTCGCGGCGAGATCGCCGACCGTCACGACCCTGCTGTTCTGCGCACCCGCACCGCCGGCCGGCCCCTCCCCGGAGGCCGTCGCCCCGGTGATGACCACACTGCTGGGCACGATGGGTACCCTGGCTCCCGACGACCCGCTCTCGGCCGCACGCACCCTCACCGCGTGGGCCTACGGCTTCTGCATGATGGAGCAGAACGGCGGCTTCCGCCAGGGCGGCGACGTCGACGCGGCCTTCGAACGAGGACTGGAGATCGTGCTCCGCGGCCTCGGCGACACGCGCTGACCCGCACTCAGGCCGGCGCGTGCGCCTCCAGGAACTCGTAGACATCGGTGGTGTCCACGCCGGGGAACGCGCCGGTGGGGAGCGTCGCGAGCAGCGTGCGCGGCGTCTTCACATTCGGCCAGGAGTTCTCGCGCCAGCGCTCCTCGAGCTCGGCCGGGGCGCGACGGCAGCACACCTCGACCGAGTGCTTGGAGACTCCGCGATGCGGGGTGTCCCTGCCGACGAACCACTTGGTGTCGTCGAAGCGCACGCCGACGCTCACCGAGTGCAGCCCCTCGCTGGACGCCTCGACGCGCGCGGTGCACCAGTAGGTGCCGTTGCCGGTATCGGTGTACTGGTAGTACGGGTTGAACCGGTCGTCCTCGTCGAACACGACGCGGCTCGTCCACCTGCGGCAGCACATCTGCCCTTCGATCGCGCCGAGCCGATCGGTCGGGAAGTTCACGTCGTCGTTCTCGTACGCCTTGGTGATCGTGCCCGATTCGTGCACCTTCAGGAAGTGCACCGGGATGTCGAGGTGCCTGGTCGCCAGGTTCGTGAAGCGGTGCGCGGCGGTCTCGTACGACACCGAGTACGCGTCGCGGAGGTCTTCGATCGAGATCGCCTTGCGGGACTTCGCCTCAGCGAGCATCGGCACCACGTGGCCCTCGGGCATCAGCAGAGCACCGGTCAGGTAGTTGGTCTCGACGCGCTGGCGGAGGAACTCGGCGTAGCTGCGCGGCTCTGCGTGACCGAGCATCCGCGAGGAGAGCGCCTGCAGCACCGCGGTGCGCGCATCACCCTTCGCCTGCACCTGGCCGGAGAGATAGAGCCGGCCGTTCGCGAGGTCGGCCACGCTGCGCGTGGTCTGCGGCAGGTCGGCGGCGTAGTGCAGGGTGAAGCCGAGATAGGCGGCGATCTCGGATGCCGAGCGCTGGGTGAGCGGCCCGCCGGAGTGCCGGACGGCGGTGAGGATCTCGGATGCCTTCGCCTCGAGGTCGGCGAAATGGTTGTCCTGCCGGCGCATGAGGTGGCGGAGCTCGACGTTGGCGCGCCTCGCCTCCTCCGGCGTCGCCGCGCGCTCGTCCTTGAGCCGGTCGATCTCGCCGTGGAGCGCGAGAAGTGCTCTCAGGGCATCCGTCGGCACGCTCTTGGCGATTCGGAAGGGCTCGATGCCCAGCGCCTGGAACGTCTGCCCCCTCATCGCCCGCTCCAGCGCGATCTCGATCGCGCTGCGCTCGTCGAGCGGCTCGCCCTCCAGCAGCGCGTCGATGGTCACGCCCAGCGCACGCGCGATCGCCTGCAGCTGCGTGAGCTTCGGCTCGCGCTTGCCCGTCTCGATCATCGACATCTGGCTCGGCGCCCTGCCGACCGCGGCCGCGAGGTCGTCGAGGGTCATTCCGCGTGCGGTGCGGAGCTGCCGGACACGGCGACCGATCGTGAGGGCGTCGGCGTCTTCTGCGGCGGCTGAGGTGTCCATGGGAGCGATTCTGTCACAGAAACAGAATTACGACCAATCTTCACAGCTGATTTGGTCCGTCGGGTCTGCGAACTTCACCCACAGTGGAAACAAGCCACCCGGCACCGCCGAACCCCCAGCCGCGACCAGCACAACCCGCCGATCCGACGCCTCCGACTTCACCTGCAAAGGACTTCAGATCATGAGCACTCCCACCACCACCGCACCGATCCAGACCACCCAGCAGGGTCCGGCGATCACGGTCACCGGCCCCATCCGCGAGCGCTACGAGGAGATCCTCACCCCCGAGGCGGTCGCCTTCCTCACCGAGCTGCACCACCGCTTCGCCTCCCGCCGCCACGACCGGCTCGCCGACCGCATGCGCCGCCGCTTCGAGATCGGCAACGGGCACGACCCGCGGTTCCGTGACGACACCGCGCACATCCGCGAAGACCGCGACTGGCGCGTCGCCGGCGCAGGTCCCGGCCTCGAGGACCGCCGTGTCGAGATCACCGGGCCCACCGATCCGAAGATGACCATCAACGCCCTGAACTCCGGCGCGAAGGTCTGGCTCGCCGACCAGGAGGACGCCACCAGCCCCACCTGGACGAACGTGATCGAAGGGCAGCTCGCCCTGCGCGACGCCATCCGCGGCGACCTCACCCACACCTCTGCCGAAGGCAAGGAATACCGCGTCACCGCCGAGCAGACGCCCACGATCGTGATGCGTCCGCGCGGCTGGCACCTCACCGAGAAGCACGTCGAGTTCACCGACCGGTCCGGCCGGCGGATGTCGGCATCCGGCTCACTGGTCGACTTCGGCCTCTACTTCCTGCACAACGCGCAGGCGCTCATCGAGGCGGGTCGCGGCCCGTACTTCTACATCGCCAAGCTCGAGTCGAGCGAGGAGGCGAGGCTGTGGGACGACATCTTCAGCTTCAGCGAGGAGTACGTAGGCATCCCGCACGGCACGATCCGCGCGACCGTGCTCATCGAGACGCTCCCGGCCGCCTTCGAGATGGACGAGATCCTGTACGAGCTGCGCGACCACTGTGCAGGGCTCAACGCCGGACGCTGGGACTACATCTTCTCGATCATCAAGAACTACCGCGGCCGCGGTGCCCGCTTCGTCCTGCCCGACCGCAGCGAGGTCACCATGACGGTGCCGTTCATGCGGGCGTACACCGACCTGCTCGTGCAGACCTGCCACAAGCGGGGCGCCTACGCGATCGGCGGCATGAGCGCGTTCATCCCGAACCGCCGCGACCCCGAGGTGACAGCCCGCGCGATCGAGCGGGTCTCCGCCGACAAGAAGCGCGAGGCCGGCGACGGCTTCGACGGCACCTGGGTGGCGCACCCCGACCTGATCCCGACCGCCCAGGCCGAGTTCGACGCCGTGCTCGGTGACAGGCCGAACCAGGTCGACCGCCAGCGCTCCGACGTGCACGTGACGGCATCCGATCTTCTCGACCTGCACATCGGGCGCCCGATCACCGCACAGGGCGTGCGCGACAACGTGTCGGTCGCGATCCGCTACCTGGAGGCGTGGCTGCGGGGGCTCGGCGCCGTGGCGATCGACAACCTCATGGAGGATGCCGCGACGGCCGAGATCAGCCGCTCGCAGGTGTGGCAGTGGATCCACCAGGACCGCAGCACCGAGGACGGCACCCCGATCACCGCCGAGTACGTCGAGGGCCTGATCCGGGAGACGGTCGCCCAGGCGACCCGGTCCGCCGGAGACCGCTTCGAGGACGCCGCGGCGATCTTCCGCGAGGTGGCCCTGCAGGAGGAGTTCCCGGCCTTCCTCACCCTCGGCGCCTACTCGCGATACCTCACCGAGACCGACTGACCGCTCCCCCACCCACGAAGGACCTGACATGACCCAGTACCAGAAAGACATCGACGCGATCCAGTCGCTGAAGGATGCGAACGGCTCCAGCTGGCACGCCATCGACCCCGAGTCAGCCGCCCGGATGCGGGCGCAGAACCGGTTCCGCACCGGACTCGAGATCGCGCAGTACACGGCCGACATCATGCGTCGCGACATGGACGAGTACGACGCGGATTCGTCGCTCTACACCCAGTCGCTCGGCGTCTGGCACGGCTTCATCGGGCAGCAGAAGCTCATCTCGATCAAGAAGCACCTGAAGACGACGAACAAGCGCTACCTCTACCTCTCCGGCTGGATGGTCGCTGCTCTGCGGTCCGAGTTCGGTCCGCTCCCCGACCAGTCGATGCACGAGAAGACCGCGGTGCCGGCGCTGATCGAGGAGCTGTACACGTTCCTCCGCCAGGCCGACGCCCGCGAGCTCGATCTGCTCTTCACCCAGCTGGACGCGGCACGCGCCGGCGGCGACGAGACCGCGGTCGAGTTCATCCAGTCGCAGATCGACAGCTTCGAGACCCATGTCGTCCCGATCATCGCCGACATCGACGCCGGATTCGGCAACCCCGAGGCGACGTACCTGCTCGCCAAGAAGATGATCGAGGCCGGCGCCTGCGCCATCCAGATCGAGAATCAGGTCTCGGACGAGAAGCAGTGCGGCCACCAGGACGGCAAGGTCACCGTGCCGCACGAGGACTTCGTCGCGAAGATCAACGCGGTCCGCTACGCGTTCCTCGAGCTGGGTATCGACAACGGCATCATCGTGGCCCGCACCGACTCGCTCGGCGCAGGACTCACGCAGAAGCTCGCCGTCACGAACGAGCCAGGCGACCTCGGCGATCGCTACAACTCCTTCCTCGACGTCGAGGAGATCTCGGAGGCGGAGCTCGGCAACGGCGACGTGGTGATCAAGCGCGACGGCAGACTGCTGCGCCCGAAGCGCCTGGCCAGCAACCTGTACCAGTTCCGCCCCGGCACCGGCGAGGAGCGCGTCGTGCTCGACTGCATCACCTCACTGCGCAACGGCGCGGACCTGCTCTGGATCGAGACGGAGAAGCCTCACGTGGAGCAGATCGCCGGCATGGTCGACGCGATCCGCGAGGAGATCCCGAACGCGAAGCTCGTCTACAACAACAGCCCGTCGTTCAACTGGACGCTGAGCTTCCGGCAGCAGGCGTACGACCTGCTCGCGGAGCAGGGCGAGGACGTCTCGGCGTACGACCGCAACGCCCTCATGAGCGTCGACTACGACGACACGGAGCTGGCGCGGCTGGCCGACGAGAAGATCCGCACGTTCCAGCGCGACGGTGCCGCCCGCGCCGGGATCTTCCACCACCTCATCACCCTCCCGACCTACCACACGGCGGCGCTGTCGACGGATGATCTGGCCAAGGGCTACTTCGGCGACGAGGGCATGCTGGCCTACGTCAGGGGCGTCCAGCGCCGCGAGATCCGCGGCGGGATCGCCACGGTCAAGCACCAGAACATGGCAGGCTCCGACCTCGGCGACAACCACAAGGAGTACTTCGCCGGCGATGCCGCACTCAAGGCCGGAGGTCAGCACAACACGATGAACCAGTTCAGCTGACCCGGTTCCGGCGGCACACGTCGGAGCTCGGGCGGATGCCCCCTCGCCGCGATCCGGTGAGGGGGCATCGTCGTGCCTGATCGGCGGTCGCTCCGGGCTGTGGAGAACTCCCGCGCCGCCCGCGCCTTCGCGGCTACGCTCGCGGGCATGCCGACTCCTCACCCTCCGCACTCCCCGAACGGGATGCGGCTGCCCTCCCCGAACGGGATGCGGCTGCGCCGCGGTCTCTCGATCGCGATGAGCGCGGCGATGATCGCGCTCTGCCTGCTCGTGCTGGCGGTCCTGATCCTGGAGCCGCACATCAGCTCCGACGGGCTGGAGCCGCAGGCGGCGCTGCTGCGGCTGTACGAGAAGACCTGGCAGAGCTGGGGCATCCCGCCCCTGGTCTCCCTGGCGCTCCTGCTCGGACTCCCCCGTCGCGGCGAGCTGCCCGCGCTGCCGTGGGTGCTCGGCCTCGTCGCGCTCGGCCTCGTGATCCTCTGCGTGATGATGCCCCCTGTCATGGGCGAGCCGGCACTCTTCCCCGCGTCGTAACCTGATCTCATGAGCGACGTCTGGGCCGGCATCGCCGGCGAGTTCCTGCACCTCTATCCGCGCGGCGGCAGGATCCTGGCTGTCGCCGGCGCGGATGCCGGGCGCTCGGGCGTCGCGGCCGACCACCTGGAGGCGGCGCTCCTGGCCGCAGGGCAGACGGTCGAGCGGTTCGCGGCGAGCGACGCAGGCGAGCACGCGCTGCGCTCCGACGTCGTCGGGCCGTTCCGCGAGGACCCGAAGCGCGAGCGGGTGCTGCTGGTGTCGGGACCCGCCACGCTGCTCGGCGATCGGGCCAGGGGAATGTGGCACTTCACGCTCTGGCAGCTCGCCGGAGAGGAGCCGCCGTACACGGTGGCTGACGCGATGGTCGACGTCACCGACCCCGAGCATCCGGTCCGGCGCCTCGCCGACTACTGCGCGTGCGACGTGGAATGACCCCGCCGGTCCGCCCGGCGCCGTGTCAGCGGAACGACGCAGCGACCGAGTTGCGGTGGTAGTCGAACACGATGCTGGTGCGGGTCGATGCGACGCTCGCCTGCGCGGAGAGGTGCTCCAGGACGAACTCGCGCATCTCCGATGAGTCCGCGACCGCGATGTGCAGCAGGAAGTCGTCGTCGCCGCCGAGGAAGAACACCTGGATCACCTGGGGCAGCACGCGCACGCGGTCGGCGAACTCGACGATGCTCTCCCTTCGGCCGCTCGGCCGGAGTGTCACCCCGATGACCGCCTGAAGGCCGGCGCCCAGCATCCGCTCGTCGACGCTCGCGTGGAATCCCGTGATCACCCCGCGCTCGACCAGCGAGCGCAGGCGCGCATGCGCGGTCGACGGAGCGACGCCGAGATGGCCGGCGAGTTCGGCGTTCGTCATCCGGCCGTCAGCGCTGAGCAGGCGCACGATCTTCGCGTCGATGGGGTCGAGCGCGGGGGCCCGAAGGGTGTTCGGCAAAGGGCCGTTGGAGTGCACTTCCATACGAATCATTATTCAGGATTTTCCGCCATCACGAATGTTCTTCGTCGAATCTGTTCCCGAACCGATGTTTCTGCGATCCTGATCTCCGCCCGCGTACTCAGCACGACTAGGAGGATCAATGAAGATCGGTGTGCCCACAGAGGTAAAGAACAACGAGAACCGCGTCGCTCTCACGCCCGCCGGCGCCGACCGGCTGGTCGGCGAGGGCCACCGCGTGCTCGTGCAGTCCGGAGCCGGAGCAGGCTCGGGCATCTCCGACGAGGCCTACCGCCTCGCCGGTGCGGAGATCGTCGCCACCGCGGCCGAGGCCTGGAGCTCTGCCGAGCTGCTGATCAAGGTCAAGGAGCCGATCGCGCAGGAGTACGACTTCCTCCGGCCGGACCTCACGCTCTTCACCTACCTGCATCTGGCCGCCGACCGGTCGCTCACGTCCGCGCTCGTCGAGTCAGGCACCACCGCGGTCGCATACGAGACCGTGCAGCTCCCCGACCGCAGCCTGCCGCTGCTCGTGCCGATGAGCGAGATCGCCGGTCGTCTCTCTGTGACGATGGGCTCGTACTCGCTCATGCGCTCGGCAGGAGGGCGCGGGATGCTGCTGGGCGGCATCGCCGGCACGCCGCGGGCGAAGACCGTCGTGATCGGCGGCGGCGTCGCGGGCGAGCACGCGGCCGCCAACGCCCTGGGGCTCGGCTCGAAGGTCACCGTCATCGACATCTCGCTGCCGCGTCTGCGCGAGCTCGAGCACCGCTACGGCGGGGCGCTGGAGACCCGGGCCTCCAGCCGCTACGACATCGCCGAGGAGCTCGCGACCGCCGACCTGGTGATCGGCTCTGTGCTGATCCCCGGGGCCGCCGCGCCCAAGCTCGTCACCGACGCGATGGTCGCCTCGATGAAGCCCGGGTCGGTGCTCGTGGACATCGCGATCGACCAGGGCGGATGCTTCGAGGGCTCCCGCCCCACCACGCACGACGAGCCCACCTTCGCGGTGCACGACTCGATCTACTACTGCGTCGCGAACATGCCAGGCGCGGTGCCTGTGACCGCGACGCGCGCGCTGACGAACGCGACGCTGCCGTACGTGTCGGCGATCGCCGGGAAGGGCTGGGATCGCGCCGCATCCGACGACGCCGCGCTGGCCGGCGGGCTGAACGTCCGGGACGGCCGCATCGTGCTGGATGCCGTCGCGCGCGCGCACGGCCTCGTCCCGGCCTGATCCGCCCCACAGCCCGCGAGACTTCACATATGTACTCGGAATCGCCCGATTCCGTGACATATGTGAAGTCTCGCGGGCTGGGGGGACGAGTACGCTTCTACCGTGACCGAACGCGCTCCTCTCTCCCGTAAGCTCTCCGCCATCGCCGAATCGGCGACCCTCAAGGTCGATGCCAAGGCCAAGGCGCTCAAGGCCGAAGGCAAGCCCGTCATCTCGTATGCCGCGGGCGAGCCGGACTTCGCGACGCCGCAGTTCATCGTGGATGCCGCCGCCGCGGCTCTCGCGGACCCGGCGAGCTACCGATATACGCCTGCCCCCGGTCTGCCCGCCCTCCGCGAGGCGATCGCGGCCAAGACGCTGCGCGACTCCGGTCTCGAGGTCTCCCCCAGTCAGGTCATCGTCACCAACGGCGGCAAGCAGTCCGTCTATCAGGCCTTCCAGGCGGTGGTGAACCCGGGTGACGAGGTGCTGCTGCCGGCTCCGTACTGGACCACCTACCCCGAGGCGATCCGTCTCGCCGACGGCACCCCCGTCGAGGTGTTCGCCGGAGCCGACCAGGACTACAAGGTGACGGTCGAGCAGCTCGAGGCCGCCCGCACCGAGCGCACCACCGTGCTCGTGTTCGTGTCGCCGTCGAACCCGACCGGCTCCGTCTACACCGCCGAGGAGACCGCAGCCATCGGCGGATGGGCGCTCGAGCACGGCATCTGGATCATCTCAGACGAGATCTACCAGAACCTCACCTACGAGGGCGTCAAGGCGACGTCGATCGTCGAGGCGGTGCCCGAGGTCGCCGGCCAGACGATCCTCGTCAACGGCGTCGCGAAGACCTATGCCATGACCGGCTGGCGGGTGGGCTGGATGGTCGGACCGGCCGACGCCATCAAGATCGCGGGCAACCTGCAGTCGCACCTGTCGAGCAACGTGAACAACGTCGCCCAGAAGGCTGCGATCGCCGCCCTCAACGGCCCGCAGACAGAGGCGGAGCAGTTCCGCGAGGCGTTCGACCGCCGCCGCAAGCTGGTCGTCGCCGAGCTCTCGAAGATCGACGGGATGCGCGTGCCGAACCCGCTCGGCGCGTTCTACGTCTACCCCGACGTGCAGGGCCTGCTCGGGCGCACCTGGGGCGGCGTCACCCCGACCACCTCGCTCGAGCTCGCCGACCTCATCCTCGACCAGGCCGAGGTCGCGGTCGTCCCCGGTGAGGCCTTCGGCCCGTCCGGCTACATCCGCATGTCGTACGCGCTGGGCGACGACCAGCTGCTCGAGGGCGTGCAGCGACTGCAGCGACTGTTCGCCTGAGCCTCAGCCCGAACACCGACGCCCCACCCGACCGTCCATGCCCATCGGGCGGACGTCAGCCGGGTGGGGCGTCGTCGTGCATGCGGGACGTCACCGCGCGATCACGCGCCGTCGGGTCACGGCTCGCCCTCGAACCCGATGAGCCAGCGGATGCCGTAGCGATCCGCCAGCGTGCCGTCGAAGTCGCCCCACGGGCGCCTCTGCAGCGGATCGATCACCCGCCCGCCTTCGGCGAGCCGGTCGAACCACGCGGTCAGAGTCGTGGCGTCCGCCGAGCCGAGCAGCGACAGGAACATCCCGCTCATCTGCACGGCGTCGTCATCCGCGCCGGCATCCGCCCCCGCGAGCTCCACTGCTCCCGCAATCTGGCCGTGCGCGATCGCGTCGCCCGGACCGTCGTGCCGCCCCGCCGTCGCGTAGTCGAGCGTCTGCAGCTCGCCGCCGAACACGTCGCGGTAGAAGGCCAGCGCCTCGGCCGCGTTGCCGGGGAACAGCAGGTACGGGATCAGTCCGCTCATGCCGCGAGCGTACCCCCGCCGGGCCGGGCGAGGGCACCGCACTCGCCAGGGAGCGGAACGGCCGCCGCCTCCGGGGAGGCGACGGCCGTGCGGCCGGGTGCCGGGATCAGCTCATCGGGATGGCCGCGTACAGCACCCAGGTCAGCAGGAAGCCGGCGATGCCGAGGATCGTGGTCAGCGGCGTCCACGTGCGCAGACCGTCCTTGACCGAGAGGCCGAGGTAGCGCGTGACGACCCAGAACCCGGAGTCGTTCACGTGGCTGAGCCCGAGGCCGCCGTAGCCGATCGCGACGGCGAGCAGCGCGGTGTGCGTGACGTCCAGCCCGAGCACCGAGACCGCCGGCAGCAGGAGACCTGCGGTCGTCGCGATGGCCACTGTCGCCGATCCCTGCGCCGCGCGCATGATGAGCGAGATCAGGAAGGCCGCCAGCAGGAGGGGCATGCCGCTCGAGGCGAGCACGTTCGCGACGGCGCCGCCGATTCCGGTCTCGGTGAGGACACGGCCGAACGCGCCGCCGGCACCGGTGACGAGGATGATCACCGCGGCGGCCGGCAGCGCCGACTCCATGACCTCGCCGAGCTTCGCGGCCGACCACCCGCGGCGGACGCCGAGGAAGTACATCGCCGCGGCGATCGCGACCATCAGCGCGAAGATCGGCTGACCGATCATCGTGAGCAGTCCGCGCCAGAACGAACCGGCCTCGAAGGCGGGCGCGACGGCAGTGCCGAGCATGATCAGCACGAGCGGCAGCAGGATCAGCGAGAGCACGAGTCCTGCCCCCGGCGCCTTCTCGCCGGCGCGGAGCCCGGCGTTGGCCGAGGCCTCGTCCCTGCCGAAGTTCTCGAACATCTCCTTGGTGGCCTCGATCATCGCGAACTCGCGACGGTTGATCCACTTCGCGACGATGTACGACAGCACGCCCAGCGGGATCGAGATCAGCAGCGAGTAGATCGTCACCCAGCCGATGTCGGCGCCGAGGATCGTCGAGCCGCCGACGATGCCGGGGTGCGGCGGAACCGCGACGTGGACGGCGAGCATGATGCCGGCGACCGGGAGGCCGAACTTGATCGGGCTGAGGCCGGCGACCTTCGAGAAGGCGAACACGATCGGCACCAGGATGATGAATCCGGCATCGAAGAACACCGGGATCGCCAGGATGCCGGCGGCGATGACCAGCGCGATGCCGACGCGCTTCGGGCCGAGCCAGCCGGTGAACCGGCCGGCGAGCGACTCGGCGCCGCCGGAGAGCTCGATGATCTTGCCGAGCATGGAGCCCAGCGCCACGAGTACGGCCACGGAGCCGAGCGTGCCGCCGACGCCGGCGATGATCGCCTGGATGACGCCGAGCTTCTCTGGGGTGTCGCCGTCGGCGGGGATGGTCGTCATCGGCAGGCCGGCGGCGAGGCCGACGATGATCGAGACCAGGATGAGGGCGAAGAACGCCTGCATCTTGAATCGGATGATCAGCAGCAGAAGCAGGCCGAGGCCCGCCAGTCCGATCAGGATCAGGACAGGAAGAGGAAGCATCTCTGGGTTCTCTTTCTCAGTTGGGGCGCGACGTCGCGCTCAGGACAGTCGTTCAGGTGCGACGACTCGGATGACCGCGGAGTCGTCCAGGGCACCGAGGCCCTGGGCTTCGCCGAGGAGGAACAGCTGCTCGGCGGCAGCGGCGACGGGGGTGGCCAGGTGCGCCTTGCGCGCGGCGTCGCCGACGATGCCGAGGTCCTTGACGAAGATGTCCAGGCGGCTGAGCACCTCGGCGCCGTCCTCGTCGTAGGCCTGCAGCGAGCGCGGTCCGCGGTTGGCCAGCATGAAGGAGTTCGCGGCTCCCGCGGTGAGCGCTCCGAGCGTCTTCTCGCGATCGAGGCCGAGCGCGTCGGCAAGGGCGAGGGCCTCGGCGGCTGCGGCGATGTGCACGCCGCACAGCAGCTGGTTGACCGTCTTCAGCGCCTGGCCGTCGCCCGGCCTGTCGCCGACGATCGACAGGGTGGACGCGAGCTGCTCGAGCACCGGACGCGCGGTCTCGAGAGCCTCGGGCGTCGCGCCGACCACGATGAGCAGGTCGCCCTCGCCCGCGCGGACCGGTCCGCCGGACAGCGGGGCGTCGACGAGCTCGGCACCGTGCTCGGCGAGCCGTGCGGCGATCTCGCCGATGCCGTCCGTGCCGACGGTGCTGGTGAGGATGACGACGGCGCCGTCGGAGAGGTGCGCGGCCAGGCCGGTCTCCCCGAACAGCAGATCGTGCAGCTGCGCGCCGGTGCGGACGGCGACGAGCACGGCATCCGCCCCGCTCACGGCGGCGGCGGCGCTGGTCGCCGCAGTCACGTCCTTCTCGGCGGCGAGCGCGACGCGCTCTGCGGCGATGTCGAAGCCGCGCACGTCGAAGCGCTCGGCGAGCCGGGTGGCCATCGGGAGCCCCATGGCTCCGAGGCCGATGACAGCGACAGTGGATGTCATGATGATCCTTGCTTTCAGGGGGTCGGTCGGGGTCGTGGGTTCAGCGGCCGTCGGCGAGCGTCGCGACGACCTTGACGAGGGAGTCCGCGTCGCCGACGTTGCCCGCGAACACGACGTACGGGATGCCGACGGCGGGGCCGGTCTGCGGCTGCCAGAGAGACACCAGTCCGGGGAGCATCGGGCCGAGCACAGTGGCACGGCGGATCTCGAGCGCCTCGCTCGCGACATCGCTCGAGGTGATGCCGCCCTTGGCGATGACGAAGCGCGGCGGGGCGATCGCGAGCACGCGCCGCACGAGCTCGACGACGCCGCTGGAGACGCGGCGGGCGATGTCGAGGCTCTCGTCGCCGTCGGCGCCGGTCACGAGCTCGCGGGTGGTGTGCACGATCACGCTCCCGTCGGCGAGGGCATCGGCCGCCGCCCGCGCCTGGGCGTCGAGGTGCGCCTCCCGGCCGGGGCCGATGAGGCTGCGGACGTCGAGCTCGATCGTCTTCGTCTCGGGCCTCGCGAGCTTCAGCGCGTCGAGCTGCGCGGTGGTCAGCGGCACGTGGCTGCCGACGACGACGAGGCCGCCGCGATCGTGGGCGAACGGGATGTCGGCGGCGCGCACCGGCTCGGCGATCTCCTGGCCGATGTGGGCGCGGACGTAGGGCGGCCCGACGCGCAGCAGCACGTCGAGATCCCGCATCCGGTGCAGCGCGAGTGCGACGACGCGCATGTCCGATTCCTCGACGACGTCGACCGCGACGACGGTTCCGGCCTCGAGAGAGCGCAGGGCGGCCTCGACGGCGTCGACACCTGATCGGATGATGTCGATCGTGAGCCCGAAGACGCAGGATGCGACGATGCGGCCGGCGGTCTTCTCTGCGACCCATTCGCGCAGGTCCGAGGAGGAGTACCCGAACGTGGCGTCCGCAGCGAAGGGCGTCTCGCCGACCGGCGTCGCCTCGTCGCCCGTGACCCAGTAGTGCACGGAGTCGACCGTGATGCGCCCGGCGTCGGGGAAGGCCGGCACGAGGAGGGTCAGCGCAGGAGCCGGTCCCCCGTGCGCGGCGATCTCGGCGGCGAGGACATCCGTCTCCAGCGGGAAGTGGCCGCGCAGGGTGGAATCGCCTCGGGACACGAAGGTCACGTGCTTGCCTGCGGCCTCCGCGGATTCGAGCGCGACCGCGACGATCTCGCGGTTGCGGCGCGCGGCGCCGTCCTCGTCGAGCGACCGGGTGTTCGTGAGCACGTAGACCGCGGGGGCACCGGTGGCGAGCGCTCCGTCGAGGTCATCCCGCTCCCAGCGGGTCAGCACCGGGAGGTTCGCGACCGACTGCGTCCCGGTGGGGTCGTCGTCGAGGACGACGAGCACGCTGTCCGGGGCGATCTGCGCGCGCACCTGGGCTGCGGAGATGTCCAGCGGCTCGGCCAGAGGGGCGAGCAGTGCGTCGATGTGCACTCGAACTCCTTCGTTCACTGATGTCTGCGGCGGATCCCAAGGAGCGAAATCCGATATCAGATATCGATGCTACCAGCAGATCTCACTCCTGGGCAAGGAGGTGTTCTCAGCGACCGTGGACGAAGCGGCGGAGGTCGTCGTAGGTCTGGCGCATGTGGCTCACCATCGCCTCACGAGAGGCCTCAGCAGAACCGGTGCGGAGCGCCTCGAGAACCCCGGTGTGCTCGACGATCGCGTTCTCGCGGATCTCCGGCACCGAGCTCGTCTCGTTGCGCGTCTCCTGCAGGATCGAGGTCAGCGGGCGCATCGATGCCACCAGGATGCGATTGTCCGCCGCGCGGATGATGACGTCGTGGAAAGCCAGATCCGCTTCCACGAAGGCGGGCACGTCTGTCGCCGCATGCGCACGGCGCATCCGCTCGATCAGGTCGTCGAGCTCACCCAGATCGGCCTCGCTGCGCCTCGTCGCCGCGAGCTCGGCGGCGCCCGTCTCGAACATCACTCGCATCTCGAGCAGCTCGAGGGAGGATCGCTCGCGTGCGCCCTCGCTCCGCGCGTGCCGCACGACGGCCTCGAGCCCCGTCCATTCGTCTGTGGGCGCGATCCGGTGCCTCGTGCCGGGCACCGCGACGATCACGCCCTGCGCCTGGAGCAGCTTGACGCCCTCGCGCATCGTCAGGCGCGATACGCCGAACTCGTCCGCCAGCTCGCCCTCGGGAGGAAGCTGCTCTCCCGCCGTGAGCCGTCCGGCGATGATCGCGTCGAGCAGTCCGTCGACGACGGCCTGCGTGCGCGACACCCGATCAGAGGCCACTACAGCTCCACGCCGACCAGCACGGGCTCCGGCTGGAGCACCAGGCCGAATTCCGCATGCACCCGGCTCTGGATGAAGCGCGCGAGCTGCGAGACCTCGGCGGCGGTCGCACCGCCCCGGTTCGTGAGCGCGAGCGCGTGCTTGGTGGAGACGGAGGCCCGCGACGTCGGCAGCTTGAAACCCTTGCGGATGCCGGCCTGCTCGATCAGCCAGGCGGCGCTCACCTTGACGTCGGGCTTCTCCGCGTGCGGCTGCGGGACGAGTCCGTCGTATGAGGCGAGCGGGATCACCGTGACCGCGTCGAGATCCGGCGCGACGGGCCACCGCGGGCACTCCGGCGGGAGCGCGCGCGCCACGGACTCCGGCACGATCGCGTTCTGGAAGAACGAGCCGACGCCATGCGTGTCCGGGTCGTTCTCATCGAGCAGCATCCCCTTCGAGGCGCGGGTGGCGAGGATCCTCTCGCGGACCCAGCCGAGGGGCACCGGCGCCTCGGAGTCGAGACCGAGCGCCCGGCGCAGCTGCTCGCCGCGCACGACCCGCTCCCCCGCGATCGCGAGATCGACGGTGATCGACAGGATGACGGCTCGCCGCTGCGGCTCGCTGCCGTAGTGGTGCTTCAAGACCGAGGTGCGGAACCCGAGGCCGAGATCCGCCGCCGAGACGACCGACACCTCGCCGGTCGACGCGTCGATCAGGTCGACCTCGACCAGGGTCTCCTGGATCTCCTGGCCGTAGGCGCCGATGTTCTGCACCGGAGCCGCGCCCACCGTGCCGGGGATGCCGCTCATCGCCTCGAGGCCGGCGTAGCCGTGGCCGACCGCGTACGCCACGAACGCGTCCCAGGAGTGCCCCGCCTGCGCACGCAGGCGGATGCGGCCCTGGTGCGGCGAGGGGAGCTCCTCGATGCCCCGCGAGAGCACCCGCACGACGGTGCCGTCGAACTCCTCGTCGCCCACGAAGAGATTGGAGCCGCCGCCGAGCACGAACCACTCCTCGCCGCGCCCCCACACCTCGCGCAGGGTGTCGATCAGCTCGGCGGTCGTCGACGCGTCCAGCATCCGCCCGGGAGCGGCGCCGGTGCGGAGGGTGGTCAGCTCCGACAGGCGGATCGGCTCGATCTCCCGCATGTCAGACCGCGACGCGCAACTGCGCCTTGACCAGCACCGTCGCCTCGGCGAAGGTCACCTTGAGGTCGATCCGGGCCGCGATGTCGTCCACGGCGGCGACCGTCGCGAGGACGTGCACGTCGGCGCCGTCGACCGCGTCGACGACGACCGGCTTGGTGAACCGCACCCCGTAGTCGAGGATCCTGGCCCCGGGCTCGAGAGCAGCGACGACCACGGAGGAGGCGAGGCCCATCGTGAGCATCCCGTGCGCGAGCACTCCGGGCAGGCCGACGGATGCCGCGATGTCGTCGCGATAGTGGATGGGGTTGAAGTCCCCGGATGCTCCCGCGTAGCGCACGAGCGACTCGCGGGTGAGGTGCACGGTGCGCTCCGCGATGACGTCTCCGACTGCGTAGCCCATCAGGCCGCTCCTTCCTCGCCTGCGCGCGCTTCGTCGGCGCGCTCGTCGCCCGCACCGACCAGCAGCACGCTGGTGGCGGTCACGACGTGAGCGCCGTCCGCATCAGTGATCGACGCCTCGCTGGTGATCATCGCGTTGCCGCCCATCATGCGGATGCCGGTGACCTTCAGTCGCGCGGTGAGCTCGTCGCCGGCGACGATCGGGCGCGAGTAGGCGAACCTCTGCTCGGCGTGGATCGTGCGCGCGAGCACGATGCCGGAGTCGGGCTCGCTCAGCAGCTGCTGGAGCGTGAGGTCCTGGATGACCATCGCGAAGGTCGGCGGCGCCGAGACATCGGCGAAGCCGGCGGCGCGCGCGGCCTCCACGTCGGTGTGCTGCGGGGCGTCGGCGAAGACGGCGCGAGCGAATTCGCGCACCTTCTCCCGGCCGACGAGGTACGGGGGCGTCGGCGGGAACTCCCGGCCGACCAGATCTTGGTTCACTGCCACCCCACGATCCTACCGAGGGGTGGCAGCGGGAGTCTGCGTCCGTGGATGCCGCTCACGCCGCTCGGGCCGATATCGCCGACCCGAGCAGGACCATGCGCATGCTGCGCTCCGCGGCATCCCGCAGCAGCTCCTCCCCCTGCTCGACGGCCTGCTCCAGCGGCATCGGCACCGTCAGGATCGACGCGATCGCGTCGATGCCGATGTCGTGCACGGCCGGCGCTCCCCTGCCGAGGGAGCCGGCGATGCCGAGCACGGGCACGCCTGCGATGCGGGCGCGCATCGCGATCTCGGCCGGCACCTTGCCGCGCGGGGTCTGGAAGTCGATCGCTCCCTCGGCGGTGATGACCAGGTCGGCCGACATCATCAGCTCGTCGAGGTCGTCCGGCAGCAGATCACCGTCGAGCAGCACCTCGAAGCGAGGGGCGAGGCGAGCCCCGAGCACCGCGGCGAGCCCTGCACCGAGACCGCCGGACGCCCCGGTGCCGCCGCCGGTGCGCACGTCCATCTCCCCGCCGAACGGACTCTGCTCCTCGAGGAGCGCGGCCCACGCGTCGAGTCCGGTCGCGAGCTGCTCGACCTGCGCGGGGGTCGCTCCCTTCTGCGGTCCGAACACGCGTGCGACGCCGTTCGGACCGCACAGCACGTTGTGGATGTTGCAGGCGAGGACGATCTCGACCTCGCCGAGTCGCGGATGCAGGCCGGACAGGTCGAGCTGCGTCGCCTCGGCGAGATGACGGCCGCCGCGGCCGAGAGGTCTCCCGCCCCGGTCGAGCACCCGCGCCCCGAGCGCCACGAGCGCTCCGGCGCCGCCGTCGCTGGTGCCGGAGTCGCCGCATCCGACGACGATGCGCTCGGCCCCGGCGTCCAGCGCCGCGGCGATCAGCTCTCCGACGCCGTACGTGGTGGTCTCGCCGGGGTCCCGGCGATCCCGCGGCACCAGGCGGAGGCCGGCGGCCGCGGCCATCTCCACCACGGCGGTCCCGGCCGCCCGGCCGCCGAGCCGCGCCCAGTGCGCGTCGACGGGCTCGCCGACGGGGCCGGTGACCCGCACGGGGACGAGTTCGCCGCCCGTGGCTGCGGCGAGCGCGGACGCGGTGCCCTCCCCGCCGTCCGGCACCGGGTACTCGTCGACCTGCACGCCGGGGATGACGCGGCGGACGCCGGCCGCGATGGCGCGGGCGACCGCCTCGGCGCTGAGGCTCTCCTTGAATCCGCTCGGTGCGACCAGGATCCGCTGCGGGGTGTGAATGGACATGGTTCTTCCTCCTTCTGCACCCGGATGCGGGCGCGACGAGTACCGCTGCACCGGCGGCGCAGGCGGAGAGAGCGGTGGCGAGGGCGCCTCAGCGCAGCAGCGGCATACCCATCGACGGCCAGATCCAGAGCGCGAACACGGAGACGAGGACGAACATCGCGGGCGCCAGGAGCGCGGAGAGGCGACGCAGATCGCGCGATTCGAACCCGATGCGCACGACATCCGGATCCGCGAACATCGCGACCGGCTTCGCGGAGCTCGGCAGCGTGTGGCAGAACCCGGCCGCCGCCGTCGAGGCGAATGCCGCGGCCGCGGGATCCACGCCGAGCGCGGGTGCGACGGCGATCACGACGGGGATGAGCGCCGCCGATCGCGCCGAGCGCGAGGGGATCAGCAGGTGCGCAGCGATCGACACCGCGATCACCGCGATCACGAAGGCAATCGCCCCCGATTCGCCGAGACCGCCGAGCGGGGCCAGCAGCGCAGCGCTGAGCCAGGTCGCCGCGCCGGTCGAGGTGAGCGCCGACGCCATCGCCAGGGTCGCGGCCAGGAACAGCAGCAGCGACCAGGGCACCCGCTTGACCGCCGCGGGGAACGTCGTGCATCCGATGCCGGGGGTCACCGCGGCGACCGCGCCGATGAGGGCGACCAGCGCCGGCGGCAGCTGATGGAGGGGCTCGGTGCTCCAGAGCACGATGACGGCGCCGAGCAGCACGACGGCGCGGCGCTCGAGCGGAGACAGCGGCCCCGTCACGGTCGTCGAGGTCGCCCTCGCCACGGCCGCCGGCGGCACCCGGAGCGCGGTGGCCCGGTCGCTTGCGGCGAGGAATCGCCACAGGATGATCTCGCACGCCAGGTGCGAGGACACGATCGCCAGCGGAAGGCCGAGCCACAGCCAGCCGAGGAACGAGAAGCCCCGCTCCCCCGCGGCCTCGAGCAGCTGCACGGTGATGATGTGCGCGCCGGCCCCGAGCAGGGAGCCGACTGCGGAGAGCAGCACGACGGTCGGCATCAGCAGCGCCAGTGCGCGCACGACTCGTTCGCGTCCGGGCAGGACCGCCCCGACGGCGTCGTGCACCGGCACGGCGAGGGCGGCCCGGCCCGACGTCGCCGGCACGGCGAACGCGGTGAGCGTGAGAGCGACCGTGGTGAGGTGGAACAGGCTTCGGGGACCGCGGGCGAACCGCAGCAGCTGGACGGCGCCGCGGAGGGCGAGGCCGGAGGAGGACACCGCGGCGGCGATCACGAACGCACCGATCAGCAGCCAGATCGTCTCGTCGCCGAGGGTCGCGAAGAACTCGGCGGCCGGGAGCACGCCGGTCATGATCAGCGCGAGCACGGCGAGAAAGGCGACGAGGGTGTCGTCCAGCCGGGTCGACGTCCACGCCCACACACTGAGCAGGAACACGGTGATCGTGAGCGCGATCGGGACGGTGATGCCGCCGGGCGAGCCGCCGATCGCCGGATGCGCCGCGAACGCCAGCACGATGCCTCCGACGAGGATCGCGGCGACGACGACGATGCTGAGCATCCGCCCCCGCCCGGCGGGAAGCACTGCGCCGACCGGGCGGGGCGCGTCCGCGGGTCTCCCGGCGACGGCAGGCCGCTGGGAGAGGAGGTCTCGCGAGGCCGCGCGCGCCGCAGCGGTGCGTCGCGGCGGAACCGTCGCGAAGGCCGTGCGCGTGATGACCGGGAGCGGAGCGGTGTCTGCGATGTCGTTCATCGGAATCGGTATCCTGCCCCGCGGACGGTCTCGATGCGTTCCGCGCCGATCTTGCTGCGCAGCGCCCGCACGTACACGTCGACGACATTGGATGCGGGGTCGAAGTCCATCCCCCAGACGTGCCCGATCAGCTGATCCCTGGAGAGCACCTGACCCGTGTTCTGCATGAACACCTCGAGCAGGGAGAACTCCCGCGAGGTGAGCTCCCGGACGTCGCCTGCGACCGTGACGCTGCGTGCCCGCACGTCGACGTGGATGTCGCCGTGCGAGAGCACCGGCCCTGTCGCCCGCCCCTCGCCGTCCCCGATGCGCAGCCGCACCCTGGCGATGAGCTCCGCGAACTGGAACGGCTTGGTCACGTAGTCGTTCGCGCCGCCCTCGAGCCCGCGGACGGTGTCGATCACCGAGTCGCGTGCGGTCAGGATGATGACCGGAGTGGATGCTCCCTCCCCGCGCAGGTTCGCGAGGACGTCGAACCCGTCCATGCCGCCGAGTCCGATGTCCAGCAGCACCAGGTCGAACATGCCGCTGCGCGCCATCAGCAGTGCTGTCGGGCCGTCGGCCGCCTCGGCCGTCTCGTAGCCGGCGGCGCGCAGGCCGCGGCGAACGAACGAGGTGATGTGCGGATCGTCTTCCGCGATCAGGATGCTGCGCATCAGGCGCTCCTCTCCTCGTCCGCACCGGAAGGCGCGGGGATGTCGATGCCGAACGTCGCGCCCTCGCCGATCACGCTGTCGACCCAGGCGGAGCCGCCGTGGCCGTCGGTGATCGCGCGCACGATCGCGAGCCCGAGGCCCGAGCCGCGGCGGGCGCCGACGCTGTCGCCGCGGGTGAAGCGCTCGAAGATCCGCTCCGCGTCCGCCGCTGCCACGCCGGGCCCGGTGTCCTGCACCCAGAGCCGCAGCCGGCGCTCGTCCCCTTCGCCCTCGAACCGCGAGCCGATGCGGATGCGGTCGCCGTCCTCCGTGACCTGCACGGCGTTCGCCGCGAGCTGCAGCACCGCCTGGGTGATGCGCTGCGGGTCGAGGGGCGCACTGCCCTCCGCGACCTCCATCAGCTGCCAGTTCCGGTCGCCGAGCGCCTGTGCCTTCGCCTCGATGTCGAGCGTGAGCGACGCCGCGTCGCAGCGCGCCGCGCGCACGAAGTCGGGCTGCTCGGCACGTGCGAGCACGAGCAGGTCGGTGACGATGCGGCTCATCCTGTCGAGTTCGCCGCTGACGAGGCGGATGGTCGCCGCGCGCTCCTCCGGGTCGTCGCTGAGCAGCTCCAGGTGCCCGCGCACGATCGTGATCGGGGTGCGCAGCTCGTGCCCGGCGTCGTCGACGAATCGCTGCTGCGTCGCATGCACTGTCTCGAGCCGGTCGAGCATCTGGTTGAAGGTCGTCGCCACCGCGGCGATGTCGTCGCTGCCGTCCACCGGCACCCGGGCGGTGAGGTCCCGCTCGCCGATGTCCCTGGCGACCCGGTACACCTCGCGCACGGGGGCGAGGATCTGACCGGCCACGAGCCAGGCGATGCCGGAGCTGAGCAGCACACCCAGCAGCGCGACCCACGCGATGGTGCCGAACGTCGCATCCACCTGGGCGCGGGCCTGCTGCGTGTACTGCACGATGAGCACCGCGCCCTCGTGGCCGCCTGCCACGAAATCCATGCGCCCCCAGCGCACCGGGCCCTGCTCGCCGGTCGTCAGCTCGCCCGCGGTCGCCGTGGAGCGCAGCATCCGCTCGATCAGGACGCCGCCGCCGGGGATGCCGTCGAACGCCGGCGCGGCGACCCCACCCGGCAGCCCGTTCAGCACCGACACGACCTCGCCGTCGGCCACGCCGACCACGACCTCGCCGGCGTGCGCCGACTGGCGTGCGAAGTACTCGTCCAGAAGCTCCTCGAGCGTGGTGTGGCCGCTGGTCGTGGCGTCCTCGGCGAAGCGGACGAACTCGGCCGCCTCCTGCTCGATCTGTTCGTTGGCGTTCTGCTCGACGCCCGCGAGGAAGATGCTGCGGCCGATCATCCCGACCGCGAGCAGCGTGATCAGGGAGCTCAGGATGATCCAGAGCGTGATCCGCCAGCGAGCGGGCAGGGTGCGAGCGCGCAGGGTGCGCAGCGGCGCGCCCTGCTCCTGCTTCCTGCGCGGCGGCGCTTCGGGTGCGGCGACCTCGATGACCTCCGTGGTGGCGTCAGTCATCATCGCCGCCGTCATCGTCGTCATCGCCCGCCGGCGGCGGCACCGGGGCCGGGGCCGGGGCGGGAGCGGGAGACGGGACGACCTCCGTCGGAGCGGCCGGCGTCGGCGTCGGCGTCGGCGTCGAGAGCTGCACGGTCACGGGGGTCGCGGGGAGGTTCGGCGCCGGCGGCGTCTGAGCCAGCGCCACGCTCCCCACAGCGAAGATCACCGGAATGGCGATCAGTGCGCCGGGGATCAGGATGCGTCGGGGGCTGGTCATGACTCCATCGTGCCGTGCCTTGATGATGAGCGCATGAGGCGCGGATGAAGGTCTCTTCATCTTCGGCGATCCGAGCGCCTGGACTGCCGAGAGCGCCGGAAGCGCCGCTCAGTCCCGCCGGCGACCGCGGAACGCCTTCATCGCCATCTGCACCGCGATCACGACGAGGTATGCCGCGAAGAGCATGTTCCCGGCGGCCGGGTCGATGAGCGTCGCCAGCCACGCGCCGAGCGCCGTCGTGGTGCAGGCGGCCAGGCCGATCATGGTCGCCGCGACCAGGTCGACGTTGCGGGTGCGGATGTTGCCGATGGTGCCGGACAGTGCGGTGGGGATCATCATCAGCAGCGACGTGCCCTTTGCGACGAGGTCGCTCGTGCCGAACGCCAGCATCAGCACAGGCACGACGATCACGCCGCCGCCCACTCCGATGAGACCGGCGAGGACGCCGGTGGCCACGCCGACGACCACGAGGGCGAGACCGCTGAGCAGGTTCAGCTCGAACGGGGCGTCCCGTGAGGGGATCACCAGGAAGAGGCTGACGATGACCAGGCCGAGGAACCCGACGAACCCCCAGCGCAGGGCGGTCTGCGAGATCCTCGGCAGCAGCCGCGTGCCGATCTGCGCACCCACCACCGAGCCGGCAGCGAGGATGAGCGCGGGGATCCAGGCGACGGAGTCGTGCACGGCGTACGAGATGACTCCGACCGTCGCCGTCGGCACGATCGCCGCCAGCGAGGTGCCGGCGGACAGCCGCTGGTCGAAATGCAGCAGCAGCACGAGCAGCGGGACGATCACCGTGCCGCCGCCGACGCCGAAGAGGCCGGAGAGGATGCCGGCGAGGAGGCCGATCCCGATGAATGCCGTGTACGCCCGAGGCCCTCGGTTCAGGGTCTCGGCGGTGCTCACCGGATCAGCCTACTCGCCGGGGCTCTCCGGCCTCTTCGTCAGACCTCCTGATCCGCCTTGATGGGAACCGCGATCGACTCGGTCAGCGCCTGCTCGTAGCGCTGCTGGCGCCGGCGCAGCCACAGCCCGCCGACGACGAGGAGCGCCAGCACGAGGTAGGCGCTCGCGGCGAACGGCTGCAGGACCAGCGTCGACAGGTCGCCCTGGCTGAGCTGCAGCGCCTTGCGCAGGTACTCCTCCCCCATCGGCCCCAGGATCATGCCGACCACCAGCGGTGCCACCGGATATCCGTATCGCCGCATGAAGTAGCCGAGGACGCCGATGATCGCGAGGATCAGGATGTCGACGACCGCGAAGTTCAGCGCGTACGCGCCGAAGGCGGCAAAGAGCAGGATGCCCGCGTACAGGTACGGCCGCGGGATCTGCAGCAGCTTCACCCACATGCCGACGAGCGGCAGGTTCAGGATGATGAGGATGACGTTGCCGAGATAGAGGCTCGCGACGAGCGCCCACACCAGAGCCGGCTGGTTCTGGAACAGCTGCGGCCCCGGCTGCAGGCCGTACGCCTGGAACGCGACGAGGATGATCGCCGCCGTCGCGGTCGTGGGCAGCCCGAGTGTCAGCAGCGGGACGAGCACGCCGGCCGCAGCCGCGTTGTTCGCGGACTCGGGACCGGCGACGCCCTCGATCGCTCCGCGGCCGAACTCGCTCTTGTGCCGGGAGAGCTTGCGCTCGGTCGCGTACGAGAGGAATGTCGCCACGTCCGCGCCGCCGGCGGGAATCGTGCCGATCGGGAAGCCGATCGCGGTGCCGCGCAGCCACGGCTTCCACGAGCGCTTCCAGTCGTCCTTCGTCATCCAACTGCGCCAGCCGCGCGTCACAGGGATCACGTCGATGGCTCCGTGCCGCATCCGCGCGGCGATGTACAGCGTCTCGCCCACGGCGAAGAGGCCGACGGCGACGAGCACGATGTCGATGCCGTCAGACAGGGGCAGCAGTCCGAGCGTGTAGCGCTGCTGCGCCGTGAGGGTGTCGGTGCCGACGAGCCCGAGGAACAGCCCGACGCCGAGCGACGTCATGCCGCGAGGGACCGAGCTGCCGATCAGCGCGCCGACCGTGATGAATGCGATCACGATGAGCGCGACGTAGTCGGCAGGGCCGAGGTTCACCGCGAACTGCGCGAGCACGGGGGCGAGCAGCGTGAGGCCGACCGTGGCGATGGTGCCGGCGACGAACGAGCCGATCGCGGCGGTCGCGAGCGCGGCAGCGCCGCGGCCCAGCTTCGCCATCCTGTTGCCTTCGATGGCCGTGACGATGGATGCCGATTCACCTGGGGTGTTCAGCAGGATGCTGGTGGTCGAGCCGCCGTACATCCCGCCGTAGTAGATGCCGGCGAACGTGATGAGCGCGGCGGTGGGGTCGAGCGTGTAGGTGAGCGGCAGCAGCAGTGCGACCGTCATGGCGGGGCCGATGCCCGGGAGCACGCCCACTGCGGTGCCCACCAGCACGCCGAAGAACGCGAATATGAGGTACTGCGGCTGCAGCGCGGTGGCGAAGCCTTCCAGAAGCAGGGTCCAGCTGTCCATCAGAACATCCCTCCGAGCCATCCGAGAGCCGGACCCCAGGGCAGTGACAGCCCCATCAGCCCGCCGAACACGATCTGCACCGTCAGGCTGACGGCCAGGCCGATGACGAACGCCAGCCACCAGCGCTTGGCGCCGAGCGACCATGCAACGACTCCGAAGAGCACGGCCGCCGCCGGCGCCCAGCCGA
This sequence comes from Microbacterium sp. SD291, assembly GCF_017355365.1. Taxonomy (GTDB): domain Bacteria; phylum Actinomycetota; class Actinomycetes; order Actinomycetales; family Microbacteriaceae; genus Microbacterium. Next base: position 60,352 of record NZ_JADIJR010000010.1, on the reverse strand, counting down.
TCACGTCGATCAGCAGCAGGTGGGCGACCACGGCTCCGACGATCTTCGCGAGCGTCAGCCAGTCGGTCCTGGCGTGCGGGTCGATGTCCTCGGCATCCTCCAGCTCCGCGCGCTTGCCGCGGAGCACGTCGACGAGCACGGCGGCCGCGGACGCCAGCAGGATCACCGAGACGAAGATCGGGAAGATGGTCGGCCCGACCTTCACGCCCTTGGGGACGTGGATCGTGAAGACGCCGATGAGCGCGAAGACGCCGAGGGCGAGCATGAGCAGGGCGAAGACGAGTTCACCGATGGGAACCCGCGGGGCGGGCCGAGTAGCCTCGGCCCGCCCGCTCGCCCCGAGGATCGGGGCTTCCATGTCAGATCAGCCCGATGTTCTCGAGCGTCCCGGTGACGTCGGAGATGTTCTCCTCCAGGAAGGTGTCGAACTCGTCGCCGACCAGGAACGCGTCGGCCCAGCCCTTGGTCTCGAGCTCGTCCGTCCAGGCTTCCGCGTCGTGCAGCTCCGTGACGATGCGCTCGAGTTCCGCGCGCTCTTCGTCGGAGATGCCACCCGGTGCGATCACTCCGCGCCAGTTGGTGAGAACGACGTCGTATCCGGCGTCGGTGATCGTGGGCACGTCGGGGAGCGACTCGACCGGCTCCGCGCCGGAGACCGCAAGCGCCCGCATCGAGCCGTCCTCGATGTACTGGAGGAACTCGCCGACGCCCGAGATGCCGGCCGCGACCTTGTTGCCGACGAGCAGGGAGACGGCCTCGCCGCCGCCCGAGTTCGGCGTGTAGTTCAGCTTCTCGGGGATCTCCGCGCCTTCGAGCCCTGCCGCCTCGAGCAGGAGCCCGGCGAGGATGTGGTCGGCACCGCCGGCGGATCCGCCGGTCACGGTGACCTCCTGCCCCTTGTCGACGATGTCCTCGACGAGATCTTCCAGCGTCTCGTACTTCGAGCTCTCCGGAACCACGACGACGAGGGGCTCGTCGGTGAGGCGGGCGATCGGGGTGGTGTCCTCGAGGCGCACGGCCGATGCGTTCGTCTCGATCGCGCCCACCATGACCAGGCCCATCACCATGAGGGTCGCCGGGTCCTTCTCGTTCGCGAGCTGCGCGAGTCCGACGGTGCCGCCGGCGCCGCCGACGTTCGAGACCGGCGCGGATCCGACGATCTCGTCGCCGGTCAGCACCTGCGACATCGCGCGTCCGGTCTGGTCCCAGCCGCCGCCGGGGTCGGCCGGGACGATGATCTTGACATCCTCGATGGCGGCGACCGCGTCGCCGCCGCCGTCGTTGCCGCCTGCGGGTGCGTTCCCGCCGGAGCATGCTGTGAGTGCCAGCGCGATCACGGCGAATGCTGCGCCTGCCGTGACGATTCGTGTGTGCTTCATTGCGCTCCTCCTTGAGCGTTCGGGTTGCTGTCCGTCCACCCTGGAGGGCCGGATGCCGCAGCGATAGCTTCGGAAACCATTGGTCGCGGTTCTGAAACTATTGGTCGCGAACAGCTGCCGACGCCGCTCGCCGCCCGTCCCTGCAGGGACCAGAATGGTCGGGTGGCCTCGAAGATGACGCTCCGCGTACAGCTGCTGCTGCTGCAGGCGCTGATCGTGTTCCTGGTGACCCTTGCGACGGGAATCGTGGCGGGCGCATTCCAGGAGCAGGCCCTTCGCGAGTCGTACAAGGACCGCATGCAGGCCGTCGCGCAGTCGATCGCGTCCCTGCCGACCGTGCGCGAGGCCTTCGACGACGAGGATCCCTCGGCGACGATCCAGCCGATCGCGGAGGTCATCCGGGAGGCATCCGATCTGGCCTACGTCGTGGTGGCCGACGCCGACGGCATCCGCTACTCCCATCCGAACCCCTACCGGATCGGCGAGAGGGTCTCCACCGACCCCTCCATCCCGCTCTCCGGGGAGATCTACATCGGCACGCAGACGGGGACGCTCGGCACATCGTGGCGGGTGAAGGTGCCGATCTTCGCGGATGACGGCACGGTGATCGGCACGGCATCCGTCGGCATCCTCGAGTCCGAGCTGAACGACGAGTTCATGCGGAACCTCGCCTGGCTCATCGCCGCCATGCTCGCCGCTGCGGTGCTCGGCGTGTTCGGGTCGGCGTGGGTCACCTCCGTGATCCGCCGCCGCATCTACCTCCTCGAACCGCATCAGATCGCCGCGCTGGTGAAGAACCAGGAGACGACCCTGCACGGTTTGAGCGAGGGCGTGATCACGGTCGACGGCTCCGGGAGGATCACGCTCGTGAACGACGCGGCCGCGCGGCTGCTCGGAACGGAGGCGGCCGGCCTCGACGGCGCCATGGCGGCCGATGTGCTCGGAGAAGAGCTGTACACCGTGCTCAGGGAGGGCGAGGACGCGGGCCGGCCGGTCATCGTCGGCTCGCACGTGCTCGTCGCACGCAGCACCGGGGGCGAGATCGACAGCGCCGACGTCGGGGCGACCACGCTGCTGCTGCGCGATCACACCGAGCTGCATGACGTCGTCCGGCGTGTCGAGGCGGCCGACGCGATCATCGCCTTCCGTCAGCGCCTCGGCGTGCCGAAGGGCCTGAGCGCCGAGACGCTCGACCGGGTGGCCGCCGCCCTCGCCGCGCGCCCTGATGCGTCCGCGACCGAGATCGGCGATGACCTGCAGATCTCGCGAGTGAGCGCGCGCCGCTATCTCGAGCACCTCGCCAGCTCCGGCCGGGCCATCCGCGCGCTCGATTACTCGACCAAGGGGCGGCCGAGCACGCGCTACCGCGCGAACGACCCGGTCTGATCACATCGCCTGGGACTCAGTGCCATGTTGTGCGACACTGGCTCGCAGACGATGATCGTCGACTGACCGGATCGAAGGAGATCTCATGGTGCGCAGCCCCTACCCCGACGTCGACATCCCGGATGTCACCATCCACGAGTTCCTCTTCGGCGACCTCGACGAATCGCAGCTGGACGGTGTCGCGCTCATCGACGGGATGAGCGGCGCCACCACCACCTACCGCCAGCTGATCGGGCAGATCGATCTGTTCGCCGGCGCCCTGGCCGCCCGCGGCGTCGGTGTCGGCACCACCGTCGCGGTGCTCTGCCCGAACGTGCCCGCGTTCGCGACGGTCTTCCACGGCATCCTGCGCGCGGGCGCGACCGCCACGACGATCAACTCCCTGTACACCGCGGAGGAGATCGCGAATCAGCTGACCGATGCCGGCGCGACCTGGCTGGTGACCGTCTCGCCGCTGCTCGCGGGCGCCTGGTCCGCGGCAGAGAGCCTGGGGTTCGACGCCGATCACGTGATCGTGCTCGACGGTGCCGACGGCCACCCGTCGCTCCCGGCACTCCTCGGAGAAGGACGCACCGCACCCGACGTGTCCTTCGACCCCGCGACCCACCTCGCGGTGCTCCCCTACTCCTCAGGCACGACCGGGCGGCCGAAGGGCGTGATGCTGACGCACCGCAACCTGGTCGCGAACGTGTCGCAGTGCCGACCGGTGCTCGACGTCGACGAGACCGACCGCCTGCTCGCCGTCCTCCCCTTCTTCCACATCTACGGCATGACCGTGCTGCTCAACTTCGCGCTGAAGCAGCGTGCGGGCCTCGTCACGATGCCCCGGTTCGACCTGGTCGAGTTCCTGCGCATCATCGCAGAGCACCGGACGACCTGGGTGTTCGTGGCTCCGCCGATCGCGGTCGCGCTGGCGAAGCATCCGATCGTCGATCAGTACGACCTCTCGGCGGTCAGGGTGATCTTCTCCGGTGCAGCGCCCCTGGACGGTGCCCTCGCGTCGGCCGTCGCGACCCGGCTGGGCTGCACCGTGACCCAGGGGTACGGCATGACCGAGACCAGTCCCGCCGTGAACCTCATCTCCGCCGACCGCGACGACATCGACCGATCGAGCATCGGCCCTCTGGTGCCCAACACCGAGGCGCGGCTGGTCGACCCGGATTCGGGGGCCGATATCGAGCAGCCGGCGGACGGCGTCAGCGCACCGGGCGAGCTGTGGGTGCGCGGCCCGCAGGTCATGACCGGATACCTCAACCGGCCCGACGCCACCGCCGAGATGCTCGACGCCGACGGCTGGCTGCACACCGGCGACATCGCGACGGTCACGCACGACGGCATCTTCCGGATCGTCGACCGGCTGAAGGAGCTGATCAAGTACAAGGGCTACCAGGTGGCGCCGGCGGTGCTCGAGGCCGTGCTGCTGGAGCATCCCTCGATCGCGGATGCCGCCGTGATCGGCGTGCTCGACGAGGACGGCCAGGAGGTGCCCAAGGCGTACGTCGTCCGGCAGCCGGGAGCGGAACTCGACGAGGATGCCGTGATGACCCATGTCGCGGCGCACGTGGCACCGCACGAGAAGGTGCGGCAGGTCGAGTTCATCGAGGCGATCCCGAAGTCCGCGTCCGGCAAGATCCTGCGCAAGGACCTTCGCGCGCGCTGACCCGGACCGCCACGACGCGAAGAAGCCCGCCATCCCGTGAGGGATGGCGGGCTTCTTCGCAGTGAAGCTGCGGCTTACTTGCCGGCCTCGACGAAGCCGGCGGCCTCAGCGGCCTCGGCGGTGCGGAACCACACCTCGGCGATGGTCGCGTCGTACCACTGGCCGTCCGGGCGGTGGAACTTCATCGAGTCCTTGTTGCCCTTGATGTCGAATCCCTCGGGGGCGGAACCGTCCTCGAGGGGCTCGGCCGAGTCGTCGCCGAACTCGGCGGCCACGAACGCGGCGGGAGCGGCGGTCTCGACGACTGCCTCCTCAGCGGCAGCCTCAGCAGCTGCGCCCTCCTCCTGCGACTCGGCACCGGCGTCGGCAGCCTCGTCGGCCTTCGGAGCCTCGGTCTTGGCGGCGGCCTTCTTGGTGGACTTCGCCTTCGGCGTGACGGGCTCGAGGACGAGCTCGATCACGGCCATCGGGGCGTTGTCGCCCTTGCGGTTGCCGACCTTGGTGATGCGCGTGTAGCCGCCCTCGCGGTCCGCGACGAGCGGGGCGATCTCGGCGAACAGCTCGTGCACGACGCTCTTGTCGCCGATGACCGAGAGGACACGACGACGAGCGTGCAGGTCGCCGCGCTTGGCGAACGTGATCAGGCGCTCGGCGAGCGGACGCACGCGCTTGGCCTTGGTCTCGGTCGTCTTGATCGACTTGTGGGTGAACAGCGCAGCCGCGAGGTTGGCAAGCAGCAGACGCTCGTGGGCGGGGCCGCCTCCGAGGCGGGGTCCCTTGGTGGGCTTAGGCATAGTTGACTAACTCCTGGTCAGAATTCGGGAAGGTCAGAAGGACTCGTCTTCGCTGCCGCCGTAGAAGTGGGCGCCGTCGAAACCGGGCACCGAATCCTTGAGCGACAGACCGAGCGAGATGAGCTTGTCGCGCACCTCGTCGACCGACTTCTGGCCGAAATTGCGGATGTTCATGAGCTGCGTCTCCGAAAGGGCGACGAGCTCCGAAACGGTGTTGATGCCCTCGCGCTTGAGGCAGTTGTAGGAGCGGACCGACAGGTCCAGGTCCTCGATCGGCATCGACAGCTCGCTGGAGTTCACTGCCTCCACCGGCGCCGGGCCGATCTCGATGCCCTCGGCCTCGACGTTCAGCTCGCGGGCGAGGCCGAACAGCTCGGTGAGAGTCTTCGCAGCCGACGCGACGGCGTCGCGAGGGCTGATCGAGGACTTCGTCTCGACATCCAGGACGAGCTTGTCGAAGTCGGTGCGCTCACCGGCACGGGTGGCGTCGACGCGGTAGCTGACCTTGAGGACCGGCGAGTAGATCGAGTCGATCGGGATCTGACCGGCCTCGGCGTACTCGTTGCGGTTCTGCGTCGCCGAGACGTAGCCACGGCCACGCTCGATCGTGAGTTCGAGCTCGAACTTCGCGGTCTCGTTCAGCGTCGCGATCACGAGCTCGGGGTTCTGCACCTCGACACCGGCCGGAGCCGAGATGTCGGCAGCGGTCACTTCGCCCGAACCGGTCTTGCGCAGGTAAGCCGTGATGGGCTCGTCGCGCTCGCTCGAGACGACGAGCTGCTTGATGTTGAGGATGATCTCGGTGACATCCTCCTTCACGCCGGGGATGGTGCTGAACTCGTGCAGCACGCCGTCGATGCGAACGCTGGTGACCGCGGCGCCGGGGATCGACGACAGCAGGCTGCGACGCAGCGCGTTGCCGATCGTGTAGCCGAAGCCGGGCTCCAGAGGCTCGATGATGAACCGGCTCCGGTTCTCGACGATCTTTTCCTCGGTCAGTGTGGGACGCTGTGCAATAAGCACTCTGTGTTCCTTTCGATCACATGCCCGCTATATGACATGTGGTGGGTGAGGTCTTGAGTTGTGACGATGCCTGTGGTCCGCGGAGCGGACGCTGTGCCCGCACGGGCGGCGAGCCGCTCGGTCCCTGAGCTTGTCGAAGGGCCGAGCGGCTCGCCGAGCCGTGTCAGACGCGGCGGCGCTTCGGCGGGCGGCAGCCGTTGTGCGCCTGCGGGGTGACGTCCGAGATCGAGCCGACCTCGAGGCCTGCGGCCTGGAGCGAGCGGATCGCGGTCTCGCGGCCGGAGCCCGGACCCTTCACGAAGACGTCGACCTTCTTGACGCCGTGCTCCTGCGCCTGACGCGCAGCGGACTCGGCGGCCATGCCGGCGGCGTAAGGGGTCGACTTGCGCGAGCCCTTGAAGCCCACGCCACCCGACGATGCCCAGCTGATGACAGCGCCGGACGGGTCCGTGATCGAGACGATCGTGTTGTTGAACGTCGACTTGATGTGGGCCTGGCCCAGCGCGATGTTCTTCTTTTCCTTGCGGCGCGGCTTGCGCGCGGCGGCCTTGGGTGCAGCCATGAAAGTGTTCTCCTAGTCCCTGGGGCCGCGCTTAGCGGGCCTTCTTCTTGCCTGCGACGGTGCGCTTCGGGCCCTTGCGGGTACGGGCGTTGGTCTTGGTGCGCTGACCACGGACCGGGAGACCACGACGGTGGCGGATGCCCTCGTAGGAGCCGATCTCGACCTTGCGGCGGATGTCTGCGGCCACCTCGCGGCGGAGGTCACCCTCCACCTTGTAGTTGCCTTCGATGTGGTCGCGGAGGGCGATCAGCTGGTCGTCGCTGAGATCCTTCACGCGGATGCTCTCGTCGATCTCGGTCGCCTTGAGGATCTCGACCGAGCGGGTACGGCCGACGCCGTAGATGTAGGTAAGGGCGATCACCACGCGCTTGTCGCGCGGGATGTCAACGCCGGCAAGACGTGCCATGCGGTTCTCCTGTGTTTTGTGGAGGTGTGGAGCAGGATCGGTGCCCGGGCCTCCGCCCCGAGGTGTCAGCTCCAATCCCCACAGCTCCCACCTGGGTCGCTGAGCTTGTCGAAGCGTCTGATCCTGCCGTTGTGTGTATTGAGTTGTGTGTCGACCTGAAGAGAGATCAGCCCTGGCGCTGCTTGTGGCGCGGGTTGCTCTTGCAGATCACCATGACGCGGCCGTGACGGCGGATCACCTTGCAGTGATCGCAGATGGCCTTGACGCTGGGGTTGACCTTCATGATGTTTCCTGTTCGCTGTCTTCGTACCGACTCCGCCGCGCGGAGTCAGGCCGTTACTTCTCGACCGATCAGCGGTAGCGGTAGACGATGCGGCCGCGGGTCAGGTCGTAGGGGCTGAGCTCCACGACCACGCGGTCCTCCGGGATGATGCGGATGTAGTTCTGCCGCATCTTGCCGGAGATCGTTGCAAGGACCTTGTGCCCGTTGGTGAGCTCAACGCGGAACATCGCGTTGGGCAGAGCCTCGGAGATCACGCCCTCGATCTCGATGACACCGTCTTTCTTAGCCATAGCCTCGCTGACGCTTCTGCAGACCGGTCGATCTGCGGTGGGTGGTTGGATTGCGGTGATGCGCCGATTCGGACACGCCGAATCAAGGCGCAAGGCACCAAAGATCTATGGTATCCGACGGCGGGGCATCCGGCAAACCGGGCCCCGCCGCCGTGATGCCGGGTCAGCCGAGCAGCTTCTCCATCTCGGTGATTTCGCCGGCCGTCAGGTCCAGCCTCTTGCCGTTGACCTCGACCGTCGGCGTGCCCTGGATCTCGTGCGCCTGGGTCTGCGCGCCCACGAAGCTCATGTACGTGCCGTCCGCGATGCAGTCCGCAGCGGCACCGGCACCCGCCTGCTCGGCGAGGGCGGCGAGCTCGTCGTCCGACAGGCCGGCGGAGTTCTCCGCCGGCTGGTTCTGGAACAGCAGGTTGAAGTAGTCGAGTGCGGCATCCGGCGCCTCCTCGGCGACGCAGTACATCGAGCCGGCCGCGCGCGTGGAGAACTTCGTGTTCTGCGAGAGACGGTCGAGGATCGACACGGGGTGCACGTTGAGGGTGATGTCGCCGTTCGCGGCCGCCGTCTGCAGCGACTCGCCGTACTGCGCCTCGAAGTCACCGCAGATCGGGCACATGAAGTCGACGTAGGTGTCGACCTCGTCCTTGCCCTCGCCGAACGAGATCGCGCCGGTCTCCTCGTTGATGAGCGCGCTCTCCGGTGCCGGCCCGGGTGCGGTGGCCTGGTTGTTCAGGATCACGACGACGGCGCCGAGCCCGACCAGCACCACGACGACGACGACCGAGACCCAGATCGCGAACCAGTTGGTCTTGCTCTTCGCGGCTGCCATTGCATTCCGTTCTGTCGAGGCCCGCGCGTCGCGCGGGTCCGCCTGAAGTTCTCGGGCGCAGGCGCGCCCACGACTATTGTGCCCTGAGAAAGCTATGCGCCCGTTGTGATCGCGCCTGGCTCATGCAGAAGGTGTCGGCACACGCAGGGCACGCGGGTGCGTGAGGAACCTGCGGACTGAGAGCCCTCACGCGGGCCCTGAGGCTTCGCGTCTACGCCAGGGGCGCCGGGACCACGCCGAACGGCGCGAGGCCTGCTGCTCCCCCGTCGGGCGCCGTGAGCACCCAGATGCCGCCCGCGTGCACGGCGACGCTGTGCTCCCAGTGCGACCCGTCGCTGCCGTCGACCGTCGAGACCGTCCAGTCGTCGTCCTCGACGAACGTCTCCTCGCCGCCGGAGGTGACCATCGGCTCGATGGCGAGCACCAGTCCGGGCTTCACCGCGGCACCGGCATCCGGCGTGCGGTAGTTGAACACGCTCGGCGCCTCGTGCATCTTGCGCCCGATGCCGTGGCCGACGTACTCCCGGAGGATGCCGTAGGTCTCCCCCGACCGGGCCGATGGCCCCTGCGCCTCGATGAAGCCCTGGATCGCCGCGCCGATGTCTCCGAGGTGGGAGGCGGATGCCATGGCGGCGATGCCTGCCCACATCGACCCCTCCGTGACCCTGGAGAGCTCCTCACGCTGCGCGACGACGTCCGGGCGGGTGTCGTCCGGGATCACCACGGTGATGGCGCTGTCGCCGTTCCAGCCCTCGTACTGGGCTCCGCAGTCCACCGAGACGATGTCGCCGGGCTGCAGGACGCGGCCGCCGGGAATGCCGTGCACGACCTCCTCGTTCACCGACACGCAGATGGTGTGGTGGTACCCGCGCACGAGCTGGAAGTTCGACTCGGCACCTCGCGCGAGGATGGCGCGGTTCGCCTCGGCATCCAGCTCGAGAGTGCTCGCTCCCGGGCGGATCAGCGGGCGCACGGCATCCAGCGCCGCAGCCGTTATCAGCCCCGGCTCGACCATGGATCGCAGCTGGGCCGGGGTCTTGTAGATCGACCGGCGGAACATCGTGGCCGGCTCAGACCGCGACGCGGAGGCCGCGCGCGTCCAGCGCCGCGAAGATGCGATCAGTGATCTCGTCGAGCGACCCGACGCCGTCGATGGTGTCGACGATGCCACGCGCGCCGTAGACCTCGAGGATCGGAGCCGTCTCGTGCTCGTAGATGTCCAGACGGTGCGCGATCGCCTCGTCCGTGTCATCCGCACGGCCCTGCTCCGCAGCCCGCAGCTTCAGCCGGCTGAGGCTCTCGCCTCGCGGCACGTCGAGCAGGATCACCGCGTCGAGGCCCTCGCCGCGTGCGCCGAGGAACTCGTCGAGGTGACCGACCTGGGTCGTGTTGCGCGGGTATCCATCGAGGAGGAACCCGTGCGCGGCGTCATCCTGCGACAGGCGATCGCGCACGATCTCGCTGGTCAGCTCGTCGGGCACGAGATCGCCGGCCTCGAGGATCGCGGTCACCTGCTGGCCGAGCTCGGTGCCGTCCTTGATGTTCGCGCGGAAGATGTCGCCGGTCGAGACGACCGGGATGCCGAACGACTCGGCGATGCGGACACCCTGCGTGCCCTTGCCGGAGCCCTGCGGCCCGACGATGAGGAGACGAGCGGATGCTGTCATCGGAGAAGCCCTTCGTAGTGACGCTGCTGCAGCTGCGCATCGATCTGCTTGACGGTCTCGAGCCCCACACCCACGATGATGAGGATCGAGGCGCCGCCGAACGGGAAGTTCTGGTTGGCGCCGACGGTGGCCAGGGCGATCAGCGGGATGAGCGCGATCAGGCCGAGGTAGAGCGAACCCGGCAGCGTGATGCGGGTGAGCACGTAGTCGAGGTACTCGGCAGTCGGTCGCCCTGCGCGGATGCCGGGGATGAAGCCGCCGTACTTCTTCATGTTGTCGGCGACCTCGACGGGGTTGAACGTGATCGCGACGTAGAAGTAGGTGAAGCCGATGATCAGCAGGAAGTACGCCGCCATGTAGATCGGCTGGTTGCCCGTGGTGAAGTTCGCGCTGATCCAGGTGACCCAGGCGGCCGGCTCCGTGCCGTCCTGCGGGGTGTTGAACTGCGCGATGAGTGCGGGGATGTACAGCAGCGACGACGCGAAGATGACCGGGATCACACCCGCCATGTTCACCTTGATCGGGATGTAGGTGTTGGTGCCGCCGTAGGTGCGGCGCCCGACCATGCGCTTGGCGTACTGCACAGGGATGCGCCGCTGCGACTGCTCGACGAACACCACCAGCGCCATCACGAGGATGCCGACGAGGAGCACGAGGAGGAACACCTCGAAGCCCTTGCTCTCCCAGATCAGGCCCATGGCGCCGGGGAACGTTGCCGCGATCGAGGTGAAGATCAGCAGGGACATGCCGTTGCCGATGCCCCGCTCGGTGACGAGCTCGGCGAACCACATGATCAGGCCCGTGCCTGCGGTCATCGTCATGATGATGAGCAGCTGCGCCCACCACACGTCGTTGGTGAGCAGGTTCTGGCAGGCTGCGACGTCGGTGGTGCCGAACAGCTGACCGCTGCGCGCGACGGTGACGAGGGTGGTCGACTGCAGCAGTGCGAGTGCGATCGTCAGGTAGCGCGTGTACTGCGTCAGCTTCGACTGGCCGGCCTGGCCCTCCTTGTGCAGGGCCTCGAAGTGCGGGATGACGACACGCAGGAGCTGGGTGATGATCGTCGCCGTGATGTACGGCATGACGCCGAGGGCGAAGATCGACAGCTGCAGCAGCGCGCCGCCGGAGAAGAGGTTGACGAGACCGAGCAGTCCATCGGTGCCCGCGTTCTCGGCGAGACAGGCCTCGACGTTCGGGAAGTGCACGAACGGAGCGGGGACGTTCGACCCCAGCCGGTAGATCGCGACGATGGCGAGGGTGAAACCGATCTTCCGACGGAGGTCGGGGGTGCGGAAGATCCGCGCGATGGCGCTAAACAAGAACGTTCCTCCTGAAAGGGTGGCCGATCCAGAAGAACGGCTGAAAGACCAGGGTAACTCAAACCCAGGACCCGGTAAGACTAGCCGACCATCGGAGCCGGTGGACGGAATCGCAAAAGGGGCCGGAGTGACTCCGGCCCCTTCTGTGAGGTGGTTACTTGACGGATCCGCCGGCCGCCACGATCTTCTGCTCGGCAGAGCCGGAGACCTTGTCGACCGAGACGGTGAGCTTCACGGCGATGTCGCCGTCTCCGAGAACCTTGACCTTCTCGTTCTTGCGAACCGCGCCCTTGGCGACCAGGTCGCTGACGGTGACGTCTCCACCCTTGGGGTAGAGCTCCGCGAGCTTCTCCAGGTTCACGACCTGGTACTCGACGCGGAACGGATTCTTGAACCCGCGCAGCTTCGGGGTGCGCATGTGCAGCGGCATCTGCCCACCCTCGAAGCCGACGCGCACGGTGTTGCGAGCCTTGGTGCCCTTGGTTCCGCGACCCGCGGTCTTTCCCTTGGAGCCCTCACCGCGACCGACACGGGTCTTCGCGGTGTTGGATCCGGGGACCGGACGCAGGTGGTGGACCTTCAGCACGCCCGGGCGGGAAGCCGGAGCATCCTTCGCGGGCGCCGCCTTCTTGGCGGCAGGCTTCTTGGCCGGCGCCTCTGCCTTGGTGGCGGCCGCCTTCGCGGGCGCCTTCTTGGCAGCGGGCTTCTTCTCAGCGGCGGCCTTGGGAGCCGCAGCCTTCTTCGGGGCCTTCTCGGCCTCCACGGCTTCGTTCTTCTCAGCCATTAGTCGATCTCCTCAACCTTGACGAGGTGGGCGACGGTCTTGACGTAACCGCGCGTCTGCGCGTCGTCGGGGCGGACGGTGCTGTCACCGATCCGCTTCAGACCGAGGCTGCGCAGCGTGTCGCGCTGGTTCTGCTTCTCGCTCACCTTGGACTTGATCTGCGTGACCTTGAGCCGGGCGGCCATCAGGCACCTACCTTCTGTGCGGCGATGGCCTCGGCCTCGGCGCGGACAAGACGCGCAGGCGCGACCTGGTCGAACTCGAGACCACGGCGCGCGGCGACCGCACGGGGCTCCTCGAGCTGCTTCAGTGCCGTCACCGTCGCGTGCACGATGTTGATCGTGTTCGACGAGCCGAGCGACTTCGACAGCACGTCGTGGATGCCGGCGCACTCGAGCACGGCGCGAACCGGACCACCGGCGATGACACCGGTACCGGCAGCGGCCGGACGCAGCAGCACGACACCGGCGGCCGCCTCACCCTGCACGGGGTGCGGGATGGTGCTGCCGACGCGCGGAACGCGGAAGAAGTTGCGCTTCGCCTCTTCGACGCCCTTCGAGATGGCCAGGGGCACCTCGCGGGCCTTGCCGTAGCCGACGCCGACCAGACCGTTGCCGTCGCCGACGACCACGAGAGCGGTGAAGCTGAAGCGACGACCACCCTTCACGACCTTGGAGACGCGGTTGATGGTGACGACGCGCTCGAGGAACTGGTTGTCACCGCGGTCGCGCGAGTTGCGGTCGCGGCCGCCCTGGTTGCGGTCGCCACGGCCGCCGCGGCGACCCTCACGCTGGTCGCGAGCGGGCTCTGCGGCCTCGGTGGTCGAGGCAGCGGCCGTCTCGGGAGCGGCAGCAGCCGTCTCGGTCACTTCGTTCTCCTTGTTGTCACTCACAGTGCGAGACCCCCTTCGCGGGCGCCGTCGGCGATGGCGGCGACACGACCTGCGTAGCGGTTGCCGCCACGGTCGAACACTGCCTCGGAAACGCCTGCGGCCTTCGCGCGCTCGGCGAGGAGCTCGCCGACCTTGCGTGCCTTGGCGGTCTTGTCACCCTCGAGCGAGCGCAGGTCGGTCTCGAGCGTCGAAGCCGACGCGACGGTGTGACCCTTGCTGTCGTCGACCAGCTGCACGAAGACGTGGCGGGCCGAGCGGTTGACGACGAGACGCGGACGCGACTCGGTGCCGACGACCTTCTTGCGAAGGCGGGCGTGACGACGCGCGCGGGCGTCAGACTTTGACTTGAGAGCCATGGTTACTTACCACTCTTTCCGGCCTTGCGACGCACGATCTCGCCGGCGTAGCGCACACCCTTGCCCTTGTACGGCTCGGGCTTGCGGATCTTGCGGATGTTCGCAGCTGCCTCGCCGACAGCCTGCTTGTCGATGCCGCTGACGGTGAGCTTGTTGGTGCCCTCGACCGTGAGCGTGATGCCGGCGGGCGGGTCGATCAGGACCGGGTGCGAGAAGCCGAGGGCGAACTCGACCGAGCCGCCCTTCTGAGCCACGCGGTAACCGGTGCCGACGACCTCGAGACCCTTGGTGTAGCCCTGGGTCACGCCGATGATGTTGTTGTTGATGAGCGTGCGGGTCAGGCCGTGAAGCGACCGGGACGCGCGCTCGTCGTCGGGACGGGTGACCAGAACCTGGTTCTCCTCGACCGCGACCTCGATGGGGTTTGCGACCGTCAGGGTGAGCTCACCCTTCGGGCCCTTCACCGCTACCTCACGGCCGTCGACCGAAACGGTCACGCCCGCGGGAACGTCGATGGGAAGTCGTCCAATACGCGACATTTTCGATTACCACACGTAGGCGAGAACTTCTCCGCCCACGCCCTTCTGCTCTGCCTGACGGTCCGTGAGGAGACCGGAGGAGGTGGACAGGATGGCCACGCCGAGGCCGCCGAGGACCTTGGGGAGCTCCGTCGACTTCGCGTACACGCGAAGGCCGGGCTTCGAGACGCGCTTGATGCCGGCGATCGACCGCTCGCGGTTCGGGCCATACTTCAGCTGCAGGGTGAGGTTCTGGCCGACGCGAGCGTCAGAGGTCTCCCAGCCTGCGATGTAGCCCTCCTGCTGGAGGATCTCGGCGATGTGCGTCTTCAGCTTGCTCGACGGCAGCGTCACAGAGTCGTGGTGCGCCGAGTTCGCGTTGCGCAGACGGGTCAGCAGATCTGCGACCGGGTCTGTCATTGTCATTGTTGTTTTCCTTTGTTCATGAGGTTCCGGCTGCCGTTACACGACAGACGGCCTGCGATGACACGCAATCTTCAATTGTACGGGAACTCCGACAGGCTCAGTGACCGATGGTCCCTGAGCCTGTCGAGAGGTCACGCCTGCGCGTCGTCCGAGCGGAACGGGAAGCCGAGGTGGCGCAGCAGCGCCCGTCCCTCGTCATCCGTCTTCGCGGTGGTGACGACAGTGATGTCGAAACCGCGAACCCGGTCGATCTTGTCCTGATCGATCTCGTGGAACACGCTCTGCTCCTGGAGACCGAAGGTGTAGTTGCCGTTGCCGTCGAACTGCTTGGCCGACAGACCGCGGAAGTCGCGGATGCGGGGCAGTGCGAGAGAGACGAGACGGTCCACGAACTCCCACGCGCGGTCACCGCGGAGGGTGACGTGCGCGCCGATGGCCTGGCCCTCACGCAGCTTGAACTGCGCGATCGACTTGCGAGCCTTCGTGACGATCGGCTTCTGGCCGGTGATCTTGGTGAGGTCGTCGACCGCACCATCGATCACCTTGCTGTCGCGAGCTGCCTCGCCGACACCGGTGTTCACGACGACCTTGACCAGACCGGGGATCTGCATGACGTTCGAGTAGCCGAACTCTTCCTGCAGCGCCTTCTTGATCTCGGCGTTGTACTTCTGCTTGAGGCGCGGCTGGATCTTGCCAGCCGGCGCGGCAGTGGCGTTGCTCATCAGAGGTCCTTACCGCTCTTCTTCGCGTAACGCACGCGGACGGTGCGCTTGACGCCGTCCTTGGTCTGCTCCTCGACCCGGTGGCCGACCTTGGTCGGCTTCTTGGTCGAGGGGTCGACGACTGCGACGTTCGAGATGTGGATGGGGGCTTCGATCGTCTCGATGCCGCCCGTCTTGGTGCCACGCTGCGTCTGTCCGACGCGGGTGTGCTTGGTGACGTAGTTCACGCCCTCGACGATGACGCGGTTCTGCCCGGACAGGATCTCGAGGACCTTGCCCTGCTTGCCGCGGTCGCCGCCCTTGGCCTGGGTGCGTCCGGTGATGACCTGAACCAGGTCGCCCTTCTTCAGCTTCGCCATGATCAGATGACCTCCGGTGCCAGCGAGACGATCTTCATGAACTTCTTGTCACGAAGCTCACGACCGACCGGTCCGAAGATGCGGGTGCCGCGGGGCTCCCCGTCGTTCTTCAGGATGACGGCAGCGTTCTCGTCGAACTTGATGTACGAGCCGTCGGGACGGCGCGTGGACTTCACGGTGCGGACGATGACCGCCTTGACGACGTCGCCCTTCTTGACGTTTCCGCCCGGGATCGCGTCCTTGACGGTCGCGACGATGGTGTCACCGAGGCCGGCGTACCGACGGCGCGAGCCGCCGAGGACGCGGATGGTGAGCAGTTCCTTCGCGCCGGTGTTGTCGGCGACCTTGAGGCGGGACTCCTGCTGAATCACTTGGCCTTCTCCAGAATCTCCACCAGACGCCAGCGCTTGGTGGCGCTCAGCGGGCGGGTCTCGTTGATCAGGACGAGGTCGCCGATGCCGGCGGAGTTCGCCTCATCGTGCGCCTTGACCTTCGAGGTGCGGCGGATGACCTTGCCGTAAAGCGGGTGCTTCACGCGGTCCTCGACCTCGACCACGATGGTCTTGTCCATCTTGTCGCTGACGACGTAGCCGCGGCGGGACTTGCGGTAGCCACGCGCCTCGACGTCACGGACGTCGTGCTCGGCCGACTCGTGGCCCGCGACCTGCGCGTCCACAGCGGCTTCCTTCTTGGTGGCCATCACTCAGCCTCTTCCTTCACGGCGTCGTCAGCGGCATCCGCCTTCTTCGCCTTCGACTTGGTCGCCTTCTTGGCCGGAACCTCGACCGGAGCGGGCGTCGCACGAATGCCCAGCTCGCGCTCGCGGATCACGGTGTACAGGCGCGCGATGTCGCGCTTGACGGCGCGGATGCGGCCGTGGCTCTCCAGCTGGCCGGTGGCCGACTGGAAACGGAGGTTGAACAGCTCCTCCTTGGCCTTACGCAGCTCCTCAACGAGGCGCTGGTCTTCGAACGTGTCGAGCTCTGCCGGAGCGAGCTCCTTGGTGCCGATCGCCATTACGCGTCGCCCTCCTCGCGCTTGATGATGCGTGCCTTCAACGGCAGCTTGTGAATTGCACGGGTGAGGGCCTCGCGAGCGAGTTCCTCATTGACGCCCGCGACCTCGAAGAGGACGCGACCCGGCTTGACGTTGGCGACCCACCACTCGGGGGAACCCTTACCGGAACCCATGCGGGTCTCGGCAGGCTTCTTCGTGAGCGGACGGTCGGGGTAGATGTTGATCCACACCTTTCCACCACGCTTGATGTGACGGGTCATCGCGATACGAGCGGACTCGATCTGACGGTTGGTCACGTAAGCGGGGGTGAGCGCCTGGATGCCGTACTCGCCGAAGGAGACCTTCGTGCCGCCGGTGGCTGCGCCATCGCGCTTCGGGTGGTGCTGCTTGCGGTACTTGACCTTGCGGGGAATAAGCATCAGGCAGACGCTCCTTCTGCGACGGGGGCCTCGTTGCGCGGGCCACGGCGACGGTCGCCACCGCGGTCGTCACGACCACGGGACTTGGGCGCGTTGGCCTGCTCACGAGCGAGTTCCTTGGCGGTGAGGTCGCCCTTGTAGATCCAGACCTTCACGCCGATGCGGCCGAAGGTGGTCTTCGCCTCGTAGAAGCCGTAGTCGATGTTCGCGCGCAGCGTGTGCAGCGGCACACGACCCTCGCGGTAGAACTCCGAGCGGCTCATCTCGGCGCCGCCGAGGCGGCCGGAGACCTGGATGCGGATGCCCTTGGCACCAGCGCGCTGCGCGCCCTGCATGCCCTTGCGCATCGCGCGGCGGAACGCCACACGAGCAGACAGCTGCTCGGCGACGCCCTGGGCGACGAGCTGAGCATCCGCTTCGGGGTTCTTGACCTCGAGGATGTTCAGCTGGATCTGCTTGCCCGAGAGCTTCTCGAGGTCGCCGCGGATGCGCTCGGCCTCGGCGCCACGACGACCGATCACGATGCCCGGACGGGCGGTGTGGATGTCGACGCGGACGCGGTCACGGGTGCGCTCGATCTCGATGTTCGAGACGCCGGCGCGGTCGAGCTGCGTCTGCAGCAGATGACGGATCTTGATGTCCTCGGCGACGTAGTCGGCGTAACGCTGACCCGGCTTCGTCGAGTCCGAGAACCAGCGCGACACGTGGTCCGTGGTGATGCCGAGACGGAAGCCGTACGGGTTTACCTTCTGTCCCATTACTTGCTCGCCTTCTTGTTGCTATCGCCCGTGGCGGCCGGAGCAGCCTCAGGCGTCGAGAGCACGACCGTGATGTGGCTCGTGCGCTTCTTGATCTGGAAAGCGCGACCCTGTGCACGGGGCTGGAAACGCTTGAGCGTCGTGCCCTCGTCTACGTAGGCGTTAGCCACGTACAGGTCCTGCTCGTCGAGGTACTCGCCGTCACGATCCGCCTTGACCTGCGCGTTGGCCATGGCCGACGCGACAAGCTTGTAGATCGGCTCACTGGCGCTCTGCTGCGCGAACTTCAAGATCGCGAGAGCTTCCTGGGCCTGCTTGCCCTTGATGAGCGCGACGACACGACGAGCCTTCTGAGGGGTCACGCGGATGTGTCGCACGCGTGCGATGGACTCCACCATTTCTCTCTCCTCCTACACCGCCGCGTCAGCGGCGGCGGCCCTTCTTGTCGTCCTTCTCGTGGCCGCGGAAGGTGCGGGTGGGCGCGAACTCGCCCAGCTTGTGACCGACCATGGTCTCGGACACGAACACAGGGATGTGCTTGCGTCCGTCGTGGACCGCGATCGTGTGCCCCAGCATGGCCGGGATGATCATGGACCGGCGCGACCAGGTCTTGATGACGTTCTTCGTGCCGGCTTCGTTCTGGCCGATCACCTTGCGAAGCAGGTGCTCGTCGACGAAGGGGCCCTTCTTAAGACTGCGAGGCATCTTCTCTTACTCCTACTTGCGCTTCTTGCCGGCGTTACGACGACGCACGATGTACTTGTCGCTTTCCTTGTTGGCGTGACGGGTACGACCCTCAGCCTGGCCCCAAGGGGAGACGGGGTGACGTCCACCGGACGTCTTGCCCTCGCCACCACCGTGCGGGTGGTCGACCGGGTTCATGGCGACACCACGCACGGTCGGGCGGACGCCCTTCCAGCGCATACGGCCGGCCTTGCCCCAGTTGATGTTCGACTGCTCGGCGTTGCCGACCTCGCCGATGGTCGCGCGGCAGCGCGCATCGACGTTGCGGATCTCGCCCGAGGGCAGACGCAGCTGGGCGTAGGGGCCGTCCTTTGCGACGAGACGCACCGACACACCGGCCGAACGCGCGATCTTCGCGCCGCCGCCGGGGCGGAGCTCGATCGCGTGGATCACGGTACCCGTGGGGATGTTCTTCAGCGGGAGGTTGTTGCCCGGCTTGATGTCAGCCCCGGCACCCGACTCGATGACGTCGCCCTGCTTCAGCTTGTTCGGCGCGAGGATGTAGCGCTTCTCGCCGTCGAAGTAGTGCAGCAGCGCGATGCGCGCGGTGCGGTTGGGGTCGTACTCGATGTGAGCGACCTTGGCGTTGACGCCGTCCTTGTCATTGCGACGGAAGTCGATGACACGGTACTGGCGCTTGTGGCCACCACCGATGTGACGGGTCGTGATGCGGCCCTGGTTGTTGCGACCACCGGTCTTGGAGAGCGGGCGCAGCAGCGACTTCTCAGGCGTCGATCGAGTGATCTCGGCGAAGTCAGCCACCGACGAGCCGCGACGGCCCGGGGTCGTGGGCTTGTACTTGCGAATAGCCATTATCTAGTCCTTATCCCCCGGGTCAGCCGACTGCCGTGAAGATGTCGATGGTGCCCGACTTCAGGCTCACGATGGCACGCTTGGTGTCCTTGCGCTTGCCGGTGCCGAAACGGGTGCGGCGGGCCTTGCCGACGCGGTTGATCGTGTTGACCCCTGCGACCTTGACGCCGAAGATCTTCTCGATGGCGAGCTTGATCTCGGTCTTCGAGGCGCGCGGGTCCACGAGGAAGGTGTACTTGCCCTCGTCGATGAGCCCGTAGCTCTTCTCGGACACGACCGGCTTCAGGATGATGTCGCGCGGGTCCTTGTTCAGGGCCGTCTGGAGAACAGATGCCTGCTCGCTCATGCGGAGACCTCCTGGTTGGCGCCGGTCTTGGAGGCGATGAACGCCTCGAGAGCGGCCTGGGTGAAGACGATGTCGTCGGAGACGAGCACGTCGTAGGCGTTGAGCTGGTCGAACGTCAGAACGTGCAGGTTCGACAGGTTGCGGATGCTCTTCAGCGTCACGTCGTCATTGCGCTCGATCACGACGAGCACGTTCTTCGACGAGACGACGTTGGTGAGGAAGCTCACCGCGGTCTTGGTCGAAGGCGTTCCGTCGATCCCGAAGGACTCGATGGCGTGGATGCGGTCTCCGCGGAAGCGGTCGCTGAGCGCGCCCAGGAGGGCGGCGGCGATCATCTTCTTGGGAGTGCGCTGCGAGTAGTCACGCGGCTTCGGGCCGTGCACGATGCCACCACCGGTCATGTGCGGCGCGCGGATCGAGCCCTGACGGGCGTTACCCGTGCCCTTCTGCTTGAAGGGCTTGCGGCCGGCACCGGAGACCTCGCCACGACGCTTGGTCGAGTGCGTGCCCTGGCGAGCCGCCGCGAGCTGCGCGACGACGACCTGGTGGATGAGCGGGATGTTCGTCTTGGCGTCGAACAGCGCGGCGGGAAGCTCGATCGAGCCTGCCTTCTTGCCGTCTGCCTTGAGGACGTCAAGCGCGAGAGTGGAGTCAGCCATGATCAGGCACCCTTCACTGCGTTGCGGACGTAGACGATACGGCCACGAGCACCGGGGACGGCGCCCTTGACGAGCAGCAGGCCCTTCTCGATGTCGATGGCGTGCACCGTGAGGTTGAGGACGGTCACGCGCTCGCCACCCATACGGCCGGCCATGCGCATGCCCTTGAAGACGCGGCTCGGGGTCGACGATGCGCCGATGGAGCCGGGCTTGCGGTGGTTGCGGTGCGAACCGTGCGAAGCCGAGACGCCCTTGAAGTTGTGACGCTTCATGACACCGGCGAAGCCCTTGCCCTTGCTCGTGCCGACGACGTCGACGAGCTGGCCGGCTTCGAAGGTGCCGTCGACCGTGAGCTCCTGGCCGAGCGCGTAGTCGCCGGCATCCGCGGTGCGGATCTCGGTGACGTGACGACGCGGCGTGACGCCGGCGGCCTCGAAGTGAGCGGTCAGGGGCTTGTTCACCTTGCGCGGGTCGATCTGGCCGTACGCGATCTGCACGGCGTTGTAGCCGTCCTTCTCGGGGGTACGGATCTGGGTGACCACGTTCGAGGCGAGCTCGATGACGGTGACGGGAACGAGCTTGCCGTTCTCGTTCCACACCTGGGTCATACCGAGCTTGGTGCCCAGCATGCCCTTGGAAATCTTTGCGTTGATGTCAGCCATGTCGAACCTCAGAGCTTGATCTCGATGTTGACATCGGCCGGCAGGTCGAGGCGCATCAGCGAGTCGACGGCCTTGGGCGTCGGGTCGACGATGTCGATCAGGCGCTTGTGGGTGCGCATCTCGAAGTGCTCGCGGCTGTCCTTGTACTTGTGCGGCGACCGGATGACGCACACGACGTTCTTCTCGGTCGGAAGGGGCACGGGTCCGACGACGGTCGCACCCGCACGGGTCACGGTGTCGACGATCTTGCGTGCGGACGTGTCGATGACCTCATGGTCATACGACTTCAGGCGAATGCGGATCTTCTGTCCCGCCATTGTCTGCTCTCTCTCTTTAAGCGTCTTACCGTCCTGGGCCGGGTGACCCTGGGGCATTGGACGCACGTCGGCGCTGTTCGCGCCTCGGCACTCGAGCGGCTCCTGCGAGCCGATCTGCTGCACCACTGTTCTGCTGTCAGCCCGCACATCTCTCGACGAGCGGATGCCGACCTCTGCCGCGCACGGCAGAGCCCTCGCGAGAAGGTGTCGGGGGTGTCCTGCCACCCGCGGCCTAGGTCCCTGCGCTTCTGCGCCGCCTATGCACTGCCCTGGTGGTGATCCGGCGCACAGCGGCGCCGAAATGTCGAACCTGTCTATTCTGCCATGCCCGATTTCACTTCCGCAAACCCGGGCGTGTCGCGGCGGCTGAGCATCCGCTGTGTCCTGGTCCCCGGACAGGGAGCGAGAGACGATCGGCGCTCAGGAACCGCGGGATTCCGGGCTCAGGGGGCGAGCGGGATGAGGCATCCCCATGCCTCATCCCGCTCCGGGGCGGCGGACGGCGCGAGGGGGCACGCCGAGCGCCAGGATTCCGCCGTGGAGGGCAGCGAAATCCTCGATCGAGGGCGCGGGACCGATGCGTTCCACGCAGGCACGGAGGAACGATGGTGCACCTTATGCGTGCGCCGCACGATGAACCCCGACATCGTTCTCCCCAGATAGTCGCGTGATCGGATCACGCGAATTCGGATGCCGAACCCCTTCGGCAACCGGACCACAAAGCCCCAGCGGTCGTGAGCAGTCTACGCGCATCGCCCACCCCGCTGTGATATTCCGGCTCGGCCCCGATGCGCTCGTGGCGCGCGAAAGCGGCGGCCCTCCTGTGTGGAGGACCGCCGCTCTCAGTTCGTGCGACGAGTTCTACTCGTTGCCGACAGCGTTGTCCGCGTTCTGACGGATGTCGTCGATCTGGTCAGCAGCACCAGGGGCGACCTTCTTGGCGAAGTCCGCGATGCCGTCGAGCACCTTGTCGCTGATGTCCTCGGCCTGCTCGCTCTTGACCGCCTCTTCGATCTTGTCCTTGTTCTGCTCGAAGAGTTCCTTGCCCTTGTTGACGGCGTCCTCGATACCCATTCGTCTCCCCTTCTGAGGTGTGCTGCCGGCCGTTCAAGCCGACCCCCTCATTCTGCATGGCGACGGGGGTAAACGGAACCCCGGCGCGTCGGCGTTTCCCTCGGATGACTGCACCGGGTACGACAGAGGGGCCGGACCCGAAGGCCCGACCCCTCTGCGAGGAAGCAGATGCTTACTTGATGATCTTGACGACCGTACCGGCGCCGACGGTGCGTCCACCCTCACGGATGGCGAAGCCGAGGCCCTCCTCCATGGCGATCGGCTGGATCAGCGCGACCGTCATGTCAGTGGTGTCGCCGGGCATGACCATCTCGGTGCCCTCGGGCAGCGTGATGACGCCGGTGACGTCGGTGGTGCGGAAGTAGAACTGCGGGCGGTAGTTCGTGAAGAACGGGTTGTGACGCCCACCCTCGTCCTTGGAGAGGATGTACGCGGTGCCCTCGAAGTCGGTGTGCGGCGTGACCGAACCCGGCTTGACGATGACCTGACCGCGCTCGACGTCCTCACGCTTCGTGCCACGGAGCAGGAGACCGCAGTTCTCGCCGGCCCATGCCTCGTCGAGCTGCTTGTGGAACATCTCGATACCGGTGACCGTGGTCTTGACGGTCGGACGGAGTCCGACGATCTCGACCTCGGAGTTGATGGCCAGCGTGCCACGCTCGGCGCGGCCGGTGACGACGGTGCCACGACCGGTGATCGTGAAGACGTCCTCGACGGGCATGAGGAACGGCTTGTCACGGTCGCGCTCCGGGTCCGGAACGCTGTCGTCGACGGCCTGCATGAGCTCGAGGATCTTCTCGGTCCACTTCTCGTCGCCCTCGAGCGCCTTGAGCGCCGAGACCTGCACGACGGGAGCGTTGTCGCCGTCGAAGCCCTGGCTCGAGAGCAGCTCGCGAACCTCGAGCTCGACGAGCTCCAGGATCTCCTCGTCGTCGACCATGTCGCTCTTGTTCAGCGCGACGAGCAGGTACGGAACGCCGACCTGCTTGGCGAGCAGCACGTGCTCACGCGTCTGAGCCATCGGGCCGTCGGTGGCGGCGACCACGAGGATCGCGCCGTCCATCTGAGCCGCACCGGTGATCATGTTCTTGACGTAGTCGGCGTGGCCGGGAGCGTCGACGTGCGCGTAGTGGCGCTTCGGGGTCTCGTACTCGATGTGCGAGATGTTGATGGTGATACCACGCTGGCGCTCTTCCGGCGCCGAGTCGATGGAAGCGAAGTCACGCTGCACGTTGGTCGTGGACGGGAACTTGTCAGCAAGCACCTTCGAGATCGCTGCGGAGAGCGTGGTCTTGCCGTGGTCAACGTGACCGATGGTTCCGATGTTGACGTGCGGCTTGGTCCGCTCGAACTTGGCCTTAGCCACTTGGTCCTCCTCAGGACGTCGTGTAGAGGTGACCGGGCACTGGATTGCGACCGGATCTCTACGGGTTTAGGTTTCTCAGTTTAGTAGAGAGGGAATGTGAAGTTGTAGGAGACCTGGGAGCCGCGCCGAAGCCCGGCTCCCAGGAAGTGTTACTCGCCGCCCTGGTGCTTCTGGATGATCTCGTCGGCCACTGCGCGGGGAACCTCAGCGTAGCTGTTGAACTCCATCGAGTAGACGGCGCGACCCGAGGTCTTCGAGCGCAGGTCGCCGATGTAGCCGAACATCTCGGACAGCGGGACGTGCGCACGGACGACCTTGACGCCTGCGGCGTCCTCCATCGACTGGATCTGACCACGACGAGAGTTCAGGTCGCCGATGACGTCGCCCATGTACTCCTCGGGAGTACGGACCTCGACCGCCATCAGCGGCTCGAGGAGAACGGGGTTCGCCCGGCGCAGAGCTTCCTTGAAGCCCATGGAACCCGCGATCTTGAACGCCATCTCCGAGGAGTCGACGTCGTGAGCGGCACCGTCGACGATGGTCGCCTTGACGCCGACGATCGGGTAGCCGGCGAGCACGCCGACGTTCATGCCGTCCTGGAAGCCGGCGTCGATCGAGCCGATGTACTCACGGGGGATGCGTCCACCCGTGACGGCGTTCACGAACTCGTACGTCTTCTCGTTGTCGAGGTCGAGGGGCTCGATGTTGAACTGGATCTTCGCGAACTGACCCGATCCACCCGTCTGCTTCTTGTGGGTGTAGTCGTGCTTCTCGACGGCCTTCTTGATCGTCTCGCGGTACGCGACCTGGGGCTTGCCGACGTTCGCCTCGACGTTGAACTCGCGCTTCATGCGGTCGACGAGGATGTCGAGGTGCAGCTCGCCCATGCCCTTGATGGTCGTCTGACCGGTCTCGGGGTTGAGCTCCGTGCGGAAGGTCGGGTCCTCCTCAGCGAGCTTCTGGATGGCGACACCCAGCTTCTCCTGGTCGGCCTTGGTCTTCGGCTCGATCGCGACCTCGATGACGGGCTCGGGGAACGTCATCGACTCGAGGACGACCGGCGAGGCCGGATCGGTGAGGGTGTCACCGGTGGTGGTGTCCTTCAGGCCGATGACCGCGTAGATGTTGCCCGCGGTGACCGAGGCGACAGGGATCTCCTTGTTGGCGTGCATCTGGAAGATCTTCCCGATGCGCTCCTTCTTGCCCTTGGTCGAGTTGATGACCTGAGCACCGGAGTCGAGCTGACCCGAGTAGACGCGCACGTAGGTCAGACGACCGAAGAACGGGTGCACGGCGACCTTGAACGCAAGAGCCGCGAACGGGTCCTTCGCGTCGGGGTGACGCTCGATGATCGTGTCGTAGTCCTTGGGGTCGTGCGCCTGGATCGAGCCCACGTCGAGCGGGTTCGGGAGGTAGTCCACGACCGCGTCGAGCATCGGCTGGACGCCGCGGTTCTTGAACGCGGAGCCGCACAGCACCGGGTAGATCTCGGAAGCCACGGTGAGCTTGCGGATCGCGCCCTTGATCTCGGCGACAGTGAGCTCCTCGCCGCCGAAGAACTTCTCGAGCAACGCGTCGTCGGTCTCGGCGACGGTCTCGAGGAGGGCCTGACGGTACTCGTCGGCCTTGTCCTTGAGGTCGGCCGGGATCTCCTGGATCTCGTAGGAGGCGCCCATGGTGACGTCACCCTTGGAGTCGCCGGCCCAGACGAGCGCGCGCATCTCGACGAGGTCGATGACACCGATGAAGTCGTTCTCCGCGCCGATCGGCAGCTGGATGACGAGCGGCTTGGCGCCGAGGCGGTTGATGATGGTGTCGACGGTGAAGTAGAAGTCCGCGCCGAGCTTGTCCATCTTGTTGACGAAGCAGATGCGGGGGACGTTGTACTTGTCGGCCTGACGCCACACGGTCTCGGACTGGGGCTCGACGCCCTCCTTGCCGTCGAACACGGCGACAGCGCCGTCGAGCACGCGGAGCGAGCGCTCCACCTCGACGGTGAAGTCCACGTGACCGGGGGTGTCGATGATGTTGATCTGGTTGTTGTTCCAGTAGCAGGTCACGGCGGCAGACGTGATCGTGATGCCGCGCTCCTTCTCCTGTTCCATCCAGTCGGTGGTCGAGGCGCCGTCGTGCGTCTCGCCGAGCTTGTGGTTGACGCCCGTGTAGAACAGGATGCGCTCGGTCGTGGTGGTCTTGCCAGCATCGATGTGAGCCATGATGCCGATGTTCCGAACCTTGCTCAGGTCGGTGAGCACGTCTTGTGCCACAGGAGTGTCCTTATCTTTTTGGCAGTCGTACTGCGAAGAGGGGGGTGCCCGCCCCCGGCGGATGGCCGGGGGCGGGCGAAGCTGTCTACCAGCGGTAGTGAGCGAACGCGCGGTTCGACTCGGCCATCTTGTGGGTGTCCTCGCGGCGCTTGACCGCGGCACCGAGGCCGTTCGACGCGTCAAGGATCTCGTTCTGCAGACGCTCGGTCATCGTCTTCTCACGACGACCCTTCGCGTAGCTGACGAGCCAGCGCAGCGCGAGGGTGTTCGCGCGGTGCGGCTTGACCTCGACCGGAACCTGGTAGGTCGAGCCGCCGACGCGGCGGCTCTTGACCTCGAGCGTCGGGCGCACGTTGTCGAGCGCCTTCTTCAGAGTGGCGACGGCATCCTGGCCGTTCTTCGCCTCGACGCCCTTGAGGGCGTTGTAGACGATCGACTCGGCGAGGGACTTCTTGCCGTCGACGAGGATCTTGTTGACCAGCTGGCTGACGATCGGAGCGCCGTATACCGGGTCGTTGACGACGGGACGCTTAGGTGCGGGACCCTTACGAGGCATCTAACTCAACCCTTCTTCGCGCCGTAGCGGCTGCGAGCCTGCTTACGGTTCTTGACTGCCTGGGTGTCCAGGGCGCCGCGGACGATCTTGTAACGCACACCGGGGAGGTCCTTGACACGACCACCGCGCACGAGCACGAGGGAGTGCTCCTGCAGGTTGTGGCCCTCACCGGGGATGTAGGCGGTGACCTCGGTGCCGTTGCGGAGCTTCACACGTGCGACCTTGCGCATCGCCGAGTTCGGCTTCTTCGGGGTGGTGGTGTACACACGGGTGCAGACACCGGCCTGCTGGGGGTTCGACTTCAGTGCGGGCGCCTTGGTCTTCGAGACCTTGGGCGAACGACCCTTGCGAACCAACTGCTGAATGGTTGGCACGTTCTCTCCTCATAGTGCTGCACGGTGACAGCGTGATGGATTCACATCAGACCCACCGGCACGCCGGAATCGACGTGCCTTCTGTGTGGTGGGTATGCCGTGGGGGCGGACCGGCTATGGAGCCGACGCCCAGCGCGCACGTCAAGACGTGCACACACCTGATCAAGTGTAATGGTGCGTAACCGGGCGGTCAAATGAGCGCGCGCCGCGTCAGGACGGGTCCGGGTCGAACGGCGAGTCCAGCGACTGGGTGAGCTCCGCGAGCATGGCCTCGATCTGCGGCTCGACGTGCTGCGAGATCGCCGCCTGGATGTGGATCCTGTGACGCAGCAGGATGCCGCAGATCTCCCGGCCCACCATGTTGGCGTACTCGTCTGCGAGTGCCACCTCGTGGCGCAGCGCGGCCTTCGCCTCATCGCTCAGCGGCGGCAGCGGCGGAAGCGCGGCCGCAGCGTCATCCGCCATGCCCGCGATCGTGAACAGGAACGGCGCGCCCGGCACCGGGTCCGGATCCAGCGGCATCCCGTCGAACTCCGGGTCGAGATCCTCCGCCGGACGGTAGCTGCGCGCACGGTTGCGGGTCGCCTGCTGGTCCAGCTCGCGCTGCAGCATCGGCAGATTCCTCGCCGTGTACTCGGCGACGGCGTGGTCGACGATCGTCTTGATGCGGGTCGAGAGTCCGTGCTGCACGCCGTGCGGGGTGTTCGCCCCGATGCCCGCGGCGGAGAGGATCGGGGAGCCGAGGCAGCGACGGCAGGGCGCGACGCGCCCTCGGTGGGTCGCCGGCTCCCAGCGCGGCACCCAGCGCAGCCAGGCCTCGACGGCCTGGCCGACCTGCGTCTCCAGTGAGCGCTCCACCCCTCAAGCGTACGGCCGGCCGGGCGTGTCAGCCCTGATTTCCGGCCGGGCACGGCGCGCCTATTCCTCCTCGTCGCGCTCCCCTGGCCACCGCGGATGCTGCGCCCTGGTGCGGCGGAGGGCGACACCGCCCCAGCCGGCGATCGCCGCCGCGAGCAGCAGCACGACGCTCGCACCCCCGCGGACGAGATCCCCGGCCACGACGGTCGCGACGATCAGATCGCCCGTGCCGGCGAGCACGGCCGTCCACACTGCGAGCAGATGCGCCAGGGCGGTCACGAGCGAGACCGCCGGCACCGAGACGAACGACGGATGCCCGCGGCGCAGAGCGAGGAAGAGCATCACGGCGAACGCCGCGACGGCCCCGAGCATCCCCGCAACCCCCGGCAGCGGACCGAGGCCTCTCACGGCGATGATGTCGGCGTCGGTGGCCACGCTCAGCGCGCCGAGCCCGAAGACGGCCAGCGCGAAGAACGAGACGGCCGCGAGGACCAGTGCCAGCACAGCGGAAACCCCCGCGGACTCGGGCCCGCGGGGGTTCGGCATGGTGGTGTTCGTGGCCTACCTCGACAGGCTGGGACCGGCTTCGAGAGTGCGCTCGTACTCGCGCTGCGCCTCGGCGTTGAGCTCGGTCTTCCGAGCGCCGCTTCGGGCCACCCACGCACCGAACCAGATGGTCAGCTCGCGGGCGAAGACGAACGCGGCGATCGCGAGAGGAGCCAGGAGCTGCGAGGAGACGAGCTCAGCACCCTCCGCGGCGGTGAGCAGCCAGAACGGCCCCTCGAAGAGCTGGCCGAGGATGTGCCCGCCGTAGGCGATGGCGCCGACGATGATGCCGAAGACGACCCAGAGGCCCCAGCGACCGCGGTTGATGAACGCACCGAGGAGCCAGAAGCCGAGGAAGAACACGACGACCGGGACCCAGAAGCCCCAGGTCATCAGCGGCGCGAGCGCCTCTTGGCCGATGTTCTCGCCGGTGACGTCGCCCGCGAGCGCGCCGAGTCCGAGGATGGCGCCGAGATACAGGATCGCGAAGGCGACGGCGGCGATCAGGCCGATGCCGCCCGCCGTGCCGCGGTTCCCGCGCTCACGGGGAGGCTCGGGCGCCTGGACGAAGATCGGCTGCTGCTGCACCACCGGCGCGATGATCGGCCCCGAGGGCACCGGCTCGGAGGGCACGATGCGCGTCTCGGTGTCGTCCGGCGCCGCGTACGCGGCATCCGCCATCGCCGACTCCTCGTGCACGGGAGCGGCGATCACGGCGGTCTCGTCGCCATCCGCATCCGCCATGGCGTTGAGCTCGGGGGTCGCGAACGTGCCGGGGTGTTCCTTCTCCGCGGCCTCGAAGGCGGCGAGATCCGGATCGACGTGCCTGTCCGCGTCAGCAGTCTCTGCATCCTGCGCGTCGGCATCCTGCGCGTCGGCGTCCTGCTGGTCGGCGCGCTGCGCGTCGCCACCCGGGACGTCCGCACCCGCAGCGGCGGCTGCATCGAGACCGGCGTTCGCACTGTCGACGACGTCATCGACGTCCTTCGGTCGCTCGGGCCGGGGAACCTCGGGGTCACTCATGGGGTGCGCCTCTCATCGGATGTGTGCAGTGCGAGATTACCGCCGTGCGCGCGTGCCCGCCCGGAGGCGTGCCGACGTGTCGCCGAGCCGGATCCGGAGCGGTATCGGGCGTCGCGACGATCACGGAAGAAGGGTGCGCAGGCCGTCTCCGACGAACGATGCCATCGCGGGCATGATCGGGATCGCGAACCAGATCAGACCGGCGATGACGGCGGTGCACAGGAGACCGGCGACCCAGCTGATCGCCAGGTTCCTCCCCCCGGTGCGTGCCATGCCTATACGGTACGGCCGGGGCGAGCTCCTCCCCCGTCGCAACGCCGGGGCCGTGGAGTCAGCCCTTCGTCGCTCCGGCCGTGAGTCCGCCGACGATGTACTTCTGCAGGAACAGGAACAGGATCATCACGGGGATGGCCGCCATCACCGCGCCGGCCGAGAACGCCGACCAGTCCGCGTAGCGCGGGTTCGCGACGAGCTTGGTGAGACCCACCACGAGCGTCTGCTTGTCGACGTCCACGAGCATGATGCTCGCGATCACGTACTCGTTCACCGTCCCGATGAACGACAGCAGCGCCACGACCGCGAGGATCGGCGCCACGAGGGGCAGGATCATGGTGAAGAAGATCCTGGCGTGGCCGGCGCCGTCGATGCGCGCCGCCTCATCGAGCTCCATCGGGAGCGTGTTGAAGAACCCGTACATCAGGTAGGTGTTCACGCCGAGCGCGCCGCCGAGGTACACCAGGATCAGGCCGGTGTGCGTGTTCAGCCCGATCGCCGGGAACCAGTCGCCGATGGAGGACATCAGCAGGAAGATCGCGACGACAGCGAGCAGCTGCGGGAACATCTGCACGACCACGATCGTCACGAGGCCGACGCGCCGGCCGGTGAACCGCATGCGCGAGAACGCGTACGCCGCGCACGCGCCGATGAAGACGGTCACGGCTCCCGTGACGACGGCGATGACCAGCGTGTTCAGGAACCACAGTCCGTACGGACTCTGCGGGTCGCTGAGGATGCGCACGTAGCTGTCGATGCCGAACGCCGAGAACAGCTGGTTGGAGCCGGTCAGCGTGCCTTTCGGGTTCAGCGATGCGGAGAGCACGTAGAGCAGCGGGAACAGCGCGAAAGCGCTCACCACGATCGCGACGACATGGCGCCATCCGGTGTCGGCGAACCAGGCGCCGAACGAGCGCTTCCGGGGAGCGAGGCGCTGCGGTCGGGAGGCCGTGGTCTGCGTGGCTGTGACGGTGCTGGTGCTCATGTCAGTTCAGCTCCTCGAGTGCCTTGGTCTTGCGGAAGCTGACGATCGAGATCGTCGCGACCACGAGGAAGATCAGGATGGTGAAGGCGGAGGCCAGCCCGTAGTCGCGGTTCTGGCCGGTGAAGGCCACCTTGTAGACCATCGAGATCAGGATGTCGGTGTGCCCGACCGGGATGCTCACGTCACCGAAGCGAGGGCCGCCGTTGGTGAGCATGTAGATCAGGTTGAAGTTGTTGAAGTTGAACGCGAAGGACGAGATCAGCAGCGGGGCCACCGTCACCAGCAGCAGCGGGAGCTTGATACGGCGGAAGATCTGCCACGGGTTCGCACCGTCCATGACGGCCGCCTCGTTGACCTCGCCCGGGATGCCCTGCAGCGCGCCCATGCACACGAGGAACATGTACGGGAATCCGAGCCAGAGGTTCACCAGGAGCACCGAGACCTTCGCGAGGGTCGGATCGGTGAGCCAGGGGATCTCGGCTCCGCCGAAGATGACCTGGTTGATGAAGCCGAAGCTCTCGTTCATCATGCCGGCCCACACCAGCGCGGAGAGGAAGGCGGGGAACGCGTACGGGAGGATCAGGATGATCCGGTAGCCGTTGCGGAACCGCATCGTGGTGTTGTTGAAGACCAGGGCGAGCAGCAGGCCGAGGAAGAACGTGGTCGCCACGGAGATCAGGGCGAAGACGAACGTCCAGATCGTCACCGAGATCAGGGGGCCGCGGATCGACTCGTCGGTGACCGCTCGGACGAAGTTGTCGAAGCCCACAGTGGTCTGCCACCCGGGAAGGAGCTCATCGCCGTTCTCGGCGGTGAAAGCGCCCGCGCCGGAGTCGGAGTAGACGGTGCCGGTGCCGGTGTCGGTGATGGTGTCGGCGGCCGCGTCGTACTCGAGCGTCGAGATGTAGAGGTAGCCCTTCTGGCCGTCCGGTGCGCGCAGACTGCCGTCGTTGGGGTCCTCGCTGAACGGGACCGAGAGCTTCTCGAGCTCTGCGGAGAGGGTGAACACCTTCGCGAGCGGGAGGGTGCTCCAGCCGTCGACGGCGACCGCCTGCCCTCCTTCGAACTCCGCGTCGACCTCCTCGAGCGGCTGCTCGGACGTGCCGAGCAGAGCCTCACCCGAGTCAGGATCGGTGACCAGGAGTCCGTACGTGCCGGACTGCTCCACGACCGTGACAGGGTACGTCGCCGAGTCCTCGACGCGCTCCTGCGCCGAGGCGAGCAGGGCCGAGACTGCCTGGTCCTTCGTGCCGTTGTGGCCGGTGCCGTAGTTCGTGAACCCGATGTATCCGGTGTACAGCAGCGTGAACACCTGGAAGATCACCAGGAAGATGATCCCCGGCGTGAGGTACTTCGCGGGGATGAGCTTCCGCGAGAAGTACACCCAGTTGACCAGGACGGCGACGACGACCACGAGG
This sequence comes from Microbacterium sp. SD291, assembly GCF_017355365.1. Lineage (GTDB taxonomy): Bacteria > Actinomycetota > Actinomycetes > Actinomycetales > Microbacteriaceae > Microbacterium. The sequence continues at coordinate 28,225 of NZ_JADIJR010000010.1, read as the reverse complement.
CCGAGCACCAGCCATTCCTGCTGGCTGAAGAGCACGAATGCGGCATACACCGCGATCGCGTCGACGACGGCCAGCAGCAGGATCTTCAGAAGCGTCCAGCCGATCGGGTCGGATGCCGCCTCGGCGATCTTCGCGGCCTGACGCTGGCGCTTGGTGGGAGGAGCCGTGGGCTCAGCGGTGAAAGTCATCTCGTCCCCGTCGTGGATCTGCCGGGGCGGACGGTGACGTCCGCCCCGGCAGGATGGTGCTGGAGGTTACTTGGTCGCGGCGGTCACGTCTTCGACGAGCTTCTGCCACGTCGCCGCCGGGTCGGCGCCGTTGATGATCGCAGCCTCTGCGACACCCCAGAACTGCCAGACCGAGCCCATCGCGGGGATCGCCGGCATCGGGACGGCCTCTTCGCCCACGGCCTGGAAGCCGGCGATGATCGGGTCGGATGCCGCGGAGTCCGCCGCTGCGGTCAGCGCGGGCAGGATGTTGCCGGCCTCGAACAGCGCAAGCTGGACATCCTCGGTGCCGATGTAGTTGACCAGGAAGTCGTTCGCGGCGACCTTGTTCTCGGACTCCGCGCTGACGAAGAAGCCCTTCACGCCGGCGAACGGCGAGGCGGCGTCGGCGGTGGGGCTGGGGACGGGGTCGATCGCGACGTTGATGCCGGCGTCGACGGCCGCACCGACGTTCCACGGGCCGGTGAGCCAGAAGGCGGCGGTCCCGTCGAGGAACTGCTGCTTCGCGATCTCACCGTCGATGTCGGTGTTCAGCGTTCCGGCAGCGCCCTGCGCCGCGAGCCAGTCGGCGAAGGCGATCCCGCCCTCGCTGCCGAGCTGCAGGTCGGTGGAGTCGTAGCTGCCGGTGTCGTCGGTGCCGAAGACGGGTGCGCCGAACGCGGTCTGGAACGGGTACAGGTGGTAGGGGTTGCCTTCGGCGCCCTGCTCGACCACGAACGCACCCTTCGAGACCATGTCGTCGAAGCTCGACGCGGCCTCGGGGACGAGGTCGGCGTTGCGGAGCACGGCGATGTTCTCGACCGCGTACGGGAGCATGTAGACGGTGCCGTCGTAGGTCGCGGCCTGGAGCGCGACGGGGAGGTAGTCGGCCGAGGAGTCGCCGAGTTCGAGCGGTGCGACCACGCCGTTGGTGGAGAGCTCGCCCAGCCAGTCGTGGGCGCCCATGACGACGTCGGGGCCCTTGCCGGTCGGAACCTGCTGGATGAAGTCGTCCTTCATGTCGTCGACGGACTTGCCGACGAGGTCGACCTTGACGCCGGTCTTGTCCTCATACGACTCGGCCGCACCCTTCAGCGCGTCCACGCGCTCGGCGTCGACCCAGACGGTCAGCTTGCTCGAGCCTTCGCCCTCGCCGCCGGACGTGTCTGCGCCGTCGGTCCCGCCTGCGCAACCGGCGAGCGCCAGAGTCGAAACGATCGCGATGGCGCCTGCGGCGACGACGCCTCTCCTGTTCACCTTCATTGGTGTGTGCCTCTCTGAGTGCTGATGACCTGCAGAACTGCAAGCGCTTACAGTATGCACCGAGAACAGGGTGATCTGCAATGAAAACCTGTGCCGATATCAACCTGTGACCGAGTCACTCACTGCCAGATGCAGTGAAAACGCTTCCAAGTCCGCGCTGAAACAGCGGTGTCGATACAATTTCCCCATGGCTGACAGTTCCTTTGACATCGTCTCGAAAGTGGATCACCAGGAAGCGCAGAACGCGCTGAACCAGGCACACAAGGAGATCGAGCAGCGCTACGACTTCAAGGGCACCGGTGCGTCGATCGCCTGGAGCGGCGAGCAGGTGCTGATCATCGCGAACACGGAGGAGCGCGCGAAGGCCGTTCTCGACGTCTTCCAGTCCAAGCTCATCAAGCGCGGGATCTCCCTGAAGAGCCTCGAGTCGGGCGAGCCGTTCGCGAGCGGCAAGGAGTTCCGCATCGTCTCGACCCTGAAGGACGGCATCTCCTCGGAGAACGCGAAGAAGATCAGCAAGGTCATCCGCGACGAGGGACCGAAGGGCGTCAAGAGCCAGATCCAGGGCGACGAGCTGCGCGTCCAGTCGAAGAGCCGCGACGACCTCCAGGCGGTCATCGCGCTGCTGAAGGACGCCGACCTCGACGTCGATCTCCAGTTCATCAACTACCGCTGAACGGTGTTCACGAAGGGGACGGATGCCATGGCATCCGTCCCCTTCGTCGTTCCGGCGAATCGCGCCGGAATGTTGGCATCCTGGTCGAGTTCGTGATGTAGTTGGCCATCCGGGCATGTCATGGGGCCGCCCGGGAACCGGCCAGTCGTGGGGACTGAACGGGGCGGACTCGTCTTCGGATGATCCCGCCGGAATGGGAATGCATCTGGGGGCAATCCATGTACAGCGATCAGTCGAGCCTCGGCGGAAGCAAGAAGCTTCTGGCGGACGCGGTCTTCGAGCACATCGGCGCGCAGATCGTCGACGGCTCACTGCCGGCCGGGCACCGCATCCGGGATGTCGATCTCGCCGCGGAGATGCACGTCTCCCGCACGCCCGTGCGGGAAGCGCTGCAGCGGCTGGAGCGACTCGGGCTGGTGACGATGTACCCGAGCCGCTACACCGAGGTCACGGCCGTGACGCCGGAGATGGTCGAGCAGGCGCGGGAGTTCGCCGGATACCAGGCCGGCGTGGCCGCCAGGATGGCAGTGCCACGGCTCACCGAGCAGGAGCGCGAGCACGTCGCGGCCCTCGCCGACGACCTGAGCGCGGCGCACGACGATGAGGACGCGCATCCGGCCGATGCGCGCTGGAGGCTGTTCGCCTACCTCAGCGATCACTCCGGCAACGCACAGCACGAAATGCTCCTGGGCGACGCGAGACTGGCGCTGCTGCGCAATCTCCGGGCGTGGGAGGCGCCGGCATCCGACGGTGAACGGGTGCAGGACATCGGCCGGCGACTCGGCGAAGCCGTCCGTCGGGGCGACGGCGACGAGGCCGAGCGCCTCGCACGCGCCGTCTACGGCGTCTGAGCTCAGCTCGACGCTCTCCACCCGCGCACCCAGCGGTCGAGCCGACGGTACGAATCCTCGCGCGCCTCGTGCCGCGACAGGAACACGTCATGCAGCGCGCCTTCGATGCGCTCGACGGTGACCGAGGGGCCGAGCTTCAGGGCGGTCCTGGCGATGTCGTCGACGACCAGGACCGAGTCGGCCCGGGTGAGATCGTCCGACCACCGCGTCGGCGTCGCCGACCTCGCCGAGAGCAGCACGCACACCGGGGCCGTGATCGACAGCCCGGCGGCGACCTGCGTGTGCCCGGCGAGGATCGCGCGGAACCAGCCCGCATGCACCGCCATGGACTGCGCCGGCCGCCAGTCGGGGTTGACCTCGACCGGGTCGTCAGGATCCGCGACCTCCGCCTGCGCGCGCGTGTAGAAGCCGAGATCCACCTGCGGTGCGACCTCCAGTGGCCGCAGCCGCGCCTGCAGCTCGACCACCGGCACGATGGCGGCGCGCACCGGGAGCTGGAACTCCAGCCACGGGCTGTTCAGGATGACGGCATCCGCGCCGCCCGGATGCCGGGACGCCCACAGGCTCAGCGTCAGGCCGCCGGTCGAGTGCCCCAGGAGGACGAGACGACGACCGGATGCCGCACCGTCGACTGCGCGCCCCATGGCCTCCATCGCGGCCGCGATGTCCTCGTCATAGGTGCTGAGGTCGGAGATGTATCCGGCGGTCTGCCCCGCGCGGAGACTGCGGCCGTACTTGCGCAGATCCAGCGCGAAGAAGCGTGCGCCTCGGGCCGTCCAGAACCGCGCGAGGCGTTTCTGGAAGAAGTAGTCCGACCAGCCGTGCACGTAGAGCACGTCGACGTCCTCGAGCAGGAGCCTGCTTCCCCGCAGCCGGTCCCACCAGCTCTGCGGCGCCGGCAGCGCGCGGACGAGCGTCGCGACGACTGGCCCCTGATCGTCCGGCTCGAGCTCGAGCGTGAGCTGCTCGAACTCGTCGCCGAGCACATCCGGGATCCAGTCAGGCATGTCGCCAGGCTAGCCGAGCGGATGCCGGCTACTGCGGAGCAGTGTGCCCCTTGGTGAGGTTGCGCACGATCTTCTCGGCGACGCCCGTCATCGTCGCCGCCTCGGTCACGCGCGTCGTCAGGCGGATCCAGTCCGGTCCGACACGGAGATCCAGAGCGGTCGCACCGCTCGCGTCCGTGCTGAGCCTGGCCTCGTCCGCCCCCTCGACGTCGATGGCCTCGCCCGGTGTCCGCTCGAACGCCCAGGCTCCTCCTGGCAGGGTCGTGATCGTGAGGTGATGCACTCCGGAGTACTCGTCGCCCCCGTCGGTGTAGAGGCAGATCTTCGATCCGTTGACCACGTGATAGACCTCGGCCGGGATGCCCCAGCCGCCGAACTCGGAGACGATCCGGGTCTCGCCGCCGACCGAGTCGGCGAGCTCCTGGGCGGTGAGGAACCTCTCGCACTCCGCACCGACGATCGCGCTGTCGACGGACACGACATCGTGAAGCGTCGAGGCAGCCGCCGCGGCAAGGCCTCGCAGTGCATCACCGGGAGGCCCGGGGTCGAGGCTCGCACCCAGTCCGGCATCGACGATCCTCGCGGAGAGGAGGACATCGCCCTCGACGATCTCGAAGGAGCACCCTGACTCGTTGCAGTCGGCCTGCTCGCCCCAGAAGCCGTTCCTCTCCGCCGCGCCGTCGATGACGCCCTGCGCATCCGGGATCATCGTGACCTCCCAGTACGACGGCTCCTCGCCGGCCGAGCAGGCGAGGCCGCCGGAGCGCTGGAACATGTACTGCCCCGGACCCGGGAGCCAGCTCATGGTGGAGACGGTCGACATCACCGGCTCGACGGGTGTCGACGGCTCGCCGACCAGGGTCGCCATCGTGGTCGCGAGGTCCTCGCAGGTCACGTCGAACGCCGCCTCCGGCGCCTCCACGGGCTCGGGCGTCGGCGGCGGCGTCTCCGGGGTCGATGGCGACGCGGAAGGCTTCGGCTTCGGCTCCGGACCCGGGGCGCACCCGGAGAGGGCCAGCACGGCCACCGCACCCAGTGCGAGGAGAGAACGCATCCGCATGCGCTCAGACTACGAGCGCTCCGACCGTGACTCGCCGCAGCGCAGACAACGATCCGGCGTCGGTCACTCCCCGCGGGAGACGCGCACCATCTCGTCGCGCGGCACGACCTTGACGCGGGCCCGCTCCTGCGGGGCTCCCAGCCCGATCTCGTGCTCGTCGAGCCGGTGCCAGCCCGCCAGGTCGGTCCACTTCACGCCGCGCTCGTGCAGGAGCGCGGGGATCGACGCCTCCGAAGGGTCGACCGGCTGCCACCAGGAGCCCTGGTCGTTGATGATGTGACGCACGGTCTCCATGGCGTCGGACTTGGTGTGGCCGATCAGGCCTACCGGTCCGCGCTTGATCCAGCCGGTGGCGTAGATGCCGGGCACGCGCTGGTTGGAGTCCTTCGCGAGCACCTGCCCCTCGCGGTTCGGGATCACGCCGTGCTTCTTGTCGAACGGGACGCCGGGCAGCGGCGAGCCGAAGTAGCCGATCGCGCGGTACAGCGCCTGCATCGGCACCTCACGCAGCTCGCCGGTGCCGACGGCACCGCCCTGACCGTCCGGCTGGGTGCGCTCGTACACGAGGGCCGCGACGCGGCCCTCCTCGTCCTTGCGGACCTCGACGGGACGCGCCCAGAAGTGCAGGTGCAGGCGACGCGATGCCGTGCCGCCGGCGTTGTCGACGTCGCCTCTGGCGCCATTGGCAGACGGGCGCTTGCGCCACGACTGCAGGACGCGGTCGATGACCATGACCTGCTTGTTGCTGGCCACGGCGTCCTTCGACGCCTCGTCGTAATCGAAGTCCTCGTCGTAGACGACCATGTCGACATCGCGCAGCTCGCCGAGTTCGCGGAGCTCGAGCGGTGTGAACTTGACCTGCGCGGGCCCGCGGCGTCCGAACACGTGCACGTCGGTGATGGCGCTCGACTTCAGCCCCTCGTAGACGTTCTCGGGGACCTCGGTGACCAGCAGGTCCTCGGCGTGCTTGGCGAGCATCCGCGCGACGTCGAGCGCGACGTTGCCGTTGCCGAGGACGCCGACGGATGCCGCATCCAGCGGCCACTCGCGCGGCACGTCGGGGTGGCCGTCGAACCAGCTGACGTAGTCGGCCGCGCCGTACGAGCCGACCGCGTCGATCCCGGGGATCTCCATCGCGGTGTCGCGGATCGCGCCGGTCGCGAAGATCACGGCGTTGTAGTGATGTTTGAGGTCGTCGAGGGTGATGTCCTCGCCGAAGCGCACGTTGCCGAACAGGCGGATGTCGCCACGGTCGAGCACGTCGCGCAGGGCCGTGATGATGCCCTTGATGCGGGGATGATCGGGCGCGACGCCGTAGCGGACCAGGCCGTACGGGGCCGGGAGCTGCTCGAACAGGTCGATCGAGACGTCGAACTTGCGCTCGGCCTTCAGCAGGATGTCCGCGGCGTAGATGCCGGCGGGGCCCGCCCCGACGATGGCGAGTCTGAGCTTGGTCATGAAGGTCCTTTCGTCGCTCCGGACGCTCGATCAGCCGCGCGAGCGCGGCGCTGGATCAACTGGAGCGCTCGGCGAGGGTCTCTGCGAATCGGGTCAGCGCGTCGCGGACGGTGCCGCGCGGAAGAGGATCGAGAGCGTGGATCGCGTCCTGCGTCCAGGCGAGCGCCAGCTCGAGGGTCTTCTGCGTGACGGCGTGATCGCGCAGCTCGGTAAGCGGCTCATCGAGGATCGCGGGATCCGCGCCGTCGGCGATGAGCGCCACCCCCTCGTCGATGCGGGCGGCGAGATCCCGCGACGCGGCGTCGGGCTCGGCCTTCAGAAGCAGATACGGCATCGTCGGCACGCCGGCACGGAGGTCGGTACCGGGAACCTTCCCCGTGTCCTCCGGCTTCGCCGAGAGGTCGATGACGTCGTCGAGGAGCTGGAACGCGACGCCGATCTTCTCGCCGTAGACGCGCATCGGCTCTTCGTACTCCGTCGGCGCGTTCGAGAAGATGACCCCGGCCTGCGTCGCCGCGGCGATCAGGGAGCCGGTCTTGTCCGCCAGTACCTGGATGTAGAACTGGATCGGCTCGTCGCCGGGCTGCACGCCGATGGTCTCGTGCATCTGGCCGAGGACCAGGCGCTCGAACGTGTCGGCCTGCAGGCGGATCGCGCGGTCGCCGTGGCGCGACATGAGCTGGCTGGCGCGGGAGAACAGGATGTCCCCGGTGAGGATCGCGATGCTGTTGCCCCACACGGCGTGCGCCGCCGGAACCCCGCGGCGGCGGTCGGCGCCGTCCATCACGTCGTCGTGGTACAGCGAGCCGAGGTGGGTCATCTCCAGCGCCTTGGCGACGTCGATGACGGCATCCGTGTTGCCCTCCCCCAGCTGGGCCGCCAGCAGGGTGAGCACGGGGCGGATGCGCTTGCCGCCGGCCTCGTACAGGTAGCGGCTGGTGGCGTCGGCGAGCGGATCCGCGACCCGCACGTCCTCTGCAAGGCCGTTCTCGACACGCTCGAGCCCGTCCTCGATGGCGCGGGCGACGCGGCGGGCGGCGGGGCCCACGAACACGCGGTCGCTGAAGCCGAGACGGCTCGCCAGTCGCGAACCCGGGGCGATGGGGCTCGAAGTCACGCTCTCAGCCTACCCGGGCTGTGCCGCCGTGCGATCACGCCGTCTCAGCGGCGCGAGGCGGGCGGGCGAACGGCTTGCGCGCCCGGTGCAGGGCGACGATCCCGAAGGAGAGATTGCGGTACGCGACATCGGTCCAGCCGGCCTCGCGGATCCAGGCGGAGAGCTCCTTCTGGTCGGGCCAGGCGCTGATCGACTCGTTCAGGTAGTCGTACGCCTCGCCGTTCGTGCCGGCGACGCGCGCGACCCGCGGGAGCACCTGCGAGTTGTAGAACCGGTAGGCACCGCGGAACAGCTTCCCCGGCGGGGTGGAGAACTCGTTGATGACGAGCCGGCCGCCGGGCTTGGTCACCCGGTGCAGCTCGCGCAGCGCCTTCTTCGGGTCGTTCACGTTGCGCAGCGCGTATGACATCGTGACGGCGTCGAACTCGTCATCGTCGAACGGCAGCGCCGTGGCATCCGCCTCGACGAAGGAGAGGTTGCGCATGCCGCCGTGACGGCGCCTGCCCTCAGCGAGCATCCCCCTGGAGAAGTCAGCGGCGACCACCTCGGCGCCGCTTCGGGCGAGGGATGCCGAGGACGACGCGGTGCCTGCTCCGAGGTCGAGGATCTTCTCCCCCGGCTTCGGGGCGACGGCGCGCGTCGTGGCGGCACGCCAGAGCGCGTCATTGCCGACCGTCATGGCCGTGTTGGTGCGGTCGTAGCCCGCGGCGACCTGATCGAACATGCCGCTGACGCGGGCGGGGTCCTTGCCGAGATCTGCGCGGTTGGGCTCGTTCGGGGTCATGAGTCGAGTCTAGGCGCGGTGCCTGTGCGAGTTCGTGGCCGCTGATCTCCGGTCGCCGGTCAGCGGTGAAGGTTCAGCGCGATCAGCCGGTCGAGCCACACGTCGGCGGTCGCGTCGTCGAACGGGGCGGTCTTCGCGCGGACGCGCTCCTCGAGGTCGAGCGCGAGGGCTTCGAGCCGGGCCATCACGTCGGCGGGGTAGCCGAACTGCGCGCTGTGCTCCTCCCACTCGTCGCGGTCGTCGACCCAGGTGCCGCGGTCCCCGTCGATGCGGATGACGTCGAGGTCCATGTCGATGCCGGTCACGACCAGCGGGTCATCCGACCAGCGCACGTCCCATCCGAGATCGATGTAGACGCGCATCCGCTTCGGGTGGTTCCTGTTGACGGTGAGCGCGTAGTCGGTCGCGCCCTGCTCGAACACGTCGCGGGTGCGGTGCGCTGTGCGATCGACCGCGGGGACGAGAGTCACATTGGGCGCCGACGCGGTGAACTGCGCCCCGGGGCGCGCGCTGTGCCAGCCGACGGGCTGCCCGATCCAATCACCCCACTCGTCGGCGCCGAGGTACACGCACTCGTTGCGCCAGTGCGGCGACCCGTCCCACTTGCGCCATTGGAAGATCATCTCGGTGCCGGGGGCCGGGCGGGCGTCGCTCATGCTCTCACCCTATGCTCACGTCTTAGGCTGGAGGAGTGAGCATGAGCCTGGTCGTGGAGACCCGCGAGATCGACCCGATCGAGGACCCCCTCGCGTACGCGGATCCGGCAGCCCCCCTGGCCTGGCTGCGGCGCGGCGACGGGATCGTGGCGATCGGCGACGACGTCGTGTCGACGATCCGGGTGCCCGCGGGAGTCGAGTCCGCACGATCGGACATCATCGCGTCGGCATGGCGGAAGCTGGCGCAGGATGCCGTCATCGACGACCCCGTCCGGCTGCCCGGCACCGGGCTCGTCGCCTTCGGCGCGCTGACGTTCGACGAGAACTCCGCTGCGGACAGCGTGCTCATCGTGCCCGCGGCGATCATCGGACGCCACCGCGGGCGCACCTGGCTCACCCGCATCCGCGCCGCCGACGCAGACGCCGCGCACGAGCGGAGCGCAGAGCCGCAGGAGTACGGACCCCACTGGGCAGGCACCGTCGGCCCGGGGGCGCAGAGCCCGCAGGGCTACCAGGCCTCCGTCGGCGAGGCCCTGGCGCGGATCGCCGGCGGCGAACTGAGCAAGGTCGTGCTCGCGCGCGACCTCACCGGCAGCATCCCCGCCGGCTCCGACCTGCGCCGGCTCGTGCGCGCGCTGTCGACCGGCTACCCCGACACCTGGGCGTTCGCGGTCGACGGGCTGATCGGCGCGAGCCCGGAGACGCTGGTCACCGTGCAGAGTCGCACCGTCACGGCGCGCGTCCTCGCCGGAACCATCGGTCGGGGGGCGGATGCGGATGCCGACACCGCCGCGTCCGCGCATCTCGCCTCCAGCACAAAAGACCTCGACGAGCATCAGTATGCCGTGCAGAGCGTCCTCGCCTGCCTGCGCCCGCACACCCGGGCGCTGGCCGCGAGCGAGCAGCCGTTCCTGCTGAAGCTGCCCAACCTGTTCCATCTGGCGACGGATGTCGAGGGCGAACTCGCCGACGGCGACTCCTCGCTCGACCTGGTCGGCGCACTGCATCCGACCGCCGCCGTCGCGGGCACTCCGACACCGGCCGCGATCGCCGCGATCCGCGAACTCGAGCCCTTCGACCGCGGGCGGTACGCGGGGCCCGTGGGCTGGGTGGACGCATCCGGCAACGGCGAGTGGGCGATCGCGCTGCGCTGCGCGCAGTTCACCGCCGGGCGTGACGAGATCACCGTCACCGCGTACGCGGGCGCCGGCATCGTCTCGGGCTCCGACCCCGAGTCGGAACTGCTGGAGACCCGAGTCAAGTTCCGCCCGCTGGTCGACGCCCTCGCCTGACGCAGCCTCAGCTCGCGGCGAGGCGCTCCTTCTCGGCCTCGACGTCGAAGTCCGCGGCGGGCCACTGCGGGTCGATGTCCAGCAGGGCCGCGAGAAGCAGCTCCTGCACCGCGAGGCGCGCGTACCACTTGTGATTCGCCGGGATCACGTGCCACGGTGCGGTCTCGGTCGAGGTCCGGTCGATCGCGGTCTGGTAGGCCGCCATGTAGTCCGGCCACAGCATCCGCTCGTCGACGTCGCCCGGGTTGTACTTCCAGTGCTTGTCGGCGCGGTCGAGCCGCTCCATCAGCCGCTCCTTCTGCTCGTCCGGCGAGATGTGCAGCATGACCTTGACGATGCGGATGCCGGAGCCGGCCACGCGCGCCTCGAAGTCGTTGATGGCGTCGTAGCGACGCTCGATCTCCTCGGCCGGGGCGAGCGCCCGCACCCGTGCGATCAGCACGTCCTCGTAATGGGACCGGTCGAAGACGCCGATGAAGCCGGGTTCGGGCAGCCGCCGCTCCACTCGCCAGAGGAAGTCGTGGGCGCGCTCCTGCTCGGTCGGCGCCTTGAACGCGGTGAGCGCGACGCCCTGCGGGTCGACGCCGCCGACGACGTGTCGCACGATGCCGCCCTTGCCCGCCGAGTCCATCGCCTGCAGGACGAGCAGCACTGCGTCCTTCGCGACGCCTGAGCGACTCTCGGCGAACAGCTGCTCCTGCAGCCCGCTCAGCTCTTCGAGCCCGGTGGCGAGATCGGCCTTGCCCGCGGTCTTGCCGCCTTCGTAGCCGGGAGTGCTGTCAGGATCGACGTCGGCCAGGCGGAAGCCGGGCGTGACCTGGAGGATGCGAGCCCACGTGTGCGCGTTCATGTGCACATACTGCCAGTCAGCGGGCCAGCGGCACCTCGATCAGCTGCCGGCCGCCCGATGGAGTCGTGAGCACCTGGTCGAGAGCGGTGCGGGTCGTGACGCGGTGGTACTCCCAGCCGTAGGCGAGCGCGAGCTGCTCGAGACCCACGTCGTGCGGCGTGTAGAACGCGCGGTCGAGGTCGGCGGGGTCGGCGGATGCCGCCACCTCCAGGCCGTCGAAGATGGTGCCGCCGCCGTCGTTCCCCACGATCACCTGCATCCGGGGCCGCGTCTCGTCCGGTGCGATCAGGAGGGCGCCGACGTCGTGCAGGAAGGCGAGGTCGCCGAGCAGCACGCGGGTGACGCCGGGCGAGCCATCGGCCTGACTCGCGACCGCGATGCCGGTCGCGGTCGCGATCGTGCCGTCGATGCCGGCGAGGCCGCGATTGGCGTGGACAGGCACCTTCTTGCCGCCGAGCACCGCATCGGCCACGCGCACCAGCCGGGAGGAGCCGAACATCAGGCGATCATGCGGCCAGGTCGCGCGCCACACCGCGTCGACGAGCAGCTCCCGGTCGAGGGGTCGGCGCACGGCGTCGAGCTCTGCCTTCACGGCGTCGCGGCGTGCGGCGAAGTCCGTCGAGGCGAGGCCGTCGGTGTCGGGGGCGCGCTCGCTCAGGTCGACCGCCGCCGCGGCCGAGGCGGCGAGCCAGGCGCCGAGCCACTCCCTGTCCGGCGCGCCCTCGGCGACGATGACGGATGCCGCCGCCCGGGTGCGCCCGTTGAGGTCCAGCTCCTCGCCGCCGCCGCGGACCGCGATCACCTCGACATCGGACCGCGACAGCAGCCGGGTGACCTCGCGGCTGAGAGTCGGATGCCCGAGCACGACCGCGCGTTCGATGCGGCCGCCGAGCTCGGGGGTGGACAGCAGCCCGCGATAGCCGTGCACGATCTGCCGGCCGAAACGCGCGCCGCTGACGATCTCGGCGATGAGCGGCCAGGAGCCTGCGTGCGCCACCTCCTCGGCGGCCGGGCCGGCGTCGGCGCCCGCGATCACCACGGTGCGCCGGCCGCGATCCAGCACGACGGGCTCGCCCCGCTCCGGCCGCGCCGCCGTGCCTGGTTCGGCCACGAGAGCGGACATCTCCCCCGACAGCGGCTCGCGCGACGGGAGGTTCAGGTGCACTGGTCCTTCGACGCCGGCATGCCCGTGCGCGGCATCCGCTCCCATCGCGACAGCCACCGCGCGCGCAGCGAGTCCCGACCAGTCGCCGTCGCCCTCGCCGTCGCCGGGGACCGGAGCGTCGATCTGCTCTCGCACGAACGCGGCGAAGATGCCGGGCTGGACGGTCGCCTGGTTCGCGCCGACTCCCCGGAGCTCGGGTGGCCTGTCGCCGGTGAGCAGGAGCAGCGGAACGCCGGCGTGGAACGCCTCCATCACGGCGGGGAGGAGGCCAGCGACCGCGGTGCCTGACGTGCACACGACGGCGGCCGGCGCTCCGGTCTCACGGGAGAGCCCGAGAGCCGTGAACCCGGCGACCCGTTCGTCGATGCGCACGTGCACGCGCAGCAGCCCCTCGCGCGCGGCGCGCACGGCGGCGAGCGCGAGCGCCTGCGAGCGGGATCCCGGCGAGAGCACCAGGTCGCGGACGCCGTGCGTGACGAGGTCGGCGATCAGGGATGCCGCGGCATCCGTCGCCGGCGATGCCGTCACGGGCGCTTGTCCGGCGCCTGGCCGTCGTCGGTCTCGTCCTCGAGGCGCGCGAGCTCCTCTTCGAGACGGCGGATGCGGGCGTCCTGGTCGTACTTGCCGAGGCTGTGCAGGAACTCGGGGTCGTCATCAGGGGCGACCACGCGGGGAACGCCCTGGTCGTTCGCGCGGCGGCGCCCGATCATGAACCAGAGGATGCCGCCGATCACCGGGATCAGCACGACGATCGCGATCCATGCGGCTTTCGGCACGCCACGGTGCCGCGTCGCCGGCTGCACTGAGCAGTCGACGATGCTGAACACCCAGAAGACGGCGGCCAGGAAGCCGCCGACGATCAACAGTCTCGCCACACTGCCAGTCTAGGCGTGCGGGAGGTCGCCGGATCCGGGGTTGACGGGAGGCGCCGAGGCGGTCGCGTCAGCGCGGCGGCATGAAGACGGCGGCTGCCGCTTCGATCTCCTCGTCGTTCGGCACCCGAGGTTGGTAATCACGGGCCCGCACGTACTCGAGGAACTCCGGGTCCGGGGCGACGCCATAGGTCTGCACGTAGTACGTGACCGGCCCCGTCCACACGAACTCGCCGTCGGTCCTGGTCGTCAGCGGGATGACGGGGTCGTCATCCGCCAGGATGTCGATCCCGCGCACTGTGGTGTGCATCACCACGGTGCCGGCATCCAGATACGCCCCCACCGCGGCCGCCTCGTCGTCCGAGAGCCGCTCCTCGTTCAGAGACGGCCGTTGATCTGCGGCCGTCTGCACCCATCCGGGCTGGAAGACGGAGACCTGCTTGACCATTCGCTCTCACAATCCCTTCGGCTGGAACGGCACCCAGCCGCCGTTCGGCGGCCAGACCGGAGCACCCGTGATCGGGTCGACGTCCGTGACGAACGGCGATCCGCTCTTCGTCGACCACACGGGCTTCGTCGGCGCTGTCACGTCGACGTCCAGGTGGTTCGACAGCTGCTGGGCGAATCCGTCTGGATCCGCTCCGGTGTCGCACGAGAACAAGCGTATCGGCGTTTGACCGTCCCAGTCGGTGTGCTTGCGCACATGGTCTGCGAAGTCCTCGGCGCTGAGCATCGACCCGTCGCCGCCCTGCACCGCGTTCGGCGAGCCGTGCAGGTCGAGCACGTACTCGCCGGGGTACTCCGGGACATCTCCCGCGGCTGCCCGGTCCTTCTCGGGCAGGAAGTGCCAGCCGACATCCGTCTTGCCGCCCCTGCGGAGCCGCCGGTTCTTCAGCCATCCGCGGGAGACCGCATCGTCCAGGTGGTCGAGATCACGGACGGACCTCTTGAGGGAGTCGAAATGGTCGAAGAGATTGTCCGCCATCTGGGGCAGCCTGTCGTCGGCATGCCTCATGCCGTGCATGACGGCCTGCTTCAGTTCACGGATCACCGGCTTGATCGACATCCGCCACCCCCTGCTTCTCTGCGTCTTCACCGATCGTAGGGAGTGGCGCGCGCCCGTGCCATGGGGAGACCTGCCCGTTCCCGACGACGGAGCGCCCGTCACCGTCAGCCGGGGCTGATCCGGATCATCCGGTCATCGCCTTCGGACGGGTCTCCGCGCCCGTCGGTGTTGTTCGTCAGGACCCAGAGCTCCCCCTCGGGTGTGACGGTGACGTCGCGCAGCCGGCCGAGTTCGCCGACGAACCGCTCGGTGCTCGTCGACAGATCGTCGAGCGGGACGACGCGGAGCCGCTCACCGCGCAGGTTCGCGACGAGGATCTCCGTGTCCGTGACCGCGATGCCGCTCGGGCTGGCGGCATCGGGCGCCCACTGCTGGACCGGGTCGATGAAGTCGGGGTTCCCGGCGATCCCCTCGGCCTCGGGCCAGCCGTAGTTCCCGCCCGGCTCGATGACGTTGAGCTCGTCCCAGGTGTCCTGGCCGAACTCGCTCGCGTACATCGTGCCCTCGGCATCCCAGCCGATACCCTGCGGGTTGCGGTGTCCGTAGCTGTAGACCGGCGAGTCCCCGAAGGGGTTGTCGCCGGGGATGCCGCCGTCGGGCTCGAGGCGGAGGATCTTTCCGGAGAGGGCATCCGGGTCCTGGGCGCTGCCGCGATCTCCTGCGTCACCCGTGGTGATGTACAGCATCCCGTCGGGGCCGAAGTCGATGCGCCCGCCGTTGTGGTTGCCCGCCGCGGGGATGCCGTCGATCACCGTATCCGGTTCGCCCAGGGAGAGCGCGCCGGGGCGGCCTCGGATCTCGCGCCGCTCGACGCGGTTCTCCCCCTGCGCGGTGAAGTACGTGTACAGCTCGCCGTCGCGCACGGCGAGCCCGAGCAGTCCCCCCTCGCCGCCAGGGGCGACGCCGTCGATGACGGCGACCTCCCGCGCCTCGCCGCTGTCGCCGAGTTCGAGGATGCGGGCGCTGTCGCGTTCGCTGACGAGCGGGGCACCCTCGTGGAAGACGATCGACCACGGAGCGTCGAGGTTCTGTGCGATGACGGTGTCAGGAGCCGGACTCGACGCCGGAGCCGAGGTGCGGGACGTCAGCGCCAGCACGGATGCCGCGATGAGCACGGCCCCGAGACCCGCCCTCCTCGCACGTCGTGCACTCGGCACCGTCATCGTCGCTCCTCTCGCACTCCCGGCGGGTGCCACCCCACCGGTCGAGCATCCGCGGCAGCGGCGGCGTCGCGCGCGACGGCGACGAGCAGCGCGTCGGGCTCCGGCCCCGTGCAGTCGTGGCCCGCGCCCGCGATCTCGCGAAGGACGGCGTGCGGGAGGAGTGCGCGCAGCTCCAGGGACGCGCTGCGCGGGCTCCGCGCATCCTCGGCCCCGCGGACGACCGCAGTCGGACTCTCGACCCTCGGCAGCCCAGGACGAAGGTCCTGCACCATCACCCGCAGCAGCGCATCCGTGGTGCGAGGCCGCCAGTCGTCGAGAAGGCCCCGGGCGAGCGCACGGCGCTCCGGCGCCGTGCCCGGCGCGAACACCGAATCGAGGAACCCGTCCGCCCATTCCTGCACCGGGTGCTCCATCGTGAAACGCGCCGCGGCCACTCGTTCAGCCAGGTCGTGAGGACCCAGCGAGCCGCCCCAGCCCGCGTACGCTCCGACCAGCACGAGACGCCCGACGGATGCCGGATGCTCTCGGGCGAGCAGCAGCGCGAGCACGGAACCGAGCGAGAATCCGGCGACAGCGGGACGGGTCAGCCCCAGCGCGTCGATGAAGCCCGCCGCGGCAGCCGCCCAGTCCGAGTCACCCCAACCATCGGGGACGTCGTCGGAGAGTCCGCACCCGGGGGCGTCCCAGGCGATCACGTCGAGGTCGCCGGCGAGCCGCTCCATGTCCGCCGTCCAGATCCGGGAGTCCTCGAAGGCGCCGTGCAGCAGAAGGAGGGGAGGCCCGCTTCCCCTCCTGCGATAGGCGATGCGCAGCCCGTCGACGACGACCTCGGACATGCGGCGAGCATACGCCTCCCCTGCCGGTGAGATCAGCATCGAAGGGCTCTCGGCGCCGAGCCGTATCGCCGCCCCCGTACCCGGGTGCACAATGGCGATATGAGCGAGCGCTCATCCCGCAGCGGTCTCCCGCCTGATGCGTCATCGGTACCGGCATCCGACGATGAGAGCGGCGCGCCACGCGCCGAATCGGATGCAGCGCTCGGCCGGCGCGCGCAGATCCTCGCCACCGAGCACTGGGGGCTGCTGGCCGCGCGCAGCACCGCTCAGAGCGAGGTCCTCACGAGGATCACGATCTTCCTCGCGCTGGTCTCGGCCGGGCTGGTGACGATCGGCCTCCTCGGCCAGGCATCCCGGTTCGGCGGGTGGTTCGGCGGAGCGTCACTCGGGATCCTCGGCTTCCTCTCGGTGATCGGGTTCATGACCCAGGTGCGGGTGATGAACGTGTCTGAGGAGGACATGATGTACGTCGTCGCGATGAACAGGATCCGCACGGCGTACGTCGATCTCGATCCGCAGGTCGCGGATGTGTTCCTCGCCTCGTTCTACGATGACATGGCCGGGATGAAGCGGACCTACTCGTTCCTTCGCCCGCGCGGCGCCTCCGTTCTTCTCGGAAGTTCGGCGCTGCTGCTGATCGTGGTCAACGCGTGCGTCGTCGGGCTGCTGGTGGGGTCTGCCACGATCGCCGCCGGTGGCGGATTCGACTGGGCGATGCGACTCGCCGTCACCGCGGGGGTGCTGTTCAGCGCGGGTTTCGTGGTGTTCGGAGGCTTCGGATACCGGTGGGCCTGGGCGCACTACGTGCCGCGCCGGCCGACGCCGCCGGCAGCCGGAGAAGCGCGCCCGCCGAAGACGGAGTCTGCGAGCGGAGCACGGGACTGACGCTCGAGTCCAGACGTAAGGGTCGCGCCTCAGGCGTCGCGCGGCGGCCGGCGCAATTGCTTGACGTCGGTGCGCCGCTGCTTCTCCTTCAGCCGCCGCTCCTTAGAGCCTCGGCTCGGCTTGGTGGCGCGTCGCGGCGGCGCCGGCGGTCGCAGCGCTTCGGCCACGAGGGCTGCCAGCCGCTCGCGCGCCGCCTCGCGATTGCGCAGCTGCGCGCGGTGCTCGGATGCCGCGATCGTCAGGACCCCGTTCGGCAGACGAGTGCTCAGCCTTTCGAGAAGCCTCGCGCGCTGCGCCGGCGAGAGCACTGCGGAGCCCGCCACATCCCAGACGAGCTCAACGCGGGAGTCCGCAGTGTTCACGCCCTGCCCACCCGGACCGGACGACCTCGAGAAGCGCCAGGACAGCTCGGTCTCGGGGATCGTGAGGCCCGACGAGACCCGCAGACCGGGGCGGTGCGGAACAGGCATGGATCCATCATCCCTGAGAGTGGACGCGACGGCGGGAGTCGAACTGAAGCAGGGCGTTAACGACCACCGACAAAGAGCTTCGAATCCCGCGTAATTCCGCGGCAGTTGAGGCTTCGTCGATGCTCCTCGATCACGTCGATCAGGGGTCGTTTCGCGAAAGTGTGGGCAAAGTGTGGGCAAGTTTGGACGCCGCCAGGTGAGAGTCTTTGTGATGTATCAGGACATCTCTGACGGTTGATGTATCAGGACATCGCTGACGTTAGAGAGTCTTGACGGGTCCGCGTCGGCGGCCGTTGCTGACGTATTTGGTGCCGGGTTTCGGCCAGGGGTGCTCGATGATCAGGGTGCCGCGGAGGTCGAAGATCATGACGGTCTTCCCGGAGTCCATGACGCAGACTCTTTGCTCGGCGAAGGTGCGGCCGATTCCGAATCGGATGCCGCGGAACTCGACCGCGCCGGTGTTGCCGACCAGCTTCACCCGGATCTCCTCCGATGGCCCAGGGAGTGGTGCGCGCGGAGCAACGGGTCGAGGTGGGTCGGTCCTGGATGTGGCGTCCCAGGCGGCTCTCGGGGTGACCCGGCCCGGAAGAGCTTGGTGTGGGCGCTGGGTGTTGTAGACGAGGTCGAAGCCATCGACTTGGAGCTGCAGCTGTTCGAGCGTGTCCGCGAGGGGCTGCTTGTCGAGGTAGCGGAACAGGGTCTGATGGAATCTCTCGTTCTTCCCCTGCGTAGTGGGTTTGTAGGGCTTCCCGGTGATCGGCTCGACGCCGAGAGAACGCAGATACGCGACCAGCTGCCCGAGCACGCCGCGGCGGGACGGGTTCAGCGCTGCCCCGTTGTCGGAGAGCAGCCGTTGCGGGACTCCGTAGGCAGCGATGCCCTTCTTCACGACCGTGATCGCCGCTTCGGACGTTTCACCCCACGCGACATGTGAGGCGATCGCGAGACGGGAGTGGTCGTCGATGAACTGGAAGATCACACACTTGCGACCGCCGGTGAGGACATACTCGGTGGCATCCAACTGCCAGCATGCGTTGGGTGCTGGATAGACGAACCGTCGATACGAGGACCGCGGCTTCTTCCGCGGCTCGACCCTCGCGACGCCCGCATCACGGAAGATCGCGCCAGCGAAGCCGTCGACGGCACCGGGGTCATCCCCAGCGAGCGCATCTTGTCGTGGACCCTGATCGGGCCATGGTCCAACCCGGACTGCTCCAACGCCGCCCGCACCGCGACCGCCTGCCTCGCGATGTCGTCCGGGAGCCGCGTCGGGCTCTTTTTCGGGCGCCGCGAACGCGGCTCTAACGCCGCCGCCGGCCCGTCGACCGCGGCGCGTCTCCGGATCGCGTAGAACGTCTCCCGCGAGATCCCCTGCTCCAGACAGAACGTCGTCACCGACCCGCGCGGCGCGTCCGGCGGCCACTGCGTGATCGCGAGACGGACATGAGGATCAACGGGGTCAACACGGCTCATCCCCCCAACATCGAGGGAGAAGTGTCAGGACCAAACAGTCCCGAAGCGTCAGAGATCTATTGATGCGCAACCGTCAGAGATGTCCTGAGAGATAACACAGGTGAGAGTCTTTGTGAGAGTCTTCGGGCATGAATGAGGCATGATCGACCGCGCCGCGCATCTCGATCGGCTCCGGCCGTCGGACTCGACGAAAGCCCCGCCGCCTGCGCGCCGAGGCGTGCTCGGCCCCCGACCTGCCGCAGCGCGGCTTGGGAAGCACCAGCTGCGGAACAATGCACCGGTGCTGGTGGTCGAAGAACCGCAGCCGAGGGAGGAGCCGGGATAATGGGCACATGACTCGTCGCGCCGATGCCTATCGCGGGCTGTCCCAGCCCAGCCGACTGCGCATCATGCACGAGTTGCTGGTGACCCCTGGTCAGTCGCTCGCCGATCTCGCCGCCGTGACGGGGCTGCACGAGAACACCCTTCGCGATCACCTCCATGTCCTCGAGTCCCAAGGCTTCATCGTGCGCCGCACGGAACACAGGGGCACCCGCGGGCGTCCCCGCGACATCTTCGACCCGTCCGGACCCGAGACGCCGAGTCCCGTCGCAGCTCGGCGCGTCGAGGACGCCAAGCACCACGGCGACCTGCTGCGCAAAGTAATGACGCACACCACTGCCACGGACGAGACCGTGGCCCACCAGCTCGATGCGCTGTACGAGCACCTCGACGACGTCGGGCTCGACCCTCAGATGGATGAGAAGACGCTGACGGTCGAGCTCGCGCCGTGCGCATTCCACGACCTCGTCGACGGTCAGTTGACGATGCTCTGCCATGTGCACGGCGAACTCATCCGTGGCGTGCTGCATCAGGCGGGGGGACCCCTCGAAGTCGACCGGCTCCTGCCGCTCGTGACCGCCCATCAGTGTCATCTGGCGCTGAAGATCGCCTCGTCGCACCCGCCCGCAGCCGAGTGACGACCCGAGATGGTGCGCCCGTCATCCGTCCAGGTGGATGTCGCGGTGACGCCGGAATATGCACGGTCATGCCCCGTGCGCGGAGGCACTCCGGCGCCTAGCCTGGGCTCGACGAGCGACGTGCCCGAGGAGGCGCCATGAGCGATGTCACCACCGAGGCCGGGCCTCGGATCGCCTCGGAGAGGGCGATCGGGCCCGCCGCACTTACGCCTGGATACTTCGCCGGCGTCATGGCCAGCGGCATCGTATCGATCGGCGCCCAGCTGATCGGGCAGCACGTGCTGGCCTCCGTGCTGTTCTGGCTGGCGCTCGTGTTCTACATCGTTCTGCTCGCGCTCAACGTCTGGCGGTACATCGCGTTCCGTCCCCGGATGACCGCCGACCTGCATGACCCGGCCCGGGCGTTCGGGTTCTTCACTTTCGTCGCGGCGACCAACGTGATCGGCGCCATGCTGGCGGGGATCGGTCTGGTCACGCCCGCAGCCGTGCTCCTGGGCGTCGCCACCACCGCCTGGCTGGCGCTCGGATACGTGGTTCCCTGGACGGCGGTGCTGGGCAATCCGCGGCGTCCGATCCTCGACAGCGCGAACGGCACCTGGTTCATCGGCGTGGTGGCCAGCCAGTCGGTCGCCGTTCTGGCGGCGGGGCTCGAGCCGCTGTTCCCGCAGTGGCGGCAGGGTTTGGCGATCCTCGCCATCGTGACCTGGTCGGTCGGCGTGGTCGTCTACGGTGCGTGCGCCGTGCTGGTACTCCTGAGACTCGTCCTGTTCCCGATTGAACCGGAGAGCCTCGAGCCTCCGTATTGGGTATCGATGGGAGCCGTGGCGATCACCGTGGTTGCGGGAGCCCGGATCGTCGAGATGGACGAGGCCCCGATGGTCGACGTCACCCGCGAGCTCATCGCGGGACTCTCGGTGATCTTCTGGGCCTTCGCCACATGGCTGATCCCCGTCCTCGTCGCCGCCGGCATCTGGCGCCACGGTGTGCGTCGAGTACCGCTGAAATACCTGCCGACGCTGTGGAGCTTCGTCTTCCCGATGGGGATGTACGCGACCGCGAGCATCTACCTCGGTCGTGCAGACGGGCTCCCCGTCGTGGAGGCGGTCGGCGCCACCTCGTTCTGGCTGGGCCTCGGCGTGTGGAGTCTCGTCGCGGCGGCGATGATCGCGGACATCGTGCGCCGGCTCACCCGAAGAGAGGCCCGATCATGACCCTGGCCGCCCCCGACCTCCCCACCTTTCGACCGGGGACGGGGACGGCGATCCTCTGGATCGTCACGGCTGCGGTGTCGTGGACGGTGTCGTTCCTGCTGTACCGCGAGTACGTCGGACAGCTCTCCGACGCGCCGCCGATGCTCTCGTGCAACATCAGCCCGTTCATCACTTGCGGCCCGAACCTGCTGGCGCCCGCGGGCAACCTGCTGGGCTTCACCAATGCGATCCTGGGCATGACCCTGTTCCTCGGACCGATCTTCGCTGCGGTCGGCGCTCTGGCGTCGCCAGGGGGCATGCGCGCCTGGTACTGGCGCGTCTTCGCTGTGTTCGTGCTGGGCGGCTATGTGCTCGTCCACGTCTTCGCCTATCGCAGCATCTTCGAGTTCGGTTCGCTCTGCCCCTGGTGCCTCATCGTCTGGCTGATGACGATTCCGCTCTTCTGGTCCGTCGCGGGATGGACGCTTCAGGCGGGCGTCTGGGGCGCCGGGGCGCGCCGGATCGGAGCACTCATCGTCTCGTGGCTCGTCCTCATCGTGGTGGTCGACTGCATCGTCATCGCGGTAGCCGCTCAGGTGCAGCTCGACCTTCTCGGCATTCTGTTCTGAGATCGGACAGACTCCAGACCCTCAGAGGCCGCACAGGCTTCAGCGGCGGTGCTCGGGCGCCTCTGGGACGAGGTGGATCGGAAGTGTGCGGAAGCCCGCTGCCGGCGCGTGCTCGCGCACAGGCGGTTGGTCGGGGACCAGTTCGGGTCGCCCCGCCGAGATGACCGCGCGCAGCAGGATGCGCAGTTGCCGCGTGGCGAGTCCTGTGCCCGGGCAGACGTGTGGTCCGACGCCGTAGACGAGATTGGCGGTGCCGTGACCGTCGGGGTCGAACGATTCGGGATCACCGAATATGTCGCTGTCGCGGTTGGCTGCTCGCCAGTCGAGCACGATCTCCTCCCCGGCGCGCACCGGGCAGCCGGCGACGACCGTGTCGCGCACCGCGACGCGACGGTTCGACACGAAGGGATCATCGAGCCGCAGCATCTCATCGACCGCCCGGTCCAGTGCGACGTCGTCGGACGCTGAGAGGTGACGGATGTGGTCGGGATGCGCGGCGACCCAGTGGAGGACCACCCCGGCGCACAGCGCAAGCGAAAGACAGGTCTCCCCCCGTCCAGTTGCGCAGGATCGAGACCACCTCCGCATCGGTGATCAGCCGGCCTCGCCAGCGCACGGTCATCAGCAGCCCGGTGAGGTCGCACGCGCGCCGCCGCCGGCGCTCGTCGATGAGGCCGCGCACGAGGGTGTCGAAGCGCGCCGCGGAGTGGGCGAGCCGCTCGGGCTGACCACTGCGGCCGGCCGCCCGATGCTCGGCCACCCATGCGATGAACTCCGGCTCCAGGTCATCCCGCCAGCCCAACCACGCCGAGGCCGCGCGGACGGCGTAGACCACGCCGAGGTCCTCGACCGCATCGAAGGTTCGCTCCCCGAGGTCGGCGATCAGGCCGGCTGCGATGCGCGACAACGCCGGCTCGAGGGCGTCGAGTGCGGGTGGGTGGAAGAAGGGCGCAAGCAGACGGCGCGCCTCGACGTGGCGTTGGCCATCGAGGCCGTTCGGGATCTGCAGGTGGCGTGAGACGGCATTCGAGAACGTGACCGGGCTGTTCGCGATCCTCACGACCTCGGCGTGACCCACCACCACGAGTCGCCCGCGGTCGTCGCGAAGACAAGCCTCTTCACTCGATCCGGAAGACACCGCGCGCCCCCTTCTCCGCGTCGCTCATGCGGTGCGTCACGAATGGATAGTCACCGGGTTCGGGAAAGACCAGCTCGACGAATCCGCCCTGTGCGGGCTCGAGTGCCAGCGCCTGCGAACCGCCCGGGTCTCCTGCGCGCAGCGCGTACGCCCCCTCGCGGTAGACCGTGTCGAATTGACCGCCCACGACATGGAACGACGTCGGGGTGTTCGGCCCGGCATCGAGCACCCACACGCGCACCCGGTCGCCCGCGCCCGCTTCGAGAGGGCGATGGACGTACTGGTCGGCGGAGCCGTTGAACGCGACGAGGTCAGGCGTCTGAGAGGCGATCTTCTGGGCATGGCCCGTGTCACCCTGCGCTCCCAGGTAGAGCTCCCCCTGCACCAGCAGGTACTCGCGATCGACCGGCGTGAGATCGGGCGGATCGATGATGACCGCCCCGAACATGCCGTTCGCGATATGCATCGACATCGGCATCGTCGAGCAGTGATACATCCAGATGCCCGCCTTCGCAGCGGTGAAGACGTAGGTGAGACTCTCCCCCGGTGCAATGGTGCGCATCGGACCGTCGGGGGCCAGAGCACCCGCGTGGAAGTCGATCGAGTGGCCGATAGTGCCGTCGTTGACCAGCGTGATCTCGAACCGGTCACCCACTCGGCCGCGCAGCACCGGACCCGGCGCCGTGCCGCCGAATGTCCACCGGGCCTGCGAGACGCCGGGCGCGATCTCGGCCACGACCTCTTCGACGCGCAGCGTCACGCGATGCACAGCCTCGGGTCGCGCGGGCGTGAGGGCGGCGGCCGCCGACTCGAAGTCGTCGGCAGGCTCCCGCTGCAGATCGACGTCGGCGGCAGCGTCACCGGCCACCTCATCCGACCCCATCTCCATGTCCGCGTGGTCGTCGGAGTCGGCGACGCCGGCCGGCGCGCCGAGTACGTGGAACATCAGCTCCATTCCCATCTGCCGGTGGCCTGCGATCGAGCACCACGCCTCGAGGTCTCGGCCGATGATCCCCGCGTTGATCGTCTCGGACTCGCCAGGGGCGAGCCGCTGCGTGCGCACGCCGTTCGCGAAGGTGAGGTCGTGTACGTCGGTGCCCGTATTCTCGAAGATCACGACGAGCCGATCGCCGTAGGGGACCTCGATGACCGGGCTGTCGAATCGCATGCCCTGCACCGTGACGGTGACCTCGGTCGTGTTTCCGGTCGCGACGACGCTCTCGTTGCGGGCAGCGATCGCGATTCCCGCGGCGGCTGGGTCGGCCACGACACCCGCGGTGACACTCAGGGCGAGCAGGCCCACGGCAGCCATGACGGCTCGGCCGCGGCGCGGCTGCGCCGGCGGCGGCGCGGCGAGAGGCATGCCGATGCTGACCCGTCCCGTCCGATCGGGGTCGGCACCCTCCGACCGCCGCACACGCCGGCCGACCACGACGGCGCGGATGGCGAGGACGAGGAATGCGACGACGACACCGACTGCCACGACGGACAGGAGCACACGCACGAGCGACGGCACCGGCAGGAGGTAGAGCAGCAGGGCACCGTTGAAGGCCGTGACGCGGAACGCCGCCGCCGTGTCGAGCGCTTCGGCGCCGGCTTTCGCCGCGGCGGGACTGCCGAGGGCAACGACGGGGAGAAGGTAGCTCAGCGCACCCGTGAGCACCTGCACGCCGAAGCCGACCACGAGCGGGCCGAGCATCACGAGGTAGCCGTTGCGCAGTGTCGCCCATTCCGACACGAGCACCGCCTGAACGCCGAGCACGATGGCGGAGGCGACCAGCCACACGAACCCCGCCGCGAGACTCCATCCCGCGAACGTGGCCGGTGGCATCTTCCGCGCCTCACGCCATCCCTCGGCGGCGAGCAGCCCCGCGCCGCCGAGCCAGACCGCCATACCCACCGCGAGCAGCACCCGCACGTCGAAGAGAGGACCCGATGCCGCGATGAGGATGCCGACGACCAGCACCGGCAGTCCGCGCCGGGCTGCGGCATCCGCCGTCGGGGGTATGCGCGCGTGGAGCACGGTCGGCCACAGCAGGACCAGCGTGCCCAGCACCGTGAGGCCGATCCAGCCGTACGCGTTCAACACCAGGTGCGCCGTGACGAGGCGGTCAGCGAGAGAGGGATACGCGGCGAGCGCGACCCCTGCGCCGATGCCGAGTACGAAGACGGCGCTCGCTGCGACGTAGTAGCGGGCGAGCGGCCCGAAGCGGGTCGGCAGAGCTTTACGGCTCTGCAGCACGATGATCACGCCGTGCGCGAGGATGGCGACGGCGACGACCGAGGCGCCTGCCACCACGAGCGGGGTCGCCGCGACGAGCACACCCGCGACGACCATCGCGGCACCGGCCGTGTGCAGCCCGAGCCGCACGCCGAGGCTCAGCCGACCTCCCGAGGCCGGGCGACGCAGGAGCGTGTCGGCGAAGTGCTGCGACCAGATGAGGATCGCGGCCGTCGCCGCGCCGAGGAGCGGGACGTGCACGAGCAGCCACAGAGGCTGATCGACGAATCTGTGCACTCCGACGGCGACGAGCGCGGCGACGATCCACGCCAGGACGATCCCATTCGTCGCGAGGTACCAGTCACGCCGTGACATTCTGCGCGATCCTCTCTTTCCGCTCACCGGACGCCCCCCTCCCTCCGAGCGCCGGCGCCTCCGTACCGGTTCGGGGCGTCACAAGCGCCGCAGGAACGAGAGGAGCACAGTGCGCGGCGTGACGGGATTCACGATTCCACGCTACGCGGCGCTCACGGCGGACCATGGGCCGAAGACCGTGGAAACTCCCGCCGGCACCGATCAGCACGGTGCGGTGATCGGTCGATCTGTAGAGCAGGCGCTGCGCCCGACGGATGCACTACCGGGGTGCGCGCGCGTCGCGCAGCATCCCGGCGACGACGAGCGCAGCGGCACCGACGAGCACGAGCAGCCAGAGCCCGAGGGCGTATGAGTTGGTCTCTTCGCTGTAGGTCGCGCCCATGACGAGTGGGGGGAAGAATCCGCCGAGCCCTCCGGCGGCCGCGACGACCCCGCTGACCGCACCCACCTTGTCGGGCGGCGTCGAGGGGCCGATCCACGCGAACACCGCCCCCATGCCCAGACCCATCGCGGCGGCCATGAGCAGGAAGGTGACTCCGGTGAGCACGCCCTCCGGCGGCTGCTGGCCGACGACGTACGCCGCGGCGACGATGCCCGCCAGGGAGATCAGCGAGATGACTTTCGGTCCGAAGCGGTCGGCGAGGACGCCACCGATCGGACGCGCGATGACGGCGGCGGCGGCGAACAGGGCCGTCCGCGTTCCCGCACCGACCGGATCCACCTGATCGGGATAGATCGTGGTCAGGTACTTCGGAAGGTACGTGGAGAAGGCGACGAACCCGCCGAAGACGATCGCGTAGAGGAAAGCCATCTCCCATGTCACGGCGAGTTTCAGCGCGCCCTTGACTTTGGGGATGAGTGGTTGGCTGCTCGATGACCAGGCCGGGGACTCCTTCATCGTGAACCATACGAGCGCTGCCATGGCCACCATCACCGCCGCCAAGAGCAGGTGGGTCGGCAGATAGCCGATGGCGCCGACCAGCCGCGGGGTGACGAACGCCGACACTGCGGTGCCGATCATGCCCATGCCGAAGATGCCTGTCGCCAGACCGCGCCGGGTGGCGGGGAACCAGGGGCTGGAGAAGGGAATGCCGACCGCGAAGATCGTTCCGGCCACGCCGAGGATGAAGCCGGCCGCCACGAGCAGCGGATAGCTTTTGATGGTGCCGGCGAGTGCCACGAGCAGCACGGCGGGCACGGCGGTCAGCAGGACGCCGGTGAACATCTTCCGGCCACCGAATCGATCTGTCAGCGCACCGACGACCACCCGGCCGAGTGCGCCCACGAGGATGGGTGTGGCCAGCATGATCGAGATCTGCCCCTGGTCCAGGCCCATCTCGGTCGCGTAGATGTTCTGCAAGGGCGCGATGACCATCCACGCCCAGAATCCGACGGTGGAGGCGAGCGTGGCCAGGATCACCTGGCCGAGTCCGGCACGCAGATCGGGCGTCACCGGACGAGCTGCGGTCGTGGTCACGGGTCGCTCCAATCGTTGGTGCAAAGGTACCCACCGTGGGCGCCCCCGCGACAGGGCGATGGGCGGGTTTATTCGGCGCGCACCACTACCGAATAAACACGGTGAACCCCGCCTACCACCGCGCCGAGCGGAGGAGCATACTGAAGGCGAATCGCGACGCTGGAGGAACGGCAGATGACCCCTGACATCCGAACGAAATCCGCAACGGACGGTCCGCTCGCCGACACCCTCCTCGGGATGGGCCGGTTCCTGCGTCGCGGTGAAGTCTCGCAAGACCTCCGGTCGCTGTTCCTGGAGGGCGGCCGCAAAGGCGATGTGTTCTATCGCGACCGCTGGTCTCACGACAAGGTCGTGCGCTCGACGCACGGCGTGAACTGCACGGGGTCCTGCTCCTGGAAGGTGTACGTCAAGGACGGCATCATCACGTGGGAGACCCAGCAGACCGACTATCCGTCCGTCGGCCCAGACTCACCCGAGTACGAACCGCGCGGGTGCCCCCGCGGCGCAGCGTTCAGCTGGTACACCTACTCGCCCACGCGGGTGCGGTATCCGTACATCCGCGACACGCTCGCCGAGCTCTACCGCGAGGCCAAGCGCGCGCACCCCGACCCCGTCGAGGCCTGGGCGTCGATCGTGGAGGATCCCGAGAAGTCGCGTGCCTATAAGAGCGTGCGCGGCAAGGGCGGCTTGGTGCGCACCACCTGGGACGAGGCGGTCGAGATCGCCGCCGCCGCGCACGTGCACACCGTCAAGAAGTACGGTCCCGACCGCGTTGCCGGCTTCTCGCCGATCCCGGCGATGTCGATGGTCTCACACGGTGCCGGCGCGCGCTTCCTCAATCTCCTCGGCGGCACAATCCTGTCCTTCTACGACTGGTACGCCGACCTTCCGGTGGCAAGCCCCCAGGTGTTCGGCGACCAGACCGACGTTCCCGAGTCGGCGGACTGGTGGAACGCGGGCTATCTCATCATGTGGGGCTCGAACGTGCCCGTGACCCGCACACCTGACGCGCACTTCATGGCGGAGGCCCGCTACCGCGGTCAGAAGGTCGTGACCGTCTCGCCTGACTACACCGACAATACGAAG
>NZ_JADIJR010000001.1 GCF_017355365.1 Microbacterium sp. SD291 | reverse complement strand
GATGCCGACGTTGTCGGGTTCGGCGGTGAGGGTGGTGGGGTCGGGGGCGAAGCTGGCGAGGTCGGTGATGGTGATCGCGGGAGTGCCGGGGACGGCCTCGTCGGGGCGCTGGAAGAGGTAGTCGACGCACCGGTCGTTGAGATACGTCACGCAGGGCGGGAGCGGGGTGACTGGCGAGTTCAAGTCGACCTCCGGCGGAGATCCGTCTTCGCTTCCGGGTTGATGGCGTATGGCAGAGATATCGAGAACCGTGCCGGTGTTGGTGCTGCATAAACCGGTCGCGGCCAAGTCGGCATCACAACCGGGAGAGCTTGCCTGCACGGGTGAGGACAACGGGGAAAGCAACAGCACCGCACTGATGACGGCCGTGGTCAGCATGCCGCGTCCTCGTCCAAGTTGGATTCGGAGATCAAGAGCTCTGAGTCTGCACCGGAAAAGACAACGTTCAATGGAACGTGATCCGCGCGCGACTGCGGAGTCAAGTCTGCGCCAGATTCATCGAGAATCTGAGTCGAGCTGACATCTAGGCAAATACTCGCTCTGATCGTGACGGCGTCGATCATGACCTCAGCGACGTCCCCACTAAACGAGAGCACTGCGCTGTCGCCGGTGATCCGAAGGCCTTCCTGCTTCAGCTTGTTTGTTGTCTCGAGACTTCCTTCAAGCGCGGCACCGATGAGGTAGTCGTGAGGATCGGCAGATGAGTCGCTTCTGCGCTCCAGGTTCACTGCGTCGTTGTACGCCCGGTAGACCTCTTCGGCGGCGGCGAATGCTTCGTCTTCCGAGGCGAAGGCGGCGGTCGGCGTCGGGGTGGCTGCTGGTTCGGGCGTGCAACCGGCCAGCGCACCTGCGCTGAGGATCAGCGCGCCGAGTGCGGTCAGCAGTTTCGTCGGGGTCCGAGACGGGGTCACCTGGCCACGGTAACCCGTCCGTGCGGCGCGCGTGGGAGTTATCCACAGTTCGGACGATCGTGCTCCGCGGGAACACCGAGCGAGGGGTGAAACGAGGGGAGGGCTGCGCACCGTAGACTGGGAGAGCTGTCGTGACGCGTGCGGAGGAGGCGATCGAGATCTCGACGATGTCTGATCAGACCGTTGTGAAGAAGTCCATCGGTCGTACCGTGAAGGCGTACGTCGCCCTCACCAAGCCGCGCGTCCTCGAGCTGCTCTTGGTGTCGACCGTCCCGGTGATGTTCCTCGCCCAGGGCGGACTTCCCGACATGTGGCTGGTGCTGGCCACGGTCATCGGCGGGTCGATGAGCGCAGGCTCCGCTGCCGCGTTCAACATGTACCTCGACCGCGACATCGATGCGCACATGCACCGCACCGAGAACCGCCCTCTCGTTACGGGCGAGATCACGCCGCGTGGCGCCCTGATCTTCTCGTGGACGCTCGCCGTCCTCTCCACCGTCTGGCTGTGGTTCACGACGAACTGGCTCGCGGCGGTCCTCTCGGCATCCGCCATCTTCTTCTACGTCGTGATCTACACGATGATCCTCAAGCGCCGCACCGAGCAGAACATCGTCTGGGGCGGCATCGCGGGCTGCTTCCCTGTGCTGATCGGCTGGGCGGCGGTCACCGGCTCGCTGGACTGGCCGGCATTCATCCTCTTCGTGCTGATCTTCCTCTGGACGCCGCCGCACTACTGGCCGCTCTCGATGAAGTACCGGGACGACTACGACGACGTCGACGTGCCCATGCTCGGAGTCACCCGCAACGCCTCACAGGTCGGCCTTCAGGTCATCCTCTACGCGTGGGCGACCGTCGCCTGTTCGCTGCTGCTCGTCCCGATCGCCGGCATGGGCCTCGTGTACACCGTGTCCGCCCTGGTGTTCGGCGGATGGTTCATCTACGAGTCGCACCGCCTCTACAACCGCGCGCTGCGGGGGACGGAGGCGCGTCCGATGCGAGTCTTCCACGCCTCCATTACCTATCTCACGCTGATCTTCGTCGCCGTCGCGATCGACCCACTGCTGCCCTTCTGATCGGGCCCTGCGTCCTCGGTCTCGGCCTCGCCGGCCTTTTCCTCGGCGTCAGGAATGCCGGCATCCGCGATCTCGGCGTCGGATCCGTTCTCTGAGACGGCAGCCCAGTCGATCGGCTCGACCAGGACCGGCCTCATCGAATGCACCAGTCCCTGCGCCGCGGTGAGCGCGAACGTGAGCAGGATTCCCAGGATGCCGGTGCCGAGCA
Organism: Microbacterium sp. SD291; assembly: GCF_017355365.1. Taxonomy (GTDB): domain Bacteria; phylum Actinomycetota; class Actinomycetes; order Actinomycetales; family Microbacteriaceae; genus Microbacterium. The sequence continues at coordinate 305,683 of NZ_JADIJR010000001.1, read as the reverse complement.
GTGCGGCGCCGACGACGACGAGCGACTGTCCGACGTACACCTCCACTCCTGTGGCCGTCCCGTTGAGCAGCGCATCCGTCATGGAGGCGATCTGCCCAGAGATGAACCACCAGCCGACCCCGGTGGTGATGAGCGAGAGCACGGGAAGCAGCCAGAAGCCGATGGATCGTGTCAGTGACTTGTTCATGCCGGCCACGATCCCCGACGCGCTGGTGAGCCGCTGATGTGCGGGCTATGGATCGACTGTGGGCCGAGTCAGCCGCGCGCCGAGGTCAGCTGGAGAGCGCCGCAGGGACCGGCCGCTTCAGATGCAGGACGACCACGGTGTACGCCGCGGCGGAGAGTGCCGCGAGCACCATGTGGATCCCGACCAGGATCTCGGGGAGTCCCTCGCGCGCCTGCCACACGCCGACGCCCACCTGCACCGCGATCGCGACGACGAGGACGAACAGCCACTTCCTGGGCTCGAGGCGCAGAACCCACGCGCTGACGGTGAGCACGGCGACGAGCGCGGCGAGGGTGTAGCCCGGCCACGAATGCACGTGCGCCAGCACGGTCGCGTCGAATCCGCGACGGAGGACGGCGGCGTCTCCCGAGTGCGGCCCGGATCCGGTCGTGAGCACGCCGAACAGGATGGTGACCGCGAGGGCGAGTCCGGTGATGTGCGTCATGATCGCGAACCAGACCGGAACGGCCTTCTCGCGCGGCCCGGCCACCGCGTGCATCCGGACCAGGAAGGCTGCGCTCACGCACACCAGCAGGAGCGACACCGTGTAGTGGAAGCCGACGATGAACGGGTTCAGCCCGGTCAGAACGGTGATGCCGCCGACCACGGCCTGGGCCACCACGCCACCCAGGACCACCAGGGACAGCACCCAGAGATCACGACGCTGCGCGCGGTACCGGAGGACGAAGAGCACGACCGCGAGTGCGAGCAGACCCACGACGCCTGTCATCGTGCGGTTGCCGAACTCGATCACACCGTGGAGGCCCTGCTCGGGGGTCGGCACGAGGGACTCCGGAGTGCACAGCGGCCACTCCGAGCAGCCGAGCCCGGATCCGGTCAGGCGCACCGCCCCGCCGGTGCCGATGATGACGGTCTCGGCGATGAAGGACAGCCACGCGGCGACCCTCACGCGCGCATCCACGTCGGCAGGAAGCCAATCATGGACCCGGGCCAGAAAACCGGCCTTCACGGCAGGGGAGTCGGCGGTCGCGGTATCTGGCATGGGTCCTCCGGACCCTCGGGGAGCGGACACGGCGGCCCGGTCGCCCGCGGGAACCTGTAGAATCGGGGTGTTGGGATGACCGCGTAACCGCGGAACTCATCCTCAACAGTTTAGGCGCGACGGAAGCGCCGGTGATGAGGGCCCCACCAGCGGCACCCGCTCCCGCAGACTCGACGGGGATCAGGTGTGTCGGGGCGGATGACACCGTTGGGACCTAAAAGGAGAGTGTGTGATGTCGGATGTGCTGATCGACCGCCCGGAGCTTGAAGGCCTGGGGGTGTATGAATTCGGCTGGCACGATGAGGATGCCGCCGGAGCCATCGCCAAGCGCGGGATCTCAGAAGAGGTGGTCCGCGGTATCTCGGCGCTCAAGAGCGAACCGGAGTGGATGCTGAAGACCCGTCTCAAGGGATACCAGCTCTTCGGACGCAAGCCGATGCCGACCTGGGGTGCCGACCTCAGCGAGATCGACTTCGACAACATCAAGTACTTCGTCCGCTCCACCGAGAAGCAGGCGCAGTCCTGGGAAGACCTCCCCGCGGAGATCCGCGAGACCTACGAGCGCCTCGGCATCCCCGAGGCCGAGCGTCAGCGCCTGGTCGCCGGCGTCGCGGCCCAGTACGAGTCCGAGGTCGTGTACCACCAGATCCGCGAGGACCTGGAGCAGCAGGGTGTCATCTTCATGGACACCGACACGGCGCTCCGCGAGCACCCCGAGTTCTTCGAGGAGTACTTCGGCTCCGTGATCCCGGCCGGCGACAACAAGTTCGCCGCGCTCAACACCGCAGTCTGGTCGGGCGGCTCGTTCGTGTACGTCCCCAAGGGCGTGCACGTGGAGATCCCGCTGCAGGCGTATTTCCGCATCAACACCGAGAACATGGGCCAGTTCGAGCGGACCCTGATCATCGCCGACGAGGACAGCTACGTCCACTACATCGAGGGCTGCACCGCCCCGATCTACAAGTCGGACTCGCTGCACTCCGCGGTCGTCGAGATCATCGTGAAGAAGAACGCCCGCGTTCGCTACACGACGATCCAGAACTGGTCGAACAACGTCTACAACCTCGTCACCAAGCGCGCTGTCGCCCACGAGGGCGCGACGATGGAGTGGGTCGACGGCAACATCGGCTCCAAGGTGACGATGAAGTACCCGTCGATCTACCTGATGGGCGAGCACGCCAAGGGGGAGACGCTCTCGGTCGCCTTCGCGGGCCCAGGTCAGCACCAGGATGCCGGCGCGAAGATGATCCACATGGCGCCGTACACGCAGTCGTCGATCGTCTCGAAGTCGATCGCACGCGGCGGTGGCCGTGCCGGATACCGCGGCGAGGTCCGCGTCGACGCGAACGCGCATCACTCGGCGAACACGGTCCGCTGCGACGCGCTGCTGGTCGACACGAAGTCGCGGTCCGACACATACCCCGCGATCGACATCCGCGTCGACGACGTGCAGCTCGGCCACGAGGCCACGGTCTCCAAGGTCAGCGAGGAGCAGCTCTTCTACCTGCAGTCACGCGGCATGCCCGAGGACGAGGCGATGGCGATGATCGTGCGCGGCTTCATCGAGCCGATCGCGCGTGAGCTGCCGATGGAGTACGCGATGGAACTGAACAAGCTCATCGAGATGGGCATGGAAGGATCGGTCGGCTAGTGACGGCCCCTACGACCGCGCCCGCAGAGGCGCAGCACAAGAACGCCCACGTGGACCCGGCGGCTCAGGTCGCCGCGACCGGATTCGTCCCGGTGCAGACCCGCTCGGAGCGTCCGCACTCGTTCGAACCCGCCGACTTCGGTGCCCCCACGGGGCGCGAGGTCAACTGGAAGCACACCCCGGTGGCCCAGCTGACCTCGCTCTTCGAGGTCGCGGCGCAGAACGACGGCGTCGAGTACTCGTTCCCCTCCGGCCAGGGGTACGTCGCGACCCCGCTGGCCGTCGGCGACGCACCCCGCGGTGAGGTCTTCCTCGCCGAGGACGTCACGGCCGCCGTCGCCTGGCAGGGAGCCCCGGAGGCGCTGCACATCCGCATCCCGCGCGAGGAGGAGGTGGCCGAGCCCGTCTTCGTGACGATCGAGGGCGTCGCCGCCGACCGACGCGCCGACGCGCACATCGTCATCGAGGCGCTCGAGCACAGCTCCGCGACGGTGGTCCTGCAGCACAAGGGATCCGCCCAGTACGCGCAGAACGTGGAGATCATCGCCCGCGACGGCTCCCGGCTCACGGTCATCAGCCTGCAGCAGTGGCAGGACGACGCGATCCACGCGGCCGCCCACCAGGCCCGCGTCGGTGCCGATGCCACCCTCAAGCACTTCGTGATCAGCTTCGGCGGCGGCGTCGTCCGCGTGAACCCGAACGTCGAGCTCGCCGGACACGGCGCCGAGGGCTACCTGTACGGACTTTCCTACGCCGACGCGGGGCAGCACCTGGAGAGCCAGGTGTACTTGCACCACAAGGGTGCCCACACCACCGGAGACGTCCTCTACAAGGGCGCGCTTCAGGGCAAGGGGGCGCACAGCGTCTGGATCGGCGACGTGCTGATCGGCGCGAACGCGACCGGCACCGACTCGTACGAGGCGAACCGAAACCTGGTGCTCACCGAGGGTGCGCGCGCCGACTCGATCCCGAACCTCGAGATCGAGACCGGCGACATCCAGGGCGCCGGTCACGCCAGCGCGACCGGTCGCTTCGACGACGAGCAGCTGTTCTACCTGCAGGCCCGCGGCATCACCGAGGAGGAGGCGCGCCGACTGGTCGTGCTCGGCTTCCTCACCGACGTCGTGCAGCGCCTCGGCATCCCGGCCCTCGAGGCCGAGCTGCTCGCCGCCATCGAGACGGAGCTCGCGGCGGTGAACGCGTGAGCGCCGAGCGCGTCTGCGGCGTGGCCGACCTCGAGACCGACATGCCGCTGCGCGTCGATCCGGGCGGCGTGCCCATCACCGTGATCAAGGACTCCGAGGGCGTGATCCACGCGATCGGCGACACCTGCACGCACGGTGACATCTCCCTCTCCGAGGGCTTCGTCGAGGGTGACACGGTCGAGTGCTGGGCCCACGGCTCCGCGTTCTCGCTGCTCACCGGCAAGCCCCAGAACCTCCCTGCTTTCGAGCCCGTCCCGGTCTATGTCGTCGAGATCGACGGCGACGACGTGCTCATCGACCCGACTGTGACGAAGGAAGTCTGAATAATGTCTGTTCTCGAGATCCGCGACCTGCACGTGACGGTCGAGACCGAGGAGGGGACCACCCCGATCCTCAACGGAATCACGCTCACCATGAACACCGGTGAGACCCACGCGATCATGGGCCCGAACGGCTCCGGCAAGTCGACCCTGGCCTACACGATCGCCGGCCACCCGAAGTACACCGTCACCTCCGGCACCATCACCTTCGACGGCCAGGACGTCCTGGCGATGAGCGTCGACGAGCGCGCCCGCGCCGGTCTCTTCCTCGCGATGCAGTACCCGGTCGAGATCCCTGGCGTCACCGTCACGAACTTCCTGCGCACGGCCAAGACCGCGCTCGACGGCGAGGCTCCGGCCATCCGCAGCTGGACCAAGGACGTCAAGCAGGCGATGGCGAACCTCCGCATGGACTCGAAGTTCGCGCAGCGCAACGTCAACGAGGGCTTCTCCGGCGGTGAGAAGAAGCGTCACGAGATCCTCCAGCTCGAGGTGCTGAAGCCGAAGTTCGCCGTGCTCGACGAGACCGACTCCGGCCTCGACGTCGACGCGCTCAAGATCGTCTCCGAGGGCGTGAACCGCGCCAAGGAGAACACCGGACTCGGCGTCCTGCTGATCACGCACTACACGCGCATCCTCCGCTACATCCGCCCCGACTTCGTGCACGTGGTCGTCGCCGGGCGGATCGTCGAGGAGGGCGGACCCGAACTCGCAGACCGGCTCGAGGACGAGGGATACGACCGTTTCCTCGACCCCGCCGCCCCCATCGAGGCGTAGGCTGAAAAGCATGACAGCGACCCTCACGGACGAGAAGTACGACGAGGTCACCGAGGCTCTCAAGGACGTCATGGATCCCGAGCTCGGGATCAACGTCGTCGACCTCGGCCTCATCTACGACCTCGCCTGGGATGACGAGAACGACGCTCTCGTCATCCACATGACGCTGACCAGCGCGGGCTGCCCGCTCACGGACGTGCTCGAGGACCAGACCGCGCAGGCTCTGGACAACGTCGTCGACCGGTTCCGGATCAACTGGGTCTGGATGCCGCCGTGGGGTCCGGAGAAGATCACCGACGACGGGCGCGACATGATGCGCGCGCTCGGCTTCGCGATCTGAACATGCTCCAGGTCACGGCGCTCACCCTTGACGAGCTCCGCAAGCGCAGCAGCGAGAAATGGCGGGAGTATCCCGCCGACGTCCTGCCGCTGTTCGTCGCCGAGACCGACTTCCCGCTCGCGCCCGCCGTCAAGGCGGCGCTGCAGCGCGCCATAGACATCGGCGACACCGGATACATCGCCTCGCGGACGCCGCTCGGCGAGAGCTACGCCGCGTTCGCCGAGCGCCGGTTCGGCTGGCGGCCGGACCCCGCCCGGATGCGCACCACCGCCGACGTGAGCATGGGCATCGTCGAGATCCTCCGGCGCGTCACACAGCCGGGGGAGCGGGTCATCGTCACTCCACCGGTGTACCCGCCGTTCTACGACCTCGTCGACGAAGCGGGGGCGGAGGTGCTGCGTGTTCCGCTCCGCGACACCGGCACGACCTGGGAACTCGACCTCGACGGCATCCGCTCCGCCTTCGAGGACGGCGCCACCGCGATCCTCCTGTGCAATCCGCACAATCCGACCGGCACGGTGCATGACCGTGAGGCGCTGACCGCCCTCGCTGAGCTGGCCGACGAGTTCGGCGCCGCCGTGGTCTCCGACGAGATCCATGCGCCGCTCGTGCAGCCGGGGATCGCGTTCACACCGTTCCTCGACGCGGGCGAGGCGGCGCAGAGGGTCGGCTACGCGGTAGTGAGCGCGAGCAAGGCGTTCAACCTCGCGGGCCTCAAATGCGCGATCATGGTCACGGCGGATGACGCCACCACCGCCGCCGTGCGTGGTCTCCCCGTCGAGGTCGAATGGCGCACCGGGCAGTTCGGACTGCTCGCCGCGATCGCCGCGTTCTCGGAGGAGAGCGACGAGTGGCTGGACGGGCTGCTGCGCACCCTGGATCAGAATCGGGTGCTGCTGGAGGACCTGCTGGCCCGGCTCCTTCCGGCAGCGCGCTACCGCATCCCCGACGCCGGCTACCTCGCCTGGATCGATCTGTCCGCCCTCGGCTGGGGCGACAATCCGGCGCGCGCCATCCTGAAGGATGCGAAGGTGGCGCTGCACTTCGGGCCCGCGTTCGGTGCGGAGGGTGCGGGCCACGTGCGGCTCAACTTCGGCACCAGCCCCGAGATCCTCACGGATGCCGTCGAGCGCATCGCCGCGCTGACCGGCCGATGACCTCGACGAGCAGCCTCCCCTCGATCTGGGACAGGCAGCGCCTCTGGGTCACGGCGGGCGCCTCGGCGTTGATCTTCTTCGCGGCGATCGAGGCACTCGCCGTCACCACCGTCATGCCGGTCGTCAGTGCGGCGCTCAACGGCGATGCGCTGTACGCGGTCGCCTTCGCGGGAACGCTGGCGACAAGCGTCATCGGCATGGTGGCCGCGGGTGCGTGGTCGGATGCCCGCGGCCCCCGTGGCGCCCTCTACGTCGCAGTGTCGCTGTTCATCGTGGGCCTGCTGATCTCCGGATTCGCGACGACGATGCACCAGTTCCTCATCGGACGGCTGGTGCAGGGGCTCGGCACCGGCGGGCAGACGGTGGCCCTCTACGTCGTGGTGGCGCGCCTGTACCCGCCGCAGCTGCACGGCAGGGTGTTCGCCGCGTTCGCCGCAGCCTGGGTGGTGCCGTCGATGGTCGGCCCGTTCCTCGCGGGCGCGGTCGCGGAGCATCTCCACTGGCGGTGGGCGTTCCTCGGGGTCGCCGTGCTCACCGGCATCGCGTTCCTCACGATCGTGCTGCGTCTGCGCCACGTCGATCTCGGCCACGGCGAGCCGCAGGACCGGCGCGCGCTCGCGACAAGGCTCGGGCTGGCCGTCGTCGTGGCGGTCCTCGCCGTGCTCGTCGGGTTCTCCGCCGACATGCGACCGCAGATCGGCTGGCCCGTCGCCCTGGGCGCCGTCGCAGTCATCGCATTCGCCGTGCTTCCGCTGCTTCCGCGCGGCACCCTCCGCGTCGGCAGGGGACTGCCGAGCGTGGTGCTCATGCGCGGCGTGGCCGCAGGTTCTTTCTTCGCTGCAGAGGCCTACGTGCCGTACCTGCTGATGGAGCGCTTCGGCTTCACCGCGACGTGGGCGGGCGTGGCGCTCATGCTCGCCGCGTTCGCCTGGGCCGGCGCCTCGGATCTGCAGGGGCGGTTCGGTGACCGGCTGGGCAATCGCCGGATCGCCCTGATCGGCCTCGGCCTGAACCTCCTCGCCCTCGTGTGCGTCCTGATCGCCGCCGTGCAGGGGATCTCGCCGCTGCTCGTGATCATCGGCTGGGCGTTCGCCGGAGGCGGGATGGGACTTCTCTACCCTCGGCTCACCGTGCTCACGCTGGCGTATTCGGATGACGGGAACCAGGGTTTCAACTCGTCGGCGCTGTCGATCGCCGAGAACACCACGTCAGCGCTCGCGATCGCGATCGCCGGGCTGGGAGTCGCGACCCTCGGTGGAGGTGCCGGCGCATTCGGCGCGGTGTTCGCCTTCTGCGCGGTCCTCGTGCTGGTGGCCGCGATCCCCGGTCTCAGACTCGGTCACGCGGCGGAGTCGCGTCGGCGCTGACGATCGCCGCGCCCACGTTCGCGGCGATGGCGGTGACGCCGAGATCGAAGATGCGATCGAGGCCTGCCGTGACGTCGATCTCTCCCTGGTCGCGCATGGCCCCGTGGCTGTCGGCGTGCATCCGCTGCTGGACGAGCGTCGCGTGCCCGAGCACGAAATGCAGGATGGCGACGGCGCGCTCCGGGGCATCCTCCGCACCGGCCTCGCGCAGCGCAGCCTCGAGTGACGACTGCGCGTGCGATGACCCCAACTGCAGCGCGTACGTGCTGAGCACCAGCTCGGCCCCGTCGCGGTAGGCGAACAGCGCGTCGCGGATGCCGCGAGCGGTCGCCAGCACACCGGCCTCGCCGCGGGGGATGACCGCGGTGATCCGATCGGCGAGTTCGGCGAACAGCGCCTGCTTGCTGGCGAAGTGCCAGTAGAGCGCGCTGGGCTGCACGTCGAGGCGAGCGGCGATGCGGCGCATCGACAGGTCGGCGAGCCCCACCTCGTCGAGCAGCGCGAGAGCGGTGCTCGCGACGCTGTCGCGATCGTGACGTGCCGGATTGTGCTCTGGGCTCATGCTCTCACTATAGTGAACATCGTTCAGGTGAACAGTGTTCAGGAGCGCCACGGGCGCCCTCATCAGGTTGGAGAGAACATGTCGGAAAGCCGCAGCGACGTCGGTCGCGATCTGGCCCGTGTCGCGATCTTCGCGGCTCTCATCGTCGTGCTGGGGCTGGTGACCATCCCGCTGCCCGCGGGGGTTCCGATCACCGCGCAGACGCTCGGCGTGATGCTGGCGGGAGCGGTGCTGGGACCCCGGCGGGGCCCGCTGGCCGTGCTGCTCGTGCTCGTGCTCGCCGCGATCGGGCTGCCCGTGCTCGCCGGCGGGCGCGGTGGCCTCGGCGTGTTCGCCGGCCCGTCAGCGGGATACCTGATCGGCTGGATCTTCGGCGCCCTCGTGATCGGACTCATCGTGCACGGCGGCCGGATCACGTGGTGGCGCACGGCGCTCGGCGCGGTGGCCGGCGGCATCCTCGTGGTCTACCTGTTCGGGATCCCGGTGCAGGCTCTCGTGCTGGGCACCGACCTCGGACCGACCGCCCTCTCTGCCCTCGCCTTCCTGCCCGGCGACCTCCTCAAGGCCGCGGCGGCCACCGCGCTCACGCTCGCGCTGCGCCGCGCGTACCCGCGGGCGTTCGGGCAGCGCGCGGTGATGGCCTCGGCGAGTGCTGCCTGACACCGCTGTCGCCACGATCGCGCTCGATCGGGTCTCGGTGCAGCGGGAGGGACAGACGATCCTTCGCGAGGTCAGCATCGAGCTCACTGCGGCGCGCATCGCGGTGATCGGCGCGAACGGCTCGGGAAAGTCGACCTTCGCGCGGCTCCTGAACGGTCTCGTCGCCCCCAGCGGGGGGCGAGTCACGGTGCACGGGCTGGACGCGGAGCGCGATCGCACGGCTCTTCGCCGCCGCGTGGGGTTCGTGTTCACCGACCCGCAGGCGCAGATCCTGATGCCCACGGCGTCGGAGGATCTCGCGCTGTCGCTGCGAGGACTGGAGCGGACCGAGATCGCGCAACGGGTCGCAGACGCGCTGGCGGAGCACGGCCTGGCGGATCGTGCCGACATCCCGGCATCCGACCTCTCCGGCGGCCAGAAGCAGCTGCTCGCGCTCGCATCGGTGCTGATCACCGACCCCGCGCTGATCGTGGCGGACGAGCCGACCACGCTCCTGGATCTGCGGAACTCGCGCCGCATCGGCGATCTCCTGCTGGCGCAGCGGGCGCAGCTGGTGCTGGTCACCCACGACCTCGAGCTGGCCGAGCGCTGCGATCAGGCCGTGCTCTTCGAAGGCGGCGAGATCGCCGCGGCCGGCGCGCCTGAGGACGTCATCCGGACGTACCGGGAGCTGTGCGGATGATCCAGCTGTACCGCCCCGGCACCGGCATCCTGCACCGGATGCCGGCAGGCGTGAAGCTCGCGGGACTGGCGATCTCCGCTCTCGCCCTCTCGCTGTTTCTCCACGATGTCTGGACCATCGGCGCGGCGCTGCTCGTCGTGTGCGCGCTGTACGCCGTGGCAGGGCTCCCGCTGCACGTGCTCGGAGCCGAGATGTGGCGGCTGCGCTGGCTCGTGCTGATCCTCGCCCTCGCCCTCTGGATCTTCGTGAGCCCTGTCACCGCGTGGATCAGCACCGCGAAGGTGGTCACCCTCGTCCTGCTGGCGAGCCTGCTGACCCTCACGACCAGAATGGGCGACCTGCTGGCGGTGCTCCGGAGGCTGCTGACGCCGCTGCGGCGGTTGCGGGTCGACGTAGATGCCGTCTCGATGACAGTGTCGCTGACGATCGCCATGATCCCCGTCGTCGCCGGGTTCGCCGATCAGATCCGCGACGCGCAGCGTGCGCGCGGCGTCCGCCTCGGCATCCGCTCAGTCGTGCCGCTGCTCGTGCGCACGCTGCGGCATGCGGACGACGTCGGCGACGCGCTCACCGCCCGCGGCCTGGTGTGAGCGGCGTGCGAGCCGCAGCGACACGGCGATCCCGGCTGTCGCGACCGCTGCGGTCAGCACGGTCGTGCCGGCGACCAGGAGCAGCAGGACCGCCACGATCCCGATGAGGGCTGCGGCCGCGACGCGCCGCACGGAACGCGGTGCGCCGGGGGCACTCCCGGTCTCGAAGCGCGTGAGCGCGACAGCGACGATCGCGCTGAGGACGAGGGCCGCGGCGAGCCAGAACGGCCGCCCCAGCCACCACAGGAGCGTGCTCGGCTCCGGCAGCATCACCCCGGTGCTGATCGCGACGATCGCCGACGCGCCGGCCATCGCCAGCAGCACAGGCATATGCCACAGATAGACGGTCATCGCGCGCGCGTTCACGAATCGCGTGAACGCGTCGACTCGCGGACGCCGTCCGAATCGCGCGAGCGGCTCCCGCAGCAGTGAGAGAGCGCTCAGATGCACGAGGCCGACGAGCATGAGCGCTCCGGTCGGGGGATTGATGTTGGCGATCAGATCGGGGGAGTAGATGCCGCCCGCGAAGGCGGCGACGAGAGCGGCCAGCGCCGCAGCGCCGCCCGCGATCCGCACCGTACGTGGCAGCCGGTCGATCGTGCCGTCGGCCAGGAAGAAGCCGACCTGCTGCATCGCGAGCCACACGAACGCGAGATTCAGGAATCCGATGCCCTCGACCCCTGTCCCGGCGCGAAGCGCATCGACGACGACGGCCGCCGCGGCGAGGAGGCCGAGGGTGCGCAGCGGCATCCGCTCGTGCGCGGCGGCGAGCACGGGAAGCAGCGCCTGGCAGAGCAGGAACACGGCGAGGAACCAGAGGGGCTGGCTGAACCGGAACCCGGCGATGCCGATCAGCGCAGGGTCGACGCCGCCGACCGCAAGGGCTGCGAGCGTGGCGCCGACGACGGCGATCGTGACGAGCGCCGGTCGCAGCAGGCGCTGCACGCGACCGGCGACGAACTCGGCGGCCGTGCCGCCTCGAGAGCGCAGCCGGCGAAGGGCGTGGAGACCGGCGAAGCCGCCGATCACGAAGAACAGCGGCATGACCTGCAGCATCCAGCTCACCGGGATGATCCACCAGGTGCCGTCGCTCGCGTTCGCGAACACCGGCCCCGCGTCGGTGACCGTCACCCCGACCATGATCGAGTGCAGCAGGACGACACCCGTCACGCACACGGCGCGGACCAGGTCGATGACGGCGTCGCGGCCGCCCGGAGCGGACGGCCGGGACCGTATGAGCGGCGGCGCCTGGACGATGGCCATGTGATCCTCCTCGGATGGGTGTCCGCTGAGGCTATGGAGCCGGTGACGCGCGGGGCATCAACCCCCAGAGCCGTTCGCACCCCCTACCGGGGGATGAGTCAGGATGCCGGTTCGACGAGACCGGTGTCGTAGGCGAGGATGACGGCGTGGACGCGGTCGCGCAGGCCGAGCTTCGCCAGGATCTTGCCGACGTGCGTCTTCACGGTCTGCTCCGCGATGAAGAGATCGGCCCCGATCTCGGTGTTGGAGCGTCCCTTGCCGATGAGCACGAGCACCTCGCGCTCGCGCTCCGTCAGCTCCGTCAGGGACGTCGCCGCACGCGCCGTCCGAGGGCGGCGCCCGGCGAACTGCTCGATCATGCGCCTCGTCACGCTCGGCGCGAGCAGCGCGTCGCCGGCCGCGACGACCCGCACCGCGTGCACGAGCTCCTCGGGCAGCGCGTCCTTCAGCAGGAAGCCGCTGGCACCCGCCTCGAGCGCGTCGTAGACGTAGTCGTCGATGTCGAAGGTCGTCAGCATCAGGATGCGCGGCACATGCGCGGCCGGATACGAGGGGCCGAGGATGCGCCGGGTCGCCTCGATGCCGTCGAGCTCGGGCATCCGCACGTCCATCAGGATCACGTCCGGGTTCAGCCGGGCGGCCATCGCCACGGCCTCGGCGCCGTCGGCGGCCTGACCGGCCACGCGGATGCCGTCGTGGGCGTCCAGAAGCGCGGCGAAACCCGCTCGCACCATGGCCTGGTCGTCTGCGATGAGGACGCTGATGCTCACGTGGTTCCTTCCGGAGCGGGGGAGACAGGATGCCGTGGCAGCACAGCGCTGACGGTCCATCCGTCGCCATCGGGTCCTGCCTGCACGGTTCCGCCGAGGAGCGTCGCGCGCTCGGACATGCCGCGCAGGCCGTGGCCGCCATGCCCCTGGCCGGCGCCGGCACCCGGACTCGGGCTCGCCGCCGCGCCGTTGCGGACAGTCACGGCGACGGCGTCGTCGCCGGCGGTCACCGACACTGTGATCTCAGAGCCCGGAGCGTGCCTGACGGCGTTGCTGATCGCCTCCTGCACGATCCGGTAGGCGGCGATCTGCGTGGCGGGGGAGACGTCGCCGTCCACGGCCTGGGCGAGGGCGATGGACGCTCCCGCGCGGCGGCTGGTCTCGACGAGGGCGGGGATGTCGTCGACTCCGCGCTGGGGGGCGAGCTCCGCGGTGTGGTCCTCGGTCCGCAGGACACCGAGGATCCGGCGCATCTCGGCGAGAGCGGTGCGCGCGGTCGCCGCGATGTCGTCGAACTCGGTCGCGGCGTCCTGCTGCAGATCGGGAACCCGGTAGCGCGCGGTCGCCGCCTGCACCTGGATGAGGGACATGCTGTGCGCCACGACGTCGTGGAGCTCCCTGGCGATGCGGGTGCGCTCCTCGACCAGCTCGCGGCGGGCCTGCTCCTGGGCCGTGTTCGCGCGCTCCTGCGTGAGCTCCTCGCCGAGCCGCAGACGGCCTGCGAGGAGAACGGCGAGCACGTACAGACCGCCGACCACGGAAGTCGTGACGATGAGCGAGTTCGCGCTCGGGAACTCCGGCAGCATGATCGACGCGATGAGCCCGGCCGCGGTGCCGAGGACGAGCTGGACGAGCCCCGGCCGCCAGCCGTGCTGGAACGTGATCGCGGCGACGATGACGGCGAACGCGAGAAGCATCGGCACCGACCAGGGCCACGGGGCGGTCACCGCCCCGCTGCGCGGGACCGTGAGAGGGATCAGCAGCGCGGCGGCGGTGAACAGCATCATCGCGAGGTTCGGCCGCCGCATCGACACCAGGGGAGCCGCGACCGCGGCGGCGCCGAGCAGCATCGTCACCGGGATCGGGCTGCCGTAGGCGGCGCCGTGCAGCGGCACGAGAACGGAGAAGAGAACGACCGCGACCACGGACAGCACGACGATCATCGCCGTGCGCCGATCGCGGATCCAGGCCGGCCGTGGTCGCCGGTTCCTGCGCGCCCGGGTCCGCTTCGCCGCCATGGGAGTCATCCTGCCACCTCCACGCGGCTCGGCTCGGGCACCTCGCCCTCGATGATCGCATCCGAGCCGGCGCGCAGGGTGGGACGGCGACGGCTCATCGATGCGACCCTCTCGATCACGAGACCGATGACGAGGGCGAACGCGATGCCGAGCACAGCGCTCAGAAGCGGCTGGTCCTCGATCCAGGAGCCGGCGATCACGCCGATCCCCGCGCTGTAGGCGGCCCAGGTGACCGCGGCGACGATGCTCAGGGGGAGGAATCGCCGCCACGGGTAGCGCAGCGCGCCGGCCGACATGTTGACGGCGACCCGTCCGACCGGGATGTAGCGCGCCCCGATGATCAGCGGGGCGCCGCGATGCTCCAGAGTGCGCTGTGCGCGCTGCACCGCGGCGGCGACGCGGGGACGCCGCATCCACGCCCAACGGCGCACGCCGACGGAGCGCCCGATCGCGTACGCGATGTTGTCGCCGATCACCGCGCCGAGCGCGGCCATGGCGCAGAGCAGGACGATGTTCGCATCTCCCGACGACGCCGCGACCGCTGCGGCGGCGACGAGGACGGTCTCGCTGGGGATGGGCGGGAAGAACCCGTCGATCACCGCCGTGGCGAACATGACGAGGTAGAGCCAAGGGGAGGAGGCGGCCTGGAAGATGATCTCGTTGATGATGTCCACGCTCCGACGTTACGAACGCGGCACCACCTGGCACATCACTCCCGAGTGTCGTCCGTCTCATACCTCAGAGGGTCTTCAGCGGCCGCGATCTATACTGAGAGGCTGGCCCTTCCGCCGAACCCCACCCCTGACGAACGGACAACCGCTGTGCTCGCCGTGCACGAACTCGAGATCCGCGTTGGCGCACGCCTCCTGATGGAGAACGTGTCGTTCCGTGTGAGCGACGGAGACAAGATCGGTCTCGTCGGCCGCAACGGCGCGGGCAAGACCACGCTGACCAAGGTGCTCGCCGGCGACGTACTGCCCTCGGGGGGCAGCGTGACGCGCTCCGGCGAACTCGGCTACCTGCCGCAGGACCCCCGTTCGGGCAATCCCGAGGACCTCGCCCGCACCCGCATCCTCGACGCGCGCGGACTCGGCCAGCTCAATCTGGGGATGACCGAGGCCTCGCTCGCCATGGGCTCCGAGGATCCCGCGGTCGCCGAGAAGGCGATGAAGCGCTACGCGCGTCTCACCGAGCAGTTCGAGGCGCAGGGCGGCTATGCGGCCGAGGCCGAGGCGGCATCCATCGCCAACAACCTGTCGCTTCCCGATCGCATCCTCGACCAGCCCCTGTCGACCCTGTCGGGCGGTCAGCGTCGACGCATCGAGCTGGCGCGCATCCTCTTCTCCGACGCCGAGACGATGATCCTCGATGAGCCGACCAACCACCTCGACGCGGACAGCGTGGTGTGGCTGCGGGAGTTCCTCAAGAACTACAAGGGCGGGCTGATCGTGATCAGCCACGATGTCGAGCTCGTCGGCGAGACGGTCAACCGCGTCTTCTACCTCGACGCGAACCGCCAGATCATCGACACGTACAACATGAACTGGAAGAACTACCTGCGCCAGCGCGTGGCCGACGAGGAGCGCCGCAAGAAGGAGCGCGCCAACGCCGAGAAGAAGGCCACCACGCTGCAGCAGCAGGCGGCCCGCTTCGGTGCGAAGGCGTCGAAGGCCGCTGCCGCTCACCAGATGATCGCGCGTGCCGAGAAGCTCCTGGCCGGCCTCGACGAGGTGCGCCAGGAGGACCGCGTCGCGAAGCTGCGCTTCCCGAAGCCCGCGCCCTGCGGCAAGACCCCGATGATGGCGACCGGGCTCTCGAAGTCCTACGGGTCACTGGAGATCTTCACCGATGTCGACCTCGCGATCGACCGCGGGTCGAAGGTGGTCATCCTCGGCCTCAACGGCGCTGGCAAGACGACGCTGCTGCGTATGCTCGCCGGCGTCGACAAGCCGGACACGGGGCAGCTCGAACCGGGACACGGGCTCAAGGTCGGCTACTACGCCCAGGAGCACGAGAATCTCGACGTCAACCGGTCGGTGCTCGAGAACATGGTGTCCGCCGCTCCGCACATCACGGAGATGGAGGCGCGCAAGGTGCTGGGCTCGTTCCTGTTCACCGGCGATGACGTCCTCAAGCCCGCAGGCGTGCTCTCCGGCGGCGAGAAGACGCGGCTGTCACTCGCGACGCTCGTGGTGTCCTCTGCGAACCTGCTGCTGCTCGACGAGCCGACGAACAACCTCGACCCCGCGTCGCGCGAGGAGATCCTGGGCGCGCTCGCGCACTACGAGGGCGCTGTCGTGCTCGTGTCTCACGATCCCGGTGCCGTGCAGTCGCTGAACCCGGAGCGGGTGCTGATCCTGCCGGACGGCGTCGAGGACATCTGGAGCCAGGAGTACCAGGACCTCATCGAGCTCGCCTGACGGGCCTCGCACCCTCTCGGCCGTGGCATAGTCGAGAGCGTGCGGCCCGAACAGAGCATCCCCTCGACCGACCTGGCAGCCTGGCTGCGTGCGCTGCCCGCCCTCACCGGAACCGCGCCGCCTCTCGACCTCGAGACGATCCCCGCCGAGCCGGAGACGCTGTTCCGCATCTGGATCGCGGATGCCGCGGATGCACACGTGCCCGAGCCGCACGCCGCGACCCTGGCGACCGTCGATGCGGAGGGTGTCCCCGATGCGCGGACGTTGATCCTCAAGGGAGTGGACGGGCACGGCTGGGCCTTCGCGGGACCACGGTCCTCGCGCAAGGGCGCGCAGCTCGCTGCCGCACCCGCCGCCGCACTCGGCTTCTGGTGGCAGCCGGTCGTACGCGCCGTGCGCGTACGCGGAATCGTGCGCGAGGCGACGCCGGAGGAGAGCGCCGCCGACCTCGCGGCGCGCTCCGGCGCCGCTCGCGACGGCATCGCACCGGGGGACTGGGTGCTCTGGCGGATCATCGCGTCGCGCGTGGAGTTCTGGCAGGGATCGGCGGACCGGAACCACACCCGGATCGTCTACGACCGCATCGAGGACGGCTGGCGGCGGACCATGACAGGTGCCTCGGCCGGGGCGAGCGAACATGACACGGAGGAGCAGGGATGAGCGGATATCAGGTGGTCGAGATCGGCGACCTCGACGAGTGGCGCGGCCACCACGGCGGATTCGACGCCACGCGCTCGCGCGACGGCCGGAGGGTCGTGGACCACGAGCTGACGATGCAGTTCATCGGGATGACCGCGAACGCCCTCGTTCCGGGGGAGGAGGCCGGGTACTGGCACGTGCACGACCGGGTCGAGGAGATGTACGTGTTCCTCGCCGGCCGTGGACAGATGGGCCTGGACGACGATGTCGTCGACGTCGGACCCGGCACCGTGATCCGGGTCGGGCAGGGCGTCGCGCGCACCTGGCGCGCGCGTCCGGACAGCCCGGGGGAGCTGCGCTGGCTCTGCATCCGGGCGGGCGGGGAGGAGCTGCCGCATCTGCCGGACGACAGCGCGCGTCTCCCCGAGCGTCCGATGCCGTGGCAGGACTGAGGCCGGCCGCTCCGACGTCGGCGGTGCATGGGAGGATGGCGCGTGACCATCCGCTCTGAGCCGCTTCCGCCCGTTCCCCGACGCCTCGCGGACTTCGACGACGACTTCTCCGAAGGTCTCCGGCCTGACCGGTGGGTGCCGCACTATCTGCCGCACTGGAGCACGCCGGAGCGCTCCGAGGCGCGCTACGGGATCGGCGTCCATGGACTCGAGCTGCGCATCGAGGAGGACCAGCCGGACTGGCGGCCTGAAGATGCGCCGCTGCGCGTCTCGAACGTGCAGACGGGGACGTACTCCGGCCCGGTCGGCTCAGCGCGAGGCACGCATCGCCACCGCTCCGATGGCCTCGTCGTCCGCACCGAGACCCCGGAGCGGCTGCTGTTCGCGCCCTCGCGCGGCCGTGTGGACATCACGGTGTCGGCGAGCACGGATGCCGGCTGCATGCTCGCCGCGTGGCTCGTCGGCGTCGAGCACCGGTCCGAGGATGACGCCGGGGAGATCTGCATCTTCGAGATCGACGCGGAGGCCGTCGGCGCCACGACGACCGCGCGGACGGGCGTCAAGGCGCATCACGACCCGCGGATGACGACCGACATGACCGAGGTCGTGCTGCCGTTCGACGCGAGCCGGGCACATACCTGGACTGCGATCTGGGGTGCGCGGGAGACGGTGATCGGCTGCGACGGTGTCGTCGTCCGCCGGATCCCTCAAGCCCCTGACTACCCGATGCTGCTCCTCATCGACCTCTTCGAGGTCGGTGGGCGAGGTGGGACCTACCCGAAGACGGCGTCCGTCTCCCGGGTCACCGCCTGGGCGGAGTGAGCCTCTCGCGCACGTCGAGGAGTTCGTCCTCGACGTCGGCATCCTTGTCCCGGCGCCGTGAAGCCCGCACCGGCGCGGCGATGCCCTCCTGCTCCTCGTGGTGCTTCACGATCTCGGTGCGGATGATGTAGCCGATGAACACGAAGCCCATCAGCGCGAACAGGATCCACTGGATCGCATAGGAAAGGTGCGGCCCCGGATCCTCGGTGGGGGATGCGAAGCCGCCGAGCGAACCCGGCTCCTCGCTGATCAGCTGTCCGTAGGCACCGGTGATCAGGTCCCCGTCCACGAGGTCGTCGACAGAAGGCAGGTGGATGGTCGGCACCTGCCCATCGGGGGCTCCTCGGCCCGAAGCCGGGAGCTGTTCCCCAGGGCGCAGGCGCACGGTCACCTCGACCTCGCCGGAGGGCGGCGCGGGTACGGCGTCCGGTGACTCGCCGTCACCAGGAGGAACCCAGCCGCGATCGACGAGGAAGAGACGTCCATCCGCATCCCGGAACGGGGTCAGCACCTCGAAGGCGCTCGTGCCGCCGTGCGGCCGGTTGCGCACCAGCACCTGCTCGTCAGCGAGGTACTCGCCAGCGAGCGTGACCGGATGCCATTCGTCCTCCGGGTCCAGCACGCCCGCCGATCCGATCAGATCGGCCAGCGGCACCGGCTCCGCGTCGTAGTTCCGCTCGACCAGAGCGATCTGGTCGGCGCGCGATTCGTTGCGCTCGAACTGCCAGTTCGAGAGGAAGGCACACGCCACCGCGAAGCCGATGGCGATGAGGACGTAGACGCTCCAGCGCAGCATCCGCGGGCTCATGCGGGAACCCCGGGGCGCACGGTCACCGGGAAGTCGCGTGCGGCGAGGTAGTCGTGGAGGAAGCCGCCGTGCTCGTCGCAGGCGAGCCAGATCTTCTCGCGGTCGGCGGTGTGGATGCGCGGATTGCGCCACACGACCTGCTGCGTCGCCGCATTCCGGCACCCGGCGCGCGAGCACTCCGGTGCGGTCACGCCTCGTCCTGGCGGTTCTCGCGGACCGTGAGGATCTGCGGTTCTGTGTCATCCGCCGCGGTCTCGGCCGGTGCCGCCGCCTCGAGCTGCTGCAGCGGGGACTCCACGACGGTCTCGGTGCTGTCGCTGCCAGCGTTGGCGAACACGACGGCGATGTAGGGCAGCACCGCGGCGGCGATGGCGAACACCCAGGTGTACCAGCCGTACGGCTGCACGAGGACCATCAGGCCGAAGCACGCGATCCGGATCGTCATCGTGAGCGCATAACGGCGCACGCGATGGTCAGCCTCATCCTGCGGCGACTGCGGCAGGGAGGTGACGGCAGGGACCAGGCGCTTGCTCTTCACGATGCATCCAGCCTACGCCGGTGCAGGCCGCCCGGCGCGCGATCCGCGCGGTATCAGCTGCTGAAGATGAACGGCAGGGTGAAGGCGCCGAGGAACACGAAGCTGATCACCATGGTGACGATGCCGATCAGGATCACGGCGACCATCACGTAGCCCAGGATCAACCCGGCGAAGGCCATTCCGCGGCCGCCGAGAGCAGGGTTCGCCTTGGTCTGGCGCAGCACCATGTGGCCCGTGATCACGGCGACGATCGATGCCAGGATCGGCACGATCGCCCACGACAGCACGACGCCGCCGATGCCGCAGATGAGCGAGGTGATCGCCAGGCCGCTGCTCGGACGGGGCGCCGGATAGGCGGGAGCCCCGTAAGCCGGATAGCCAGGGGCCTGCTGCTGCACGGGTGCGGCTGCGCCGTAGTAGCCCTGCGGGGGCGCGGGGGCGGCGTAGGCGGGAGGCTGAGCGCCGTAGGCGGGAGGCTGAGCACCCGGGTAGGCGGGCGCGGCGCCCGGATAGGCCTGGACGGGCTGCGCGGCGGGCGCGACGGGCGGTGGCGTCGGCTGCGGGTCGCCTGCCGGAGTGGGGATGCTGCTATCGCTCACGCTGCGTGCCTTTCGTCGTGCTCAGCGTTTCAGCAGCACCCGGTTCTGTCAAACCTCTCTCGGAGCACCGACGGCATCCTCGATAGGATCGCCTATGACCCGGCCACGGAATCCGCCGGCCAGATCAGGAGTGGAAATGAGTTCTCAGCGCGTCGTCCTCGTCACCGGAGGCAACCGGGGCATCGGCCGGGCCATCGCCGAGCGATTCGTCCGTGAGGGCTACAAGGTCGCGGTCACGGCTCGCAGCGGGGAAGGCCCCGATGGCACGCTCACGGTGCGTGCGGACGTCACCGATGCCGCCGCCCTCGACGCCGCGTTCACCGAGGTCGAGCAGCAGCTCGGACCCGTGGAGATCGTCGTCGCGAACGCCGGGATCACGAAGGACACACTGCTCCTGCGCATGAGCGAGGACGATTTCGACAGCGTCGTCGCCACGAACCTCGGCGGCACGTTCCGTGTGGTCAAGCGCGCCTCGAAGGGCATGCTGCGCGCCCGTTTCGGTCGCGTGATCCTCATCTCCAGCGTCGTCGGCCTCTACGGCTCCGCCGGACAGGTCAACTACTCCGCCTCGAAGAGCGCCCTCGTCGGCTTCGCCCGCTCGCTCACCCGTGAACTCGGCGGCCGCGGCATCACCGCGAACGTCGTCGCGCCCGGATTCATCGAGACCGACATGACGGCCGAACTCCCCGAGGAGACGCAGAAGCAGTACAAGGCCAGCATCCCGGCCGGGCGCTTCGCCACCCCCGACGAGGTCGCCGGCGTCGTGACCTGGCTCGCGAGCGACGACTCCGGTTACATCTCCGGCGCCGTGATCCCCGTCGACGGGGGCCTCGGCATGGGGCACTGAGCCCCGCCTGACGCGCTGCGGCGGCGCAGACCCGCTCGTCAGCGGGCGATCGCGGCGAGCATCAGCTCGGCGAGGCGCTGCGGCGCGGAGAACTGCGGCCAATGACCGGATCCGATGCGCACCACCTCGACGTCGTCGATGGCGCGGAACTCATCGGCATACGGCCCCCAGTTCTCGAGCTCCGACTCCAGCGTCTCCCGGTCGAGTCCGCCCATCAGCAGCGTGACCGGCACGCGGTGACGCGCGTCGTCGGCGAGAGCGATCGGATCGGCGGGGACACGGGCCGGCACGCTGTGCGTGAGCGGCGCGGTCCGCGCCCGGGTGACGTCGTCGAGATCGTCGACGTCTTCGGCGGGGAAGAAGTCCCAGCCGGGGAACGGGATGACGCCGTCGACCACCTCGAACTCGCTGATCCCCGACCCCGCCGGAGGCGGGACCGTGTCGACGAAGATCACCCGGGCGACCCGATCAGGACGCGCATCTGCGACACCCCAGGCGACGTTGCCGCCGCCGCTGTGCCCGACGACCACGACGGGGCCGGGTACGGCATCGACGGCGGCGACTCCCGCCGCCACCCAGTCCGCGATGCCGATGTCGGACGACGCGGACGCGGGAGCGTCGAGACCCGGCATCGTGAGCGGATGCACACGGTGCCCCGCGCCCTCCAGCCGGGGGAGCACCTCGGCCCAGCTGGTCGCGTCGAGCCAGAGACCGGGGATGAGGATGATGTCCATGCCACGAAGCTAGCCGCGGCCGCCGACATCCGCTACGGCAGCAGGGCGATGACCTCGGAGAGGTCCTGCGGGCCGACGACCAGGCTCGCCGCCGCGCGCACGGCGGGCTTCGCGTTGAACGCGAGGCCGAGGCCGGCGACGGCCATCATCTGCAGATCGTTGGCGCCGTCGCCGATCGCGATCGTCGCGTGCGGGGCGACGCCGAGGTCGGCGGCCCACTCCTGCAGCGACGCGGCCTTGGCCGCTGCGTCCACGATCTCGCCGTCGACCCGGCCGGTGAGGGCGCCGTCGGCGACCTCGAGTCGGTTGGCGCGCCAGCGGTCGACGCCGAGCCCCGGCGCCACATCGTCGAGGATCTCGTGGAACCCGCCGGACACGACGCCGACGACTCCGCCGCGGTCATGAACGGCCGCGGTGAGCTCGCGCACGCCGGCCGTCGGCTCGATGCGGGCGAGGACCCGCGCGAACGCGGTGACCGGCACGCCCTCGAGGGCCGCCACGCGGGTGCGCAGGCTGGCGGCGAAGTCGACCTCCCCGCGCATCGCCGCCTCTGTCGCGGCCTGCACCTCGTCGCGCCGCCCCGCCTCATCGGCGAGCAGCTCGATCACCTCATTGCGGATGAGGGTGGAATCGGCATCGAGGACGACGAGGAAGCGCGCAGAGGTCACGCGTTCGAGCCTAGCGATCGGCGCCGGGGACGCGACGCCGCGTGACGCGCTCAGCGCTCGACGTGCACGCCCTTGCCGACGACCGTGATGCCCGACTCCGTGACGGTGAAACCCCTGGCGAGGTCGCGCTCGCGGTCCACGCCCACCGTCGCGCCGTCGGCGAGGACGACGTTCTTGTCGAGGATGGCACGGTGCACGCGGGCGCCCGCGCCGACCCGGACGTGATCGAACAGCACCGAGTCGGTGATGGTCGAGCCGCCGCCGGCCAGCGTCCACGGACCCACGACGCTGCGCTCGACATGGGTGCCGGAGAGCACGCATCCGAGGGAGACGATCGAGTCGATCGCGTTGCCGATGCGGCCGACCGAGTCGCGCACGAACTTGGCGGGCGGCGAGTTCACGGCCTGCGAGTGGATCGGCCACTCCATGTTGTACAGGTTGAACACCGGCAGCGTGGAGATGAGATCCATGTGGGCGTCGAAGAAGGAGTCGATCGTACCGACGTCGCGCCAGTACGAGCGGTCACGCGGCGAGGAGCCGGGCACGTCGTTCTGCTTCATGTCGTAGTAGCCGGCCTCGCCTCGGTCCACGAAGTACGGCACGATGTCGCCGCCCATGTCGTGACCCGACGTCGGCGACTCGCCGTCCGACTCGACCGCCTCGATCAGGGCGTCGGCGTCGAAGATGTAATTGCCCATCGAGGCGAGCACCTCGTGAGGGGAGTCGTCGAGGCCTGCGGCATCCGTCGGCTTCTCCAGGAACTGCTTGATGCGACCAGACTCCGTGTCCGCGTCGATGACGCCGAACTGCGACGCGAGCGCGAGAGGCTGACGGATGCCGGCCACGGTCGCCTTCGCGCCGGACTCGATGTGGGCGTCGAGCATCTGCCGGAAGTCCATCCGGTACACGTGGTCGGCGCCGATCACGATGACGATGTCCGGCTTCTCGTCGTTGATCAGGTTCAGGCTCTGCAGGATGGCATCGGCGGATCCGGAGAACCAGCGCTTTCCGAGTCGCTGCTGAGCGGGCACCGAGGCGACGTACGAGTCGAGCAGGGCCGACATGCGCCAGGTCTGCGAGATGTGCCGGTCGAGGCTGTGGGACTTGTACTGGGTGAGCACCACGATCTGCCTCAGCCCCGAGTTGATGAGGTTGGAGATCGCGAAGTCGATCAATCGGTACTGCCCTCCGAAGGGCACGGCCGGTTTCGCCCGGTCCGCCGTCAGGGGCATGAGACGCTTGCCCTCGCCGCCGGCGAGGATGATGCCGAAGATCTTCTTTGGTGCGGACATGGCTCCACCCTAGAGGGCGAATCCCGGCGTGTACTAGCGTTTCGAGCATGCGAGTCGAAATGATCACGAAGGAGTACCCGCCGGAGGTCTACGGCGGTGCCGGTGTGCACGTCGCGGAGCTCGTCGCCGCGCTGCGGCAGAGCATCGAAGTGCGTGTCCGCGCCTTCGGCGCGCCCCGCGATGAGGCCGGAACCTTCGCCTACAGACCGCCGTCCGAGCTCGCGAACGCGAACGCCGCGCTGCAGACCCTCGGCACCGATCTCGAGATCGTCTCCGCGATCGCCGACGCCGACCTCGTGCACAGCCACACCTGGTACGCGAACTTCGCCGGGCACATCGCCTCGCAGCTGCACGGCATCCCGCACGTGCTCACCGCGCACAGCCTCGAGCCGCTGCGACCGTGGAAGGCCGAGCAGCTCGGCGGCGGCTATGCGGTCTCCAGCGGCATCGAGAAGCTCGCGTACGAGAACGCCGCCGCGGTCATCGCGGTGAGCGCCGGCATGCGCGCCGACATCCTGCGCAGCTACCCGAACGTCGACCCCTCGAGGGTCAGGGTGATCCACAACGGCATCGACGTCGAGCGCTGGCATCCCGTGCAGAACCCGGAGTTCCTGCAGTCGATCGGCATGGACCCGGAGCGTCCTTCGGTGGTCTTCGTCGGCCGCATCACGCGGCAGAAGGGGCTGCCGTACATGCTCCAGGCGGCGCGGCTGCTGCCGCCCGAGGTGCAGCTCGTGCTGTGCGCCGGCGCACCGGACACCCCGGAGATCATGGCGGAGGTGCAGGAGGGCGTGCGGCTGCTGCAGCAGACTCGCGAAGGCGTGATCTGGATCGAGAAGATGCTGCCTCGTGACGAGCTCTCCGCGATCCTCACGGCTGCCACGACGTTCGTCTGCCCCTCCGTCTACGAGCCGCTCGGCATCGTGAACCTCGAGGCGATGGCCTGCGGCGCCGCAGTGGTCGGCACGGCCACCGGGGGCATCCCCGAAGTCGTCGACGACGGCGTGACGGGGCGGCTGGTGCCGATCGAGCAGGTGCAGGACGGAACCGGCACTCCGGTCGACCCTGAGCGCTACGTCGCAGACCTCGCGGCAGTGCTGACGGAGGTGACCTCCGACCCGGCCCGCGCGAAGGCCTACGGCGAGGCAGGACGCGAGCGGGCGAGGGACGAGTTCAGCTGGGGCGCGATCGCCGACACCACCCGCGCGCTGTACGCGGAGCTGACCGCCTGAGCCGATAGGCTGGTTCGCATGTCGATCGCCCTGGAATTCACCGACGTCGTCGTGCGCCGCGAGGGGCGCAACATCATCGATCACGTGACCTGGCAGGTCGCGGATGATCAGCGCTGGGTGATCCTCGGCCCGAACGGCGCCGGCAAGACGACGCTGCTGCAGCTCGCTGACACGCTGATGCATCCGACGTCCGGCACGGTCACCGTGCTGGGGGAGACGCTCGGCCGGACCGACGTGTTCGAGGTGCGTCCCCGCATCGGATTCGCCTCATCGGCCATGGCCAAGCGCGTGCCGCGCGACGAGACCGTGCTGAACGCCGTGCTGACCGCCGCGTACTCGGTCCTCGGCCGCTGGAACGAGAGCTACGAGGACATCGACGAGCGCCGGGCGCTTCGCGTGCTCGGCGACTGGCGCCTCGACCACCTGGCCGACCGCACCTTCGGCACGCTGAGCGACGGCGAGCAGAAGCGCGTGCAGATCGCCCGCGCGGTGATGACCGACCCCGAGCTGCTGCTCCTGGACGAGCCGACGGCGTCGCTGGACCTCGGCTCGCGCGAGGAGCTGCTCGCGCTGCTCAGCGGATACGCCTCCTCGCCGACGACCCCGGCGATGCTGATGGTGACGCACCACGTCGAGGAGATCCCCGTCGGCTTCACCCACGTGATGCTGATCCGCGACGGCCGGATCGTGGCGGCCGGCCCCATCGCGGAGGCCCTGACGGCCGAAGCCCTCACCGAGGCGTTCGGCATGCCGATCTCGCTCAGCACCGAGGACGGACGCCACGCCGCGCGCGCGGCGTCCTGAACCGGGTCACTGATCCTTTCGAAGTCCTGTTAGAATCGATCCTTGGTGCTCTCAGCACCGCAGACTTCCCTCGCCCCTGGCACAATCCAGGGCACTGATTAAGGAATCCCATGAAGACTGACATTCACCCCGATTACCAGGCTGTCGTGTTCCGCGACCTCGGCTCGGGCGAGACGTTCCTCACCCGCTCCACCGTGACCAGCGACAAGACCGTCGAGCTGGACGGTGTGGAGTACCCCGTCATCGACGTCGAGATCTCCTCGGCCTCGCACCCGTTCTACACGGGCAAGCAGCGCATCATGGACTCGGCCGGTCGCGTCGAGAAGTTCAACCAGCGCTTCAAGGGCTTCGGCGGCTCGTCCAAGTAAGGACCCTCGCCGCGAAGGCCCCGCGCTCCTCGGAGCGCGGGGCCTTTCTCGTCCCCTTCAGAGGTCGAGGATGATGCGGTCGCCCTGAATCCTGCTCGAAGGATCGCCGGACGACGGCGCCGGCGCTGTCCGCTCGGACTGACGATCGCGCTCCATGCCGGCTTCGTGCGCCGACGGCATCCAGATCGCATCGAAGGCGCCTCCCAGCCCGCCGCCTGCGCCCCTGTACTTCACCTCGACCGGCTTCGTCGACATGCTCCGCACGATGGCGAAGACGATCAGGCAGGGACCGAGCGTGACCGCGAGCATCACCTGCAGCCAGCCGATCACGTCGTCCATGCGCTCAGCGTACGCGGACATCCTCCGCACGGCATCCGCCTGCAGGGGGATGCTCAGCGGATGCGGCGGCCCTGGGCGAGATCGATCAGGCGCGTCAGCACGGGGCCGGAGCGCAGGCCGTTGTGCTCATGCTCGCTGGTCACCCAGAGCTTCACGCCCGGCAGGAGCCGCGCCGTCTCCAGGGAGAACTCCATCGGCACGTACACGTCGTTGACGTAGACGGCTGCGGCGCCGGTCGCTCCGGATGCCGCGATCGCATCGGCGTCGTAGATGCGGGGCCACTCGAACTCGGCCAGCTCCAGTGCGACCTCCCGCCACGGGCGGAACGCCGGCACCGTCTCGGTCCATTCCCGTCTGATGTGCTCGCCGGTGAACAGCGTCACATCCTCGCGGAAGTCCGCGGGCTCCGTCCGCTCGGCCGACCACCGCGTGGCCTGGCCGCTCGCGTAGCTCGATTCGTGGAAGGCGAAGTACATCGGATTGCGGCCGTCGAACGGCATCGCGTGCATGAGGTCGTGACGGAACGCGTTGGAGGCGGGGTCGCGCTCCAGCAGTGACCACAGGGTCTGCCAGCCGTCGTCGGTGCCGAGCGCCGACCCGGCCGAGCGCAGCCGGGACGGCGTGACGACCTCGCCGTCCGGGAGGACGATCCCGCCGGCATCCGCGAGGTCGACGAGCCGCCGCATCGCGTCGCGGTGCTCCGGGAATCGCCGGTAGTACGCCTCGGATGCCGTGCGCATCTTGTCATAGCAGAGCGCGTACACGTCATCGGGGTGGCGTCCGACGGTGCTGAGACCGCCCGTGATGAACACGTCGTCCAGGGACGCGGCGTCGGTCGACAGGTACGCGAGCGTGGTGAAGCCGCCGAACGACTGGCCGAGCACGCTCCAGGTCTCCACCCCGAGGTGCGTGCGCACCGCCTCGCAGTCGCGAACGATCGAGTCGGCGCGCAGGTGCGTGAGGTGCTCGGCGACCGCGGAGGCGCCCCGCTGCAGATCGGCATCCCCGACAGGCGTGGACAGGCCGGTGCCGCGCTGGTCGAGCAGCACGAGGCGGTAACGGGCGAGGGCCTCGTCGAGCCATGCTGGCGCGGTCGTGGCGTGGAACGGCCGCGGAGCCTCATGCCCCGGTCCGCCCTGCAGGAAGACCAGGTAGGGGAGGGCCTCGCCGCCCTCGCGCGTCACGACCCTGGCGAAGATGTCGATCGTGCGGGTGTCGGACGGATCCGACCACACCAGCGGCACGGTCAGGGTGTGCTCTTCGACGGTCAGATCCAGCAGGCGACGGACTACGGTGCTCACCCCTCGAGCCTAGCCGCCGGCTGCGCCCGTTCCTCGTGGGCTCGACCTACATCACGTTGCCGATGTAGGAGTACTTGACGAAGACCTCGGACGCGAGGCCCGACTCCTCCAGCACCCCCTGAACGGCGCTCATCATGTAGTTCGAGTCCCAGCCCATGTAGAGGAAGTGGCTCTCGTCGAGCTCGTCCCACTGGCCCTTCCATGCCATCTCGTCATAGATGGGGCCGCCGTGCTCGGCGCAGTAGGTCAGCGCGGCCTCCCGCGTGTCGGTCCATGCCCGCCGCATCACGCGGTTGAACAGGTACCTGACGTCCGGCACCTCCCACCGCTCGCCGCGGTACTCGACGTATTCGAACTCGCGCTCCCAGCCGGCCGGCCAGCCACGGCGGCGCACGGCGTCGAGGATCGGGGTGAGACCGTCGTCGTCGATCTCCGGCATCGCGGGGCGCGCCCAGATGCGCAGCAGATCCGAGGTCAGCCGCACGGTCCGCTCGGTCATCGCGGCCGTGCCCCAGGTCGCAGTGTCCCCGAGCTCCCGCGTCGCCGGCACGCCGCTCCGCGAGTAGGCATCCGCTCGCTTCACGGGGTACGACGCTCCGAACACGCGCTCGGCGAGGTGCGGTTCGAGCAGCGTGAGGTTGCCCAACGTCGGCGCGAGAGCACGATGACTGTTCTGCTCGTCCTCGGAGTACTCGCTCCACAGCCGCACGCCGTCACCCGACCACACGTCGCTCGGCACGGGCGGCACGATGTGCTCGACATCGAGGCCGGAGGGATCCTCGACGCCTTCCAGCCGCCCGAGCACGTACGCGGCGTGGGGGAGCTCGCTGTACTTCAGCACGGCGCTGACCCGCTCGTCGGACGGCGTGATCCGCGCGAACGCCCGCGTCAGGGAGTCGCGGCCCTCGCCTCGTGCACGGCAGAGCCGCGCGATCAGACGCTCCGTCGGCAGGTTCACCAGCGTGCGGCGCAGGTACAGCGCCTGGATCCGCTCCAGGGTCTCGATGAGCTCCTCGCGCTCGATGAGCCCGCGGACGTGGTCGCTGTAGACGCTCAGCACGAGCGGATAGGCGGCGCGGCCGAACGTGTTCACGAACCTCAGCTGACTGGCGATCTCCGGATCGCCCTCCCGAGAGGGATCCAGCAGGATGCCGTAGATCTCGGCGTAGTGCCGCCAGATCTCGGCATCCGCCTGCAGATGCGCGACGTCGACCCGCGGGAACGAGCGACGGAACGCGCTGTACACCCCGTGCTCGCCGTTCGCGGCGACCTCTCGCCCCGTGGTCATCACCAGATAATGCCGCCAGAAGGCGCCGATCGTCTCGCCGGTGTGGCGCTCGATCGGAAGCCAGAACCGGGCCTCGACGTCGAGCTGCTCGGCGTGGGTGAGGCCCATCAGGATGTAGTTGTGGATCAGCTCGTGGTCGCGCAGCGGCTCACCCGTCGAGTTCAGGCTCTCGAAGATCTGCTGCGCGTTCGCCTCGGCGCCGAGAGTGATCGAGACGTGCTCGAGCCGCTGCAGTCCGCGCCAGATCCGGGGCGCCTCCTCGACGTGCACCTGGCTGCGGAAGAAGGCGTAGTTGTCGTCGAACCGCGACTCGCGGTCGGCGTCGTCCCGGCGATCCAGCACCACCGACTCGTAGAGTTCGGCCCAGGCTTCGTGCGGGCGCAGCTTCGTGCGGGAAGGCTCGTCGTGACGCACCAGCACGCGCTCGAGCTCGCCCGCCATCGCCGGGTCGCTCGCCCGCACCGAGTGGTGCAGCGCCGCGACGAGCAGCATGAGCGTGGTGATGCGCTGCTGACCGTCGATGAGCACGAGGTCGCTGTCGGCGGCGGCGTCGTGGGCCGACAGGATCGAGCCGATGAAGTGGCGGTGGCCGTCTGCTTCGTCCGCGACCGCGCGGATGTCGGCGAGCAGCCGCTCGCATCCGCCGATGTCCCACCGGTACTGGCGCTGGTACACGGGAACGACGATGGCGGTGGACCCGGCCGCGAGCCACTCGATCGTGTTGACTGCTGTCGCCTCGACGTTGGTGGCTGCGCTCATGCTGGTGTCTCGTCCTCCTCTGACGCCGGCGAGGAGGCCGCCCGCGCGCCCGGATCAGTCTATTCGCTTATTCACGGGGCCCCTCCGCGGCGCTCCGGGGTGGACTGTTAGGCTCGCCTTATCAGGGCCTGTTAAAACGTGCTGGCCCCCGATGAAGGGAACATGTCTCAGATCATGGGATACATCAAATCCGCTGCACTCGAGGAAAAGGGCTTCGTCGTCCTCGACAGCTACGACCAGGAGCTCGACCCCAAGGAATGGCTCGACATCGAGTACAACGACTGGAAGTCATCCGGTGACACGCGTTTCGCGCCGCTCGCGAGTGCCAAGGGCGAGATCGAATGCAACGGCTTCTGGAACCACAAGCCGCCGCGCACCGACAAGGACGGCGTCTGGATCGATTCGCAGACCGCCAAGGCGCCCAATCTCACGCGCCGCGCCCAGGAGCCGGGTGCGAACGTCGGTCGCTGCCGCGTCATCGAGCTGCAGCCGACCCCGTACGGCGAGTGCCTCTACAACCTGCACCAGGACGACAACAACCGCCTGAACCCCGACGGCACCGGCTGGGTCGTCCGCGGCTTCTTCAACCTCAGCGACGACAAGGACAGCTTCTTCGTCCTGCGCGAGAACCGCACCGATCCGAGCATCGAGTACCGCATCGCGCTTCCGGCGGGCGCCCAGCTCATCGTCGACACGCAGCGCCTGTGGCACGCCGCCACGCATGTCGGCACCGACCCGCGCTACTGCCTCATCACGTCGTGGACCTCGGGCCCCGAGCTCGACGCGTACATCGAGAAGTACAACGGCACCGATGACGTCCCGAACGTCGACGTCCCGCAGGACGTGCTCGAGGCCGGCTACGCCGAGCAGGCGCGCCGTGACGCGGCGCGGGCCGCGTACTATGCGGCCAAGGGCCAGCAGGTCAAGCAGGCCATGAGCGAGGCCTGACCCTCGATCCGCATGAGCGAAGGCCCCGGTCGCGAGACCGGGGCCTTCGTCGTGTCGAATGACATGCTTGTCATTTCCGCGGTTCTGGGTCATAATCACCTCATAACCGCATATTCTCGCCACTTCGTGGTTCAGGTCGTTGGGGAAGACGCACCTGATGAAACGGAGAGATCATGGCGACGGCTTACGCACGCGGAGTGGTGTTCATCCACTCTGCGCCTCGCGCGCTCTGCCCGCACCTGGAATGGGCGGTGGGACGCGCCATCGGGCGTGCGGTGAACTTCGACTGGACCGAGCAGCCGGTGCTCGACGGCGCGCGTCGCGCCGAGTTCTACTGGGACGGCCCTGTCGGTACCGGCGCCGCTCTCGCGACCGCCATCCGCGGCTGGGAGCACCTCCGCTTCGAGGTCACCGAGGATCCGACTCCGCGCAGCGACGGCGGCCGCTGGCTGCACACACCGGATCTCGGCATCCATTTCGCCCAGACGGACGCCGCCGGCAACATCGTCATCGGCGAGGATCGCATCCGCTACGCGATGGAGATCGCGGCGGGCAGCGCGGCCGAGCTGCAGCGCGAGCTCGACATCGCGCTCGGCTCGGCCTGGGACGAGGAACTGGAGCCGTTCAGGCACGCGAGCGATGATGCCCGCGTCGTCTGGCTCCACAAGGTCGGATAGCCGAGTGATCCGGTCAGACCTGGAGCCGGGAGGCGTGAGTATCGGATGCCGGTGAATCATCCCGGACGCTGAGAATACGTATCCCGCTCCGCACCACGAGGACCCCGCCCCCGCTCGACGGAGGCGGGGTCCTCGTCGTCGCGGGTCTGGTCGCGGATCAGATCACGGCGGCGTGCGGCAGCTCGCCCGGTCGTCGCGCTCCGCTCCTGACATCGACCCAGGCCAGGCGGAGCCGCTCCATGGCGTCGGCAGTGCGCTCGGGCGGGAGTGTGATGGGGATCCGCACATGACGCTCGAGCACCCCGCCGGTGGAGAAGCGGGGTCCCGGCGGCAGGATCAGTCCGTGCTCGCGTGCCGCCAGGGACAGCATCGTCGACACCGGCATCCCGAGGTCGATCCAGGCGGACAGGCCGCCGCTCGTCGACGGCATCCGGATGCCGTCCATCCCATGCAGCCCCGCCTCGACGGCTGAGCGCCCTGCGCGGAGCCGGTCGCGCACGTGGGCGGTGAGAGCCGGCATCTCGGCGAGCAGCTCGACGGCGATGCACTGCTCGAGCAGCGCCGTGCCGAGTTCGAACGACGGCCGGGTCGCCAGCAGTCGCGACACGATCGAGCGATCGGCGCGGATCCAGCCGATCCTCATCCCGCCCCACGCGATCTTCGACATCGAGCCGACCGTGATCACGTGAGGTCCGAAGGCCGCCATCGGGACCGGAGCCCAGCCGCGGTCGATGTCGAGCTCGGCCGTGGTCTCGTCGACGATGAGGTGGGTTCCGGTGCTGCGGGCCGTGGCCGCGATCCGCGACCGGTCGTGATCGGAGAGCGTCGCGCCCGTGGGGTTATGGAAGTCGGGGATCAGGTAGGCGAGGTGCGGCCGGCTTCCGAGCAGCAGCTCGGCGAGGTGACCCGTGTCCCAGCCGTCTGCATCCACCGGCGTCGGGAGCATCCGGTAGCCGTGCCGGTGCAGGGCCTCGAGCGCATGCGGGAACGTGGGCTGCTCGACCACGGCCTGCGACCCGCGTCTGCCCATGGTCGCCAGGATGAGGTTGACGGCGTTGAGCGCCCCCGACGTGATGATGATCTCGTCGAGAGAGGTGGGGGCGCCGCGCTGCGTGAATCGCCGTGCGACGGCTTCCCGGAGCTCGGGCAGCCCCCGCAGGGAGTACCCGCTGGTGCCGCGCATCGCGGCGAGGCGGGGCAGGGAGCGCACCGTGGCGTCGTACAGGCCGGGGGTCGAGTCCATCGACGCGATGGAGAGGTCGATCGCGTCCTCGTCCTCGGTGGCCGCCGGTGCGATGTAGTCCTGAGGCAGGGCGACGCGGGTGCTCCCGCCGTGCAGGCGCGTCACGTAGCCCTCGCCCTCCAGCAGGCCGTACGCGCGCGTCATCGTGGAACGCGAGCGATGCAGCTCGAGCGCCAGGGCTCGCTCGCTCGGCAGTCGCTCGCCCACCGTCAGCCGCCCGTCGAGGATCAGAGCCCTGATGCGCTCCGCGAGCGCCGCAGCGGTCGCGCCGGCGACGTTCGCGGCACCGAGCTGTTCAACCAGTCGTGAGGCCATACCCCCAGCATGCCCGAAAGTGGTCTGGTATGTGCAGGCCACTATTCGCAGAGTGGTCTGCCCGGTGCCACGTGCGGCCAGGCCACCATGGAGGGATGCACCTGCGTTCCCTCTTCCTCCCCATCGTCGCCGCCGGCCGGCGGGATATCACCGAGCGCGTCATCCAGCTCCTCGTCGGCCTGTTCCTCTACGGCGTCGCGCTCGGCCTGATGGTCCGCGGCGGGATCGGGGTCGCGCCGTGGGACGTGCTCTCCCTCGGGGTCTCCGGCACCACCGGGATCGGATACGGGATGGTGACGAATCTCGTCGCGGTCGTGGTGCTGCTGCTGTGGATCCCGCTGCGTCAGCGACTCGGCCTCGGCACCGTCCTCAACGCGATGCTGATCGGGCCGAGCGCGGATCTGACGCTGTGGCTGCTGCCGCCGGCGCCTTCCGTCTGGCTCGGCGCGCCGCTGTTCCTGCTCGGCCTGGTGCTGCTCGCGTTCGCCACCGGGCTGTACATCGCGGCCGACTTCGGCCCAGGGCCGCGTGACGGGCTGATGACCGGTCTTGTGGCGCGGACGGGATGGCCGGTGTGGATCGTCCGCACCCTCATCGAGGGAAGCGTGCTCGTGATCGGCTTCCTTCTCGGCGGGCCGGTCGGCGTCGGCACCGTGCTCTTCGCCTTCGGCGTCGGACCGCTCATCGGCTGGTTCCTGCCCGCCGTGACGCGGATCCGCACCCGGCGCAGCGCGCAGCTCGCGGCGCGGCGCTGACTTCCCGCCCGACGCAGAGAGCGGGCCCCCGCCTGACGGCGAGGGCCCGCTCTCTGCGTGCGAGTGTCAGTCGTCGACGCTCGCGATGGCGACGACGGCGTTGTGACCGCCGAAGCCGAACGAGTTGCTGATCGCGAGCTGCGGCTCGTCGCCCAGCGGCTGCGGGTCGCCGGAGACGCGCAGCGGGATCTCAGGGTCCTGCGTCGTCAGGTTGATGGTCGGCGGTGCGACGCGGTTCTGCACGGCGAGGACCGTGAAGATCGCCTCGAGCGCCCCGGTGCCGCCGAGCAGGTGCCCGGTCGATGCCTTGGTGGCGGAGACGGGGATGTCGTGCACGCGGTCGCCGATGACGCTCCGCAGTGCGGTGTACTCGTTGGGATCGCCCACCGGCGTCGAGGTGGCGTGTGCGTTGACGTGCGTGATCTCGTCCGGCGTGCGGCCGGCGGCCTCGAGCGCGAGCTTCACCGCACGGGCGGCGCCCTCCGGCGCGTTCGCCGTGATGTGGTACGCGTCGGCGGTGACGCCGCCGCCGACCACCTCGGCGTAGATCTTGGCGCCGCGGGCCTTCGCATGCTCCTCGGTCTCGAGGATGAGCACGGCGGCGCCCTCGCCCATCACGAAGCCGTCTCGGTCGGCGGAGTACGGACGGGAGGCGTGAGCCGGGTCGTCGTTGCGACGCGACAGCGCCTGCATGGAGGCGAAGGACGCGATCGTGATCGGGTGGATCGCGGATTCGGTGCCGCCGGCGATCACGACGTCGGCGAGCCCCGACTGCAGGTGCTCGTAGGCGTTGACCAGCGACTCGGTGCTGGAGGCGCACGCGGAGGCAACGGTGCGCGCGAACGCGCGGGCGCCGAAGTGGAGCGACAGATTGCCTGCCGCCGAGTTCGGCATCAGCATCGGCACGGTCATCGGCATGACGCGTCGGGGGCCCTTCTCGCGCAGCGTGTCCCACGCGTCGAGCAGGGTCCACACGCCGCCGATGCCGGTCGCGAAGTCCACGCCCAGACGGTCGGGGTCGACATCGGGGGTGCCGGCATCCGCCCACGCCTCCATCGCCGCGATCAGCGCGAACTGGGAGGACGGGTCGAGGC
The DNA here is from genome assembly GCF_017355365.1 of Microbacterium sp. SD291. Lineage (GTDB taxonomy): Bacteria > Actinomycetota > Actinomycetes > Actinomycetales > Microbacteriaceae > Microbacterium. Next base: position 270,930 of record NZ_JADIJR010000001.1, on the reverse strand, counting down.
GCTTGGCCACCGGGCGGGCGAGAACCTCCTCCGGACGGACGATCGCCTCTGCGGCGAACGTGACCGGAAGCTCGAGCTCGGCGACCCATTCGTGCTCGAGGCTGCGTCCTCCGGACATTCCTGCGAGCAGGTTGGTCCAGTTCTCCGGTGCCGTGCCGCCGATGGCGGAGGTGGCGCCGATGCCGGTGACGACGATGCGCTTGGTCATGGTTGGTTCCTTGTCGAACGGTTCTCGCGCGAGGTACGGGCAGGCGGAGGATGCCACGCCCCGCGGTCGCGGGGGTGGCATCCCGGCGCGGATTACTCCTGGCCTGCGACGATGAAGCTGACGGCGTCGCCGACGGTCTTCAGGTTCTTGACCTCGTCGTCGGGGATCGTGACGCCGAACTTCTCCTCGGCGTTGACGACGATCGTCATCATCGAGATCGAGTCGATGTCGAGGTCGTCGGTGAACGACTTCTCGAGTGCGACCTCGTCTGCCGAGATGCCGGTCTCGTCGGTGATCAGCTCTGCGAGGCCGGCGAGGACCTCATCGTTGGTGAAAGCCATGTGGTCTTCCTCTTTCTTGCGGGTTTGTTATCGGAACCGTGGAACAGTCTAGAGAAGGTCAGGTCGTTCTCAGGGGAGGACGACGACCTGGGCTGCGAACACGAGGCCCGCGCCGAAGCCGATCTGCAGTGCCAGACCGCCGGACAGCTCCGGGTGCTCCGCCATCAGCCGGTGGCTGGCGAGCGGGATCGAGGCCGCGGAGGTGTTCCCCGTCGTCTCGATGTCACGGGCGATCACGGTGGTCTCCGGCAGCTTCAACTGCTTGGCGAACTCGTCGATGATGCGCATGTTCGCCTGGTGGGGGATGAACGCGGCGAGATCGGATGCCTCGACGCCTGCCTTCTCGAGCGCCTCGCGGGCGACCTTGGCCATCTCCCACACCGCCCAGCGGAACACCGTCTGGCCCTCCTGGCGGAGCGTCGGCCAGGCGGCCTCGCCGTCACGGAACTCGGTCAGCGTGCTGTTCATGCCGACGGCGTCCGCCTTCGACCCGTCCGAACCCCACACCGCCGGAGCGATGCCGGGGGTGTCGCTCGGGCCGATGAGCGCGGCTCCGGCGCCGTCGCCGAGGAGGAACGAGATGCTGCGGTCCGTCGGGTCGACGATGTCGGACAGCTTCTCGGTGCCGATGACGAGCGCGTAGCGCGCCGCACCCGCCTTGATCAGGGCGTCCGCCTGGGTGATCGCGTACGCGTAGCCGGCGCAGGCGGCGTTGACGTCGTACGCCGCGGCCGGGTTCGCACCGACGCGGTCGGCGACGATCGCCGAGACCGACGGCGACTGCTTCGGGTTGCTGATGGTGGCGACGATCACCAGGTCCACCTGGTCGGCGGGGACGCCGGCCTTCTCGATCGCCTCGGCCGCAGCCGTGGTCGCGAGATCGATGGCGTCGGTGCCCTTGTCGGCACGGACTCGGGTGATGATGCCGGTGCGCTGGCGGATCCACTCGTCGCTGGAGTCGATCGGGCCGATGAGATCGTCGTTGGGCACCGCGTTCTCGCCGCGGGCGGCTCCGTAGGAGTAGATGCGCGTGTACGCGGGCCCGGTGACCTGGTTCAGGGTGGCGCTCATGCGGCTTCTCCGTTCAGCAGCGCTGCCGCTGCATCGAGATCTTCGGGTGTCTTCACGGCGACGGCGGGAACGCCGCGCAGTCCGCGCTTCGCGAGGCCGGTGAGTGCGCCGGCGGGTGCGAGCTCGATGAGTCCGGTGATGCCCTGATCGGCGAACGACGCCATGCAGAGGTCCCAGCGCACCGGCGAGGAGACCTGGTCGACGAGGTACGACAGCGCGGTGGCGCCGTCCGGCACGACGGACCCGTCGCGGTTCGTCCAGAGGCTGAGATCGGGATCCGACGGCGTGACCGTGGAGACGGCATCGCGGAGGGCGGCGACGGCCGACTCCATGTATGCCGTGTGGAACGCGCCGGCCACCTGCAGCGGGATGACGCGGGTGCCCTTCAGGGGCTCCTCCGCGAGTGCGGCCAGCGCGGGAAGCGCTCCGGCGACCACGAGCTGTCCGCCGCCGTTGTAGTTGGCAGGGGAGAGGCCCAGCTCGGCGAGACGCGCGAGAACCGCGTCCTCATCGCCGCCGAGGACGGCGCTCATCCCGGTCGGCGTCTGCGCTGCGGCATCCGCCATCGCGCGTCCTCGGATGCCGACCAGACGCATGCCCGTCTCGGCATCGATCACGCGGCTCTCCACGAGGGCCGCGATCTCACCGACCGAGTGGCCGGCGACGCCGTCGGCACGCCGTCCCGCGCGGGCCGTCAGCGCATCGGCGGCGATCAGCGAGGCCGCGACGATCAGAGGCTGGGCGATGCGCGTGTCGCGGATCGTGTCGGCATCCGACACCGTCCCGTGCTCCTGCAGGTCGACCTGCGCCGCCTCGGAGAAACCGGCGAGGCGTTCGGACACGCCATCCAGCTCGAGCCAGGGGGAGAGGAAACCGGGGGTCTGCGAGCCCTGTCCAGGGCATACGACGACAATCACATCACTCAGTCTGCCAACGATCCGCCGCGAGCGGTGGATGAACCATCACAAGATTGCGAGAAACCCTTGTGTGTGGCGCACAGCAGGTCGGCGTCAGCGCTGCTGCGGACGGCGCAGGGGAGGGCGGCGGCGCACCTGGTCGGCGGCGCCGATGGAGCCGAGGATCAGCGCCGTCTGCAGGATGAGCGCCTCGCGCGGGCCAGTGGCGTCCCAGCCGATCACCTCGCTGACGCGCTTGAGGCGGTAGCGCACCGTGTTGGGATGCACGAAGAGCTCGCGGGCCGTCGCCTCTAGCGACCGGCCGTTGTCGAGGTAGCTCCAGAGCGTCGTCACGAGGTCGGTCGAATGCGACTGCAGCGGCCGGAAGATGCGCTCGATGAGGGTCTGCTTGGCGAGCGGATCGCCGGCGAGGGCGCGCTCGGGGAGCAGGTCGTCGGCCTCCACCGGCCGGGGCGCGCCGCGCCAGGCGCGTGCGACGGCGAAACCGGCCAGCGCGGCGCGAGCGCTCTGGCTCGCGTCGACGAGCGCCGCGACGGGGGGACCGAGCACGACGTAGCCGGGGCCGAACGAGGGCTCAAGGCGCGTGGCGATCTCGTGGAAGCCGAGCTCCTCGTCCTCGCCCTCCTGCCCGGAGATGCGCGCACGGCCGAGTACGAGCACGAGCCTCGAGCCCTGGACTCCGATGAGGACGTCGACCGCGAGCTTGCGCGCGGTCCTGCGCACCAGGTCGACGTCGAACTGCGGCGGCGTCGTGCCGACGAGCACGGCGACCTCGCCGTGGCCGTGCCAGCCCAGCGCCGCGATGCGGCTCGGGAGCTCCTCGTCGGCCTCGCCCGTGAGGATCGAGTCGACGACGAGCGCTTCGAGGCGCGCATCCCAGAGACCACGCGCCTCGGCGGCTCTGGCGTAGACGTCGGCCGCGGCGAAGGCGACATCGCGCGAGTACAGGAGGATCGCCTCCCGCAGCCCGCCGTCCTTGCCCGCGACGCGCTCCTCGGTGACCTCAACGGTCACGCGGATCAGCTGCAGGGTCTGCTGCAGGCTGACGCTCCGCAGCAGCTCACGCGGAGCGGCCGCGAAGATGTCGGCCGCGATCCACGGAGTGGAGGTCGGGTCGTCGTACCACTGGATGAACGAGGTGATGCCGGCCTGCGCCACCAGCCCGACCGCTGAGCGGCGGGCCGGTGGCATGTCGGCATACCACGGGAGGGTGTCCTCCAGGCGCTTGATCGTCACCGAGGCGATGTCGCCGGAGATCCGGCGCAGCCAGGTGAGGGTCGCGGCCTTGTCCATGCCGCGCGGAGACGAACCGGTCACAGAGGACTCAGCTTTCGCCGCCCGCGTTGCCGCTGGTGCCCGCGTTCACATCGTGCAGCCGGTACTTCTCGATCGCCTGTGCGGCGAGCGAGCGGTCGACGACGCCATCTTCGGCGAGCGACTGCAGCGTGCGGACGACGATCGACGGTCCGTCGATCTTGAAGAAGCGACGGGCGGCGGCGCGCGTGTCGGAGAAGCCGAAGTCGTCTGCACCGAGCGTGGCGAAGCGGTTCGGCACCCACGGGCGGATCTGGTCCTGCACGGCGTGCATGAAGTCGCTCACCGCGACCACGGGGCCCTCGGCTCCCTGGAGCTTCTGCGTGAGGTACGCCGTGCGCGGCTCCTGCTCGGGGTGCAGGAAGTTGTGCTGGTCGGCGGCGAGGCCGTCGCGGCGCAGCTCGGTCCACGAGGTGACCGACCACACGTCGGCGACGACGCCCCAGTCGCTCTTGAGGAGCTGCTGCGCCTCCAGAGCCCACGGCAGGCCGACGCCCGACGCGAACAGCTGGGCGCGGGGCCCCTCGCCTTCGCCCGCGGAGACGCGGTGGATGCCGCGGACGATGCCGTCGACGTCGACGCCCTCCGGCTCGGCCGGCTGCACGTAGGGCTCGTTGTACAGGGTGATGTAGTACATCACGTTGGGGTCGGGGTGGTTGCCGCCGTACATCCGCTCCAGACCGCTGCGCATGATGTGCGCGATCTCGTAGCCGTAGGCGGGGTCGTACGACACCGTCGCGGGGTTCGTCGATGCGAGCAGGTGCGAGTGACCGTCGGCGTGCTGCAGGCCCTCACCGGTGAGCGTGGTGCGACCGGCGGTGGCTCCCATGATGAATCCGCGGGCCATCTGGTCACCGGCGGCCCACTGGGCGTCGCCCGTGCGCTGGAAGCCGAACATCGAGTAGAAGATGTAGATCGGGATGAGCGGTTCGCCGTGCGTCGCATATGCGGTGCCGATGCCGGTGAACGCCGCGAGGGCGCCCGCCTCGTTGATGCCGACGTGCACGATCTGGCCCTGCGGGCTCTCCTTGTACGCGAGGAGCAGCTCCCGGTCGACCGAGGTGTAGTGCTGGCCGTTCGGGTTGTAGATCTTCGCGGTCGGGAAGTACGCGTCCATGCCGAACGTGCGCGCCTCGTCGGGGATGATCGGCACGATGCGGTGGCCGAAGTCCTTCGAGCGGAGCAGGTCCTTCAGCAGGCGGACGAAGGCCATCGTCGTCGCGATCTCCTGCGTGCCGGAGCCCTTCTTGGGCAGGGCGTACGCCGTGTCGTCCGGCAGCGAGAGGCCGACGTGCGTCGACCGGCGCTCCGGCAGGAATCCGCCGAGGTCGCGCCGGCGCTCCAGCATGTACTGGATCGTCTCGTCCTGCGGCCCTGGGTTGTAGTACGGCGGCAGGTACGGGTTCTCCTCGAGCTGCGCGTCGGCGATCGGGATGTGCATGGTGTCGCGGAACGTCTTGAGGTTGTCCAGCGTCATCTTCTTCATCTGGTGGGTGGCGTTGCGGCCCTCGAAGTGCGGGCCGAGGCCGTAGCCCTTGACCGTCTTCGCGAGGATGACGGTCGGCTGGCCCTTGTGCTCGGCCGCCGCCTTGAACGCCGCGTACACCTTGCGGTAGTCGTGGCCGCCGCGCTTGAGGCCCCAGATCTGGTCGTCGGTGTAGTCCTTGACCAGGGCTGCCGCCCGCTCGTCGCGACCGAAGAAGTGCTCGCGGATGTACGAGCCGGATTCGGCCTTGTACGTCTGGTAGTCGCCATCGGGAGTGGCGTTCATGATGTTGAGCAGGGCGCCGTCGGTGTCGCGGGCGAGCAGGTCGTCCCACTCACGCCCCCAGATCACCTTGATGACGTTCCAGCCGGCGCCGCGGAAGTACGACTCCAGCTCCTGGATGATCTTGCCGTTGCCGCGCACGGGGCCGTCGAGGCGCTGCAGGTTGCAGTTGATCACGAAGTTGAGGTTGTCCAGGCCCTCGTTGGCCGCGACCTGGAGCTGACCACGGCTCTCGATCTCGTCCATCTCGCCGTCGCCGAGGAACGCCCAGACCTGCGAGGCCGAGGTGTCCTTGATGCCGCGGTTCTCGATGTAGCGGTTGGACATGGCCTGATAGATCGCGTTGATCGGGCCGAGACCCATCGACACGGTCGGGAACTGCCAGTAGTCCTGCATCTGCCGCGGGTGCGGGTACGACGGGATGCCGACCGGCGCCTGCGACTGCTCCTGGCGGAAGCCGTCGAGGTTCTGCTCGGTCAGGCGCCCCTCGAGGAACGAGCGGGCGTAGATGCCGGGGGAGGCGTGGCCCTGGATGAAGATCTGGTCGCCGCCGCCGGGGTTGTCGGCGCCGCGGAAGAAGTGGTTGAAGCCGACTTCGTAGAGCGCCGCGGAGGAGGCGTAGGTGGAGATGTGTCCGCCGACGCCGATGCCGGGGCGCTGCGCGCGGTGCACCATGACAGCGGCGTTCCAGCGCATCCAGGCGCGGTAGCGGCGCTCGACGTCTTCGTCGCCGGGGAAGTCCGGCTCGTTCTCCGAGGCGATCGTGTTGATGTAGTCGGTGGTCGGGACCATCGGCACGCCCAGGTGCAGCTCCTTGGAGCGCTTGAGCAGGCTGAGCATGATCTCGCGGCCACGGCCGTGGCCCTTGGCATCCACCAGCTCATCGAGCGACTGCTGCCACTCACCGGTCTCTTCCGGATCGCTGTCGAGGGGGCCCTGGGAGTACGGATCCTGGTCGTGCACGGTCACGGGGGAGCCTTTCGTCAAGCTGGCAGGTCATGCCAATGAAACGGGATGCGGCACGGGCAGCCTTGTCGGCTGTGCACAACGCGCGCTGATGATTACCTTATCCCCGATCACGGATGGCGGATGCCGGGTGACGTCTCGTGTGCGACGAGCACGCCCGGCGTCCGCGTGGCTAGGATGATCTGGAGGGGCCTTTAGCTCAGCTGGTAGAGCGCCACGTTTACACCGTGGATGTCGTCGGTTCGATCCCGGCAGGGCCCACCATCAGTCATGTTCTCCGCGCCGCGGTCGGGAGTTCTTCCCGACCGATCGGGGAGCTTCACCGTCGCGGTCGATGGCAGCATCCGCGGATCGTGGTGTCAGGGGCCCGTCCGGGTCCTGGATCGCACTTGAGGAGACGCGTCATGACTCATCCATCCCTGGACCGCACCGACCGAGGCCTGCGACGATCAGCCGGAGCAGGAGCCCTGATCTACGTGGCCTCCTTCGTGGCAGCCACGTTCCTGACCGGCCAGCCGACCGTCCATGACGGTCAAGAGTCGATCGAACACACTCTCGTCGAGACCGAGCTGGGGTTCGCGTACGCCGGTATGTACGTGCTGACGCTCGGCTTCCTGGTTCTCCTGCCGGTCATGATCTTCCTCTCGGCAGCGCTCGGACGCCGATCCGCGCTCAGCTCGTGGGCGGCGCGGACGGCCGCGGCGGTCGGCATCGCGTACATCGTGATCATCGTCGGCGTCGGCTTCTCCGCCGGTGCCGCGGCGTTGTGGGGGCTCGAGCACGGTCTCGACCTTCCTTCGGTGCTGTCGCTCAACAACGTGCGCAATTTCGCGTACTTCGTGGCCACGCCGTTCATGGGCATGTACGCGATCGCAATCGGTGTCGCCGCGCTCGGCGACCGCGTGCTGGTCCGGTGGATGGGATGGGGAGGTGTCGTCGTCGGTGCGGCATTCCTCCTGGCGATCCCCGCAGCGGCGATCGGAGTGCAGTACGCGATGCCGATCTGGCTTCTGTGGTGGATCGGGAACGGCATCGTGCTGCTCCGCCGTCGGCCCGTCGCGGCAGAAGCTTCCACCGAAAGGTCCCCGATCGAGCCGTCGGTGCGCCACCATTGATTCGAGGTGACGAGATGAGCGCACTGAGGCTGCTTTCGGTCGTGGCGACAGCCGCGTGCGGCATCCTCGGTGCGCTCGTCGCCGTCGGAGTCGCCCGCACGGCTCGCCCGGATCAGGTCCCCGTCGACGAACTCGCCATCGCGCTCACGGTCTGCGCATACGCCGGTGTGGGACTTCTGATCGCCGCGGCGCAGCCCCGTCATCGGGTCGGTCGGCTGATGCTGATCGGCGTCGCCGTCTGGGGCATCGGCGAGGGGTTGCTTGCGGTCGGGCTGCTCGGGTATCTGCACGTGCCGGGGAGCGTCACCGGGGCGGAGTGGCACGCGGTCGCGGGTACGGCGATGAGGGCGGCGGGCTGGTTGGTCCTGGTGCTCGCGGTGCCGCTCTTCTTCCCTGATGGACGACTCCCTTGGCAGGGCCGCCGTGCTCCTGTCGTGGTCGTCGTCGCGACTGTGGTGCTCTTCACGGTCTCGACTCTTCTCGCTCCGACCCCCCCTGGATTCCCGGCTCACCGGAATGGACAGCCCGACAGGACTGCCCTTGTCGATGAAGCTCTCCGCCGATCTGCTCGCCCTCAGCGCCCTCGCGGGCTGCGCCCTCGCCCTGGTCGTGTCGATCGCGAGCCTGGTCCACCGTTGGCGTTCGGGTGACCGGTTGCGACATCAGCAGCTGCTTTGGCTGGGCCTGGCGTTCGCGATGCCGGTGCTCTTCATTCCGGTCGTCGCGACTCCGTGGGCGAGGCCGTGGATGTTCGCACTCGTCGTCGTGCCGGTTCCGATCGCGATCGCGGTGGCGATCTTCCAGCGTCGGCTGTACGACGTGCAGCTGGTCGCGTCGCGGACGCTGACCTACGTCGCGCTCTCGGCGGCCGTCGCCGCGCTCTACGCGCTGACCGTCGCCGGTGTCGGCGCTGTCCTCGACCAGCCCGGCGCCGATTGGCTGCCGTGGCTCGCCACCGGCGTCGTCGCGGTGAGCTTCACTCCGCTTCGCAACGTCCTGCAGGAGGGCGTGAATCGCCTCGCCAACGGCCAGTGGTCACAGCCCGCCGAGGTGCTGGGCGCGACGGCGCGTCGCCTCGCGGATGCCGTGGACGTCACCGCCCTCCTGGAGGTGCTCGTCGTGCAGATCGGCGAGAGCCTCAAGCTCGGACGCGTCGAGATCGGCGACGAGAAGGACCGTGTCCTCGCTGAATACGGGCACTCGGCATCGCCACTCGACGAGCGGCCGTTGAGCGCCTTCGGCATGCCGGTCGGGATGCTGCGTTGGAGCAGCGACCGGCCATTGCGCGATGCCGACCGCCGGCTGCTCGACGATGTGGCGCATCAACTGGGAGGCGCCGTGCACGCTGCCGGTCTGGTGAGCACGCTGCAAGACGCCCGACACCGGCTGGTCGTCTCTCGCGAGGAGGAACGCAGACGGCTCCGACGCGATCTCCACGACAGCCTCGGCCCGGCGCTCGCCAGTCTCACCCTCCGTGTCGACGTGCTCCGCAATACCTGGCCCGGTCTCGTCGATCCGGATCCGCAGCTCATCGAGCTTCGCTCGGCGATCCAGGCGACGATCTTCGACGTCCGCCGGATCGTCGAGGGACTGCGGCCGCCCCCGCTCGACGAGCTGGGCCTCGCGGGGGCGCTCGAACAACTCGCTGCGCGCTCGGAGCACGCGGACGACGCCATGGTCGAGGTCAGGGTGGATCCGCTCCCGCGGCTGGATGCCGCTGTCGAGGTCGCGGTGTTCCGCGTCGTCCAGGAGGCACAGGGAAACGCTCGCCGGCATTCCGGCGCCGCGCGGGTGACGATCGAGGTGGGCTCGATCGGCGACCGGCTCTGTGTGCGGGTCCGTGATGACGGCGTCGGCACCGTGCGCCCGCGTCGAGGAGGCGTCGGATTGACCAGCATGCGCGAACGCGCGATCGAGCTCGGCGGCAGCCTGGACATCGACAGCAGCCAGGGGTACGGCACTGTCGTCGAGTTGCAGCTTCCGCTCGGCAGACAGCCGTCGGCGACGGAGATGCACCGATGATCAGAGTGGTGGTGGTCGATGATCACCCGCTGTTCAGGGACGGGCTGAACGCATTGCTCGCGACGCTTCCCGATGTCGAGGTCGTCGGCTCGGTCGCTGACGGAGGGAGCGCTGTTCGGCTGTGCGCGGATCAGCGGCCGGACGTGGTGCTGATGGACCTGAACCTGCCCGGAATCTCGGGGTTCGAGGCCACTCGCCTTCTCACCGCCATCGCACCGGAGGTCGCGGTGCTGGTGCTCACCATGGTCGATGACGACGACAGCGTGCTGGCAGCTCTCCGCGTCGGCGCCCGCGGGTACGTGCTCAAAGGCGCAGCGCAGGAGGAGGTGCTCGCCGCGGTGCGGACGGTGGCGGCCGGCGGCGCGGTCTTCGGCGTCGGAGTGGCGGAGCAGGTGCTCGGCAGGGGCCGCTCGCGCGGAAGATATCCGGGTCACGACCTCACCGAACGGGAGGCGGATGTCCTGGCGGGGATCGCGGCGGGAAAGAGCAATGCGGAGATCGCCGGCGATCTCCACCTCAGCATCAAGACCGTCCAGAACCATGTCTCGCACGTGCTCACCAAGCTGCAGGTCCGTGACCGCACCCAGGCAGCGCTGCGTACTCGCGGCCTCTGAATCCGGCTGAGGAACCGTGGCGATCGCCGCGGCACGGACCTAGGCTCGCCTCATGGGACTCCTGACCTTCAGCCTCAACGTCACCCTCGACGGATGCGTCGATCATCAGGAGGGGATCGCGGACGACGAGACGCACGCTTATTACACCCGCCTCCTGGACGAGGCAGGTGCCATGCTCTGGGGCCGCACCACCTATGAGTTGATGGAGGCGTACTGGCCGGCCGTCGCCCGCGGCGACGAGGATGCACCACCCGCACTGCGCGAGTGGGCCGTCAAGCTCGACGCCAAGCCGAAGCACGTGGTGTCGTCCACGCGCAGCGACTTCCCGTGGAGCAACAGTCATCGCATCGACGGCGACCTCGGCACGGCCGTGCAGGAGCTCAAGGATGCGACCCCTGCCGGCGTGCTCCTCGGCAGCGGGAGGCTCGCGACCGAGCTGGATCGGCTGGACCTGATCGACGAGTACCGGTTCCTCGTCCACCCGCGGATCGCCGGCCACGGCCCGACCCTCTACCAGGGCGGGCTGCCCAGCACCAGACGGCTCGAGCTGGTCTCGGTCGAGCCGCTCCGCTGCGGCGCGGTGGCGATGCACCACCGGCGGGGGCGCTGATAATGGGACGCCGGATCGTCATCAGCGGTGCCTCCGGCCTGATCGGCTCCGCGCTCACGGCGTCGCTGCGCTCCGACGGCGTCGGGGTCACGACGCTCGTGCGTCGCCCGCCGAGGAGCTCAGACGAGGTCGAGTGGATGCCGGGGGAGCGCGAGCTCGACCCGGATGTGCTCGCGGGCGCCGATGCCGTCGTCGCCCTCGGCGGTGCGAGCGTCGGCCGGATGCCGTGGACGCCCCGATATCGCGCCGAGCTCGTGGCGTCGCGGATGCGGACCACTCGAACGATCGCGACGGCCGTGCGAGAGCTCCGGGACGACGCGCCGGCACTCGTGTCCGCGTCGGCCGTCGGCTACTACGGATCAGCCCCGGGCCGCGTGCTCACGGAGGCCTCGCCGGCGGGGACGACGTTCCTCGCCCGGCTCTGCGCCGACTGGGAGGAGGAAGCCCGGCGCGCGGGTGACCACGCGCCGGTGGCGCTGCTCCGCACCGCGCCGGTCATCCACCCGCGTGGCGTCCTCAAGCCGCTCATGCTGCTCACCCGGTTCGGGGTCGCCGGCCCCATCGGGTCAGGTACGCAGATCTGGCCGTGGATCTCCCTGGACGACGAGGTGCGGGCGATCCGGCACATCGTCGACTCACGGATGCACGGAGCGGCGAACCTCAGTGGTCCGACGCCCGCGTCGGCGAACACCATCGGGCGGGCTCTCGCCCGGCGCATGCGCCGGGCGTTCTGGCTTCCGGCGCCGACCTGGGCGCTGCGACTGGCGCTGAGCCGGGACGCGACCGACTCGCTGCTGGTCGCAGACGCGGATGTGCGTCCTTCCGCCCTCGAGGCGTCCGGATTCGCCTTCACCCACCGGACCGCCGAGGAAGCCGTCGCCGCGGCGCTCTGAGCGTACGACCGTCGCACCGCGTTCAGCAGCGCGGGTTGCGAGTCACACGATGCGTTCGAAGACCATTGTCGCCTGGATCCGATCGCCACCGCCGAAGCCGGTGCTCCCGGAAGAAGCCGTCGTGATGGTGTGCAGGCGGTAGCCGAGGGCAGCCTGCGTGTTGATGGCGCGTTCGAGCTCGGTCAGATTGCCCGAGCCGGAGCCCCACATCTTCTCCTTGAGGACTACCTGGAGAACGACGTAGCTCATGCCCTGAGCTGCCGGACGTGGCTGAGCACCCGAAACGGCGTCGGCCTGGATCCGGTTGATCACTCCGTTCAGGCCCGGCTCCTGAGGAGGCGCTTGCTGAACCGTGTCGGTCCAGTTCTGGCCGTCCCACCACCGCATGGTCCCGGTGCCATCGTCGTACCAACCCGCCTGAGTCGAAGTCACTTGCCGCTCTTCCCGCATTGATGGCTCTTCCCGAGCGTGCTCGCTCAGAATCGATCGATTGTACGGCTCGGAAGGCCGGCGGGGGTCACGACTCCTCGTGGCTCGCCGGATCGCCTCCGAACAGGCGTCCGTCGGACCGGCCCAGCGCGCTGATCGCGGCGACCTCGTCGGCTTCGAGTACGACCTCGACAGCGGCGAGGTTCGAGAGCTGGTGCTCCGGCGACGACGCCTTCGGGATCGCGATCGTGCCGCGCGCGACGTGCCAGGCGAGCACCGCCTGCGCGGGGCTGATGCCGTGCGCGGCGGCGACCTCCACGACGACGGGCTCCTGCAGCAGTCCGGATCCCTTGCCCAGCGGGCTCCACGCCTCGGTCAGGATCCCCAGCTCGCGATGCCGCGCCAGCTGCTCCTCCTGCGGGAAATACGGGTGGACCTCGATCTGGTTCACGACAGGTCGCACGCCCGTCTCATGCTCGATGCGCTCCAGGTGCTCCGGGAGGAAGTTCGACACGCCGATCTGCCGCACGACGCCGTGCTGCTGCGCCTGGACGAGGGCCTCCCATGCCTGCACGTACTCGTCCTGGCTCGGATTCGGCCAGTGGATCAGGTGGAGGTCGGTCACCTCGACGCCGAGGCGCGAGCGGCTCTCCTCGATGCTCGTACGCGCCTTCGCGGTGCCGTGGTGGCGACCTGGGAGCTTCGTCGTCACGATGATCTCGTCACGATCGACGCCCGACGCGGCGAGGCCGCGGCCGACGGCGCCCTCGTTCTCGTAGTTGAACGCCGAGTCGACGAGCCGGTACCCCGACCGGATGGCGGAGGCGATGGCATCCGCCCCGGCGTCGCCCCACAGCCCGTAGGTGCCGAGCCCGATAGCCGGAAGCGAGAAGCCGTTGTGCGCGGTGACGGTGGGAACGGTGGGCATCTGATCTCCTCCAGTGGCCGGTCCTCTCCAGCGTAGGACGATGCGACCCTGAGATGGGCGATCTTGCCTCTTATATATCTAAGGGGTATATATAGGAGTGTGCAGTTTCTCATCCTCGGCATCCTCCTCGGCGGGCCGCTCTCGCTCTACGACGTGCACAAGCACTTCACCGGCGGGATATCGCTGTTCTACTCGGCGAGCTTCGGCAGCATCCAGCGGGCTCTGCGCCAGCTCGAGACAGAGGGATGGGCTGACTCGGCCGACGCCGACGACACCCGTCGACGCAAGAAGCTCTACCTGATCACGGATGCCGGCCGAGCGGCGTGGCGGGCCTGGATGCTCGCGCCCGTCACCGGGTCGGATGCCGAGCCCACGATCCTGGCCAGGGTCTATCTCCTCGGGCATCTGCCGAGAGGAGAGCGAGCAGCATGCCTCGACGCGGTGCGCCTGCGGCTGGCGGGCGACCTCGCCGCACTGCGAACACTCGCAGAGGACGTCGATTCGGCGCAGATCCCAGAGGCTGCCGCGCAAGGGCACAGATACCGGCGCGCGACCCTCGACTACGGCATCCGCTCGCATTCGCTGGCGCTGGACTGGCTGGAAGATCTGAGGAAGAGCGCATGACACCGCCGCTGATCATCCTCCTGTCGCTCCTCGGCGCCCTCGCGGTCTTCCAGGTGGCACTCGCCTGCGGTGCGCCCTGGGGGCGACTCGCGTGGGGCGGCACCCATCGGGTGCTGCCTCGTCACCTGCGGATCGGGAGCCTCGTCTCGGTCATCCTGTACGGCGGCTTCGCCGCGCTGCTGCTCAGCCGCGCCGGCGCGCTGCCCGGCGGCGACACCCACGTGATCGTCGTGCTCACGTGGATCCTGTTCGGCTACTTCATGCTGGGCATCGCTCTCAACGCGGTCTCCCGCAGCCGGCCCGAGCGCTGGACGATGACGCCGGTGTGCGCGATCATGGCCGTCATGACCCTCCTCGTCGCACTGACATGACCGCGGACGAACGCACGATCGTGAACGAGGACTCAAGGTGCCCCTGCTTCTCGGGCGACGCATTCTCCTCGTGCTGCGGACCTCTGCTGCAGGGTGCGCCCGCGCCCACGGCCGAGCGGCTCATGCGCTCCCGCTACACGGCCTTCGGGCTTCACGACGCCGAGTACCTCCGCGCGAGCTGGCACCCCACCACGAGACCGGCCGCGATCGACTTCGAGCAGGACCTGCGCTGGCGCAGGCTGCTGATCCTCGATCGCGTCGCCGGCGGTCCGTTCGACACCGAGGGGGTTGTCGAGTTCGAGGCCTTCTGGCAGCAGGGCGCGGAGCGGGGATCCCTGTGCGAGCGCAGCCGCTTCGTGCGGGAGGACCGGCGCTGGCTGTACCTCGACGGCGAGGTGCGCTGACGGATGAGGCGCAGTGATGAGCCGGACCGCGCAGCGACTAGATTTGATAGCGTGAACGCCAGCCCTGAACACCAGCGCATCCTGCTCGACGTCGCCGACCTGGACCGGCGCATCGCGCAGGCAGAGCGTGCCCGGACCAAGCCGGCGCAGGCCGCCCGGATCACCGAGCTCGTCGCGATCCGTCAGGAGCAGCTCCGTGAGCTGACGAACCTGACCGGCGCCCGCGACGACGTCCGCACCGAGCTGACGCGTCTCGAGTCCGATGTGAAGCTCGTCGAGCAGCGCCGCGCCCGTGATGCCGAGCGTCTCGCCGCCGCCACGAACTCCAAGGAGGCGCAGGCGCTCGAGCACGAGCTCGCCAGCCTCGCCAAGCGTCAGAGCGACCTCGAGGACATCGAGCTCGACGTGATGGGCCGTCTCGAAGACGCTGAGGCCGCGGTCGCCGCGCAGCAGGCGCTACTCGGCACCACAACCGCCGAGGGGTCGGCCCTCACCGCGCAGGGCAAGGCCGATGTCGCCGCGGCGACCGATCTCGGCGCGCAGCTCGCGCGAGACCGTGCGGCCATCACCGCGAACCTGCCGGCAGGACTGCTCGCCGACTACGACCGGCGCGCGACCAACAGCGCAGGTGCCGCACTCCTCATCCGCGGCACCTGCGAGGGCTGCCGGATCGTGCTTCCCAGCACCGACCTGAACGACATCCGCCGCGCTGCCGAGGATGCCGTCGTCTCCTGCCCCGAGTGCGGGTGCATCCTCGTGCGCACCGAGGAATCGGGGCTGTGACGGGTACGCCGCCCCCGCGACGGAGGTGAGCTCGCGGCAGGCCGCTGAGCGCCGGGTGCTGCTCGTCGCGACCGAGCCGGGCGTGTTCGCTGCCGTCGAACTCGACGAGACCGGGGCCGAGGTCCGGCGAAAGGACCTGACGGCGTCCGAGATGCACGGGTGGGTGGCCGTGCAGGAGCGCGAAGACGCGCCGCGCTGGGTCATCCGCAGCGCCAGAGAGCTGTATCCCGCGCTGCTCGACGCCGGCATCCGCCTCGGACGG
Source organism: Microbacterium sp. SD291 (assembly GCF_017355365.1). Lineage (GTDB taxonomy): Bacteria > Actinomycetota > Actinomycetes > Actinomycetales > Microbacteriaceae > Microbacterium. The sequence continues at coordinate 255,290 of NZ_JADIJR010000001.1, read as the reverse complement.
ACCCACGACCTGCTGCTGTGCCACGCGATCCTCCGCGACACCGACACGGTCGCGCGCCCCCTGCCGCCCTCGGCCGCGTGGGTGCGGCGGGAACCCGCAGCCGAGGCCCCGGCGCTCTTCGACGTCGTCGAGCAGGACGCTCCCGATGATCCGGTGGCCGACGCGCTCGAGCAGTTCCGCGCTCAGCGGCGTGTGATCGGCGACGGCAAGGACGGGCGGCTCTCGCTGCTGTGCGCCGCCGAGTCCGCGGGCGGACTCATCGCGGAGGAGATGCGCGCCGCGGGACTCCCGTGGAACGAGGTCGTGCACGATGAGATCCTCACTGAGATCCTCGGTACCCGCCCCGTTGCAGGGGGTCTGCCCGGTCGCATGGTGTCGCAGGGGGAGCGGGTGCGGTCGATCCTCGGCGACCCGACTCTGAACCTCGAGAGCCAGCCGAAACTGCTGCGAGCCCTGCACCGGGTCGGCGTGCAGGTCGAATCCACCGGCAGGTGGGAGCTCGCGCAGCACAGTCATGCCGTCGTCGAGCCGCTCCTGGCCTACAAGAAGCTCTCGCGGCTGCTGAGCGCCAACGGCTGGGCGTGGCTCGCGGAGTGGGTGCACGACGGGCGGTTCCGCCCGATCTACATCCCCGGCGGGGTCGTCACGGGCCGGTGGGCGTCGGCGGGCGGGGGAGCGCTGCAGCTGCCGCGGAACCTGCGGATGGCCGTCCGCGCGGACGACGGCTGGACCCTCGTGGTCGCTGACGTGGCACAGCTGGAGCCCCGGATGCTCGCCGCGATGGCGGGCGACAGGGCGATGGCGCGCGCCGCACAGGGGAGCGACCTTTACGCCGGCGTCGTCGACTCCGGAGCAGTCGCCACCCGCGAGGAGGCCAAGTACGCGGTGCTCGGCGCGATGTACGGTGCGACCACCGGCGACAGCGGGAGGCTCGTGCCGCGCCTGCGCAAGGTCTACCCCCGCGCGATGGCGCACGTCGACAAGGCCGCACGCATCGGGGAGGACGGCGGCGTCGTCTCGACGTGGCTGGGGCGCTCCTCGCCGCGGCCCTCGGAGGAGTGGTCGCGCATGCAGTCGCACGCGACCGACGCGGATGCCGACCCTGCCGAGGTCGCCGTCGCCCGGCGCCGCGCGCGGGACTGGGGCCGATTCACCCGCAACTTCGTCGTCCAGGGGACGGCGGCTGAATGGTCGCTGATCTGGCTCGCCGAGATCAGGCACCGCCTGCAGCAGCTCCCGGATGCGGCGGTGCCGGCACCGGCATCCGCGCTGTTCCGCACGAGGGCGCACCTGGCGTTCTTCCTGCACGACGAGGTGATCCTGCACGTCCCGCAGGAGCAGGCGGATGCCGCGGCCGACGCCGTGCGCGAGGCCGCCGCGGTCGCGACTCGGCGCCTGTTCGGCGGTTTCCCCATCGACGTGCCCCTGGATCTGCGGATCGCGGAGTCTGCCGAGAAGTAGTCGCGAGTAGAATGGAAGGGCGAATGGGTCGACTGGACGGTCGCGTGGCGGGCAACCGCACCGAGGAACGTCCGGGCTCCTCAGGGCAGGACGGTGGGTAACGCCCACCCGGAGCAATCCGCGAGAAAGTGCCACAGAGAGCAGACCGCCCCGCAAGGGGTAAGGGTGAAAGGGTGGTGTAAGAGACCACCGGGGGCCATGGTGACATGGCCCGCCAGGTAAACCTCGTCCGGAGCAAGGTCAGACAGAGGATGATGACGCGGCTCGCCGAGTCCTCGGGTAGACCGCTGGAGCGCCACGGCAACGTGTCGCCGAGAGAGATGGCCGTCGAAGGGGCGAAGAACCCCGGAACAGAACCCGGCGTACAGGTCGGCCCATTCGCCTCGACGTGACGAAGGCCCCCGCTGGATCAGCGGGGGCCTTCGTGCGTGCGGTGACGGGAGCGGGGATCAGTCGCCGGCGAGGGAGGCCGCGCCGATGATGCCCGAGTTGTTGCGGTGGATCGCGGGGACGATCGGGGTCTTCAGCTCCAGCAGCGGGAGGAAGTCGCCGGCGTTCTTCGAGACGCCGCCGCCGACCACGAACAGGTCGGGGCTGAACAGGAACTCGATGTGCGAGTAGAAGGCCTGCAGCCGCTCGGCCCACTCAGTCCAGCTGAGGCCCTCGCGTTCGCGCGCCGACGTCGCCGCCCATTTCTCGACGGACTCGTGCTCGCCGAAGTGCAGGTGCCCGAGCTCGGTGTTCGGAACCAGCACGCCTTCGTAGAGGAAGGCCGAGCCGATGCCGGTGCCGAGGGTCGTCATGAGGGTGAGGCCGCGGACGTCCCTGGCCGCGCCGTGGCGGGCTTCGGCCACACCGGCGGCGTCGGCGTCGTTCACGAAGACGATGTTGCGCTCGAGCCCGTCACGGAAGAACCGCTCCGCATCGAAGTCGACCCACTCCTTCGAGACGTTCGCCGCGGACAGGGTCTTCCCGCGCTTGACGATGGCCGGGAAGGCGACGCCGAGCGGCAGGGTCGAATCGTGCACGTCCAGAGCCTTCAGGACGGTCTGAACCGCCACGAGGACGTCCTGCGGCGATGCGCCCTCAGGTGTGGGGACGCGCACCCTGTCAGAGGCCATGGTGCCGTGCTCGAGGTCGACGATGCCTGCCTTGATACCCGTACCGCCGATGTCGACGCCGATCGCTTTTGCCATGGGCGATAGCTTAGCGACAGCCGTCACCGCCAGTAGGATCGATGACACCACGTGAAGAAGGGGATCGACGATGTCCAACGGCGATGACAAGTACTGGTACAACCTCGAGACCGGTCAGGTCGAATTCGGCATGATCTCCCCGTCCGTCGACCGTGTGGGACCGTTCGACACCGAGGCCGACGCCGCGCGTGCACCGGAGACCCTCAAGGAGCGCGCACGTGCGTGGGCCGAGGAGGAAGCAGCCGACGAGAGCTGGGACTCCGGCACGAGCAAGGGCGCCGAGTGACCATGGACAAGCAGAGGGATTTCGTGCTCCGCACGATCGAGGAGCGCGGCGTCAAGTTCGTGCGGCTCTGGTTCACCGACGTGATCGGCACGCTCAAGTCCGTCGCGATCGCGCCGGCCGAGGTCGAGGGAGCCTTCGCCGAGGGCATCGGCTTCGACGGCTCCGCCATCGAGGGCCTCACCCGCAGCTACGAGTCCGACCTGCTCGCGCAGCCGGACCCCACCACCTTCCAGACCCTGCCGTGGCGCGGCGAGATCGACCCCACCGCGCGCATGTTCTGCGACATCACGACGCCCGACGGGCGTCCGGCCGTCTCCGATCCGCGGCACGTGCTCAAGCGCACGCTCGCGAGGGCGGCGGACGCCGGCTTCACGTTCTACACCCACCCCGAGATCGAGTTCTACCTGCTGAAGTCGTCGTCGTTCGGGCCGGACGGCCCGATCCCCGTCGACTCCGCCGGCTACTTCGACAACGTCCCCGGCGGGACGGCGCACGACTTCCGCCGCCGCTCGGTGCGGATGCTCGAGGACCTCGGCATCTCCGTGGAGTTCAGCCACCACGAGGGCGGACCGGGGCAGAACGAGATCGATCTGCGATACGCCGACGCGCTCACCATGGCCGACAACGTGATGACCTTCCGCACCGTCATCAAAGAGGTGGCGATCGAGCAGGGCGTCTACGCGACGTTCATGCCGAAGCCGCTCAGCGGACAGCCCGGAAGCGGCATGCACACGCACATGTCGCTGTTCGAGGGGGAGCGCAACGCCTTCTACGAGGAGGGCGCGAAGTACCAGCTCTCCAAGACCGGCCGGCACTTCATCGCGGGTCTGCTCAAGCACGCGAACGAGATCGCCGCGGTGACCAACCAGTTCGTGAACTCCTACAAGCGGCTGTGGGGCGGGGATGAGGCGCCCAGCTTCATCACCTGGGGGCACAACAACCGCTCTGCGCTCGTGCGGGTGCCGATGTACAAGCCGAACAAGGGCGGCTCGACGCGCGTCGAGTACCGTGCCCTCGATTCGGCCGCCAACCCGTACCTCGCCTACGCGCTGATGCTCTCTGCCGGCCTCAAGGGCATCGAGGAGGAGTACGAGCTCCCGCCGGAGGCCGAGGACAACGTGTGGTCGCTGAGCGACGCTGAGCGCCGCGCTCTCGGCTACTCCGCGATGCCGGCGAGCCTCGACCACGCCCTGGAGTTCATGGAGAACTCCGAGCTCGTCGCCGAGACGCTGGGGGAGTCGGTCTTCAACTACGTGCTGCTCAACAAGCGCAAGGAGTGGGAGTCGTACCGCGGCCAGGTCACTCCGCTGGAGCTGAAGAACAACCTCGAACTCCTCTGAGTCGCCCATGGCACGCTCGGACGATTCGGTCTCGCTCTCCGCGCTGGCCAGGCTCGGCTTCGCAGAGCTCACCGAGGCGGCGGCGGGCCTCGCCGAACTCGCGACCCTGCTCGGGATCGAGCGGGCGACGCTGCTCGACGGCGCGGACGCGGCCGATCCGGATGCCGCGGTCGCCGGCATGCTGCGCGTGGCGCGTCGCGAGGTGGAGCCGCTCCGGGGGCTGCTCGACGATGCGGCGACCCGCGACCGTGCCTGGCGGGTCTTCGGCGCGTCACAGGGACTCGCCGACTTCTTCCTCCGTCATCCCGCCCAGCTCACCGTGCTCGCGGAGCCGGCAGCGGGGCTCCCGTCAGCGGACGCGCTCCGCACGCGGCTCCTCGCCGCGGTCGGCGAGCGCGACGGCTTCGCGGCGTCCGGCGACGATGCCGCGCTGAACCTGCTGCGCGTGGCGTACCGCCGGAACCTCGCGGCGATCGCCGTCCACGACCTCGCGCATCCGCATCCCGTCGAGATCGTCGGCGAGGTGGCGGCGGCACTCGCCGACATCGCCGGCGCCGCGCTCGAGGCCTCCCTGGCGATCGCGCGAACCCGGCTGCGCGGCACCATTCCGGAGGACGAGGTCGCGGCCACGCGGCTCGCGATCATCGGCATGGGCAAGGCCGGTGCCCGCGAACTGAACTACGTCAGCGACGTCGACGTGATCTTCGTCGGCGGCACGACCGACGAGGAGCGGGTGCCTGAGGCCAGGGCGATCGACATCGCCACGCGGCTGGCGCGCGAGACCATGCGCGGGCTGGGCGGGATCGAGGTCGAGCCGCCGCTGTGGGAGGTCGACGCGGCGCTCCGCCCCGAGGGCAAGCAGGGCGCGCTGGTGCGGTCGCTCGCCTCGCACCTGGCCTATTACGACCGCTGGGCGAAGAGCTGGGAGTTCCAGGCGCTGCTCAAGGCCAGGCCGATCGCCGGTGACGCGGAGCTGGGTGCGGCCTACATCGCCGCGGTGCAGCCGAAGATCTGGTCGAGCGCCGCCAGGGAGAACTTCGTCGACAGCGTGCAGCGGATGCGCGAGCGCGTGATGGAGCACATCGACGCCGAGGACGTGCCGTACCAGATCAAGCTCGGTTCCGGCGGCCTGCGCGACATCGAGTTCACGGTGCAGCTGCTGCAGCTCGTGCACGGTCTCACCGACCCGACGCTGCGCACCAAGGGCACGTTGGAGAGCCTCGACGCCCTGGTCGACGGCGGCTACATCGGGCGGGCCGAGGCGGCGACCTTCGCCGACGACTACCGCGTCCTCCGGCTCATGGAGCACCGGCTGCAGCTGCGAGAGCTCAGCCGCACGCACCTGATGCCCCGCACCCCGGCAGGGCTGCGGGTGCTCGCACGCGGCACCGGCCTCGCCGAATCGGGCGAAGGCGTCTGGCAGCGCTGGGAGCACGTGCGCCGTGAGGTGCGCGAGATCCACACACGGCTGTTCTACCGTCCGCTGCTCAGTGCTGTCGCCGCTCTGCCGGAGGACGAGCGCACGCTCTCGGCCGCGCAGGCGCACGACCGTCTCATGGCCATCGGCTTCCGGGACCCGGCCGGGGCTCTGCGCCACATCGGAGCGCTCACGACCGGCCTCAGCCGCAAGGCCACGATCCAGCGGCACCTGATGCCGGTGATGGTCCGCTGGTTCGCCGACGGCAGCGATCCCGACTACGCCCTCGTCGCCTTCCGGCGCATCAGCGAGCGGCTCGGCGACACTCCGTGGTTCCTGCGGATGCTCCGCGACTCCTCCGGCGCTGCCGAGAGCCTCACCCGGCTGCTCTCCTCCTCACGCTACGTCGGCGAGCTCATGGAGTGGATCCCGGAGTCCGTCGCCTGGCTCGACAGCACCGAGCTGCTGCGGCCCCGCAGCGGCTCGGCGCTCGACGAGGAGGCCCGGGCGATCCAGACGAGGCATGAGGACGTCGCCGACGCGCTGCGGGCCGTGCGCTCCCTGCGGCGGCGCGAGCTGCTGCGCACCGCCATGGGCGCTGTGCTCGACGTGCTCTCGATCGAGGAGATCGCGCGCTCGCTGACCGAGATCACGGATGCCACCATCCAGGCGGCGCTCCGCGCGGTGCGCCGGGAGGTCGTCCCCGCCGAGGATGACGCGTTCGACTTCGCCGTGATCGGCATGGGCCGCTTCGGCGGCGCGGAGCTCGGCTTCGGCTCGGATGCCGACATCCTGTACGTCTACGACGCGAACGGCGTCGATCCGCAGCGCGCCCAGACTCACGCGACCCGCATCGTCGCGGGGCTCCGCGAGCATCTCACCGATCACCGGGTGCCGCTGGATCTCGATGCGGACCTGAGGCCGGAGGGGCGCAACGGACCGGTGGTCCGGTCGATCGAGGCGTACGCGGAGTATTACCGGCGCTGGTCGCTGTCGTGGGAGGCGCAGGCGCTGCTGCGTGCGCGCGGAGTCGCCGGCAGCGTCAAGCTGATCGCGAGGTTCACCGAGCTCGCCGACAGCATCCGCTACCCGGCGACGATCGACCTGCAGGGCTCAAGGGAGATCAAACGCATCAAGGCGCGGGTCGAGGGGGAGCGGCTGCCGCAGGGCGCCGATCCGCGGCGTCATCTCAAGCTCGGTCCCGGCACGCTCAGCGACGTCGAGTGGCTCGTGCAGCTGCTGCAGCTGCAGCACGCGCACGCCGTTCCCGAACTCCGCACCACCTCGACGATCGCGGCGCTCGACGCCGCCGTCGCCGCGGACCTGGTGCCTGCCCCGGCGGCCGAGCTGCTCAGGGAGGCGTGGCGTCTCTCCAGTCGCCTCCGCTCCGCGATCACGCTCTTCACCGGGCAGACCAGCGACGTCCTCCCCGTCGATCCGCGCCAGCTCGACGCCATCGGCGGCCTGCTCGGATATCCGGACCGGTCTGCGAGCGCCCTCGAGGAGGACTATCTCGGCGTCACCCGGCGTGCGCGCAAGGCGTTCGAGCAGCTTTTCTACGGATAGCGCCGTTTGCGATATCGCCGTTCATGACCCAGGCTGACGTGATGGCGATCTCGAAGCTCGGTGTGATCTGGAACCCCTCGAAAGTCGACGAGGCGCTGCTGCGCTCCGCCGTCGCAGACGTCTTCGACGGCGAAGTCAGCTGGTGGGAGACCAGCGCAGACGATCCGGGCCTCGGCATGGCCGCCGAGGCGGTCGCCGCAGGATGCGACGTCGTGATCGCGGTCGGCGGCGACGGCACGGTGCGCGCCGTGGCAGAGGCGCTCGCAGGCACGGACGCCCAGCTCGGGATCGTGCCGCAGGGGACGGGCAACCTGCTCGCGCGCAATCTCGAGATCCCGCTCGACGACATCCCGGCGGCGCTCGCACGCGTGCGCGACGGCGACCCGCGGCGCATCGACATCGGCTGGGTGGAGTTCGGCGGGGAGAAGCGCGCGTTCACCGTGATGGTCGGGTTCGGGATCGACGCGCAGATGCTCGTCGAGACGGACGACGACCTCAAGGACCGCGCCGGCTGGCTCGCGTATGTGGAGGCGATGGGCCGTGCCCTCGCCGGCGCCGAGATGACCGACATCACGCTGACGCTCGACGACGACGAGGCGCAGGAGGTCCGGGGCCACACGATGCTCATCGGCAACTGCGGCATGGTGCAGGGCGGCATCCGCCTGCTCCCTGACGCCGTGCTCGACGACGGCCTGCTGGATCTGCTCCTCGTGAGCTCGGACGGCGCCCTGCAGTGGCTGGACACCGTGCGTTCGGTCGTGTGGGACAACGGCATCCGCCGCGTATTCGGAGGACAGGCCGAAGCGGTGAGCACCGAGTCCACGCGGCATGTGGCCGCGAAGACGATCGCGGTCGAACTCGCCTCGCCTCAGCCGTTCGAGGTCGACGGCGAGGAGCTCGGCGAGGTCTCCGCGTTCACGGTGAGCGTGCAGGCTGGTGCGCTCACCGTGAGATGACGACCCCGGGAGGCACGACCTTCCGGTCCTGTGCGGGGAAGAGCACCTTCTGCACGATGATGATGATGCTCGCCGCGATCGGGATCGCGACGAGGGCGCCGAGGATCCCGCCCAGCGCGCCACCTGCGACGGCCGCGATCACGACCAGGGCTCCCGGCACGGCGACGGCCCTGCTCATGATGCGCGGGCTCAGCACGTAGGCCTCGATCTGCATGTACACGAGGTAGTAGCTGAACGCGATCACGGCGGTCACTGGCGAGATGAAGAGGCAGATCAGGGAGTTGATGACGGATGCCGTCAGCGTGCCGACCAGGGGGATCATGGAGCCGATGAACGCGATGAGGGCCAGCAGCGCCGGAACCGGCGCGCCGATGATGCTCAGTACGATCAGGCTGAGGACGCCGTTGATGAGCGCCAGGCTCGCCTGCCCGATCACGTAGCGGCCGACGGCCCCGGAGACGTCCTCCACGACCTCGCGGAAGGTGTCGCGCTGGTATGCGGGGACGAAGCGCGTGGCGACGCCCTTCATGCTCCGCAGCGACGCCATGAAGTACAGGGTGAGGATCAGCACGATCGTCACGCCGGTGAAGCCGCCGGCGATGCCCGCACCCACCTGCCACAGGCCGCCGCTGATGTTGAAGAAGTTGTTCGGGTCGCCGAGGAAGCTGAGGACGCCCTGTGCCGCGTCCTCGAACGTCGTCCCGAACTGGTTGCTGAGATCCTGGAACCACGGGCTGGCCATGATGTCGGCGACCATCCCCGGTCCGTCCTCGATCAGGTTGCCGATCTGCTTCACGAGGATCGGCACGATCGCCACGATGATCCCCGCGAACGCCAGCACCACGACGATCGCGACGATCGCGACAGCCGCGGGACGGTTGAGCCTGCGCTCGATCGCGGAGACGATCGGGTCCAGGCCCAGGGCGAGGAAGAGCGCGACGCCGACGTACACGAGGACCGTGCCGAGCTGCTCGACGATGCCGCCGATCAGCAGGGCCACCAGCACCCCGATGCCGCCGAGCAGGCCCATCATGAACGGGTTGATACGGGCGATCGCCGCGGCGGCCGTCGTGGGCTGCGGCGCGGGCTCCTGCGCGGTCTCGATCCTTGCGATGGGTCGGCGACGACGCATATGTTCCCCCTGAGTTCGCGGTGCTGAACTGTCAGTTGATCAGCAGCGCTCCACCTGAGTCAAGCTGGGCGGGCTCCTGCGGCCTTGATGCGCTCCCGATCGGGCGCGTCAGCGGCCGGATAGTCTGGTCTGAGCAGGGGGCCAGACTGCGAGGAACGGGAGCGATCGGATGCCGGTATTCGATGATCAGCCGACCGAGGCGCTGCTGGACTCCCGGTACCGGCTGATCGAACGGGTTGGTAAGGGCGGCAGTGCCGACGTCTACCGCGCCGAGGACGTGCGCCTGAGTCGCATCGTCGCGATCAAGCTGCTGCGCGCCGACCACGAGTCCGTCTTCGGCGCGGAACGGGTGCACAGCGAGACGGCCGTGCTCGCGTCGCTGCATCATCCGTCCGTCGTGACGCTGTTCGATGCGCAACTGGACCCCGGACGCCCGCAGTACCTCGTCATGGAGTACGTCGAGGGCCGGACACTCGCAAGCGCGCTCGACGCCGGTCCGCTGGGCGCGCGCGAGGTGTCGACCCTCGCATGCGACCTCGCAGCGGCACTCGGCGCCCTGCATGCGCGCGGCGTGGTGCATCGGGACATCAAGCCGTCGAACGTGCTCCTCGGAGCGCCGGTTCGCAGAGGAGAGCCGTGGACCGCGAAGCTCGCCGACTTCGGGATCGCGCACGTGCTCGACGACCCGCGCGTCACCTCGCCGGGGATGGTCGTCGGGACGGCCGCCTACATGGCGCCGGAGCAGATCACCCGGGGTGATCCGGGCCCCGCGTCCGACATCTACTCGCTCGGGCTCGTCCTGCTCGAGGCCCTCACCGGTGCGCCGGCATTCCCCAGGACAGGCGGCGTCCAGTCCGCGCTCGCCCGGCTCTCATCGCCGCCCGAGATCCCGCCGTCGCTCGGACCGCGGTGGACGCTGCTGCTCACGCGGATGACGCGGACGGATCCAGTCGAGAGGCCGACGGCCGAGGGCGTGCTGTCCGCGGCATCCGCGCTCGCGGGCGGCGGACGGAATGCGTGGCCTTTCGTCGCGGGAGGAGCGGCTGCGGTCGGGGCGGCCGCCGGCGCAGTCGGCGCGGCCGCCGAAGCTGAGACCGCGACGTTCCCAGACGAGACCGGCGAGACGAAGGTCCTGCCGTCGGAGCGCCAGGCTGCGGGCCGTCGGTCGGCTCGCTGGTTCCGTATCGGCGCGGTGGCGCTCGTGGGCGCGATCCTTCTGATTGTCGCCGTCATCGCGGGAGTGTGGGCGCTCGGAGCGGCCGGCGATCCTCCCGAGCGGCATTTCAGCGGCGTCCCGTTCGTGAAGACGCCGGTGTCGACTCCGTCGGAGACGCCTGCGCCGCCCTCAGACGAAGGGGAGGACGACGATCAGAACAGAGGCAAGGATCCGAAGGGCGGGGACGACGGCGAGGACGATCCGGGGAACTCCGGCAAGGACGATGAGGAGAAGGACGGGTAGACCCTCCGCCGAGTCCTCCGGACGTGGAAGAGCCCGTCTCAGCGTGGTGCTGAGACGGGCTCTCTCACGATTGGGTCAGACCCCGAAGTACAGCTCGTACTCGAACGGGTGCGGACGCTGCGCCATCGGCAGGATCTCGTTCTCGTACTTGTAGGAGATCCAGGTCTCGATGAGCTCCTTGGTGAACACGCCGCCCTCGAGGAGGAAGTCGTGGTCCTCCTCGAGCGCCGTCAGCGAGTCGAGCAGCGAGTTCGGCACCTGCGGGATGTTCTTCGCCTCCTCGGGGGGAAGCTCGTACAGGTCCTTGTCGATCGGCTCGAGCGGCTCGATGCGGTTCTTGATGCCGTCGAGGCCCGCCATCAGCTGAGCGGCGAATGCGAGGTACGGGTTGCCAGAGGCGTCAGGCACACGGAACTCGATGCGCTTGGCCTTGGGGTTGGAGCCCGTGAGCGGGATGCGGATGGCCGCGGAGCGGTTGCCGGCGGAGTAGGCGAGGTTGACCGGCGCCTCGAAGTGCTTCACCAGGCGGTGGTAGCTGTTCAGCGAGGGGTTGGTGAACGCGAGCACTGCGTGCGCGTGCTTGAGCAGGCCGCCGATGTACCAGCGCGCGACGTCGCTCAGCTGGCCATAGCCGGTCTCGTCGTAGAACAGCGGCTTGCCCTCGCTCCAGAGCGACTGGTGCGTGTGCATGCCCGAGCCGTTGTCGCCGTAGAGCGGCTTCGGCATGAACGTGACGGTCTTGCCCCATTCCTCGGCCGTGTTCTTGACGATGTACTTGAACTTCAGGATGTCGTCCGCCGCGTGCACCATGGTGTCGAAGCGGTAGTTGATCTCCTGCTGACCGGCGGTGCCCACCTCGTGGTGCGAGCGCTCGAGGATGAAGCCGGCATCGATGAGCTTCAGCGTGATGTCGTCGCGCAGGTCGGCGGTCTTGTCGACCGGCGACACGGGGAAGTAGCCGCCCTTGTACGGGGTCTTGTTGGCGAGGTTTCCGCCCTCCTCCTCGCGACCGGTGTTCCACGCGGCCTCCTCGGAGTCGACCTTGTAGAAGCTCTCGCCGGACGTGACCGAGTAGCGGACGTCGTCGAAGATGTAGAACTCGGCCTCGGGGGCGAAGTAGGCGGTGTCGGCGATGCCGGTGGAGGCGAGGTACTTCTCGGCCTTCTTGGCGACCTGACGCGGGTCCTTCGAGTAGATCTCGCCGGTGCGCGGGTTGTAGATGTCGAAGAGCATCACGATCGTGCTCGCCTCGCGGAACGGGTCGACGTATGCCGTCGAGACGTCCGGGATCAGCTGCATGTCGGACTCGTGGATGCTGGCGAAGCCACGGATCGAGGAGCCGTCGAACAGCTGGCCGTTGACGAAGAAATCCTCGTCGACCGTCGCTGCGGGGATGTTGAAGTGCTGCTGCACACCAGGGAGATCGGTGAATCGGATGTCAAGGAACTTGACGTCGTTCTCCTTGATGTAGGTGAGCACCTCGGACGAATCTTTGAACATGGACGACTCCTGTAATGCGGATCGAAAGGCTTCACGGCCATTGTGCACAGTACGTGCGGAGGATTTCCCCGGGGTGTCCGCTTTGTTTCAGGCATGTTACGCGCCGGTAGGCTGGAGCGGTGACGGATGCTGTGAACACGTACCCCGGTGAACGACTCGGAATGCCGCAGACGGGGTCAGGCAGCATCGCCCGCCCCGGGCGCCGGATCGGCGCGCTGCTCATCGACTACACGGCCGCCACGATCATCGCGACCGGGTTCCTCGGCTTCGACCAGTTCGCGCTGCCGAGCGAGGCCGGCCTCTCGCAGTTCGCGCCGCTCGTCGTGTTCGCGGTGCTCCAGATCGTGTTCATTCCCACCGCCGGCGGCAGCCCCGGCCATCGCATCCTGGGCATGCGGCTGATCCGTCTCGGTGGCGGATGGGTGGGCCTGTGGCGCCCGATCGTGCGCACGCTGCTGCTCGTGGTGGTGATCCCCGCCGTGATCTGGGACGCCGATCAGCGGGGCATGCACGACAGGGCGGCAGGGCTCGCGCTGATCCGCGCCTAGCGGTTCTGGTCCCTGAGCCTTTCGAAGGGCCTCAGCTCGTCAGAGGGTCCTTGCCGCGGTTGCGGCGCCGCGTCTCCCGCGGAGCGCGCCCGCCGAGGAACGAGCGCGCCGGGTCGACGATGTAGCCCCGGCGCAGGGCCTCGCGGCCGATGAGCATCCGGAACCCCATCTCGTCGCGGTTGCTCAGCGTGACCTCCGCGAGCACCTCGCGATCGACGAGGCGGATGAGCAGCTTCACGACCAGCCGCGTCTGCGTGTGGCCGGAGGAGCTGCGCACCTCGCGCCGGTCGTGGACGGGCGTCTCGACGACGACGGCATCCTCCTGGCTGTGCTGCCAGGGCTTGACGCGGAATCGCACCCATTCCTCGCCCTCGCGGTCGAACTCGACCACGTCGAATGCGTGCAGCGAGGAGGTGCGCGCGCCGGTGTCGATCTTGGCCTTGATCCAGTCCACACCGAGATCGGGCAGCGTCACCCATTCTCGCCACCCTGTAAGAGTGTTTGAATGGGATGTCTTACTCACCCGACCATCCTGGCAGGTATTCTCCGTGAAGATCGCAGTGCTCTCCCGTGCGCCGCAGGCGTACTCCACCCAACGACTGCGAGCGGCCGCGCTGCAGCGGGGCCACACCGTCAAGGTGCTGAACACGCTGCGCTTCGCGATCGACCTCACCGCGGATGAACCGGACCTGCACTACCGGGGGCGCCAGCTCAGCGACTACGACGCGATCCTGCCGCGCATCGGCAACTCGATCACGTACTTCGGCACGGCCGTCGTCCGGCAGTTCGAGCAGATGGACGTGTACACGCCGAACACCGCGAACGGCATCTCCAGCGCGCGTGACAAGCTCAGGGCGAACCAGATCCTCTCGCGTCACAACATCGCGATGCCGCCCACCGCGTTCGTCCGCAATCGAGCGGACGTGCGCCCCGCGATCGAGCGCGTCGGCGGCGCCCCTGTCGTGATCAAGCTGCTGGAGGGCACCCAGGGCATCGGCGTGATCCTCGCGCCGCAGGTGAAGGTCGCCGAGGCGATCATCGAGACCCTGCACTCGACCAAGCAGAACGTGCTCATCCAGAAGTTCATCTCGGAGAGCCGGGGCCGCGACATCCGTGCCCTGGTCGTCGGCGACCGCGTCGTCGCGGCCATGCGCCGGTCGGCGGCCGGAGACGAGTTCCGCTCGAACGTGCACCGCGGCGGTTCTGTGGCCGCGATCGAGCTCGATCCGGTGTATGAGCGGGCGGCCGTCCGTTCGGCGCAGATCATGGGGCTCCGGGTCGCCGGAGTCGACATGCTCGAGGGCGAAGACGGACCGCTCGTCATGGAGGTGAACTCCTCGCCGGGGCTGCAGGGCATCGAGACGGCGACGAAGCTCGACGTCGCGGGCGCGATCATCGACTACATCGCCGGTCAGGTCGCCTTCCCCGAGATCGACGTCCGTCAGCGGCTCACGGTGTCGACCGGCTACGGGGTCGCCGAGCTCATGGTGCACGGCGCCGCCGACCTGGTCGGCAAGACGCTCGGCGAGGCCGGGCTCTGGGAGCGCGACATCACCGTGCTCACGCTGCACCGCGGCGTGAGCGTCATCCCGAACCCGCGCAAGCATGTCGTGCTGGAGCCGGAGGACCGGCTGTTCTGCTTCGGCAAGCTCGACGAGATGCGATCCATGATCCCCGAGCGCCGCCGGCGGCGGGCGAAGGTCCGCCGTCTTCCGCGGCAGCCGCTCTCGGAGTGACCGGATGACGCAAGAAGCGGCCGCCCTTGATGAGGGCGGCCGCTTCTACCGCGTCGTGGCGCTGCTCAGCGCGGGCGCTGCGAGCGGACCTTGGTCGGGTCGATCCCCTTCGGTATCGGCAGCGAGGACAGCGACTGCGAGACCGAGTCGAGGCGGCGGATGACAGCAGCCATCGTCGTCTTGTCGATCGCCTTCGGAAGCTTTTTGATGGTCTTGGCGAGGTCGGCGATCGTGACATCGCCCTCTTCGTGTCCGACGTACAGCACCGTCACCGGCACGCCGTTGGCGACTCGCGCCGCCTTGCTGCGCTCGTCGTTGACCAGGCGGGTGAGGCGCCCGCGGGAGCCCTCTCCGACGACGACCACGCCGCCGCGGCCGACCGTGCGGTACACCGCATCCTGCGTCTTCGGGTTGATCCCGACCGGCGTCTCCGACGCCTGCCAGCTGCGTCCGAGGCTGTTGCTGAGGACGTGCCCGGTGGCACCCGGCATCCCGTCGATCTTCTGGTACATGGCTGAGGTCGACAGGCGCGTCATCAGGAACATCGCGCCGAGGACTCCGAGCATGAGCCCCGAGATGCCCCAGAGGATGAGCGTCCAGATCTGGAACGGCGGGATGAGGTAGCCGGCGATCAGGCCGAGGAGCACACCGAGGATCAGGATGGCGATCTGCGCCCAGGGGAGCCACGAATAGGCCTCGCGGGTGAACCTGAAGAGGGACTTGATCTGGGAGAAGAACCCAGGACGCTTCTCGGGTTCGGACGCACGGTTTGACATGGATACAAGACTACCGATTCCGCGGTGGCCGCGATGCCGTCGTTCGCGGCCGGCTGATTCGCTGCGACTTCTCCTGCACCAGGGCCTGATTGCGACAGAAGCCTCCACATCGTGCCCTTCGGCGCCCACGCCGCCGGCGGATGCGGTGTCATGGGTCCATGACGGTCAAGGACGCGAGTGCAGGCGGTGTCGCCCTGGTGCCGGGGGTGCATCGCGTGGTCAGGACGATCGATGTGGACGAGGGCCCCTTCGCCGGCGCATTGGTGTCGGTCGGCGAATCCGTCGCCGTGCTGGTGGATGCCGTCGTGCTCGGCGGCTGGGCGGGATGGGCGCACGCCGGATCCGCGCACGTCGCCGGTCCCGTCGACGTGGCCAGGCGCGCCGGCGGCCAGGACGTGCTGCTGCCGTGGTGCACCGAGCGGATCACTGCGTTCCTCGGGCGGCGGATCACCGCGCAGGCGCCCCTCGGCGCCGGCGAGGTGAGCACGCTCGTCGCGAGCATGCTGCGCGGGCTGGACGAGCTCGGCGAGGCGCAGACGGAGGCGGTGACCGGCAGCTGGTGGCTGACCGAGGACGGCCGCCCCGTGTTCGCGATGGGCGCGGGCGAGGACGCACGTGCGGGTGCCGCACATCTCATCGCGCGCGTGCAGAAGGAGCAGTCGGACCGCGCTCTCACGCGCGTGCTCGCCGCGGTGCACGAGGGACTCGTGCAGGGCGCGGCTCGTCCGCGGATGCCGCGGCTCCAGCTCGAGCGCTGGGAGGACGAGCTGTTCGCGATCGCCGCTCCGCGGCCGCTCAGGCAGGACGTGCATCCTCCGGAGCGGGTCCGCGACATCGATGCGGTCAGGGCGGGAGCGGCATCCGCGCCGGTGACGAGCCGGCGAGGTGCGCGTGCCGTCGCCCTGGGCGAGGCCTCAGACCGGTCGCTTCGCCGGTCGCTCCCCGGCGTCCGCCGGCTCGGCGCGCGCGTGGCCGCGCTCGTCACCGCGGTGTCGGCTGCGGTGTCGGCGGGAGTCGTGCAGCGGATCGTTCGCGTGCGCGAAGCCGCCGGATCCGGATCCGGCGAGAGCGAGGTCCGCAGAGATGCGCGTGCCCGGGAAGACGCACCACGGAAGGCGTCGGACACCGCGCCGAGGCGGGGCGGGAAGCTCGCGATCGCCGGCGCGGCTGCCGCCGTCGTGATCGCCGGAGGAATGCTCTGGCCGGGAGGCGCGACCGGCGACCCGGAGGAGACGGAGAAGCCTCCCGTCGCGAGTGAAGAGCCTCGAGCCGGGCAGGAGGGGGCCACCGCAGTCCCGAAGGCGCCGAGGGCGTCGACCGGCGACGACGATCCGGTCGACGCGACGACCGCGCTGCTCGCCCTGATCGGCGTCTGCGCGCAGGAGGCTGACGCGGTGTGCGCCGGCGCGGTCGCGAACGGATCGGCGGGCATCGTGGACGAGCTGGCGGGCGTGCATCCGTCCGGCGAGGACGCTCCCGTTCTGGCGCTGGTCGACGAGTACGGCGACGTCGCGGTGGTGCGGCTGTCGCCTGGGCCGCGCGGGACGGATGATGCCGGCGCTGCCGAACCCGACGAGCAGATGATCGTGATCGTGCGCCAGAACGAGCAATGGCTGGTCCGCGACGTCTATGGCGTCGCGGACCAGCCAGGGTGATGCTGCGGGTCAGGCTCCGAGCTGGGCGGCGAACTGCGCCGACTCGAGGCGGGCCTTGACCGCACCGAGGAAGCGCGCGGCGTCGGCGCCGTCGATGATGCGGTGGTCGTACGACAGCGCGAGGTACACGTACGAGCGCACCGCGATGGCGTCCGCGCCGCCGACCTTGACCAGGCCCGGCCGCTTGACGACCGTGCCGGTGCCGAGGATCGCCGACTGCGGCAGGAACACGACCGGGGTGTCGAACAGCGCGCCGCGCGAACCGGTGTTGGTCAGCGTGAACGTGCCGCCGCTGAGCTCGTCGGGCTTCAGCTTGTTGTCGCGAGTGCGTGCGGCGAGATCGGCGATCTCGTGCGCGATCTCGGCGATGTTCTTCGAAGCGGCATCGCGCAGGACCGGCGTGAGCAGGCCGCGCTCGGTGTCGACCGCGATCGAGAGGTTCTCGGTGGCGGGGTACACGATGTCCGTGCCGTCGACGGTCGCATTCACGATCGGGAAGGCGCGCAGCGCCTCCGCGGCTGCGAGGGCGAAGAACGGCAGGAAGGAGAGCTTGTCGCCCGTCTTCTCGAGGAACGAGCCCTTGACGCTGTCACGGTAATCGGCAAGCGCCGTGACATCGACCTCGACCACAGTGGTGAGCTGAGCCGTCTGCTGCATCGAGGCCACCGCGCGCTCGGCGAGGACCTTGCGCAGGCGGGACATCGGCTGCGTGGTGCCGCGCAGAGGCGAGACCTCGAGCGGCGCCGGTGCTGCGGCCGCGGGTGCGGCGGCAGCAGGAGCCGCGGCCGTCTCTGCGGCCTTCAGGACGTCTTCCTTGCGGATGCGTCCGCCGACACCTGTGCCGGTCACGGACGCGAGGTCCACTCCCTGCTGGGTGGCCAGACGGCGCACCAGCGGGGTCACGTAGAGGTTGTCGCTCTCGGTGGGCAGGGACAGCTTCGACGCTTCGGCAGGAGCGGGAGCTGCTGCGGGTGCGGGAGCTGCTGCGGGTGCGGGAGCTGCTGCAGGTGCGGGAGCTGCTGCGGGCACCGGAGCTGCTGCGGGAGCCGGTGCTGCTGCCGGCGCCTGTGCCTCCGCGGGTGCGGGGGCGGCGGTGGGGGAAGCCGCAGGTGCTGCGCCGGAGCCGACACGGGCGAGCACGGCGCCTACGGCGACGGTCTCATCCTCGGCGGCGACGATCTCCTGCAGCACGCCGGCCACAGGTGAGGGGATCTCGGTGTCGACCTTGTCGGTCGAGATCTCGAGAAGAGCCTCGTCGACGGCCACGGTGTCACCGACCTGCTTCAGCCAGCGGGTCACGGTTCCCTCGGTCACGCTCTCGCCGAGCTCGGGAAGCACGATGTCGGTCGCATCGCCCGCAGGCGCTGCGACCGGTGCTGCCTCTGCCGGTGCTGCTTCGGCGGCCGGAGCCGTCTGCGCTGCGGGGGCGGCCTCTGCTGCCGGTGCCGCCTCTGCGGCCGGAGCGGCCTCGGCCGCCGCGGCTGCCGGAGCATCCGCAGCCGGGGCTGACGCAGTGCCGTCGCCGATGCGCGCGAGAAGCGCGCCGACCTCGACGGTCTCGTCCTCGGCGACGAGGATCTCCTCGATCACGCCGGTGACGGGGGAGGGGATCTCGGTGTCGACCTTGTCGGTCGAGATCTCGAGCAGGCCCTCATCCGCCTGCACCGTGTCACCGACCTGCTTCAGCCAGCGGGTGACCGTACCCTCTGTGACGCTCTCACCGAGAGCGGGGAGGACCACGGATGTGCTCATGACGGAGTCTCCTTCAGGAAGTTGTATGACGCTTGTCTAGCTTAGTGAACTGCGCACCGATTGGTGATCAGAGAGCGTGGAGCGGCTTGCCCGCGAGTGCGAGGAACGCCTCGCCGAGCGCCTCGCTCTGTGTCGGATGCGCGTGGATCAGCGGCGCGATATCCTCCGGGTGGGCCTCCCACGCGACGGCGAGCTGGCCTTCGGTGATGAGCTCGCCGACCCGGTCGCCGAGCAGATGCACGCCGATCACGGGGCCGTCCTTCAGTCGGACGACCTTGACGAGGCCGCCGGTCCCGATGATCTCGCTCTTGCCGTTGCCTGCGAGGTTGTACTCGTACGCGACCACGGCATCCGCACCGTGCTCGGCGATCGCGGACTCCTCCGACACTCCGACGGACGCGACCTCCGGGCTCGAGTAGGTGACCTTGGGGATCTGCGAGTCGGGGATGTTCGCCGGCGTGAGCCCGGCGATGCGCTCCGCGACGACGATGCCCTGCTGGAAGCCGCGGTGCGCGAGCTGCAGACCAGGCACGATGTCGCCGACTGCCCAGACACCGGGGACTCCGGTCCGGAGGTCGTCGTCGACGGTCACGAAGCCGCGATCCAGGACGACGCCGGCCTCCTCGAAACCGAGGTCTGCGGTGACGGGACCGCGACCGACGGCGACGAGCAGGTAGTCCGCGCTGAACTCCTTGCCGTCCTCGAGCGTCACGGTGACCGAGGCGTCGTCCTGCACGGCGGTCTGGAATCGGATGCCGAGGGAGTACTGGATGCCGCGGCGGCGGAACGCGCGCTCGAGACCCTTGCTCATCGCGATGTCCTCGTTGGGCACGAGGTGCGGCAGCGCTTCGATGATCGTCACCTCGGCGCCGAACGAGCGCCAGACGCTGGCGAACTCGACGCCGATCACGCCGCCGCCGAGGATCAGCACGCGCTCGGGGATCACATCGAGGGCGAGCGCCTGCTCGCTGGTGAGGATGCGCCCGCCGATCTCGAGTCCGGGGAGCGTGCGGCTGTACGAGCCCGTCGCGAGGATCACGTCGGTGCCGGAGTACACGTCGTCGCCGACGCTCACGGTGCGGTCGGCGTTCAGCCTGCCGAGCCCGGGGACGGTGGTGATGCCGCGCGCCTTGACCAGGCCCTCGAGCCCCTTGTACTTCTTCGCGACGATGCCCTCGCGGTAGGCGCGGACGCCGGCGGGGTCGATCCCCTCGAGCGTGGCGGTGATGCCGACGTGCGCGGCATCGCGCACGTGCTCAGCGACCTCCGCGGCGTGCAGCAGCGCCTTGGTCGGGATGCAGCCGCGATGCAGGCAGGTGCCGCCGACCTTGTCCTTCTCGATCAGCGCGACGCTCTTGCCGAGCTCGCTGGCGCGCAGGGCCGCGGCGTAGCCGCCGCTGCCGCCACCGAGGACGACGATGTCGAAGGTGTGCGTGGTCATGGGTCATGCCTCCTTGTGGGATGCTGCTGCGGTGCCGGCGGCTGATGCCTCGGCGAAAGCGATGATCGAGCGGACCATGGCCCCGGTCGGGCCCTTCTCCGTGAACCCGTAGGGCGAACCGCCGTGCTCGCTGGAACCCGCGATGTCGAGGTGCACCCAGGGGATCCGGGGCGCATCGTCCTGGTCGGAGACACGGCCGACGAACCGGCGGAGGAAGAGGCCCGCGTAGGAGGCTCCGCCGAGCCGGTCGCTCATGTTGACGTTCTGCAGATCCGCGATCGGCGAATCCATCGAGTCCTCCATGTACCCGGGCAGCGGCATGTGCCACGCGAGCTCGTCGGCGGCGTCGGCCGCGGCGAGGAACTCGGCGACGGTGCCGTCGTCTCCGAAGACGCCGGTGTGACGGTGGCCGAGCGCCGCGATGATCGCACCGGTGAGGGTCGCGACGTCGATGATGACGTCGGGATTCTCGCGGCTGGCGGCGACCAGGCCGTCGGCGAGGACCAGACGGCCCTCGGCATCCGTGTTCAGCACCTCGACCGTCGTGCCGTCCAGGATCCGCACGACGTCCCCGGGACGGATGGCCCGCCCGGACGGCATGTTGTCGGTGATCGCGAGCCAGGCGGTGACCCGCACCGGCAGGCGGAGAGCTGCGATGGCACGCAGCGCGGCGAGGCTGGTCGCGGCCCCTGCCATGTCGAACTTCATGCCGACCATCGAGGCCGCCGGCTTCAGGGAGAGGCCGCCGGTGTCGAACGTGATGCCCTTGCCGACGAGGGCGATGTGCCGAACGGCGTCGGCGGGGGAGTACTCGAGCCGCACCAGGCGCGGCGGCCGGTCGGAGCCCTGCGCCACGCCGAGGATGCCGCCGAACCCCTGCTCGGCGAGGGCGGTCTCATCCAGGATCTCGACCGAGACGTCGAGGTCCCTGACGCTGTCGACGGCGCTCTGCGCGAGCTGGGCCGGACTCTGCCATTCGGCCGGAACGAGGACGAGATCCTTGATGAGAGCCACGGCCTCGCCGACCGCGGTCGCGCGGGCGACGGAGGCTTCGTCGATGTCGGCGTGCAGGACGACGGCCGACGCGCGCGGCTTGCCCTTGTCCGCCTTGTAGCTGTCGAAGCGGTATCCGCCGAGCGCTGCGCCCTCGGCAGCGGCGTCCGCGAAGGCCTCGAGGCCGGGGGCGAGGGCCACCGCGACCGTGTCGAAGCCGGTGAGGGTGCGCAGAGCCGCGCCGACCGCGTTCCGAACCGACAGGCCGGTCGGCGCCGGACCGGCGCCGATGACCGCGAACGGGAGCGCGGAGATGTCAGGGGCGTGCACGCGTGCGAACGCCGAGGCGGCCCCTGTGAAGCCGATGCCCTTCAGCGAATCGGCAAGGCCGGGATAGGCGGCGAGCGACTCGACGGAGTCGCTGATGTCGGGCACGACGAGCACTGCGGCATCTGCAGCGCTTCCGGGGAACTGTTCTGAGGTGCGCGAGAGCGCGGGAAGCGTCATGCCTCCATCCTAGGGATCGGCCAGGGGGCATCGGGCGAGGCGCTGTGGCCGCGTGTTCGCTCTCAGCATGACCCCGCCCGCCCGTCCGACACGGCTCGTAGCATGGACATATGCCCTTCTCCGGAGAGATCCACGAACGAGTCGCGAATGCGCCAGCAGTGCCGAGCGGACTGCCCCTTGTGATGCTCCTCACCGGATTCACCGACGCCGGCAGTGCCGTCGCGGGACTGATCGAGCACCTGCGGGAGACGACGTCGCCGCAGCCGATAGTCGTTTTCGACAACGACGTGCTGCTCGATTACCGGGCGCGTCGCCCCGTGATCTCCTTCGATCAGGACCACCTGACCGAGTTCCGGCCGGCGCGGCTCGAGCTCTCGCTCGCGACGGACGCGCTGGGCCAGAAGTTCCTGCTGCTCTCCGGCTACGAGCCGGACTTCGCGTGGAACGCGTTCGCCGCGACCGTTCTCGAGCTCGCGGCGGAGTTCGAGGTGTCGGGCCTCAACTGGGTGCACTCGATCGCCATGCCGGTGCCGCACACCCGTCCGATCGGCACCACGGTCAGCGGCAATCGCCGTGAGCTCACCGTCGCGCATTCCGTGTGGCGGCCGCGCACGCAGGTGCCCGCCACCGCGGGGCATCTGCTCGAGTTCCGCTTCGCCGAGCGGGGTGACAGGGCGGTCGGGTTCGTGCTGCTGGTGCCGCACTACCTGGCGGAGACCGAGAACCCTGACGCGGTGATCACCGCAGCCGAGCGGCTGATGGCCGCGACCGGTCTCGTGCTGATGCTCGACGAGGTGCAGGAGCGCCGCCAGGACTACATCACGCGCGTCGACGAGCAGGTCGCGGGCAACGATGAGCTGCAGCAGATGGTGCACAACCTCGAGCGCCGGTACGACGCGTACATGGCGGGCCGCGACCCCGAGGACGGCTCCTACGACGAAGGCGGCTTCAGCGAGCGCGACATTCCCAGCGCCGACGAGCTCGCCGCCGAGCTGGAGCGCTACCTCGCCTCCCGGCCGACCGGCGACGATGACAAGCCGGGGCGCGGCTGAGCTTCTGCGGACATCTTCGCCGGAATGCACCCGCATGCCCACACGTATGCGATACTAGGAGTCTGACCCGTTGTCAATCGATCTTCCCGAAGATCGGACTTGACAAGGGTCTTACTAGTGTCCGAAAGTCCCGGGGCGGCCCGGCCGCTCCGTGAAAGGCGAAACGTGACTCCTGCCACGACAAACAAAACCCGGACGAAGAAGACCGCTGACGCGCCTGAGGTCGACGCGAAGGTCGAAGAGGCGGCGCCGGAGAAGCCCGCGCCCAAGACCGCCGCGCAGCGCGCGGCGGCGAAGCGGGCTCCCGCGAAGAAGAAGAAGGCGGAAGACATCGTCGAGGATGACGAGGCTCCTGCCGTCCCGGAGGCCGACGAGGACGACGAGGACGCGAAGCCGAAGTTCACCGAGCCGCTTCCCACCGGCGCGATCGTCATCTCGACCAGCGATGAGGACGACGTTCCGGTCTACTCGACGCAGATCACCGGCGCGACGGCCGACCCGGTCAAGGATTACCTGAAGCAGATCGGAAAGGTCGCGCTCCTGAACGCGGCCGAAGAGGTCGAGCTCGCGATGCGCATCGAGGCCGGCCTGTTCGCCGAGGAGAAGCTGTCGGCCATGTCGGCCGCCGAGAGGACTGGCCAGCTGGGCCTGGACCTGCAGTGGGTCGCCCGCGACGGCCAGCGCGCGAAGAGCCACCTGCTCGGTGCCAACCTGCGCCTCGTGGTCTCGCTCGCCAAGCGCTACACGGGCCGCGGCATGCAGTTCCTGGATCTGATCCAGGAGGGCAACCTCGGTCTGATCCGCGCCGTCGAGAAGTTCGACTACACCAAGGGCTTCAAGTTCTCCACGTACGCGACCTGGTGGATCCGCCAGGCGATCACGCGCGCCATGGCGGACCAGGCCCGCACCATCCGCATCCCGGTGCACATGGTCGAGGTCATCAACAAGCTCGCACGCGTCCAGCGGCAGATGCTGCAGGACCTCGGCCGCGAGCCCACCCCCGAGGAGCTCAGCCGCGAGCTGGACATGACGCCCGAGAAGGTCGTCGAGGTCCAGAAGTACGGCCGTGAGCCGATCTCGCTGCACACCCCGCTCGGCGAGGACGGCGACAGCGAGTTCGGCGACCTCATCGAGGACACCGAGGCAGTGGTCCCCGCCGACGCCGTCGGCTTCACGATGCTGCAGCGTCAGCTCGAGCAACTGCTCGACTCGCTCTCCGAGCGCGAGGCCGGTGTCATCCGGATGCGCTTCGGACTCGGCGACGGCCAGCCGAAGACGCTCGACCAGATCGGAGACACGTTCGGCGTGACGCGTGAGCGCATCCGCCAGATCGAGTCGAAGACCATGGCGAAGCTGCGCCACCCGAGCCGCTCCCAGTCGCTGCGGGACTACCTCGAGTGATGCAGGCGAACGAGGGCAAGGCGCTCGAGGCGAGCGTCGACGGCACGAGCTATGCGCGCATCCCGCTGAAGACTCGCGTGATCATGCCCGGCGACGACCTTGACGCCGTGATCACGGAGTACGCGAAGGATGCCGTGCAGCCGGGCGACCTGCTGTTCGTCACCGAGAAGATCGTCGCGATCACGCAGGGGCGGTCCTACCGCCTCGACGAGATCGAGCCGCGACCGCTCGCGCGCTTCCTGTCCCGGTACGTCGTGCGCACGTCGTACGGCATCGGCCTCGGCATGCCGGAGACCATGGAGATGGCGCTGCGCGAGTGCGGCACGCTGCGGATCCTCTTCGCCGCGGGCGTCTCGGTCATCACGAAGGCGTTCGGGCGCAGCGGCGACTTCTACCGCATCGCCGGCGACAAGGCCCGTGCGATCGACGGCCCGACCAAGAACACGATCCCGCCGTACAACGAGGCGGTCGTGCTGGGCCCGAAGAACCCGCGCGAGGTCGCTGCGCGCCTGCAGAGGCTGCTCGGCGGAGCCCTCGATGTGGCTGTCGTCGACATCAACGACATCGGCGGGAACATCCTCGGATCGACCCTCGACAAGGCGGGTGAGCGCCGCCTCGTGCAGATCCTCGGCGACAACCCGCTCGGCCAGGCCACGCAGTCCACGCCCATGGGCATCGTCCGCGCAGTCTGAGCCGCTCACGCGCGGCGCACACAGCACGAAGGCCCGGATGCTCAGCATCCGGGCCTTTCGCGTGCTCCGGGCTCAGAACCCGATCGCCGCCTGGTACCGGGGCTTGTGACCGGTGCGGATGCCGGTGACGCTGGGCTTGTTCTCGTAGACCCCGGCACCCCAGTTGCCCTCGACGAGCACGGGACCCTCGGGGGTCACCACGATGTCCCAGCCGACGTACTGGACCTGCGGGACCACTCGTGCGACCTGATCGACGAACTCGCGCACCTCGTCCATCATGGGCAGCTGGAACTCGGCGATCGGGAAGCCGGAGTCAGGGTGCGTGACGTGCACGTGACCGTGCGAGTCGTAGCCGGGGCCGATCGCCCGGCCGTTCTCGTCGAGCATCGTGTAGAAGCCGCCGAAGCTCATCTGGTCGCTCACCGCGCCGCGCCCGAACTTCTGCGCCATCGCGAGGATATGCGTCTTCTCGCCGTCGAAGAACGCGGTCACTCGCGTCGTGTTGACGGTGCCGGGGCAGACCGCCGCGAGGTCGGCGTGCTGGCGGATGACCTCCTCCACCAGGACCTGTTCCTTCGACAGGAGCTCGGCGTGGAACGCATCCCAGTCGGTCACGTCGGCGGCGTGGTACCTGTGCACGCCGGTGCCGGCCTGACCGTGGGTCTCCTTGACGACGATCGTGCCCTGGCGCTCGGTGAACGCGCGCAGCTCGTCGGCGTTGCCCTCCGTGATCAGCATCCACTCGCGCTTGAGGAACGCGTCGAAGCGGGCGTCGAACTCCGCCTTGTCGTGGAAGAGGTGCCGGTAGTCCGGGTGATCGTACTTCTGGGAGATCTCGTTGGACACCGGGTGCGTCATGTACGTGTCGCGCTCGGCCTTCGTGAGGATCGCGAAGTCGTAGTCGATGTAGTCCTGGAACCCGACGTTGTGCCGCCCAGCCGACCACAGCATGTCGGCGACGACCAGGGGCACGGCCTTGCCGTGCTGCGCTGACGCCTCCTTGGCCCGCTCGATCACCGAGGCGACGTCGATGCGACGGGCGCGCGCGAGCAGATAGCGGACGCGGGGCACGAGGGAAAAGCGTGACATGGATCTCCAAGGTCGGGTTCCCCTCCAGTCTACGGTGGGGCCGCAGGGCATCCTGAGAAGCCGGAGCTAGGCTGGAGCACGTGTGTGAGACGACTTCCAGCGCCCGCCCGCGCGCGATGATCTCCCGCTCCGCGCTGTCGGCCGCGTCGGCCGCGGCGGTCGCATCGGGGTTCCGCGTCGCCGATCTCCGTCGTGACGCCTGGGGGCACGGAGTGCTGGGCGTTGCGCAGACGGTGACCGCCTCGGGCGTCGGAGCCGTACTGGTCGACAGCGACAGCGAGGCCGGGATGCTGCGGCTGGAGGGCATAGACGCGGTCGTCGAGGGTGAGCCCGACATCGATCCGGTGCTTCTCTACGGACTCCCCGACGAGCAGGGCGTCCTGGTCGGCCGACCGGCGATGCGCCTCACCGGTCGGGTGCTGTCGACGAAGAGGCTCAAGGCCGGCGACGCGGTCTCCTACGGCTACACGCATCGCGCCGCCGCTGACACCGTGGTGGCACTGGTCACCGGCGGCTATGCGCAGGGCATCGTCCGCGCGCTCGGCAACGAGGCGCATGTCGAGGTCGATTCGGTCGTGCGGCCGATCGTCGGGCGCGTCGCGATGGACGTGTGCGTTGTCGACCTGCAGGGCGCGGATGCGGCGGTCGGCACCGAGGTGACGTTTTTCGGCGGCAGCGGACCCGCGGCGCCGGCGCTGGCGCGCTGGCATGCGGTGACCGGGCTCAGTGTCGCCGAGCTCGTGACGGTCGCCGGTGCCCATGCGATCCGGGGGTGGGAGGCGTGAACCGGCCCGAGCTGCGCATCCACACCGAGCGCTTCCTCTCGAACATCCGGGCCGTGCGAGAGCGGATCGCCCCCTCGGAGCTGATGCTGGTCCTGAAGGACGACGCATACGGTCACGGCCTGAGCTGGGCGGTCGAGGCCGCGGAGCGCGGTGGAGTGGGCTGGTACGGCAGCTACGACGTCCGCAGCGCACTGGAGGTGCGCAGAGTCCTCCAGGCGGACGCGCGGATCTTCGCCTGGGCGACATCGACGGATGCCGAGATCGACGAGGCGCTGCTCCACCGGATCGATCTCGGCGTCGGCACGGCGGAGTACCTCGCGCGCATCGTGTCCCGTGCGCAGACGCTGGGCCTCCGCGCCGGCGTGCATCTGAAGATCGACACCGGCCTGCATCGCAACGGCCTGCTGCCCGAGGAGTGGGAGCAGACCGTCGCGGCGGCGCGCGCCGCAGAGGCCGGAGGGCACGTCGCGCTGGTCGGCGTCTGGAGCCACCTCGCCGAGGCCAGCGATGCGGAGGACGACGAGGCGCAGCGGGTCTTCCTCGAGGCCGTCAACCTGACGGGGGACCCGGCAGAGGCGCCGCAGGTGCTTCACCTCACGGCATCCGCCGCGTCATGGTGGCGGTCGGAGCTGCGCGGATCCCTGTCGAGGATCGGAGCGTTCTGCTACGGCATCCGCTCCGCAGACGGCCCCGAGCTCGCCGGAATCACGCCGGTGGCGGAGCTGGTCGCAACCGTCGTCGACGTGGTCGACGACTGCGCCCTTGTCGGCATCGGGTCCTTCGACGGGCTGCCCTCGACCCTCGCCGGAGCCGCCGTGGGCACACCCGCCGGAGCCAGGGCCCTGGAGCGGATCGATCATCTGGCGTCAAGGGTCGCCGGCTGGCCCGGGATGGCCGTCGGCGACGAGATCGTGCTCTTCGGCCCTGGGGGCCAGGGCGAGGAGAGCGCCACCTCCCTCGCAGAGCGCATCGGCACCGTCGGCGAGGAGATCCTCACCCGGCTCACCCCACGGGTGCGCCGAGTGATCGTCAGCCCTTCGACAGCCTCAGGGACCCAGGCGCTTCTGCGGGGCGACTGAGCGGCTGTCAGACCGTCTCGACGAGGCGCGCGGTCTCGTCGTGCCAGCTGGTGGCGATGCTGCGGAGCTTCTCCTCGTACTTGCGGCCGTGGTGGGCGCAGAAGAGCAGCTCGGATCCGTTGACCTCGGCGGCGATGTACGCCTGAGCGCCGCAGGAATCACAGCGATCCATCGCGGTCAGGCGGAACTCGACGGCGGAGGTCTCACGTTCGGTCGTTGCGTTCATCTCGGTGCCTCCTAGAGTGTCGGGTTCACGGTCGGGACTTGATCAATACAACCATGCTCAACCTGGAGGCATGCCCGGATATCGGCGTGTTTCGCTCACCGCGTACGCGGGCGCCATGGGATGGACAAACGCGGGGAGTGTCTGCCGGGTCCGAGACCCGGCCGCGAATAGACTCGGAGATTGTGACCGCCGAGTATTCCGCCCATCATCTCCAGGTGCTCGAAGGGCTCGAGGCCGTCCGCAAGCGACCGGGCATGTACATCGGCTCGAACGGATCGCCGGGCCTGATGCACTGCCTCTGGGAGATCATCGACAACGCCGTCGACGAGGCCGTCGCGGGCAACGGGTCGAGGATCGACATCATCCTGCACCCCGACGGCAGCGTCGAGGTGCACGACCAAGGCCGCGGCATCCCGGTCGACGTCGAACCGCGCACCGGACTGACGGGTGTCGAGGTCGTGTTCACCAAGCTCCACGCCGGCGGCAAGTTCGGCGGCGGGTCGTATGCGGCATCCGGCGGTCTGCACGGCGTCGGCGCGTCCGTCGTGAACGCGCTCTCCGAGCGGCTCGACGTGGAGGTCGACCGCGGCGGCAAGACCCACGCGATGTCCTTCCACCGTGGTGAGCCGGGGATCTTCAAGGACTCGGGGGAGAAGCGCCCGGATGCGCCGTTCTCGCCGTTCGAGGACAAGAGCGAGCTGCGGGTCATCGGCAAGACCGCCCGCGGGGTGACCGGCAGCCGCGTCCGGTACTGGGCCGATCGGCAGATCTTCACGAAGGACGCGGCGTTCCAGCTCGCCGAGCTCGAGACCCGCGCAAGGCAGACGGCGTTCCTCGTGCCGGGGCTCGAGATCGTGATCAGGGACGAGCGCGCCGCGGCGGCCGAGGGCGACCGCGCGCTGAACGAGACCTCCCACCGCTACGAGGGCGGCATCTCCGAGTTCGTCGAGTACCTCGCCACCGACGCCCCGGTCACAGACACGTGGCGGATCCAGGGCGAGGGCGTCTTCAAGGAGACGGTCCCTGTGCTCCAGGCCGACGGGCACATGGTCTCGACCGAGGTGGAGCGGGTCTGCGGCGTCGACATCGCGCTGCGCTGGGGAACCGGCTACGAGACGACCGTGCGCTCGTTCGTGAACATCATCTCGACGCCCAAGGGCGGCACCCACCAGCAGGGTTTCGAGCAGGAGATGCTCAAGACGCTGCGCGCGCAGGTCGAGCAGAACGCGCGCCGGCTGAAGGTCTCGGCGTCCGACAAGCTCGAGAAGGACGACGTCCTCGCGGGTCTCACCGCGGTGCTCACGGTCAACGTGCCGGAGCCGCAGTTCGAGGGGCAGACCAAGGAGGTGCTCGGCACGCCGGCCGTGCGCCAGATCGTCGCGCAGGTGCTCCGCAACGACCTCGGGGCCCGATTCAGCTCCACGAAGCGCGACGACAAGAGCCAGGCGACCCAGCTTCTCGACAAGATCGTCGCGGAGATGAAGGCCAGGGTCTCGGCACGCGCGCACAAGGAGACTCAGCGCCGCAAGAACGCGCTCGAGTCCTCGACGCTGCCGACGAAGCTCGTGGACTGCCGCACGAACGAGGTCGAGCGCAGCGAGCTGTTCATCGTCGAGGGCGACTCGGCGCTCGGCACAGCGAAGAACGCCCGCAACAGCGAGTTCCAGGCGCTGCTGCCGATCCGCGGCAAGATCCTCAACGTGCAGAAGGCGTCGGTCGGCGACATGCTCTCAAACGCCGAGTGCGCGTCGATCATCCAGGTGATCGGGGCCGGCTCCGGCCGCAGCTTCGACATCGACGCCGCTCGCTACGGCAAGGTGATCCTGATGAGCGACGCCGACGTCGACGGCGCGCACATCCGCACCCTGCTGCTGACGCTGTTCTTCCGGTACATGCGGCCGCTGATCGAGGACGGCCGGGTGTTCGCCGCAGTCCCGCCGCTGCACCGGGTGATCGTGATGAACCCCGGCTCCAAGCCGAACGAGACGATCTACACGTACAGCGAGCAGGAGATGCACGCGCTGCTCGCGAAGCTCCGCAAGGCGGGCAAGCGCTGGCACGAGCCCATCCAGCGGTACAAGGGTCTCGGAGAGATGGATGCCGAGCAGCTGGCGACCACGACCATGGACCGCGGCGGGAGGCTCCTGCGCCGTGTGCGGATGGAGGACGCCGAGGCCGCAGGTCGCGTCTTCGAGCTGCTGATGGGCAACGAGGTCGCGCCTCGCCGCGAGTTCATCATCGATTCGGCAGGTCATCTGTCGCGCGAGTCGATCGACGCCTGACCTGCGTTACGCTCCTGCGGCGCGAGCCGCGTCGTACACGCGGAGGAGTGCGTCCCGGTGCGTGGTCTGGGCGACGTGGTCGCGGTGCGCGACCGCGGCGGCGCTCATCCGCGTGACGAGGGCAGGGGCGTCGCGGAGCTCACGGAGGGCTGTGGCGAGGCCTGCGGCATCCGGTGTCCTGGTCACCAGCCTGCCGCCCGGCGGCAGCGACTCGGCGAGATCGGGGTCGGTCACGATGACCGGCAGTCCGGAGGCGATCGCCTCCAGCAGCACCATCGGCTGATTGTCGAAATCCAGAGAGCTGGACACCACGACGTGCGCCTCGCGCATGGCAGCCAGCACCCGCGCCTGCGGGACGCCGCCGTGGACGACGATGCGTCTGGCAGGCAGGCCCGCGACGCGCCGTCGCACGGCGCCGCCGGCGACACCGTCACCGAACATGTCCGCCGTGATCCCCGGCACCTGCGCGATCGCGTCGACGAACACCTGCGGGCGCTTCTCGGGGGAGAGCCGGCCGCACCACAGCACCCGCAGCGGTTCATCCGCGTCGACGACGCGCGTCACCGGTTCGCCGATGTCGTCGAGCACCGATGCCTCCAGCCCGTTCGACAGCACCGTGACCGGCGTCCGCACGCCCTGTGCGATCAGCTTCGACGCGAAGTGTGCGGAGGGGACGATCACCTGATCGGCGTGGTTGGCCTGACTGACCATGAGGCGCCACATCCGGCGCGCCGTCCGCGTGCGCGCATACGGCTGCGCAGGATCGATCGATGCGCGGCCGTGACTCATCCGGCGCCGGTGCATTACGGCGAGAAGTGCCGTGGTGACCGACGGCATCGGGAGCACGGAGCGGGTGTACACGTCGATGCGTCCGTGCATGGTCTGCACGACCGGGATGCCGATGGCCCCGGCAGCCTCGAAACCGGCGAGGGCCGCGAACATCTCGGTGTGCACGTGAACGACGTCGATCCGCCGTGCCCGCAGCTCCGCCGTCAGGAGCTCCGCGGCCGCGGCAGGACTCCACGTGAACGGGTAGCCGTCGGGAGCGAAACGGCGGGCGGTGGGGAGCCGCACGATCGCCGGATCCGTGCTCGGCGCGGACAGCGGGGCGAACACGGTCACCTCGTGTCCGTCCTGCTCCAGCGACTCCCTGTGCGCCTTGATCACGGTCTGCACGCCGCCGAGCGTCGGCAGGTAGTAGTCGGTGACCATGGCGATGCGCACCTCACCACAGTAGGGCCGCTAGGGTGTTGACCATGTCCGGAGCCCGTGTGCTGGTGACGGGGGCGAGCGGGTTCCTCGGCGGCCATGTGGTGCGCGATCTGCGGACGCACGGGCACGAGGTCTTCGCCGCCGGACGCAGCGCCGCCGCCCTCGCGGAGGTGGCCGATGCCGAGCATCGAATCGTCGGCGATCTGGCGTCGCTCCGGACCGAGACGCTGACGGTCGACGCCGTCATCCACTGCGCAGGGCTGTCGACTCCATGGGGTTCGTGGCCGGCGTTCCGCGAGGCGAACGTCGACGGAACGCGGCATGTCGTGGAGTTCGCGCGGCGCAATGGCGTGCGCCGCATAGTGCACGTCTCCTCGCCGAGCGTCTACGCCGCGGCGCGGGACCGCGTCGGCATCCGCGAGGACGAGTTCGATCCGGCCAACCGCCTCAACGGCTACATCCGCTCGAAGATCGCCGCCGAGCGGCTGCTGCAGGATGCGCGCAGCGCCGGCGAGATCGGCGAGCTCGTGATCGTGCGGCCGCGGGGGCTGATCGGGGTCGGCGACCCGAGCCTGATGCCGCGGCTGCTGGAGGTGCATGCTCGCATCGGCATCCCGTTGTTCGACGGCGGGAGCACCCTGATCGACGTGACCGCCGTCGAGAACGCCGCAGCCGCCCTGCGCCTGGCGCTCACGCGCGGCGACGCGGCGGGCGGCGTGTACAACATCTCCAACGACGACCCCCGCCCGTTCCGCGAGCTTCTGGTCACGCTCCTGGACCTGGTGGGGGAGACCCCGCGGCTGAGGCGGGTCAGCAGACGAGCAGCGTGGGCTGCAGCATCCGCTCTCGAAGCGGTGTGCGGCGTGATCCCCGGCCGGCCGGAGCCTCCGCTCACCCGCTACACGCTGAGCACGATCGCGTTCTCGCAGACGCTCGACATCTCCCGCGCGAAGGACGAGCTCGGCTATCGTCCGCAGGTCTCGCTCGACGAGGCCCTCGCCAGGGTCGCCGCCCATCTGCGGGCCGGCGCATGACGGGCCGGCTCCGTCACTACACGTGCGGCAGCACCACCCACGACGTCGGCGCGATGTTCCGCGGCGCCGCGAAAGACGTCAGGGAGTTCCCGTCCGGCGTCTTCCTCTTCGACGCGGCCGACGGCCGCCGCGTGCTGTTCGACACCGGCTACCGCACCGGTGAATGGCGCACCGGATGGCGCGGCGCCGCCTACCGCCGCCTTCTTCCTCCCCGCGTCGCGGATGCTGACGACATCGCCGCGCAGCTCGAGGGCGACGGCGTCGACCCCGGCTCAGTCACTCACGTCGTGCTGTCGCACCTGCACCCGGATCACGTCGGCGGCGTCCACCGGTTCCCCACTGCGACCTTCGTGCTCACCGAGGGGATGCTGCGCACACTCGCCGCCCCGCGGCTGCGCACAGGTGTGCTGCCGCGACTCCTCCCGGAGTGGTTCCCGACTGCGAGCCGCATCGTCCTGGACGACGCGGCCTTCCGTCAGGTCGAGGTGCACGGCGTACGGCTGCGCGCGGCGGATGTGCTCGGCGACGGCTCGTACCTGGTCGTCGAGCTGCCGGGACACGCCGACGGTCACGTCGGAGCGCTCGTCGAGGGGAGCGTGCTGCTCGCCGGCGATGCGGCCTGGGGCAGAGACCTCCTGGACGCGAGCTCAGGACTCCGGCCGATCCCGAGAGCCGTCCAGCACGACCCCGCGCGCTACGAGAGCACCGCGCGGGCCCTGCGCGCCCTCACTGATGCCGGCATCCGGATCGTCTGCAGCCACGACCCCCTCGGGGAGAGGGAGCTGCTGACCTGATGGGGAGGCTGCGCATCCTCGCCGAGTTCGCCGCCGTGCGCTGGCTGCGTCCACTGCGTTCGCGCGCCGCGATCGAACGGCGCCAGCGCCGGCTCCTGCGCGCGCATCTGCGGTTCCTTCGGCGGAAGTCGCCCCACTTCGGCGAACTCCTCGCGAGCGGCGGCTTCGCGGAGCTTCCGCTGATGGACAAGAGCATGATGATGGGGGCGTTCGACCGGATCAACACCGTCGGAGTGCACCGTGACGAGGCGCTCTCCCTCGCGATCGCGAACGAGCGGTCCAGGGAGTTCGACGCCGACCTCGGCTCGCACTCTGTCGGTCTCTCCAGCGGCACCAGCGGTCACCGCGGACTGTTCGTCGTCAGCAGCGCCGAGCGCGACGCCTGGGTCGGCACGGTGCTCGCCCGCACGCTCCCTCGCGGCCGGCTGCTCGGTCACCGCATCGCGCTCTTCCTGCGTGCCGACAACAGCCTCTACGAGTCCGTCGGCTCGAGGGCCGTGTCGTTCTCCTACTTCGACGTGTACGCCGACATGACGGAGAACATCGAGCGTCTGCGGCGCTACCGCCCGACGCTCCTCGTCGCCCCGCCTTCCGTGCTCAGGATGATCGCGCGGGCGGCGGACGACGGGCGCTTCGACGTGATCCCGCAGAAGGTGTACGCCGTCGCCGAGGTGCTGGAGATCGCCGACGTGCAGCGCATCGCCGCGTCTTTGCATCAGACCGTCGTGCACCAGCTCTACCAGTGCACGGAGGGCTTCCTCGCGCACACCTGCGAGCGCGGCGTGATCCACCTGAACGAGGACGCGATCCTGTTCGAGCGGGAGCCGCTGGATGACGAGAGATTCACGCCGATCGTCACCGACCTGCGCCGCCGGGCGCAGCCGATCGTGCGCTACCGGCTCGGCGACGTGCTCCGGACCCGCACCGAGCCGTGCGCGTGCGGCAGCGCCCTCACCGCGATCGAGCGGATCGAGGGCCGTGAGGGCGACACCCTGGCCTTCCGCGGCCCGGACGGATCCACGGTCCCGGTGTTCGCCGACCTCGTCGCCCGTGCGCTGCTGTACGCCGACGGGTTCGACGAGTACCGGGTCGTCCAGACAGGAGCGAACCTGCTGGAGGTCGGGCTGGATGTGCGGGACGCACGCGCCCGCGAGAGCGTCCGCGCGGAGCTGCGGACGCTCGCCGACCGGCTCGGGTGCGAGACACCGGAGATCATCTTCGTACCGTACGCGCACGACGGTTCGGTCAAGCTGCGCCGAGTGGTGCGGGCATGGAGGGGGGACGGCGATGAGGAGCTGTGAGATCGCAGGGTGGGGCACGGTGCTGCCGGAGCGCACGGTGCGTTTCGGCGAGGAGGTGCGCTACCGCATCGAGGATCACGTCTCCCATCTGGACATGCTCGCCGGCGCGTGCGAGAAGGCTCTGGGGCACGCCGGCATCAGCGCGGATGACGTCGACCTGGTGCTCGGCGCCTCTGCGGCCGGCATCCAGCCGATCCCGTGCACGGCCGCGCTCGTGCTGGAGCGCCTGACGCTCACCGGCCACGCGGCGGCCTTCGACGTGAATTCGACGTGCACGAGCTTCATCACGGCGCTCGACATGGCCTCGCACCTGCTCGAGTCCGGGGCGCATGAGACGATCCTGGTGTTCTCGGGCGACGTCGGATCCCGCTTCCTCAACATCGAGCAGCGGGAGAGTCACCAGCTCTTCAGCGACGCCGCCGCGGCCGTCGTGCTGCGACGGTCGGAGGACCCGGAGCAAGGGGTCATCGCGAGCGCCCAGCGCACCTGGCCCGCCTACGCCCACGACACGGAGATCCGCGGCGGCCTGTCACGCTCGCCTGCGCAGAACTACGCGGATGCCGACCCCGCCGACTACCTCTTCGACATGGACGGGCGACGGGCGCTGCTCGCGATGATGCGGGTGCTCCCGGAGTTCTTCGCCGCGTTCCACGCCTCGTCTGGCATCGCCCACGACGACGTCGCCCTGTGGATCCCGCATCAGGCGTCGGCCGCGCTGGGGCCGATGCTCGACCGGATCGGGGTGCCAGCCGATCGCCGCATCGACGAGGTGTCCGCGTTCGGGAACATGGTGTCGGCATCCGTGCCGTTCATGCTCGCCCGCGCGCTCGATGCCGGCCGGATCGGCCGCGGCGACACCGTGATCCTGTGCGGCACTGCGGCCGGACTCACCGCGAACGTCCTCGCGCTGCGCCTCTGACGCGCGACGCGCCCGCTCACAGCCCGCGAGACTTCACGAATGTCACGTTTTTCGCCGCAGAACGTGACATTTGTGAAGTCTCGCGAGCCGGGGTCAGACGAGGGTGCGGCCGATCGAGCCGATGACGCCGTCGATGGGCTGACCCGAGGCGTCGCGCCTCGCGCCGGCCTCGGGGAGCTTGCGCACCGCGCCGGTGGGGTCGACGGCCTGCGCGGGGCTCGGGCCGACCCAGGCGACCGTCAGGCGGTCCTCGCCCTTCAGGAACGCGTGCGCGCGCACTCCGCCGGTCGCACGGCCCTTGGCCGGGTACTCCGAGAACGCGGAGACCTTCGCGCGTCCAGGGTCGGTGCCCGGCAGGATGCTCTCGGCCCCGGAGACCGTGGCGACGACCGCCTCGGCGTCGGGGGAGACGGTGCCGAAGAAGAGCACCGAGGCGCCCCCGCCGAGCTTGATCCCGGCCATGCCGCCGGCGGGTGCTCCCTGCGGGCGCACGGCGGATGCCGGGAAGTGCAGCAGTTGCGCGTCGGTCGTCACGAACACGAGCTCGACGTCATCCGGCGCCTCCGCGGCGCCGACGACGCTGTCGCCCGGCTTCATGCCGATGACCTCGACCTCGGGGCGCACCGGGAGCGATGACGGGACGACGCGCTTGACCGTGCCCTGCGCGGTGCCGAGCGCGATCGGGATGTCGCTGTCGAACTTCACGAAGCCGACGATGCGCTCGCCCTTGGTGCTGATGACGAGATAGTCGCGCAGCACGGCGCCGGCGGCGAGCTGCACCGAGGTCGACGGCACTGAGGGCAGATCGACGGGGGAGAAGCGCACCACCCGGCCGGCGCTCGTCAGGGCACCGAGCTCCGCCCGCACCGTCGTCTCGATGGTCGTGAGGATCGCGTCGTGCTTGCTGCGGCGGGCGGGAACCGTGAGCTCCTGGCCCTCGCCGAGGTCCACGCGGACGGCGCGACCGGTGGTCGACAGCACGAGCACGGTCGGCGCGTCCGCGATCTGCAGGTCGACGGCGCCCCTGGTCGCGCGGGGCTTGGGCGGAGCGGCGTTCATCAGCAGCGTGCGACGAGGTGTCCCGTATGCGTCGGCCGCGGCATCCAGCTCCTTCGCCACTACCCCGCGCAGGAGGACAGGACTGCCGAGCAGCTCGCGGAGCGCGGCGATCTCGGCGAGCAGCGCGTCGCGCTCCGACTCGAGCTCGATGCGGGAGAACTTCGTGAGGCGCCGCAGGCGGAGCTCGAGGATGTACTCGGCCTGCAGCTCGCTGAGGTCGAAGACCGAACGCAGTCGCGCGCGGGCCTGCTCCGAGTCGTCGGACGAGCGGATGACCTGGATGACCTCGTCGATGTCGAGGATGGCGATGAGCAGGCCCTCGACCAGGTGCAGGCGCTCCTCGCGACGCGCGAGCCGGTAGCGGCTGCGGCGCGTGATGACCTCGAGCCGATGCGCCACGTAGACGCTGAGCATCTCCTTGAGGCCGAGCGTGCGCGGCTGCCCCTCGACGAGTGCGACGTTGTTGATGCTGAAGGAATCCTCCAGCGGGGTCAGCCGGTACAGCTGCTCGAGCACGGCGTTCGGGTCGAACCCGGTCTTGATGCCGATCGCGACGCGCAGGCCGTGGTTGCGGTCGGTGAGATCCGTCACATCGCTGATGCCCTGGAGCTTCTTGGACTGCACGGCGTCGCGGATCTTCTCGATCAGGCGCTCGGGGCCCACCATGTACGGCAGCTCGGAGACGATGATGCCGGTGCGCCGGGGGCCGAGCGGCTCGACGGACACCTTGCCACGGACCTTCAGCGCCCCGCGTCCGTTCGTGTACGCGTCCTTGACGCCGTCGAGGCCCATCAGGATGCCGCCGGACGGGAAGTCCGGACCTGGCACGAACTCCATGAGCTCTTCCGTCGTGGCGTCCGGGTGCTCGAGCAGGTGCGTGGCCGCGGCGACGACCTCGATCAGGTTGTGCGGAGCCATGTTCGTCGCCATGCCGACCGCGATGCCGCTGGCGCCGTTGACGAGCAGGTTCGGGAAGGCGGCCGGCAGGACCGCCGGCTGCTGGAACTGGCCGTCGTAGTTGGGGATGAAGTCGACGACGTCCTCATCGAGGTTCTCGGTGAGCGCGATCGCCGGCGACGCGAGGCGGGCCTCGGTGTACCGGGCGGCGGCCGGGCCGTCGTCGAGCGAGCCGAAGTTGCCGTGGCCGTCGACGAGGGGCACGCGGAGGGCCCACTCCTGAGCCAGGCGCACCAGCGCGTCGTAGATCGCGGTGTCGCCGTGGGGGTGCAGCTTTCCCATCACCTCGCCGACGACACGGGCGCTCTTCACATGGCCGCGGTCGGGGCGAAGGCCCATCTCGGCCATCTGGTACAGGATGCGTCGCTGCACGGGCTTGAGGCCGTCGCGGGCGTCGGGGAGTGCGCGCGAGTAGATGACCGAGTACGCGTACTCGAGGAACGAGCCCTGCATCTCGCTTTCGAGATCGATGTCCTGGATTCTCTCAGGGGCGAGCTCGGGCGGCGGGGTCTTCGGCATGGACATCCTGAATGGTGCGTGACTGAGGGCTTTCGGGAGCCTGTGTCAGACTGGCTCGGATGTCCCTCATGCTACCGTCCGAGTCGCCGACAGCCCGGAGCGTCGTCGGGGTGGCGGACGACCTGTTCGCCGCTCTGCGCGGAGAATCGCCGACGCTGCCGCGCCCGGACTCCGCAGTGCTCGTGCTCGTCGACGGCCTCGGAGCCATCAGCCTGCGCGCGCACGCGGGTCACGCGAGGGCGCTCACGGCCGGGATGGCGAAGAAGGATGTCGCGTACTCGGTGTTCCCCTCGACGACCGCTGCGGCGCTCACCAGCATCCTCACGGGCGTCGGCCCCGGCGAGCACGGACTGGTCGGCTACCGGGTGCTCGACCGTTCGAGGGACATCCTCGTGAATCAGCTCTCCGGCTGGGAATCCGAGGGCATCGACCCTCTCGTCTGGCAGCCGGCGCCCACCCTGTTCGAGCGCGCTCGGGGCGAGGGGCGGCCGTCGTTCGCCGTCGGGTTCGCCGGCTACGCCGACAGCGGGTTCACCAGAGCCACGCTGCGAGGAGCGGACTTCGTGGCTGCCCGCACGCCCGCCGACCGGGTCGCCGCTGCGTA
Organism: Microbacterium sp. SD291; assembly: GCF_017355365.1. Classification (GTDB taxonomy): domain Bacteria; phylum Actinomycetota; class Actinomycetes; order Actinomycetales; family Microbacteriaceae; genus Microbacterium. The sequence goes on along the minus strand of NZ_JADIJR010000001.1, from coordinate 216,564 downwards.
CGAGCTCGCTGAGCGGAATCCCGGCGCGATCGTCTACTGCTACCTCCCGGAGGCCGACAAGGCAGGGCACAAGCACGGCATCGCCTCGTCGAAGTGGGTGTCGGCGCTGGAGGAGATCGACGCGGCCCTGTCGGTGGCGGTCCCCGACGGCGTCGGCGTCATCATCACCTCGGATCACGGGATGCTCGATGTGCCGGAGCACCGTCAGGTGGTGCTGGAGGCGGAGCATCTCGACGGCGTGCGGCATGTGGGCGGCGAGCCGCGGATGCTGCACGTCTACCTGGAGCCGGATGCCGACCTCGGCGGCGTGGTGGCCCGTATGCGCGCGGATCTCGAGGGGCTCGCCGACGTCTGCGCGAAGGCCGAGGCCATCGCGGCCGGCATGTTCGGGCCGGTCGTGACGGATGCCGCGGCCTCGCGCATCGGCGACGTGCTCGTCGTCGCGCGCGGAAACGGGGCACTGTACGACGGCACGGCGGACGATCAGCGCAGCCGGGGCATGGTCGGACAGCACGGCGGCATCAGCGTCGAGGAGCGGCAGGTGCCGCTGCTCAGGCGCGGAGTGTTCGCGCGCTGACAGCCGGCTGCCGGCAGCCGGTGCTGACAGCCGGTGTCACTCGTCGGTGCGTGCTCCGAACACGATCTCGTCCCAGGACGGCATCGCGTTGCGCCTGCGGCGGCGTGCGCTGCCGTCGGTCGCAGGCTCGGGGGCCGGCTTCGCGTCATCGTCGTCGGCACTCGACTCGAACGCGTCGAACAGCGCGATCGGGCTGGACTCCTGGACGTCGTCCTCGAGATCATCGATCAGCGGAGCGGTCTCGCGCTGTCCGCGACGACGACGGAGCGCCTCGAGGAGATCGGCAGTCTCCGGGCTCGTGGTCTGGTGCTCCGGTGCGCGATTGATCGCGGCGTCCTGTGCGGCGGAGCCCGAGCGCTCCGGAAGCTCGCCCTCCAGGACGTCGGCTTCCGGCGCCGGAAGCAGTCGCGGACCGAACGCGCCGGAGTCGAAGCGGCTCTCGTCCTTGTACGGCGAGTTGGTGCGTTCCGCCTCGACCGCGCGAAGGCGCGGGATCAGGCCGTCCGGCAGGGATCCCTGCCGGGAGAGCTGGGTGGCGTCGGCGTTCAGCGGAGACAATGCGCTGCGCCGCGGGTCGAAGCTCCAGCGGGCGTCGTGATCGACGTCGTTGGCGGCGAACTCGAGCTTCACGATCCAGCCCGACTCGTCCTTCCAGCTCGCCCAGCGCTCCGCGGAGGCCTCGACGTCGGCGAGTTTGGCGCGGATGGCGGTGCCGAAGGTGGGCTGGGCGTCGGGTTCGACCTCGCTGCCGATCAGCACCGGCACAGCGAGGGCCTGGTCGATGATGTGCTCGCGCTCGGCGAGGACGGGACCCTCGAAGCGCACGACGTCCTCGATGCTGATGCCGAGGAGCTCCGCGACCTCGATGGCGGTGAGGCCGGCGCGGATCTGCGCCTGGATGTCGCGGGGGCTTGCGGCGAGGCGCTGCGTGGTCGGCTCGCTCTGACGGGTCGCTCGGCGGATCTCGCGGTGCAGCACGTCGTCGATGGGCAGCGAGAACCGCTCGCCCGACTCGGTCGCGAGTACGAGGACTCCTGCCTCTGTGCCGACGATGGTGACGTTTTCCATGCGAATGCCCCTCTGATGGGTGTTCGCTCATGGTGTCACGCGACGCCCGCCGGAGCCGGGAATACGGTGGGCGTGCCGCGAGTTTGCACTGTCGCAGCCCCTGGCATTTGCTTATTCGCCCGCGGTCGTGCAAACTATGGCCGCCGATTACCCGACGGCACACCACCCACTCGCACCATGAACGTGGAGATTTACCGCATGGCAACCGATTACGACGCTCCCCGCAAGAGTGAAGACGACTCCGAGTCGATCGAAGCCCTCAAGGAGCGTGTGCCGGACAAGCTCTCCGGCTCGTCAGGCGACGAGGACTCGGACAATCCGTCCAGCTTCGACCTCCCGGGTGCCGACCTGTCCGACCTCGAACTCGACGTCGTCGTGCTGCCTGCGCAGCAGGACGAATTCACCTGCATGAGCTGCTTCCTGGTGAAGCACCGCTCGCAGCTCGATCACGAGGACTCGTCCGGCCCCATCTGCAAGGAGTGCGCTGCCTGAGCGCACGACAGAGCGAGACATCACGCGCCCCCGGCCTGACGGTCAGGGGCGCGTCGTCGTCTCAGCCGCGCGCTGCGCGGATGGCCGCCGCCAGGCGATCCGGGGTGCGCGTGGAGATCGTCCACGAATCCACGGGGTCGTCTGGATCGATGTCGGGCACGACGACCACGCCGTCGATCCCGCCGCGGATCAGATGCCAGCCCCGTGCGGGCAGCCCGGGCCCGCGGGCCTGCCGTGCATCGTCGCCGGAGAGCGCCGCCGGCTCACCGAGGTGGCGGACGTCGATGTGCGCGCGCCCGGCGCGCAGCACCGTGCCCTCGACCGACACCACCGGCGTGAACGCGATGAACGCAGCGACCAGCAGGGCGGAGACGGCCGCGCCGATGACAAGGGCGGTCGTCGAGCCGACGGGCGTGAAGATCAGCGAGACCATGGGGCCGGCGAGTGCGACGGTCACCAGCAGCCACAGGCTCGGCGACAGCCGCTCGCGGTAGCGCGGGCGTGTCTCGGGGGCGGGGTTCTGCATTAGCCTCTTGGGGTGACTGATTCCGTTGATGTCCCCATTATCGCCCCTGTGCTGAACGGCGATGCTGTGGTCCCCTTCTACGCCCACCCCGGCGACGCCGGCGCTGACCTCGTCGCGGCCGAAGCGGTTCGCCTCGGACCGGGCGAGCGTGCGCTCGTCGCGACCGGAGTCCGCATCGCACTGCCCGAGGGCCACGCCGCCTTCGTCGTGCCGCGCAGCGGGCTCGCCGCGAAGCACGGCATCTCGATCGTGAACTCGCCGGGCACCGTCGACGCGGGGTACCGGGGCGAGATCAAGGTGAGCCTGATCAACACGGACATCCGCAGCGCGTACGATGTGGCGGTCGGCGATCGCATCGCGCAGCTGATCATCATGCCGGTGACACGTGCGACGTTCATCCCGGTCGACGAGCTGCCAGACAGCGTTCGCGGCGAGGGTGGATTCGGCTCCACCGGCTACCAGGCAGGACTCCACGAACAGCAGGCAGGCAAGGCCAATGACTGACAACAGCGCCACCCCTTCGAAGTCCGCACCCGAGAACCGGGCCAGCGAAGGACCGTTCGACGACTCCGAGGCGAATCCGGTCCGTCCGTACATCGACCTCGGCGGGATCAAGATCCTGCCGCGCGAGGGTCTGAACCTGCGCCTCGAGGTCGAGGAGCAGTCCAAGCGGATCGTCGCGGTCGGGCTCGACTACGCCGAATCCTCGCTGCAGGTGCAGCCGTTCGCCGCTCCTCGTTCCGGCGGGCTCTGGGATGAGACCCGTGTGCAGCTGCGCGACCAGGTCCGTGCCCAGGGTGGCCGCGTCGAGGAGCGCGAGGGCCCGCTCGGCCGGGAGCTTCTCGCCGAGGTGCCCGCGCCCGCGAGCGAGGGTTCGGAGCTGCGCCTGGCCCGTTTCATCGGCATCGACGGTCCTCGGTGGTTCCTGCGCGGCGTGATCGGGGGAGCGGCGGCATCCGATCTCGAGGCGGCGGCCAAGGTCGAGGACCTGTTCCGGTCGATCGTCGTGGTGCGCGGCAGCGCGCCGATGCCCCCGCGCGATCTGATCCCGCTTAAGATGCCGGCCACGCCGGGCTCGGCGTGAGCACCCCGGAGCCGGACGCAGATCGGGAGCCGAGCGCCTCCGAGCTGATCGGCGCGGCTCTCGGCGGCGCCGCACGGCGCGCAGGACTCGACCCGGCCGACAGCGCCAGCACGCAGAAGGTCGTCTGGTCGGCCATCGGCGGGTGGCGCGGCATCCTCGAATCGGTGCTGCCCAGCCTCGCGTTCGTCGTGCTTTTCACCATCCGCCCTGAGCCGCTGATCCTCGCGCTCGGCGTGTCGGTCGGTCTCGCGGCGGTGTTCACGATCGTGCGTCTCGTCCAGAAGTCGCCGCCGTCCGCCGCCATCGGCGGTCTGGTCGCCGCGGGAGCGGCGGCAGGTCTGGCTCTGTGGACCGGCCGCGGGCAGGACAACTTCGTGCCCGGGCTCATCACCAACGCCGCCTACGGCACGGCGATCCTCGTGTCGGCGCTGATCGGCTGGTCGCTGATCGGGATCGCCGTCGGATTCCTGATGGGCGAGGGCACCGCGTGGCGCCGGGACCGGCGCAAGCGCCGCGCCTTCCTCTGGCTCGGCATCGCCTGGGGTGCGCTCTTCCTCGCACGGCTCGCCGTGCAGCTGCCGCTCTATCTCGCAGGTGAGGTCACCGCGCTCGGCACGCTCAAGCTGATCATGGGGCTGCCGCTGTTCGCGCCGATGATCGCCGTCACGTGGCTCGTCGTCCGTGCGCTCTATCCGCGCGCGCCGACTGCGGACGTCTCGACGCAGGCGTGATAGATTTATCTTGACATCAAGATAAATCTACGGCTTCTGCCGAGAAGCCGAAGGGCGCAGACTGGTTAGGTCCGCCTTGCTAGCCGCGGCACGTCGTCGGCGAGCAAGATGGAGTCGCCTGTCGCTCCCATCCCATAGAAGGAGACGGATTCGTGTCCACGGTGAACAGCTTCGGTGCCAAGAGCACCCTGACGGTCGGCAGCACCGACTACGAGATCTTCCGCATCGACACGGTGCCCGGTTTCGACAAGCTCCCCTTCAGCCTCAAGGTCCTCCTGGAGAACCTGCTTCGCACCGAGGACGGCGCGAACGTCACGAAGGCGCAGATCGAGGCGCTCGGATCGTGGGATGCCGCGGCCGAGCCCAACACCGAGATCCAGTTCACGCCGGCACGCGTGGTCATGCAGGACTTCACGGGTGTGCCCTGCATCGTCGACCTCGCCACCATGCGCGAGGCCGTCACCGCCCTCGGCGGCGACGCGAACCGGATCAACCCGCTGTCTCCCGCCGAGATGGTCATCGACCACTCGGTGATCGCGGATCTCTTCGGCTCGGAGAACGCGCTCGAGCGCAACGTCGAGATCGAATACGAGCGAAACGGCGAGCGCTACCAGTTCCTGCGCTGGGGCCAGACCGCCTTCCAGGACTTCAAGGTCGTCCCGCCGGGCACCGGCATCGTCCACCAGGTGAACATCGAGCACCTGGCCAAGGTCATCTACGACCGCGACGTCGACGGCGTGCTCCGCGCATACCCCGACACCTGCGTCGGCACCGACTCGCACACCACCATGGTGAACGGCCTCGGCGTGCTCGGCTGGGGCGTCGGCGGCATCGAGGCCGAGGCCGCGATGCTCGGCCAGCCCGTGTCGATGCTCATCCCGCGCGTCGTCGGCTTCAGGCTCACCGGCGAGATCCCGGCGGGCGTCACCGCCACCGACGTGGTGCTCACGATCACCGATCTGCTGCGCAAGCACGGCGTGGTCGGCAAGTTCGTCGAGTTCTACGGAGCCGGCGTCGCATCGGTGCCGCTCGCGAACCGCGCCACCATCGGCAACATGTCGCCGGAGTTCGGCTCCACCGCGGCGATCTTCCCGATCGACGACGTCACCCTCGACTACCTGCGCCTCACCGGCCGCAGCGAAGAGGCCGTCGCGCTCGTCGAGGCGTACGCCAAGGAGCAGAAGCTCTGGCACGACGCCGCCCACGAGCCCGTCTTCAGCGAGTACCTCGAGCTCGACCTCGGCACGGTCGTGCCGTCGATCGCAGGCCCGAAGCGCCCGCAGGACCGCATCCTCCTCTCCGAGGCGAAGACGCAGTTCGAGAAGGACATCCAGAACTACGCATCCGCCTCGACCTCGGACGACATCGTCGATCTCGAGTCGAAGCACTCGTTCCCGGCATCCGACCCCGGTCAGGTCCCCGGCGAGGAGGAGACGACCACGCGTCCGGTGCACATCAACAGCGGTGCCCCCGCGCACGCGTCGACGCCCGTGCCCGTCACCACGCCCGCCGGGGAGAAGTACATCCTCGACAACGGCGCCGTCACGCTCGCGGCCATCACCTCGTGCACCAACACCTCGAACCCGTCGGTCATGATCGCCGCGGGCCTGGTGGCGCGCAAGGCGCTCCAGAAGGGCCTCAAGCAGAAGCCGTGGGTCAAGACCACGCTCGGCCCCGGCTCCAAGGTCGTCACCGACTACTACGAGAAGTCCGGTCTCGACAAGGACCTCGAGGGCCTCGGCTTCTACACCGTCGGATACGGCTGCACGATCTGCATCGGCAACTCGGGGCCGCTGATCGAAGAGGTGTCGGAGGCGATCAACTCGCACGACCTCGCGGTCACAGCGGTGCTCTCCGGAAACCGCAACTTCGAGGGCCGGATCAGCCCCGACGTGAAGATGAACTACCTGGCGAGCCCGCCGCTGGTCATCGCCTACGCGCTGGCAGGTTCCATGCACTTCGACTTCGAGGCCGACGCGCTCGGCAAGGACACCGACGGCAACGACGTGTTCCTGAAGGACATCTGGCCGACGCCCGACGAGGTGCAGGAGATCGTCGACTCGTCGATCTCGCGCGACCAGTTCATCAAGCAGTACGCCACCGTCTTCGACGGCGACGAGCGCTGGCGCAGCCTCCCCACCCCGGACGACGCGATCTTCCAGTGGGACGAGAACTCGACGTACGTCCGCAAGGCGCCGTACTTCGACGGCATGACGATGGAGCTCACCCCGGTGCGCGACATCCAGGGTGCGCGCGTGATGGCGACGCTCGGCGACTCGGTCACCACCGACCACATCTCCCCGGCCGGCAACATCAAGCCGGGAACGCCCGCGGCGAAGTACCTCGAGGAGCACGGCGTCGACCGCAAGGACTTCAACTCCTTCGGCTCGCGGCGAGGCAACCATGAGGTCATGATCCGCGGCACCTTCGCGAACATCCGCCTGAAGAACCTGATGCTCTCCGCCGTCAACAACGGCCAGGTCGTCGAGGGCGGCTACACCCGCGACTTCACCCAGGCGGACGGCCCCCAGTCGTACATCTACGACGCGTGCCAGAACTACGCCGGGCAGGGCACCCCGCTCGTCGTGTTCGGCGGCAAGGAGTACGGCTCCGGGTCCTCGCGCGACTGGGCGGCCAAGGGCACGAGCCTGCTGGGCGTCAAGGCAGTCATCACGGAGAGCTTCGAGCGCATCCACCGCTCCAACCTGATCGGGATGGGCGTCGTGCCGCTGCAGTTCCCGGCGGGCGAGAGCTGGGAGTCGCTGGGCCTCGACGGCACCGAGATCGTCTCGATCACCGGTCTCGAGGAGCTCAACAACGGCGTCACCCCGAAGACGGTGCACGTCACCGCCACGCCGAGCGAGCACTCGGCCGAGGGCAAGCAGATCGTCGAGTTCGACGCGGTCGTGCGCATCGACACCCCCGGCGAGGCGGACTACTACCGCAACGGCGGCATCCTGCAGTACGTGCTGCGCTCGCTGGTCTGATCGAACCGCGAAGGGGCTCGGATCCGACGGATCCGGGCCCCTTCGCCGTCTGTCAAGGGCGCCTCGTTCTCCGGGGTTTCCCGGGTGGGCGCGATAGGATCGACGAGATGTCCGCACCGGAAGCGGATGCTTTTCTGGGAGCCTGTGAGGAGGTGCAGATGCCCATTCTTCCGAGCATCTCAGGACCCCGTGATCTCGACGCCCTGTCTGCGGAGCAGCTGGTGGAGCTGGCGGCGGAGGTCCGTGAGTTCCTGGTCGAGAACGTCTCGCGAACCGGGGGCCATCTCGGCCCGAACCTCGGTGTGGTCGAGCTGACGATCGCCTTGCACCGCGTCTTCTCCTCGCCGGACGACCCCTTCATCTTCGACACCGGTCACCAGTCGTACGTGCACAAGCTGCTGACCGGGCGGAGCGACTTCTCCGGCCTGCGCCTGCGCGGCGGCCTGGCCGGTTACCCGCAGCGCGGCGAGAGCCCGCACGACGTCGTCGAGTCGTCCCACGCGTCCAGCTCGCTGAGCTGGGCCGACGGCATCTCGCGCGCCCTCACCGCCACCGGCCGCTCGGACCGCCATGTGATCGCCGTCGTCGGCGACGGCGCCCTCACCGGGGGCATGACGTGGGAGGCGCTGAACAACATCTCCGACGACAACGACCGCAACCTCATCATCGTCGTGAACGACAACGGACGCTCGTACGCCCCGACGATCGGAGGCATGTCCCGTTACCTGAACCGGGTGCGCACGGCCGCCGCGTACAAGGACCTGCACCGCAAGTCGGACCGCCTGTTCCGGGCTTTCGGACCGGTGGGCCGCGCGGTCTTCCGCGGAGTCCGCGGCGGCACGCACGGCTTCCTCTCGCGCTTCACGAACAACGAAGCGCTGTATTCCAATCTCGACATCAAGTACCTCGGCCCGGTGGACGGTCACGACCTCCCCGCCCTGCTCGAGACGCTCGAACTCGCCAAGTCCTACGGCGCGCCGGTCATCGTGCACACGATCACCGAGAAGGGCCGCGGCTTCCAGCCCGCCCGCGACGACGAGGCCGACCAGTTCCATGCCGTCGGGCGCATAGACCCGACGACGGGGGAGACGCTGTCGTCCGGCGGACAGGGCTGGACGGATGTCTTCTCCGATGCGCTCGTGCAGGTGGGGGAGCGCCGTGACGACGTGATCGCCATGACCGCCGCCATGCTGCGCCCGACAGGACTCGCGCCCTTCGCGGAGCGCTTCCCCGACCGCGTCTACGACGTGGGCATCGCCGAGCAGCACGCGGTCGCGTCCGCGGCCGGCCTCGCATACGGCGGTCTGCACCCGGTGGTCGCCCTGTACGCGACCTTCATGGGCCGCGCGTTCGACCAGGTGCTGATGGACGTCGCGCTCCACCGTGCCGGTGTCACGTTCGTGCTCGACCGCGCCGGCGTCACCGGCCCTGACGGGCCCAGTCACCACGGCATGTGGGATCTGGCGATGCTGCAGATCGTCCCGCACATCCGCATCGCCGCTCCGCGTGACGGTGCGCGGCTGAAGGAGGCGCTCGACGAGGCCGTCGCCATCGACGACGCGCCGACGGTCATCCGCTTCCCGAAGGGGGAGGTGGCTCCGGACCTTCCCGCCCTCGAGAGGCTGCGGGACGGCGTCGACCTGCTGGCGCGAGGAGAGTCCGAAGACGTCCTGCTGGTCGGGATCGGGCCGTTCGCGGCACTCGCGATGGATGTGGCGGCGCGCCTGCGGGCGCAGGGCATCGGCGCCACCGTGATCGATCCGCGCTGGGCGATCCCCGTGCAGCCCTCGGTCGTCGAGCTCGCCGCGCGTCACCGCCTGGTGATCACGCTGGAGGACGGCATCCGGGTCGGCGGCATCGGGACGCGCGTGCGGCAGGTGCTGCGCGAGGCTGGCATCGACACAGCCGTGGATGAGCTCGGTCTTCCGGACGAGTTCATCGATCACGGCTCGCGCGACGAGATCCTCGTGGATGCGGGGCTGACGGCGTCGAAGATCGCGCAGGACGTGGTGGCACAGGTGCTCGGCACCCGGATCCCGATCGCCCGCAACGCGGGGGAGACCGGCGCGATCGACCTGCCCCTGCACGAACGGCGCTGAGGAGACTTCTCGGTCGTCAGTTCAGGGCGTGCAGCGAAGCGATCGCCTGCGCTCCGCGGTCGGTGTCGCGCAGCGCCGTCGAGAGCAGGTAGCCGTCGGTCAGCGCATCGCCGGTGACCATCACGCGCACGAGCTCGACGCCGCAGGCGCGGCGGACCTCTTCGTCGCTCGCGGCGATCACGAGCGCGTTGATCTCGTCGTTGTGCGGCAGCTCGGCGCCGTCGAAGCCGCGGATCACATCTCGCAGAGTCGCGCTGACGATGTTCGAGGCGCGCTCCTTGACGTTCACGACGTCGAGCTCGAACACGCGCAGGTCGCGTCCCGTCGGGATCGGCCGCCATTCGAAGGATGCGTGCACCCGGTGCTGATGCCCGCTCGCACCGCTCATCTCCCTGACCGGCAGGTCTGTCGCCCGGCAGCGGACGTCGATGAGCTTGTACCAGTAGAAGAGCGGGAACGCGCCGTGCGAGCCCGGATCCAGGACGACGACCTCTCCGACCGCGCCACCACGGTTGGTCGGACGACGCTGCGGACGGTTGCGGATGATCGGCTTGCCGTTCCGGGTGCGGATCGCGGCCCAGCCCTCGTCGACCGTGACCACGAAGAGCTTGAGCAGTGCGGGGACCACCAGGAGCGTCGTGAGGATGGCGGTGCCGGTCTTGAACAGCCCCGACATCCCCTTGCCGCCCATCATCGAGAAGAGCATGTCCATGTCACCACTGTGCCGGGTCGCGGGACGTGAGGACCTCGTCTGAGGACCTCTCGTCCGGGTGTTCATGCGCTGTTCCGCCCGCGTTCCCCCCGGCGCCGCGCGGTGTCAACGCACTGCAGCGGAATCGCCCTCAGACCGGCGTCAGCCGAGTTCGGCCAGCGTCCGCGCGACGATCTCCTCGACTCGCGGCAGGCTCCGCTCGCGATCGGACTCGACGAGCCCGATGCGGGTTCGCCGGTCGAGCACATCGGCAGCCGTGAGCGCGAGCTCGGAGCGCACCGCGAACTCGATCTCCGCGGTGGCAGGCCAGGCCGCGGCGGGGGAGCGCTCCGGGTGCGTCACATCGTCGACCAGGCGCAGAGCAGAGGTCCTGCTGGGCGGTGCGTCCAACCCGCGGACACGGACGGCGAGGTCGACGGCATCCTCCGCCATCCGGCGATACGTGGTGAGCTTGCCGCCCAGCACGGTGACGAACCCCGCTTCGGATGCCGTGACGAGGTGCTTCCTCGACACGTCGGACGTGGCATCCATGCCGCTGTCCACCAGCGGGCGGAGTCCCGCGAACGCCCCGCGCACCTGGTCGCGGCGCAACGGCGCTCCGACCACGCGGTTGAGGCTCGCGAGCAGGAAGGCGATCTCGCCCTCCGTGGGCTGGGCCACGGACGGAACGGGCCCAGGCGCGTCTTCGTCGGTGAGCCCGACGATCAGTCGGCCGTGCTGCTGCGGCAGCGCGAAGACGTACCGGCTGATCGAGCCCTCGTGGGGGACCGTGAGCGCTGCGGCCGGCGAGCCGAGGTCCTGAGCGTCGAGCACGATGTGCGTGCCGCGACTCGGCCGGACCGTGATCGAGTCGTCGAGCGAGCCTGCCCAGACGCCAGTGGCGTTGATCACGCTGCGGGCACGGATCTCCAGCCGTGCGCCGGTCAGCGCATCCTCGGCGGTGATGCCGTCGGCACGCAGGGCGACCGCGCGCACGCGGGTGAGGATGCGCGCGCCGAGCGCCGCCGCGGTCCTCGCGACGGTGACCACCAGCCGGGCGTCATCCAGCAGCTGCCCGTCGTACGACAGCATCCCGCCGCGGAGTCCGCGAGAGGAGAGCGCCGGCACGAGGCGCTGCGCGGTGCGTGCCGAGACCACGCGCGGCGGAGGCAGGATCGCGCGCGGGGTGCGGGCGCGCAGGCGGAGGAGGTCTCCCACTGCCATCCCCGCGGCGCCCGCCGCGCGCTGGACGAGGGAGACGCCGGGGGCGAACGGCAGCAGCTGCCCGAGCGGGCGGATCAGGTGCGGTGCGATCGTCGTCATCAGCAGATGCCGCTCGATCGCGCTCTCCCTCGCGGTGGCGACGTCGCCGGTCGCGAGGTACCGGAGTCCGCCGTGGACGAGCTTGGAGCTGAAGCGGCTGGTGCCGAAGGCCAGGTCCTCCGCTTCGACGAGGGCGACGCTGAGCCCGCGGGAGGCCGCGTCCAGCGCGGCGCCGGCACCGGTGATGCCGCCACCGACGACGAGGACGTCCACGGTGCCCTGGGCGGCGCGCTGCAGTTCGTCCGCACGCCGTGCCGCGTGAAGATGAGGGGTGCCGGCTGTCATGGGCGCAGCAGCCCGTCCAGTGCGGCCCGGAGCTCGCGCTCCCACCCCGCCTCGTCGATGAGATCGGCGACGGTGCCGTGCGACAGCACGGCCGACTGCGCGATGAGCAGGAGCATGACGGCGATCTCCCGCGGCTCACCGGCGCGGACGGATCCTCCCTCCTGCGCGGCGCCGATCGCGACGCCGAGCCAGTCGAGGATCAGGCGCTGGCTGGAGCCGACGCGCCGCAGCGTGTAGCGCGTGAACGCCTCCGGCTCCTCCTCGAGGAGCCTGCCGTAGACCTCGTCCGTGCGGAACTGCGTGGAGAATCGAAGCACGTCGTCGACGAGCTGCGCTCGGGTCGGCGGATGCGAGGTGAAGGTGTCGATGATGCGGCTCACCCGGCGGAGCAGGGCCGCCCGGACCACATCGTCGGCGTCGTCCCAGTTCCGGTACACGGTGGGACGGCTGATCTCGGCACGCCTGGCGACCTCGGCGATCGTGACGCCCTTCAAGCCGCGCCTGCGGATCAGCGCGTCCGCGGCGTCGAGGACGCGCGACTGGGTGGCGTCCCATTCCGGTCGGCTTCCGGTGACCGGATGCTCCCTTGCGTGACGTTCTTCCATGATGTGTCAAACTGTAACGCATGAGTCGAGATGACGGCGGGGTCGACGACGATCCGCCGATGAAGTGGAACGGCTGGGGTGACCCCGAGAAGGCCAGGGACCTGCCTCTCGCGGTGCGCACGCTGCTCCCGCTGCTCCTGGGCCGGATCCGCAGGCCTGAGCCGGCGGTCGAGCTCGATGCCGTGCACATCTCCGCGTCGGCACTGAGCGCTGAGGATCGTGCGGCGTTCCGCGCCGCTGTGGGCGCGCAGCATGTGGACGAGTCCGCCGAGGCGCGCATCCGGCACGCCGGAGGCCGGTCGACGCCCGACCTGCTGCGTCGGCGACTCGTCGAGCAGGATGTGCCGGATGCGGTCATCCTCCCGGCCGATCATGACGAGGTGCGCGCGTGCCTTGCCGTCGCGGTCGAGCGCGGCATCGCGATGATCCCGCACGGCGGCGGGACGAGCGTCGTCGGGGCTCTCGATCCCGAGCGCGGCAGTCACCACGCGGTGGTGAGCCTCGACCTGCGACGGCTCTCCGGACTCATCCGCCTCGACGAGCGCAGCGGCGAGGCGGTGCTCGCAGCCGGCACCACGGGGCCGGACGCGGAAGCGTCGCTGGCCGCTCACGGGCTCGAGCTCGGCCACTATCCGCAGAGCTTTCGCTACGCCACGATCGGCGGCTTCGCCGCCGCCCGCTCGTCGGGTCAGAACTCCGCAGGCCACGGCCGCTTCGACACGATGGTGACCGGGATCCGCGTCGCCACCCCGACCGGCGACATCGAACTCGGCAGATCGCCCGGCACCGCAGCCGGACCCGACCTGATCAAGGTGTTCCTCGGCTCGGAGGGGATCTTCGGCGTGATCACCGAGGTGCGCGTGCGCGTGCACCCCGTCCCGCACGGCCGCGTGCTCGAGTCATGGTCCTTCCCCGACTTCGCCGCCGGCGCCGAGGGCCTGAGGCTCGTCGCGCAGCAGGGGGGCGGCCCCACCGTGATCCGGCTGTCGGACGAGGCCGAGACCGCCGTGAGCCTCGCCCAGGTCGGCAGGATAGGGAAGGCACTCGCCAAGGGTGCGAGCGTCGTGACGGTGTACGAGGGCGACGACATCGCCCAGCGCCGCGCGCGCATCAGCGCCCTGCTCGCCGAGGCAGGCGGCACGTCCGAGGGTGAGGGAGCCGCGGAGGAGTGGCTGAAGGGCCGATTCGACGGGCCGTACCTGCGCGACGCGCTGCTCGACGCCGGTGTCTTCTGCGAGACGCTCGAGACAGCGACCACCTGGTCGAACCTGCAGGCGCTGCGCTCCGCCGTGGACAGCGCCCTGAAGGCGGGCTTCGCGGATTCCGGGGCCAGGTCGTACGTCATGTGCCACGTCTCCCACGTGTATCCCACCGGGGCATCGCTGTATTTCACGGTGCTGGCCGGCGTCCGCTCCGATCCGCTCGCAGTGTGGGAGCCCGTCAAGTCCCGTGTGAACGACGCGATCATCGCGACCGGAGGCACCATCAGCCACCACCATGCGGTCGGCAGAGACCACGCGGCCTGGCTGGCGCAGGAGATCGGCGACACCGGCATCCGCATCCTCGCGGCGATCAAGCGCGAGCTCGACCCCACCGGCATCCTGAATCCCGGCGCCGTGATCCCGATCGAGCGGACGCACTGAGGTGGCCGAGCACATCGCCGTGCTCGCGAATCCCTTCGCAGGCAAAGGCCGCGGCCGGAAGGTCGCGGAGACGGCCGTCCGGCACCTCCGGGCACGCGGCGTCGAGGTGCGCGTGTTCGGGGGCGGTTCCGCCGCCGACTCGGCGCGGCTCACCGAGACCGCCCTGGCGGAGAACCCGCGCGCGCTGATCGTGGTCGGCGGGGACGGCACGCTGTCCGGCGTGCTCGACACGCTGTGCGCGGCATCCGTCCCCGTGGTGCTGGTGCCCGCCGGCACCGGCAACGACCTTGCGCGGGCGCTGGATCTGCCCAGCGGTGATGCCGCAGCCGCTGCCGAGCTCGCGCTCACCGGGGTGCCGCGCGCGATCGACGTCGGGGAGGTGCGCACCGCCTCCGGCGCGCGCAGGTTCCTCACCATCGCCGCACTCGGCTTCGACGCGAAGGTCAGCGACCGCACGAATCGCCTCCGCTGGCCGCACGGCGCGCTGCGCTACTATCTGGCGCTCGTGATCGAACTGGCGCGACTGCGCCCGATGTCGTTCACTCTCGCCCTGGACGACGACACTCCCGAGACGGTGCCCGCGACCCTGATCGCCGTCGGCAGCACGTCGACCTATGGCGGCGGGATGCCGGTCTGCGCGGGTGCGCTCCCCGACGACGGCCTGCTCGATGTGGTGCGCGTGGCGCCGCTCGGCCGGCTGCGGCTGCTGAGGCTGTTCCCGGAGCTGCTGCGGGGGACGCACCTCTCGCGTCCGGAGGTCGTGCACCGGCGCGCACGGAAGGTCAGCGTGTCGGCGACAGGACTCGTCGTCTATGCGGACGGCGAGCGGATCGGCGAAGCCGACTGCACCATCTCGGTGCTTCCGGCGGCGCTCACGATGATGGTGCAGAAGGAGAGAGATGAATGAGTTCGACGAGGACGTGATCGTCGTCGGTTCCGGTTTCGGCGGCTCCGTCGCGGCGCTGAGGCTGGCCGAGAAGGGCTATCGGGTGCGCGTCTACGAAGCCGGACGCCGCTTCGAGGACGAGGACTTCGCGAAGACGAGCTGGGACGTGCGCCGGTACCTCTGGGCACCCGCGTTCGGATGCTTCGGGGTGCAGCGCATCCACCGTCTCCCGCACGTGATGATCCTGGCCGGCGCCGGGGTCGGCGGCGGCTCCCTGAACTACGCCAACACGCTCTACCAGCCCGGAGCCTCGTTCTTCGCGGATCCGCAGTGGTGGGGGATAGCCGACTGGGCGTCGGAACTCGCCCCGCACTACGCGACCGCGAAGCGCATGCTCGGGGTCGTCGAGCACTACCCGCACACCGGCCCCGTTGAGCGGATCATGGCGGGCGCCGCCGCGGATCTCGGCGTCGGCGACACGTTCCGCCACGCTCCGGTCGGCGTGTTCCTCGGCACGCCCGGGGTGCGGGTGCCTGATCCGTACTTCGGCGGGGAAGGCCCCGAGCGCACCGGCTGCACGCTGTGCGGCAACTGCATGGTCGGCTGCCGCGTCGGCGCCAAGAACACGCTGATGAAGAACTACCTCGCGCTGGCCGAGCGCCGCGGCGTCGAGATCGAGGCTCTGCGCACCGTCAGCGAGGTGCGCGAGCTCCCCGAGGGCGGGTTCGCGGTGACGACCCGGCGCAGCGGCGCCTGGCTCCGGCATTCGCCGAGGACGGTGACGGCCGGGCACGTCGTCCTCGCGGCCGGCACCTGGGGCACCCAGCAGCTGCTGCACCGGATGAAGGAATCGGGGGCGCTGCCGCGGATCTCGGATGCCGTCGGCCGCCTCACCCGCACGAATTCCGAGGCTCTCGACGGCGCGATCGCGGTGAAGGTCCCCGAGTCCCTGCAGCTGGCCCGCGGCGTGGCGATCACCACCTCCTTCCACGTCGACGAGCGCACCCACGTCGAGAACGTCCGCTACGGTCCCGGCTCGAATCTGATGGGGGCGCTCGCGACGATCCTGGTGCCGGGCGATCTGCCGCTCTGGCGTCGCCTCGGCGCGCTCGTCGTGCATGCTCTCCGGGCTCCGGAGCGCCAGCTGCGGATCGGCACGCTGCGGCACTGGAGCGAGCGCGGGATCATCGCGCTCGTGATGCAGACGGCAGACAACTCGCTCACGCTGTCCCTGCGCCGCCGCCTCGGACGCCTGGTGATGACAAGCGCCCAGGGGCACGGCGAGCCGAATCCGAGTCACCTGCCGCAGGCGCACGCGGCCGCGGCGGCGATCGCCGCGCGCATGCAGCAGGACGGCGGAGAACCGGCGGAGGCCAGGGGAACGTGGCCGGAGGTGTTCGGCATCCCGTTGACCGCGCATTTCCTCGGCGGAGCAGTGATCTCGGCGACGCCGGAGGGTGGCGTGATCGACGCCTACCACCGGGCGTGGGGACACCCGGGCCTGCACGTCGTGGACGGTGCCGCGGTGCCGGCCAACCCCGGTGTGAACCCTTCGCTCACGATCACGGCGCTGGCCGAGCGCGCACTGTCGCACTGGCCGCGCAAGGGCGAGGCGGACCTGCGTCCGCCTCAGTAGACGCGGAACGGGGCCGCACCCGGAAGGAGCGGCCCCGTTCGCATAGGCGGTCAGCGCTGTTCGATGCCGCGGATCTGCGGGGTGTGGAAGGAGCTGCCGAACGCCCGCTCCGACGCACCCTCGCGGTCGAGGTACGGCGAGGCCCCGCCGTCGATGAACGGCCAGCCGGCGCCGAGGATGAGGCACAGGTCGATGTCCTCGACCTCGGGCACGACGCCCTCGTCGAGCATCAGCTTGATCTCGGTCGCGAGACCGTCCTGCAGGCGCTGCAGGATGGTCGCCGCCGACGCCGGCGTCTTGCCGACCGCGGGCTTGATCACCTTCTCGGCCTGCTTGGTCCAGCCGGTGACCCGACCGCCCTTGTCCTTCTCGACGACCGAGTCCAGCTCGGCGAGAGCGTGGAAGTTCTCGTTCGCGTAGAAGCGCTCGGGGAACGCGTGCACCATCGTGTCCTGCACGTGGGCCGCGACCTTCCAGCCGACCAGGTCGATCAGCTGGAACGGTCCCATCGGCAGGCCGAGCGGGGCGAACGCCTTCTCGACGTCTGCCACGGGAGTGCCCTCGTAGACGGCGCGGGCAGCCTCGCCCATGACCTTCGCCAGGAGACGGTTGACCACGAAGCCCGGAGCGTCCGCGGTCAGCACCGCACTCTTCCCGAGGTTCTTCGCGACGACGAACGCCGTCGACAGCGCAGCCTCCGACGTCACCGGCGTCTTCACGATCTCGATCAGCGGCATGACGGCGACCGGGTTGAAGAAGTGGAAACCCACGAGCCGCTCGGGGTGCGCGAGCTTCGAGCCGATCTCCTCGACCGACAGCGACGAGGTGTTGGTCGCGAGGATCGCGTCCTCGGCGATGATCCTCTCGATCTCGCCGAACACCTGCTGCTTGACGCCGACCTCCTCGAACACGGCCTCGATCACGAAGTCGCAGTCCGCATAGAGGCTCTTGTCGGTGGTGCCCGTGACGAGCGCACGGAGCCTGTTCGCGGCATCCGCGTCCAGACGGCCCTTGCCCTCGAGCTTGCCGATCTCCTCGTGTATGTAGGCGACGCCCTTGTCCACGCGCGCCTGGTCGAGGTCCGTGATCAGCACCGGCACCTGCAGCTTGCGCACGAAGAGCAGCGCGAACTGGCTGGCCATGAGACCGGCACCGATGATGCCGACCTTCGAGACCTTCTTCGCCAGCTCCTTGGGCGGTGCCCCCACCGGGCGCTTCGCCCGCTTCTGCACGAGGTCGAAGGCGTACATGGATGCCGCGAACTGGTCGCCGGTGACGAGCTCGGCGAGGGCCTCGTCCTCACGGGCGAAACCGTCTGCCCTGGTGCCGCTCTTCGCCTTGTCGAGCAGCTCGAGCGCGGCGTAGGGCGACTTCGGCACCGTTCCGATCTTCGACTCGAGCATGCCGCGCGCCATCTTGATCGCGATCGGCCACTTGGTCAGGCGTTCGATCTTGCCTGGCTCGTTCTTGCGCTCGACCTTCTTGCCGCCGAGGACGGAGTCCGCCCAGGCGAGCGAGTTCTCGAGGTAGTTCGCCGCCGGGAAGATCGCGTCGACGATGCCGAGCTCGAACGCCTGCTGCGGCTTCAGCATCCGGTTCTGCTTGAGCGGGTTCGAGATGACGACCTCGAGCGCGTTCTCGATGCCGATCAGGTTCGGCAGCAGGTAGGCACCGCCCCAGCCGGGGATGATGCCGAGGAACACCTCGGGCAGCGCGATCGCGGCGGCCGAGGCGTCGACTGTGCGGTACGTGGAGTTCAGCGCGATCTCCAGCCCGCCGCCGAGCGCGAGGCCGTTCACGAACGTGAACGACGGCACGCCGAGCTCGGAGAGCCGCCCGAGGACCTTGTGGCCGAGCTGTGCGATCAGGCGCGCGTTGTCACGCGAGCCGACCTTGCTGATGTCGGACAGATCGGCGCCTGCGGCGAGGATGTACTGCTTGCCGGTGATGCCGACCGCCTGGATCTCCCCGGCGGCCGCACGCGCCTTCAGCGCGTCGAGGGTCTCGCCGAGCTCGGTGAGGGTCGCGGGGCCGAGGGTGTTCGGGCGGGTGTGATCGCGGCCGTTGTCGAGCGTGATCAGGGCGAGGACCTTGCCGGAGGCGAGGCGGACGTCACGCACGGGGGAGTGCGTGATCACCTCGCCCTCGGTCAGCGCCTGGATGGGGGAGAAGTCGATCTCGTCGTAGTTCGTCATCGCGACTTACCTCTTCTTCTTGCCGTCGAAGTGCGGGTTCTCCCAGATGACCGAGCCGCCCTGGCCGAGGCCGACGCACATTGCAGTCAGGCCGTATCGGACGTCGGGACGCTCGGCGAACTGCGCCGCGAGCTGGATCATCAGGCGAACGCCGGATGCCGCGAGCGGGTGTCCGAGAGCGATAGCGCCGCCCCACTGGTTGACCCGGGGGTCGTCGTCGGCGATGCCGAAGTGGTCGAGCAGCGAGATCACCTGGATTGCGAACGCCTCGTTCAGTTCGAACAGGCCGATGTCGTCGATCGTGAGACCGGCGCGCTTCAGCGCCTTCTCGGTCGAGGGGATCGGGCCGATGCCCATGATCTCCGGCTGGACGCCGGCGAACGCGAACGAGACCATCCGCATCTTCGGGGCCAGGCCGAACTCCTTCACCGCGCCGCCGCCGGCGAGCAGCGACATCGTCGCGCCGTCGGTGAGAGGCGAGGAGGTGCCGGCGGTGACGCGGCCGTGCGGGCGGAACGGCGTCTTCAGGGCCGCGAGGTCCTCCATCGTGGTCTGCGGGCGGCGGCCCTCGTCCTCGGTGGCGAGTCCCCAGGCGCCGTCGGCGCCCTTGATGGCGACCTGGACGAGATCCGGCTGGATCCTGCCGGCGTCGTACGCGGCCTGCACCTTGTGCTGGCTGAGCATCCCGAATCGATCGGAGCGCTCCTTGGTGAGGTGCGGGAATCGGTCGAAGATGCGCTCCGCCGTGACACCCATGTTCAGGGCGCCGGGGTCGACCATCTTCTCCGCCACGAAACGCGGGTTCGGGTCGGCATTGCCGCCGATCGGGTGGTGCCCCATGTGCTCCACGCCGCCGGCGAGGGCGAAGTCGTACATGCCGACGCCGATCGACGCGCCCATGGTTGTCACGCTGGTCATCGCGCCGGCGCACATGCGCTCGATGGCGAGGCCGGGGACCGTCTGCGGGAGCCCGGCGAGGATCGCCACGGATCGTCCGAGCGTGAGGCCCTGGTCTCCGGTCTGGCTGGTCGCGGCGATCGCGACGTCGTCGATGCGGTCGGCCGGAACGGCCGCGTTCCGCTCCATCAGGCCGATGGTCGCCTTCACGGCGAGGTCATCAGCTCGGGTGTTCCAGTACATGCCCTTTTCGCCGGCGCGCCCGAAGGGGGTGCGCACTCCATCGACGAAGAAGACGTCCGAGATCTCGGCCACTCTGCCTCCAAGTTTGTGCGGTCGGCTCAGTCTACGAAGCGCCGAAAACCCGGAGGAATCGGTTGGATCGAACCTACGAAGCCGGTGCCGAGGTCGTGTCGGGCGCTTGCATGGCCTCTACAAAGGCGGCGCCGATCTTCTGTGCAGTCTGTTCAATCTGCCACGGACGAGCGCCGAGCGCTGCGAGCGCCTCGCCGATCTCCTCGGCCGTCGTCCCGGGCATATCCCACGCGACGCGCCGCAGGAACTCCGGGGTGAGCAGGTTCTCGGTGGGCATGGCCAGCTCCTCCGCGATCGCCTCGACGACCGGGCGGGCGATCTTCAGCCGCACATCCGCCTCGGGATTGCGGTCCGCCCACGCCCTCGGTGGCGGGAGCGCATCGCTGGGCACGCGCTCCCTGGGGAGCTCCTCCGTCGCGCGGCCGTCCACGAAGGCCTGCCACCAGCGGTCGATCTGGGTCCGGCTCGCGCGACCCTGGAAGTCCTTGATGCCCGCCAGCGCCTGCTTGCTCTGCGGGTTGGCGAGCAGAGCTGCGACCAGGGAGCGATCGGGGACGAGTCGTCCCGGGGAGACATCCTGCTCCTGGGCGTACGCCTCCCTGGCCCGCCACAGCTCGCGCGCGACGGCGAGGTTACGGGCGCCTCTGACCTGGTGGAGTCCGTTCAGCCGACGCCAGGGATCCTCGCGCGGCGGCTTGGGCGGGCGGGTGAGCGTTGCCGCGAACTCCTCCGCGGCGAACTCCGTCTTGCCCTGCTCCTCGAGCTCGGCCTGCAGCACCTCGTGCACGTCGATCAGGTGCAGGACGTCCAGCGCCGCGTACTCGAGCCAGGCGGCGGGAAGCGGCCTGGTCGACCAGTCGGCGGCGGAGTGCTCCTTCTTCAGCGTGATGCCGAGGGCGTTCTCCACGACCGCAGCGAGGCCGACGCGCTCGTGGCCGAGGAGGCGCGACGCGAGTTCGGTGTCGAAGATCGAGGCGGGAACCAGCCCGAGCTCGCGCAGAGACGGCAGATCCTGACTGGCGGCATGGAAGACCCATTGCACGTCGCCGATCGCGTCCTGCAGGGGCGCGAAGTCGCCGATCGGCGGCGGGTCGAACAGGAAGACCCCGGCACCACGGCGGAACACCTGCACCAGATAGGCGCGCTGCGAATATCGGAAGCCGGACGCCCTCTCGACGTCGACCGCGACCGGACCTGCGCCTGCCGCCAGTGCGGCGCACGCCGCGCGGAACTCCTCGGCATCCGAGATCACGGAGTATTCAGTCACGCGCAGCCTTTCGAGCGCCGATCACGGCGATGCCCTCGGAACCAGGCGGAAGACCCGCCAGCATTCCGACCAGCTCGGCCCATGCTTCGACGTGGGGTCGGAACGGGCCATCCGGAGTCCAGGACGCCCGCAATTCTATCTGTGCTCCGTCGCCTTCGACCGCGAGACCGCCGAAGCCCTTGGATAGCGTCTTGGTCGACGTGCCGGATGCCGAGCGGTAGGTGGCGTCTCGGGAGTCGAGCGCGTCGATGAGCCAGGACCACGTGACGTCGGCGAGCAGGGGGTCGGTGCCGATCTCGGTCTCGAGCGGCGCCTGCGCGAAGATGACGATCCGCCAGGGGCCGTCCCAGGCGCCCGGCTCGTCCGGATCGTGCAGCAGGACGAACCGCCCGGTGCCGTACACGGACTCGCCGTCTTCGCCGGGGCGCACGTCCGCCGCGAGCGCGATGGCGTACGGCGCGAGGCCCTGGGGCGTGGCGATCTCCCGAACGGTGATGTCCGCGCGGAACGCGGTGTCACGCAGTTCGGCCACGGCGGCGTCGAATCGGGTCCCGTCATCGGGCAGTGCGGTCACGGCAACAGGCTAGAGTCAGGAGGCGATGAAGAGTCTCAGGCACGCCGTTGCGCTCCTTGTCCCCGCACTGATCGCGCTCGGGGCCGCCATGGCCGTGCTCGTGTTCAGCATCGCGAGGAGGGTGGTTACCCCTGCCCGGCGAGCGGCCGACACCGTCATCCGCGCCGTCGACACCGGTGCGCAGACGATCGAGCTGAAGAGGACCCTCGACACCGAGCTCCCCGGACGCTATGGGCTCTTCACCACCGGGACCTACGGGTATGTCAAGCTCGGCGCCGTGCTGAGCGCGGATGCGACGACCGTGCGACGCAAGCTGCTCACCCAGATCGAGCCCGGTGCGAGGGTGGACCGCGACGCGACCTTCAGCGGCTGGTACTACTCCTCGCCGAGCGAGCTGCATCTGCGCTGGGAGAACCTGCTGATCGGCTCGCCTGCCGGCCCGTGTCCTGCCTGGCTCTTCCCCGCGGAGTCCACGACGTGGGTGATCCAGGTGCACGGCCGCGGCGCATCCCGCGCGGAGTGCCTGCGCGCGGTGCCGGTGCTGCACGCGGCCGGGCTCCCGAACCTGGTCATCTCGTACCGCAACGACGGTGAGGCGCCTCGCAGCCGTGGCGGCGCATACGCGCTCGGTGCGGCCGAATGGCGGGACGTGGATGCCGCGATCGCCTATGCGCTCCGGCACGGAGCTGAGAACGTGATCCTGATGGGCTGGTCGATGGGCGGCGCGGTGTCGCTGCAGGCCGCCGTCAACTCCGGCCACCGCGATCGCATCGCCGGCCTCATCCTCGAGTCGCCGGTCGTGGACTGGCGCACCGTGCTGCGCTTCCAGGCCAGGGAGGAGGGTATGCGGGCGCCGCTTCCCGATCTCGCCATGGGTGCGCTCTCACTGCCCCTCACTGCGCGGCTGAGCGGCGCGGAGGATGCGATCCCGTTCGACCGGCTCGACATGGTCGCGCGGGCCGAGGAGCTCACCGCGCCGATCCTGATCCTGCACAGCGAGGACGACGGGTTCGTTCCGACCGATGCATCCCACGCGCTGCAGGACGCGCGCCCAGGACTGGTCACGATGCCGCGGTTCACGGTCGCGCGGCACACGAAGCTGTGGAACTACGATCAGACCGGCTGGACCGTCTCGATCACCGACTGGCTCGAGGCCCAGGGCTTCAGCGCTTCTGCCTGACCTGGTTCTTCGCGCGCATCAGCATCCCCGTCATCCCGCTGATCCGCAGCGGCGACACGACCTTCGTCAGGCCGATCGACTGCGGGTAGTCGTCGGGGATGGCGAGCACCTCGTCGGCCGTCAGGCC
Source organism: Microbacterium sp. SD291 (assembly GCF_017355365.1). GTDB lineage: Bacteria > Actinomycetota > Actinomycetes > Actinomycetales > Microbacteriaceae > Microbacterium. Next base: position 193,376 of record NZ_JADIJR010000001.1, on the reverse strand, counting down.
CGTGATGCCCTGCGCCAGGATGCTGGCGAACCCGCGGGTCGTCGGCGCCTCAGGAGGCGCGGTCGCGTGCATGGTGACGACGCCGTCTTCGACCTCGACGAAGATGTACACCGGCGACTGGCACTCGGCGACGCGCTCGTACATCTCCGGGTGGCTCGCGACCTCCTCGGACACGGGCGGCAGCTCGTCCGAGTACTCCAGAAGGAGCAGCAGACGATCGGTCTCCGGGGTCTCCAGGAACCCGTCGCGGATCTCGGCGAGGGTGTCAGGAACGGCGCTCGTGCTCATCCCTGCCATTGTTCCACGGTCAGAGCGTTCCGGGCTCTGCGCCGGTTGCGATCGGCACGCGCACGGCGCTGCCCCACTCGGTCCACGATCCGTCGTAATTGCGGACGTTCTCGAATCCGAGCAGGTGCTTCAACACGAACCAGGTGTGGCTCGAGCGCTCACCGATGCGGCAGTACGCCACCACGTCGTCGCCGTCCTTCAGGCCGGCGCCCTCGCGGTAGATCGAGTCGAGCTCGGCTCGCGTCCTGAACCCGCCGTCCTCGGCCACGGCCTTCGCCCACGGCACGCTCTGCGCGGTGGGGATGTGGCCGGCGCGCAGAGCGCCCTCCTCGGGGTAGGCCGGAGCGCTGGTGCGCTCACCGCTGTACTCCTCGGGCGAGCGGACATCGATCAGCGGTCCCTGTCCGATGAACGCGACGACGTCCTCCCTGTAGGCGCGGATGACGGAGTCGTCGCGCTCCGCGACCGGATAGTCGGTCGGGGCCGGCGTCGGCTTCTCACGGGTGAGCTCACGACCCTCGGCGATCCAGCGGTCGCGTCCGCCGTCGAGCAGGCGCACGTCCTCGTGGCCGAAGAGCGAGAACACCCAGAGCGCGTATGCGGCCCACCAGTTGTTCTTGTCGCCGTAGATCACGACGGTGTCGTCGCGCGAGATGCCCTTGCGGCTGAGCAGGGCGGCGAAGCCCTCGCCGTCGACATAGTCGCGGACCACCGGGTCGTTCAGCTCCGTGTGCCAGTCGACCTTGACCGCCCCGGGGATGTGACCCGTCTCGTAGAGGAGGACGTCCTCATCCGATTCGACCACCACGAGACCGGGGGAGCCGAGCCGCTCGGCGAGCCACTGCGTCGTCACCAGCCGGCCGGGCTCGGCGTACTCGGCGAACTTGGACGAAGACGAATCGAACTCGATTGCCACAGGGATCTCCTAGACGTTGAGCGGGCGATGAAGGCGGTGCCGACGGCGTAATGTGGAGCCGTCCCTTCACGATAGATCCCCGCTGTGCGCCCGGAGGCGGATTCGTAAGACTTCGACACAGGCGGCGCCCGAATTCAGGATGGCGATGACCGATACCACGAGCCGCACGGGCGTCGTGCACCTCACCGACCGTCAGCCGACCGTGACGGGCCCCGAGATGCTGGCGAGCCTGGTGCCGCCGCCCCAGTTCGACGACGCCACCTTCGACAGCTACCGGGCGGATGCCGCGTACCCCTCTCAGGAGGAGGCGAAGGAGACGCTGATGCGCTTCGCCGGCCGCGGCGCTCCCGCGAAGCGCGGCGGATTCTTCAGCCGCGCGAAGAAGGAGCCGGAGGTCAAGCCCGGGGTGTACCTGGACGGCGGCTTCGGCGTGGGCAAGACCCACCTCCTCGCGTCGATCTACCACGCGATGCCGGCTCGCCGGAAGTACTTCGGATCCTTCATCGAGTACACGGCGCTGGTCGGCGCGCTCGGTTACAAGAACACCGTCGACCTCCTGAAGGGCGCGGATCTGCTCTGCATCGACGAGTTCGAGCTCGACGATCCGGGCGACACGATGGTGATGACCCGGCTTCTCGGCGAGCTGGTGCCGACGGGCACGCGGCTGGCCGCGACGTCGAACACGCCGCCGAACGCTCTCGGCGAGGGGCGATTCGCCGCGCAGGACTTCCTCCGCGAGATCCATGCGATGTCCGACAGCTTCCAGACGCTGCGCATCGACGGCGTCGACTTCCGTCAGCGCGCCCTCGACGGGCACGCCGTCGTGAGCAGCCCGGACGAGTACGCCGAGGCGATCGACGCCGGCGCGGCATCGGGCTCGGCATCCGACGACGCGTTCGGCGACGTCATCCGCCATCTCGCCAGGGTGCACCCCTCCCGCTACCTCCGGGTGATCTCGGGGCTCGGCCTGGTCGGCCTGAGCGACGTCCACGTGCTCACCGATCAGTCGGAGGCGCTGCGCTTCGTCGCGTTCGTCGACCGCGTCTATGACGCCCAGATCCCGATCGTCGCGTCCGGCGTGAGCCTCGACCAGGTGTTCGCCGAGGAGATGCTCGGCGGCGGTTACCGCAAGAAGTACCTGCGCGCGATCTCGCGCCTGAACGCTCTCACGCATGCGCAGCGGTCAGCCGCGTAACGTGAAGTTCACACAGGGCCGCCGCCTGTAACGTGCCGGCAACAAACCTCACGCTTTCCGGAAATCGGGCGTCGCCACACTGAAGCTCACACTTTCCCGAATGTGAGGTTCGACATGGATGCTCCAGGCAACATCTCCTGGGCGATCACCGCCACTGCTCTCGTATTGCTCATGACGCCAGGCGTCGCCTTCTTCTACGGCGGTCTCGTCAAGGCGAAGAGCGTCGTCAGCATGATGATGATGAGCTTCGGCTCGATCGGTCTCGTCGCCGTGCTCTGGGTTCTCTTCGGCTTCTCGATGAGCGCCGTCGAGAGCCCGACGCAATTCGCCGGCAACCCGTTCGCCGATTTCGGCCTGAGCTCGCTGGCGAGCGGTGAGGGCTCGAACGTCGCACTTCTCGGCGTCGCCTACGGCGCCACGTTCGCGATCATCACGGTCGCGCTGATCTCCGGCGCCATCGCCGACAGGGCGAAGTTCGGCTCCTGGCTGATCTTCGCCGGCGTCTTCGCGACCGTCGGCTACTTCCCGGTCGCGGCTTGGGTCTGGGGCGGCGGCTGGATCATGAATCTCGGCACCACGCTCTTCGGTGAGGAGAGCGGCATCGCCGTGATCGACTACGCCGGCGGAACGGCCGTGCACATCAACGCGGGTGCAGCCGCCCTCGCCCTCGCTCTCGTCCTCGGCAAGCGCATCGGCTTCCAGAAGGGCATCCTGAAGCCGCACAACGTGCCGCTGACGCTGCTGGGCGCCGCACTGCTGTGGTTCGGCTGGTTCGGATTCAACGCGGGTGCGGAATGGCTCGCGGAGGACATGGGCAAGGTCGGCCTGATCGGCATCAACACGCTCGGCGCAACGGCTGCCGCGATCCTCGGCTGGATCCTCGTCGAGCGCATCAAGGAGGGCAAGGCGACCTCGGTCGGCGCGGCATCCGGTGCTGTGGCGGGTCTCGTCGCGATCACCCCGGCCTGCGCGAACCTGACTCCGGGCTGGGCGCTCCTGCTCGGCGCCCTCGCCGGTGTGCTGTGCGCACTCGCGATCGAGCTGAAGTTCCGTCTCGGCTTCGACGACTCGCTCGACGTGGTCGGCATCCACCTCGTCGGCGGCCTGTTCGGAACCCTGTACCTCGGCTTCTTCGCCACCGGCACCGGCCTGTTCGTCGGAGGCGACTTCCGTCAGCTCGCGGTGCAGGCGATCGCCGCCATCGGCGTGCTGGTCTACTCGTTCGTCGCCGCGTACGTCATCGGCTTCGCCATCCAGAAGACGATCGGATTCCGCATCACCAACGAGGACGAGATCGCCGGCGTCGACCTGGTCGTGCACGGTGAAGAGGGCTACGCGCTCGCAGAGGCCTGAACTGCGGTTAGGGTGACCGTGTGAGCAACACCAACGGCATCCTGGCGGCACTGGCGCAGATCCTTCTCAAGATATTGGGATCGAACCGGGCGTCTCGGACACCAACAGGTCCGAGGCGCCCGGACGCGCGTCTGCGCACCTCATCCGACGAGGCTCCCACCGCCCAGGGCGCATCCGGCGGAACGGCCGTCGTCGTGGACGCGGGTCGCGGCGCCGGCACCGAGACCATCCGGATCGACCCGGATCGCATCCCCGGCGTCCGCATCTCCTATGCGCCGGATCGCGACGGCGCTCCGGACGCAGGTGAGATCGTCTGGACCTGGGTCCCCTACGAGGAGAACGACGGGCGCGGCAAGGACCGGCCTGTGCTCGTCATCGGCCGGGAATCGGCAGAGCGCGTGTACGCCGTGCGGCTGACGAGCAAGGCCCACGATCGCGACCGGGACTACCTGTCGATCGGATCGGGCGGGTGGGACTCGCAGGGACGCGAGTCCTGGGTCGACATCGAGCAGCTGTACAGCGTGCACGAGCAGGGGCTGCGGCGCGAGGCCGCCGTTCTCGACGCCGGCCGCTACGACAGGGTCGCCGACGCGCTCACACGCCGATACGGCTGGCGCGCAGCGGGTTGAGAGCAGGGAAGGCCTGCAGCACCATGTCGACGAGGGTGCTCGCCGGTCTCGTCAGTGGGTCGGTCGCGGGGATGCCGAGTTCCAGCTCGATCTCGTCGATCGCCGTTCCGATCTCAGCGTCTGTGAGATTCTCGTGATTCACGGTGACGCCGATCACGCGCGTGTCGGCGAACGACTCGATGAGCGCCACCTCGCTGGCGACGGTGGGCATCGCGACCATCGGGAAGTCACCGAGAGTGCGTCTGCCCGGCGCGTGCTGGACGATGACGGCCTCGGGACGGCTCCCTCGGAGGATGTGCGCTGACGTCAGATAGGCCGGGTGGCTGAGTGCGCCCTGACCCTCGACGATGATCACATCCGGATCCTCGGCCTCGAACGCGGCCACGACCTGGTGCTCGACCTCACCGGAGCAGAACTGCGGAACCAGGGCATCGAGTGCGACGCCGTAGCGGCCGCCCTGGATGATCGTGGTCTGCCCGGTGCCGACGAGGACCGCGCGGATGCCGCGGTCGTTGAGGGCGCGGACGAGAAGGGTGGCCGTCGTGCGCTTGCCGATCGCGCCGTCCGTGCCGAGGATCGCGATCCGGGGGCAGGTGACGTCGAAGATGCGACCCGAGAACAGGTGCAGGTCCTTCTTGTCCTTGGGACGTCTCACGTCGGTGATCGTCACACCGGCTGCGAGGCTCGCCGCGACGAACTCGGCGTCGTCGCCGAGGAACTCATGCAGGCCGCTGATGATGTGCATACCCCTCGCGATGCCGTCGAGGAGCACCACACGCTGCGCTGCGGAGAGCAGCCCGTCCGCCGGTGCGACGCCGCAGATCAGGTAGTCAGGAACGCGATCGGCATGGGCGATCGTCTGGAAGAGGTTCGCGAGGATCGGAATGCCGTTCGCGATGCCGTCGAGGTACTCGCCGGCGTCCTGGAACGCGCGAGTACTGTCGATGACGCTGAGGATCTCGTACTTCTCTGAGTGACGCACGAGGCCGTTGGCGGTCTTGCCGTCCTGCTCGCCGAACTGGCCCTCGCAGTACACGACCGCGGTCGAGCCTTCGGGCAGGGTGGTGGCGAACAGGGTCGCCGAAGTGGGCAGGGAGTCGATTGTCATCGGGTTCCTCACAGTCGCACAGAGGAGGCGACAAGAAACGGAGGGCCGTGAAGCTGTCGGTCGACGGAAGTCTTCCCTGATGATCGGCCAAGTGCCGACGTGGCTCACCGTAGCAGTCGCAGGTGCGGGTCGGCTGTGAGTGCTCCGACGCATGTGTGCTCGCGCACAATCCGTTTCCTCCTCCGCACCGAATCATCTGTGAGCCGCGATACGCGGCGAGACTCAAGGAGGAATCATGCGCTTCATCCCCACCAAGGTCCACGGAATCCTCGACTACATCGTCGGACTGGCGCTCATCGCGGCCCCGTGGCTGTTCGGATTCGCCGGCGTCGGCGGTCCCGCCGTGGTCATCCCGATCGTGCTCGGCGTCGGGCTGATCGTGTACAGCCTGTTCACGAAGTACGAGTGGGGCCCCTTCGGGTTCATCCCGATGCCGGTTCACCTCGTCTTCGACGTCGCCGCGAGCCTGTTCCTCGCGCTCTCGCCGTGGATCTTCGGCTTCGCCGGCGAGGCGCTGAACGTCTGGCTCCCGCACCTCGTCGTCGGAGTCGCGGTGATCGTCGTCGTGCTGTTCTCGCAGCCGCAGCCGGCGTCCGTCAGGGCCACAGCGCGAGCCTGAGCACCAGCCCGAAGCCCGCGTGGTTCCGCTCACAGCGACGGAGCCGCGCGGGCTTCAGCGTTGCAGCTCCTCGCTCAGCCATCGTGCGTAGAGACGCCAGGGCTCCCCGGATGCTCGCAGCGCAGTGACGTGCGTGCTGAGCGCGCCGGTGAATGTGAACCACTCGCCGCCCTCGCGAATCTCCGTGAACTGGCGGTGACGCTGCTGCTCGACTTCTCGTCCGCCGCGCTCGAACGCAAGCAGCTCCTCGTGCCGGATGCTCGCCAACCGCTGCCGTGGACGGCGGCTCGTGCCGATCTTGACGCGGCGGTCGTATCGCACGTAGTAGACCACCTCGATCACCGGGCGGGGGAGCTCCGGGTCGGGGGAGGTGCCGTAGGGCCAGCCGCACCACTCGCACAGCCAGACGCCGCCGGCACGTGTACCGCGCAGGCGACCGCAGAGACCGCAAGGGCCGGGGAGAGCGTTGCCGTTCACCGGGTGAACGGTACTCCCTGCTGCGGACAATCGTTGCCGGCCCCAGATGCTCGCGCTACTCTGCGAGCATGTCCGGGAGCGAGCCACGAAGCAGACATGCCGCGCCCTGGGTGTGGATGCTCCTGATCACCGTGACCGGGATCGCGGTGCTCGCCGTCACCAATGTCACAGTCGGTGCCTGCGTCGACTCGATCCACCCTGCGGAGAGCTACTGCGAGAGCGGACCCATGATCGGAGTGGCCGGCGTCTGGATCGCATGGGTCGCGTGGCTCGTGTTCACCGCATTCGGGATCTGGCGGCTTTCCCGCAGGACATGAAGAAGCCCCGACTGTCGCCAGGAGGCGAGGACGGGGCCGGATGGTGGGCGATACCGGACTCGAACCGATGACCTCTTCCGTGTGAAGGAAGCGCGCTACCAACTGCGCCAATCGCCCATACCCGCGGGGTACGTCAACCGATACTACCCGACGCCTGACGGCCATGATGACCACCCGCGCGGACACGCGCGAGATTCGGTCCCGGTTTTGACAGTCGCCGATCATCGGCTAATGTTTCATAAGTGCCCGGGACAACAACCGGGAACAACGCGGATGTAGCGCAGTTGGTAGCGCACAACCTTGCCAAGGTTGGGGTCGCGAGTTCGAGTCTCGTCATCCGCTCAAGTGCAAGAGGCCTTCTTCGGAAGGCCTTCGGCACGTGGGGTCAATCCACACGGTGGCGTGGCCGAGCGGCTAGGCACCGGCCTGCAAAGCCGTTTACACGGGTTCGAATCCCGTCGCCACCTCTCCTGTAAACTGAATAGCCCCAACGGGCGCGATTGGCGCAGCGGTAGCGCGCTTCCCTGACACGGAAGAGGTCACTGGTTCGATCCCAGTATCGCGCACACACAGAACCCCCGACTCCGGTCGGGGGTTTTCTCGTCTCCGGGCCGTACGAGCCGCCGCCCTGTCAACCCCCTGACGAACGCGGGCTCCTCGCCGCAGAGTGGTCGGCACACACCACGACCCGGAGGAGACGCGAGATGTCAGATCCGCGAGCGATACCCGACGACGAGCGGCCGATGATCCCCGAGGAGCTCGTGCCGCGCCAGGAGAGCGAAGACCCGATGCGTGCCGACGGCGCCGAGACGCCGGCGGATGCCGCGGAGGGCGATGACCGCCGCGACGACGAGGACGACGACTCGATCGAGGTCGAGGACCTGCCGTAGAAGCCCGCCATGATGCGTGAGAGGTGACCCATGTCCGATCCACGGGAACCCGAGAGCTCCGCCGATCCGCTCCTGCCGGAAGAGGAGGACGCGGTCGAGGAGGGGGTGTCTGACGACGTGCCCGCCGGTGGCGCCGGAGCCGACAGCGGGGCGGTGGACGCTGTGCGCGTCGACCCGGAGGACGAGGCCGAGATCCCCGACCGGTCGGCGCACAACGACGAGCCGGGTGTCGGCACGAGGGGCGGTCGCGAATCCGACTCCGGTGCGTGAGGCGGTCCGCGGCGAGCGGCTGATCCTCGCGGCGAAGGCGGCGGCCGCGGCATCCGTCGCCTGGCTCCTCGCCCCCTACGTGCCCTTCGCCGATGCAGAGTACTCGTACTACGCACCCCTCGGGGTGCTCGTCAGCATGTACCCCACCGTGGCCGGCTCCGCGCGTGCCGGGGCGCAGTCGCTCGCAGGCCTCGGCCTCGGGCTCGTGCTCGGCCTCGGTGCCCTCGGGCTGGTCTTCGTCGGGATGCCGGCCGTGATCGCGGTCGCGCTCGTGGTCGGTGCTGGCCTCGTCGCCAGCGGCATCCGCGTTCTCGGCGCCGGCGGAGACTGGGTCGCGATCGCCGCACTGTTCGTGCTGCTTCTCGGCGGACCGGATGCCGACGAGTTCTCGCTGTCGTACCTCCTGACGATGGCGTTCGGCGTGCTCGTCGGCGTGCTCACGAACGTCCTGGTCTTCCCGCCGCTCTACCTGCGCCGTGCCGCCGACGGGCTGACGGCTCTCCGCGACGCCGTCTGCGCGGACCTTCGGGATGTCGCCGACGCGCTCGACGGGCGGGCGATCGACGCGGCGCGGCTCTCGAACGCGGGAACCGGCCTCGCCGACATGCTCGACGACGCGGCGGCAGAGGTGCGTGTCGGGGAGGAGAGCACCCGAGCGAACCCGCGAAGCCGCCGCCGCGGCGCGGACAGGCGGCTCAACGAGAATCGCATGGCCGCGCTGGAGCGCTCGACGCGCGCCACCCTTGAGCTGGCCGATCTCCTCGCGCGCGCCGCGCATGAACGCGCCTTCACGGATGCCGCGACGAGGCACGGCCTCGCGACCGCCGTGCGCGCGAGCGCCGATCTCGTCGAGGCGCGCGCTGCCGATCCCCAGGTGGGATCGCGGCTGACCGCCGCCGATACGGCGCTCGACGGGGCCATGGCTCACATCGCCGGGCGGCCGGCGGCACCGGACGCCGAGGCCTATTCGCATGCCTACGCGTACGCGGCCGCTCTCTGTGTGCGGCGCATCGTCGACGCCTCCCGCGAGTTCGTCGCGGCGACCGGGTGAGCGCCTGCCGGATCATGATCCGCTGCTGACCAGGCGTGAGGGCTGTCCCCTTCAGGCGAGTAACCTGGACAGGACCCCGAGATGGAGTGCTCAGTGCCTGAAAATGCCCAGCCGAAAGACGGCTTCGCCCTGTTCTCTGATCGATCCGTCGTCGCCATGCGCGTCAACGGCATCCTCAAGGACCTCGCCGCCACAGTGACCGACGCCGACGAGGTCGAGCCCGTCACGATCGACAGTCCCGACGGGCTCGGCATCCTGCGCCACTCCACCGCGCACGTTCTCGCGCAGGCGGTGCAGCGCATCAACCCGCAGGCGAACCTGGGCATCGGCCCGCCCATCACCGACGGCTTCTACTACGACTTCGACGTCGAGCACCCCTTCACGCCCGAGGACCTCAAGGCGATCACCAAGGAGATGCAGCGCATCGTCCGGGAGGGACAGCGGTTCGTCCGCCGTGTCGTCACCGACGAGGAGGCGCGTGCCGAGCTCGCCGACGAGCCGTTCAAGCTCGAGCTGATCGGCCTCAAGGGCCCTTCGACAGGCTCGGGGCCCCATGTGGGCAAGGTCGAGGGCGCCTCCGTCGAGGTCGGCGAGGGTGAGCTCACGATCTACGACAACACGACCCGCGACGGCGAGGTGGTCTGGAAGGACCTCTGCCGCGGCCCGCATCTGCCGAGCACCCGCATGATCGGCAACGGCTGGGACCTCACCCGCATCGCCGCGGCCTACTGGCGCGGCAGCGAGAAGAACCCGCAGCTGCAGCGCATCTACGGCACGGCCTGGCCGACCAAGGATGAGCTGCGCGAGTACCAGCACCGCCTGGAGGAGGCCGCCAAGCGCGACCACCGCCGGCTCGGCAAGGAGCTCGACCTGTTCTCCTTCCCGGAGGAGATCGGCTCTGGTCTGTCGGTCTGGCACCCCCGCGGCGGTGTCGTCCGCGGCGAGATGGAGCAGCACGCCCGCAAGCGGCACATCGAGGGCGGCTACACGTACGTGTACACGCCGCACATCTCGAAGGAGGACCTCTTCCTCACCTCGAACCACCTCATCACGTACAAGGAGGGCATGTACCCGCCGATCGTGATGGACGAGGAGCGCGACGACGAGGGCAACATCACGAAGCAGGGCCAGGACTACTACCTGAAGCCCATGAACTGCCCGATGCACATCCTGATCTACAAGGAGCGTGCGCGCAGCTACCGCGACCTGCCGCTGCGCTTCGCCGAGAACGGCACCGTCTACCGCAACGAGCTCTCCGGCGCCCTGCACGGACTCACGCGCGTGCGCGGCTTCACCCAGGACGACTCGCACCTGTTCGTCACGCCCGATCAGCTGGAGGAGGAGGTCGGCAAGGTCCTCGAGTTCATCCTCTCGATGCTCCGCGACTTCGGCCTCACCGACTTCGAGCTCGAGCTGAGCATGAAGGACGACGAGAAGTCGAAGTGGATCGGCTCCGAGGAGTTCTGGGAGTCGTCCACGGATGCTCTGCGGCGCGTGGCTCTGGCCTCAGGACTCAAGCTCACCGAGGTCCCGGGCGAGGCGGCCTTCTACGGCCCGAAGATCGACCTCAAGACCCGCGACGCGATCGGCCGCACCTGGCAGCTGTCCACGGTGCAGGTCGACCCGAACCTCCCGGAGCGCTTCGAGCTCGAGTTCATGGACAAGGACGGGCAGAAGAAGCGCCCGATCATGATCCACCGGGCACTGTTCGGATCGATCGAGCGGTTCTTCGCGATCCTGCTCGAGCACTACGCCGGCGACTTCCCGGTCTGGCTCTCGCCCGTCCAGGTGGTCGGCATCCCCGTCGCCGACGATTTCGCCGACTACCTCGGCGAGGTCGTGAAGACGCTGCGGGACAGCGGCGTCCGCGCCGAGCTCGACACCTCCGACGACCGGATGCAGAAGAAGATCCGCACGCACACCACCGGCAAGGTGCCGCTGCTGCTGATCGCGGGGGAGAAGGACCGCGATGGCGGGACCGTCTCGTTCCGCTACCGCGACGGCACGCAGGAGAACGGAGTGCCGATCGCGGATGCCGTCGCGCGCATCCGCTCCGCCATCGACGCGCACGCGCTCGTGCAGACCGCAGGGGATCTGGCGTGAGCTCCGAGCGCGTGCCGCGGCGCTCCCTGCGGAGCGCGCAGCATGCCACGCCGCAGGAGGAGGCCGTCTCGCCCACGTCCCGGTCGTCCTCGGAGTCGCTGGAGGATGCCGGCCACCTGGCCGGCGTCCCGGACGAGTTCCAGCGTCTGTGGACCCCGCACCGGATGGCGTACATCCAGGCGGGGCCGGAGCCGCTGCGCGAGGAGTGCCCGTTCTGCGAGGCGCCCAAGCACGACGACGTCGACCGTCTCATCGTGGCGCGCGGCGAGACCGCCTACGTGCTGCTGAACCTGTTCCCGTACAACTCGGGGCACCTGCTGGTGTGCCCGTACCGCCACATCGCGACGTACGATCAGGCCACGCCTGAGGAGGTCGCCGAGATCGGGGCACTCACCCAGACCGCGATGCGGGTGCTGCACCAGGTGTCGCGCTGCGACGGCTTCAACCTGGGCATGAATCAGGGCGCGGTGGCCGGCGCCGGTGTCGATGCGCATCTGCACCAGCACGTTGTTCCGCGGTGGACGTCGGACGCGAACTTCTTCCCGATCATCGCGAAGACCAAGGCGCTGCCGCAGCTTCTCGGCGAGGTGCGCCACGCCGTCGCCGCCGCCTGGCCCCACTGACAGGACCGTCTGTCTGCGTCAGATGCACCTTCGCGGTGCGCTGGAGCATGCGTCGACGCAAACAGACGGTCTTGGGGTCAGCGGAGCGGGCGGGCGGTGAACTGGAGGCGCGGGTTCGCGTAGAACTCCTGCGCCTCGATCAGCTGCAACTCGCGCTCACCGGACTCCAGAGTCAGCGTCAGCAGGTCGAACACGCTGGATGCCGTGCGCTCCAGCGCGATCGGCGCACTGCCCGTCTCGACGTAATGCGCCGTGAACAGCGCTGCCGTGACGTCGCCCGAGCCGTTCGCCTTCATCGGCAGACGCGGGGTCTGCACGACCCACGCGCCGCTGCCGTCGGCCACGAGCATCTCGATCGTGCCCTCCTCGCGGTCGGGACGCTCAACGCTCGTGACCAGCACGGTCTTGGGACCCATCGCCATCGCGAGGTCGACCGAGGCGAGCGTCGACTCGAGCGTGTCCGGCTCGGTCTCGGTGAGGAAGCCCAGCTCGAACTGGTTCGGGGTGATGATGTCGGCGACCGGCACGACCTTCTCGCGCAGCAGCACCGGGATCGCCGGGGCGACGAAGCATCCCGACTTGGCGTTGCCCATCACCGGGTCGCAGGCGTACACGGCATCCGGGTTGGCCGCCTTGACGCGCGCGACGGCGTCGATGATGACGTCTCCGATGCCCTCGCCGCCCTGATAGCCGCTGAGGACGGCGTCGATCTGACCGAACACGCCGCGCTCCTCGATGCCGGTCACGACCTCGCGGACGTCGTCCGGGGCGATCAGCGGACCGCGCCAGGCGCCGTAGCCCGTGTGGTTCGAGAAGTTCACGGTGTAGACCGGCAGCACCTCGACGCCGATGCGCTGCAGCGGGAACACGGCCGCGGAGTTGCCGACATGGCCGTACGCGACGGCGGACTGGATGGAGAGGACCTTCATGTCCCGATCCTTTCATTCATGGAGGGCTGCCGCCCGACAGCCGAGACGAGATCCGCGACGAGCGTTCGCGCATCCTCGTCCGAGAGGTCGTGCACGGTCAGCCGCAGGTGCCGCGACGCCTCCGCCCGATCATCGAGAGCGAACTCGTCGCCGGTGCGCGCGAGCCAGCCGCGGCGCATCAGCCGTTCGGCGACGACACGGGCCGGACTCGGCAGCTCGACCCACAGGCTCAGGCCGTCCGACGCGGTCGCGGCGATGCCGTGCTCGCGCAGCATGCTCGCGAACCCCGCGTTGCGCGCCGCGTAGTGCGCGGCCGCCGCCGCGACCTTCGCCATCACGTCGGCATCGGTCAGCTGGGTCAGGGCAAGCCGCTGCAGCAGGTGGCTGACCCACGTGGTCCCGGGGCTCAGGCGCATCGCGAGCCGTTCGGCCGTCTCGGGGTCGGTCGCCGCGATCGCCAGGCACATGTCAGGTCCCAGGAACTTCGACACCGAGCGCACCAGCGCGAACCGGCGATGGTCCTGGCCGATCAGCGATTCGTACGGCCGCTGCGACAGCATCGAGAAGTGATCGTCCTCGATCACGAGCACGTAGGGGTGGTCGGCCAGCACGGCACGGAGTGCGGCCGCACGATCGGCGGTCAGGCTCGCGCCGGTCGGGTTCTGAGCGCGCGGCGTGCAGATGACGGCGCGCGCGCCGGCGTCCAGAGCGGCGCGCAGTCCGGCGACGGTCATGCCCTCGTCGTCGACCGGCACGGCGACCGCCCGGTATCCGCCGAGGCGGACGGTATGGATGCTGGCCAGGAAGCAGGGATCCTCCAGCGCCACCGCGTCATCGCGCATCAGCGCCTGCGCGAGGAGGCGCTCGACGGCATCCACCGCTCCGCTCGTGACAGTGATCCGGAAGTCGACGTCGTCGAGGTCGCCGGCGACCCAGTCGCGCGCCCATTCGTCGAGCTCGCGATCGATCACGGGCTCCCCGTAGAGCACCGGGCGGCCGGCGAGCGTCGCGAGGGCGGGGGAGGGATCGGGGATGAGCGTCGGATCGGGGTTGCCGGTGCCGACGTCGCGCAGGACGGTGTCGGCCGCGTACCCCTCCTGGGCGAGCGACTCGATACCGGTCACGACGGTGCCGGCACGGCCCCGGGAGACGACGAGCCCCGCCTGGGCGAGCTGACGGTATGCGGCGACCGCGGTGTTGCGGTTCACGCCGAGGGTCGCGGCCAGTTCGCGAACCGGGGGGAGGACGGTGCCGGGGCGGAGGACGCCGCGGTCGCGGAGCCCGCGGACGCTGTCGGCGATGTCCGCTGCGGTCGTTCCCGTGATGTCGTCGCTCATGTCTCCTCGCGACCGATTCTATGTCGTACCCGACAGTGCTATATTTTGACATAGATCAAACCCGAGTTGATCTCATCAGTTCCAGCGCATTCGACAGGAGCCTCCCCATGACCGATCAGACCACCACCGGATCCTCGCGCGTCAAGCGCGGCCTCGCCGAGATGCTCAAGGGCGGCGTCATCATGGACGTCGTCACCGCGGACCAGGCCAAGATCGCAGAGGATGCCGGCGCCGTCGCCGTCATGGCGCTCGAGCGCGTCCCGGCCGACATCCGCGCCCAGGGCGGCGTCTCGCGCATGAGCGACCCCGACATGATCGACAGCATCATCGACGCCGTCTCCATCCCGGTCATGGCCAAGGCCCGTATCGGCCACTTCGTCGAGGCGCAGATCCTGCAGGAGCTCGGCGTCGACTACATCGACGAGTCCGAGGTGCTCTCGCCCGCCGACTACGTCAACCACATCGACAAGTTCGGCTTCACCGTGCCGTTCGTCTGCGGCGCGACCAACCTCGGCGAGGCGCTGCGCCGCATCAACGAGGGGGCGGCGATGATCCGCTCGAAGGGCGAGGCCGGCACCGGCGACGTCTCCGAGGCCATGAAGCACATCCGCAAGATCCGTGGTGAGATCGCCGCCCTCGGCGCGCTCTCCAAGGACCAGCTCTACGTCGCCGCGAAGGATCTGCAGGCGCCCTACGAGCTCGTCGCAGAGATCGCCGAGACCGGCAAGCTCCCGGTCGTGCTGTTCGTCGCCGGTGGCGTCGCCACCCCCGCGGATGCCGCGATGATGATGCAGCTCGGGGCGGACGGCGTCTTCGTCGGCTCCGGCATCTTCAAGTCCGGCAACCCGGCCGAGCGCGCCAAGGCGATCGTCAAGGCGACCACGTTCTTCGACGACGCCAAGGTCATCGCCGAGGTGTCCCGCGGGCTCGGCGAGGCGATGGTCGGCATCAACGTCACCGACCTGCCCGCGCCGCACCGCCTCGCCGAGCGTGGCTGGTAACCCGCCGAAGGTCGGCGTCCTCGCGCTGCAGGGCGACGTGCGCGAGCACGCCGCCCTGCTCGAGGCGCTCGGCGCCGAGGTGACGCTGGTGCGCCGCCCCGCCGAGCTCGCCGCCGTCGACGGACTGGTGATCCCGGGCGGGGAGTCGAGCGTGATCGACAAGCTGACCCGGATCTTCGGGATGCAGGCGCCGATCCGCGCCGCGATCGCCGACGGGATGCCGATGCTCGGCACCTGCGCCGGCCTGATCATGCTCGCGGACACGGTCACCGACGCGATCGAGGGTCAGGAGTCGTTCGGCGGGCTCGACGTGGTCGTGCGGCGCAATGCCTTCGGTCGCCAGGTGGAGTCGTTCGAGGCCGAACTCGCCATCCCGGCGCTGGGCGCGGAACCGGTCAAGGCCGCATTCATCCGCGGACCGGTGGTCGAGTCGGTGGGGCCGGATGCCGAGGCGCTGGCGTCGCTTCCCGACGGGCGCGTCGTCGCGGTCGAGCAGGGCGGCCTGCTCGGGATCAGCTTCCATCCCGAGATCACGGGCGAGACGCGCTTCCACGAGAGGTTCCTGGAGCGCGTGCGGAAGTCCCCCCGGGCTTCGGCTTAGGCGTTCACGAGTCCGCGGATCGCGGACACCGTGCGGTCGATGTCGTCGGGTGTCGTCGCCCATGACGACATCGAGCAGCGCATCGCCGCCCGTCCGCGCCATTCCGCGCCGGTGACCACCGCGGTCCCCTCCGTGAGGATCGCGGCGCCGAGGGAGCGAGTGGCGGCATCCGAGGCGAGACGGAACATGACCTGGGTGTAGTCGACATCGTTCAGGACCTCCACCCCGTCGATGGACGCCAGGCCGTCGGCCATGCGCCGGGCGTTCGCGTGCAGTCGGTCGATCAGGGCCTCGATGCCGCTCCTGCCGAGGCTGCGCATCGCCGCCCAGGCCGGCACCCCGCGCGCGCGACGCGACAGCTCAGGAGTGACGTCCCACGGGTCGAGCCCGGAGTACATCAGGTAGTCGCCTCCGGTGCGGAACGCCGCGATGGAGTCCGCGGGGTCGCGCACGATCGCCATCCCGCAGTCGTACGGCACGTTCAGCGTCTTGTGAGCGTCGGTGGCCCAGGAATCGGCATCCGCGATCCCCGCGGTGAGCACACGCAGCGACTCGGAAGCGGCTGCCCAGAGGCCGAAAGCGCCGTCGACGTGCACCCAGGCGTCGTGCTGCCGCGCGACGGAGATCAGAGCGGCGAAGTCGTCGAAGGCGCCGGTGTGCACCTCGCCGGCCTGGAGGCACACGATGAGCGGGCCCTCCCCGTCGGCGAGAGCGCGCGCGAGCGACTCGGTCCGCATGCGGCCCTGATCGTCAGATTCGACGATGATGAGATCGGCGCTCCCGATGCCGAGGAAGCGTGCGGCGCGATCGATCGAGCCATGGCGGTCGGCGCCGACCACGAAACGCAGCGGCGGAGATGCGCGGAGTCCTCGTTCGGCCAGGTTCCAGCCTGCGCGCGACAGCACCGCATTGCGTGCGGCCGCCAGACACGTGAAGTTCGCGACCTGGCCGCCGGTGACGAAGCCGACGCTCGCCGTGGACGGAAGCCCGAACAGGTCGAGCATCCACCGCCCCGCGGTGCGCTCCAGCGCGACGGTGGCCGGCGTCAGCGTCGACGAGCCCGAGTTCTGATCCCACGCCGAGACCAGCCAGTCCGCGGCGAGAGCGGCCGGGTGAGTCCCCCCGATCACGAAGCCGAAGAAACGCCCGCCGGGGATCGCGACGAGACCGGGTCCGGCCTCCCTGGCGAGCTCTTCGACGACCGCCTCCGGAGCCGTCCCGTGCTCGGGCAGCGGGCCGCCGAACACCTCCAGCATCTCCTCCAGGCTCGCGCGCGGCCACACCGGCCTGTCGTCGAGTGTCCCCAGGAACTCGGTGGCGCTCCGATGCGCGGCGCCGAGAGCACGCTCCCGATCATCCATGCGCGAAGTCTCCCACCTGGGTTCCTCGCCGACAAGAGGCATATGCGAGGCGGCCGGCGCGATTCGTTAGACTGGACGATGCCCTGGGCCAGGCGCCCGGGCGGAGAAGACGAGCGGAGAACTATGTCCGGGCATTCCAAGTGGGCGACGACCAAGCACAAGAAGGCGATCATCGACTCGCGCCGTGCGAAGTCGTGGGCCAAGCTCATCAAGAACATCGAGGTCGCGGCCAAGCTCGGCGGCGCCGATCTGGCGGGCAACCCGACCCTGTTCGACGCGGTGCAGAAGGCGAAGAAGACCTCTGTCCCCAAGGACAACATCGACCGCGCGGTCAAGCGCGGCGCGGGCATCGGCGGCGAGGCCGTCGAGTACACCTCGATCATGTACGAAGGCTACGGACCCAACGGCGTCGCCCTCATGATCGAGTGTCTGACCGACAACAAGAACCGCGCCGCAGCCGAGGTGCGCACCGCGCTCAGCCGCAACGGCGGCACCCTCGCCGACCCGGGCAGCGTCGCCTACAACTTCAGCCGCAAGGGCGTCATCGTGGTGAGCTCCGAGGGCACGTCAGAGGATGACGTGATGATGGCGGCTCTGGAGGCCGGCGCCGAGGAGATCGAGCCGCACGCCGAGGGCTTCGAGGTCATCACCGAGGCATCGGACCTCGTCACCGTGCGCAGTGCCCTGCAGGAGGCCGGCATCGACTACGAGTCGGCCGATGTCGAGTTCGTGCCGAACCTCAAGGTCGAGATCGACGCCGACACGGCGCGCAAGGTGTTCCGCCTGATCGACGCTCTCGAGGACAGCGAGGACGTGCAGAACGTCTTCAGCAACTTCGACCTCACCGCCGATGTGCAGGCGGAGCTCGAGAACGACGAGTAGGCCTTCGGCGGGCGCCAGGGCGAGCCTCGCGGTCGACGTCCGCCACGGCGCCTAGCCTGGGGGAGTGACCTCCTCCTCGCTGCGCGTGCTCGGCATCGACCCCGGCCTCACCCGGTGCGGGGTGGGCGTCGTCGACGTCGACAGGGCTCGCCGCGGGACGCTCGTGCACGTCGGGGTGATCCGCTCGTCTCCTGACGCGCCGATCGGCGAGCGGCTGGCCGTCGTCGCCGCCGGCATCCGCGAGGTCATCGAGGTGCACCGGCCGGATGCCGTCGCCGTCGAGCGCGTGTTCGCGCAGCAGAACAGCCACACCGTGATGGGCACGGCGCAGGCGAGCGGGGTCGCGCTGCTTCTCGCGGCCGAGGCCGGCCTCCCGGCCGCCACGCACACCCCGAGCGAGGTGAAGGCCGCCGTCACGGGGTACGGCTCGGCCGACAAGCGCCAGGTGCAGGCGATGATCGCCCGCATCCTCCGGCTCGACGCGCCTCCACAGCCCGCAGACGCGGCAGACGCCCTCGCCATCGCACTGTGCCATGCGTGGCGCCGCGGCGCTGCAGGCGCCCCGGGGCAGGACGTGCTGACCCCGGCGCAGAAGGCGTGGGCCGACGCCGAGCGTGTCGCTCGAACATATCTACGATCCCACGCGTAGGCTGGCGGGATGATCTCCTCGCTGCACGGCACCGTCCTGCACACGACGCCGGACCAGGTCGTCATCGAAGTGGGCGGCGTCGGGTTCTCCGTCGCGGTGCCCGCAGACGTCGCGCACTCCACCGCGGTCGGCGAGCGTCTGCTCCTGCACACCAGCCTCATCGTCCGGGAGGACGCCCTGTCGCTCTACGGCTTCGCGGACCGGAGCGAGCTGGAGATCTTCGGACTGCTGATCAGCGTCACCGGCGTAGGTCCCAAGTCGGCGCTCGGGGTGCTCTCGCATCTCACCGTAGACCAGATCGCCGAGGCCGTGAACGGCGAGGACGACGCGCCGTTCCGCCGGGTCTCCGGCATCGGACCCAAGACCGCGAAGCTCATCGTCCTGCAGCTCTCCGGCAAGGTGCACGCGACGACCACCGCGGCCAGGGCGTCCGGCACCGCGGGCGGCGACGTCGCGGATCAGGTCGCCGCAGCCCTCGTCGGACTCGGCTGGTCGGAGCGGGTCGCCGCCGAGGCCGCAGCGCAGACCTCCGCCGACGCGACCGACGCGGAGCGCGCATCCGTCTCGGCCCTGCTGCGCCGGACGCTCGCCCTGCTGGGCCCGGCGCAGGGAGGCCAGACGCGTGTCTGACGCGCTCGACGCCACCGAGCCGGTCGACGAGACCGAGCTCGCGATCGAGGGCGCTCTGCGCCCCACCAGTCTCGGCGAGTTCGTCGGCCAGCAGAAGGTCCGCGGCCAGCTGCAGCTGCTCCTGGACGCCGCGCGCATCCAGAGCCGTCCCGCCGATCACATCCTGCTCGCCGGTCCTCCCGGTCTCGGCAAGACGACCCTGGCGATGATCGTCGCGCATGAGAGCGAACGGCCGCTGCGCCTCTCCAGCGGCCCCGCGATCCAGCACGCCGGCGACCTGGCCGCACTGCTGTCGAGCCTCGTCCCCGGGGAGGTGCTCTTCATCGACGAGATCCACCGCATGGCGCGCTCCGCCGAGGAGATGCTCTATCTCGCCATGGAGGATTTCCGGATCGACATCATGGTCGGGAAGGGGGCGGGTGCGACCAGCATCCCGCTCGAGCTCGCACCGTTCACCCTCGTCGGCGCGACCACCCGTTCCGGGCTGCTTCCCAATCCGCTGCGCGACCGGTTCGGCTTCACCGGCCACCTCGAGTTCTACGACGAGTCCGAGCTCGAGCGGGTCATCGCCCGCTCGTCGCGCGTGCTGGGCGTTGACCTCCCGCCCGATTCGCTCGCCGAGATCGCCCGCCGATCCCGCGGCACCCCTCGCATCGCCAACCGCCTGCTGCGGCGCGTCCGCGACTACGCCCTGGTGCACGGCGGGGGAGAGGCGACGCTCGAAGGAGTGCGGGCCGCCCTGGAGCTGTACGACGTCGACCCGATCGGTCTCGACCGTCTGGACCGCGCGGTGCTCGAGGCGCTGGTGCGCCGCTTCCGCGGCGGCCCGGTCGGCCTGAGCACGCTCGCGGTCGCGGTCGGCGAGGAGGCGGAGACGGTCGAGAGCGTCGTGGAGCCCTACCTGGTGCGCATCGGCTTCCTCGGGCGCACCCCGCGCGGACGCATCGCGATGCCGGAGGCGTACGCGCATCTCGGCGCGGCGCACCCGGACGGGGCGCTTCGCCTCGATGACCTATAATCGCTGAAGACTTCCCCCCGATACCGTTGTGCGCCCGAAGGCTCGTGCGTGCACCCAGAAAGGCGTTCGCACTCATGCCCATGGAAATCCTCCTCTTCGGCCTCCTCGCCGTCCTCGTCGTGTTCATGTTCTTCAACACGCGCAAGCGCCAGAAGCAGATGAAGGCGGAGCAGGAGGAGAAGGCCACCAAGACGGTCCCCGGCGTCAAGGTGCTCCTGCAGGGCGGCATCTTCGGCACGATCGTGGCCTACGACCACGAGGACCTCGACTCCCCGGCACTGGTCGAGATCGCACCGGGCACCGTGATCGAGGTGCACAGCCAGGCGATCCTGCGCATCGTCGAGCCCAAGGACGTCGTCGTGGACGACGCCGCGGATGCCGTCGACGGCGAGCTCGAGGCCGACCAGGCACTCGCTGCCGACAAGGCCTCCGAGACCGACGCCGGCGCCTCCATCGAGACGGCCGAGGAGACCCGCGCCCGTCTCGAGCGCGACGCGGACGACAAGTAACCCTCTCGGCAGCAGCGCCGCCTCTGCGGCGCTCAGGCAACTCAGAAAGCTGACCTCACGTGGCCACTTCCTCCCCGGTCCGTCATGCGTGGCGGGTCCTCCTCGGGCTCGTCCTCGTGACGGGCGTCCTGTTCGGCATCAACGCCGTCGGCGTGCACGTCTTCCAGAAGAGCTCCTGGTCGCCTGAGCTCGCCCTGGACCTCCAGGGCGGCACGCAGATCGTCCTGGGTGCCCAGACGGAGGATGGCGCCGCCCCCTCTCAGGAGCAGATGGATCAGGCCGCGGCGATCATCCGCCAGCGTGTCGACGCCTCCGGCGTCGCCGAGGCCGACATCACGACCGAGGGCGGACAGAACATCGTCGTCCAGATCCCGGGTGTCGCCGACGAGCAGACCCGGGAGCGCATCCAGTCCAGCGCCCAGCTCGAGTTCCGCGCGGTGCTGGCCACGAACGCGCCGACGAACGAGTTCGTCGGCGAGGACGGCAACCCGACGCCGTATCCGACCCCGGACGACTCGCTGAACGCGACGCCGACCGCGGATCCGACCGACGCGAGCGACCTCGCCTGGGTGACGGACAAGCTGGCGGCGGAGTTCCTCGCCTACGACTGCAGCAACCCGGAGAACAACGCGGCACGCGCGCCCAAGGATCAGCCGCTGATCGCCTGCGACGACATCGGCCAGGCGAAGTTCCTGCTCGGACCCGCCGAGCTCGACGGCACCGCGATCTCGGACGCCACCAGCGGCCGCGACCCGCAGACGGGCGCCTGGATGGTGCAGCTCACGATGACCGGCGCCGGCACCGACGCGTTCGGCAAGGTGAGCACGCGCCTCAACCAGTACCGCATCGACGGCCTCACCCCGCGCGACCAGTTCGCGTTCGTCCTCGACGGCAACGTGATCAGCGCGCCGCGGATGAACGGACTGATCCTCGACGGGCGGCCCAGCATCTCGGGCAGCTTCGACCAGGACTCGGCGAAGACGCTCGCCGACCAGCTGAAGTTCGGCGCCCTGCCGCTCAGCTTCGAGGTGCTGAACTCCGACACGATCTCCGCGACCCTGGGCACGCAGCAGCTGCAGATCGGCCTGATCGCCGGCCTGATCGGTCTCGCGCTGGTGGCGATCTACTCGCTGATCGTCTATCGAGCGCTCGGCTCGGTGATCATCGCCTCGATCGCCGTGATGGCGGTGCTGACCTACATCATCATCTGCATCCTGGCCTGGCGCCTCGGATTCCGGCTCTCGCTCGCCGGCGTCGCCGGCCTGATCGTGTCGATCGGCTTCACCGCCGACTCCTTCATCGTGTACTTCGAGCGCATCCGAGACGAGCTCCGCGACGGCAAGTCGATCATCGCCGCGGTCGAAGACGGCTGGGGACGCGCGAAGCGCACGATCTACATCTCCAAGTCGATCAACATCCTCGCCGCCGTCGTGCTCTACATCCTCGCCGACTCGACAGTGAAGGGCTTCGCCTTCACCCTCGGGCTCACGACGATCATCGACGTGCTCATCTTCGTGATCTTCACGCATCCGGTGATGCAGCTGCTCGCGCGGACCCGGTTCTTCGGCGGCGGCCACCGTCTGTCCGGCCTCGACCCCGAGGCGCTCGGCGCGGTGTACCACAGCCGTTCGCAGTTCCGCGACGTCACGACGGCCTCGGCAGGACGCGGTGCGAAGAACGCCCGATCGCGCGGCGAGGCCGATCGCCGGCAGACCATCGCAGAACGCAAGAGGGCCGAGGCTCTCGCGGGCGACAGGCCCGCGAATGCCGACAGATCCATCAGCGCAGCCAGTGAGGGAGACGCCTGATGGCCTCCATGAGTGAGTTCGGCAACAACCTGTACTCGGGGAAGACCTCTTTCCCGTTCGTCGGCAGGCGCCGGCTGTGGTTCATCATCGCGATCGCCCTCGTGGTCGGCTCGGCTCTCGTGCCGCTGATCCGTCCGATCCAGTTCTCGATCGAATTCACCGGCGGATCGCAGTTCACCGTCCAGGCTCCGCAGAGCACCGATCAGGGACTCGCCGCAGACGCAGTGAAGTCGATCGTCGCGGACGCCACCACCAAGGTGGTCACGGTCAGCGGCACCGACATCCGGGTGCAGACCGACCAGATGAGCGCCGACGAGACCCAGCAGGTGTCCAAGGCGCTGGCGGACATCTACGGGGTCGAGCCGGAGAGCGTCACCTCGTCGTTCATCGGCCCGCAGTGGGGTGAGAGCGTCACCAGGCAGTCGCTGTGGGGTCTCGCGATCTTCCTCGCGCTGACGTTCCTGATCCTCGCGATCTACTTCCGCACCTGGAAGATGTCTGCCGCCGCCATCATCGGACTGCTCGACGTGCTCGTCATCACCGTCGGCGTGTACGCGCTGGCCGGATTCGAGATCTCGCCGGCCGCCGTGATCGGATTCCTGACGATCCTCGCGTACTCGCTCTACGACACCACCGTCGTGTTCGACAAGATCCGCGAGAACACGACCGAGGACGGCGAGAAGTCGTCGCGGCTGTTCGGGGAGTCCGTGAACCTGGCCGTCAACCAGACGCTGGTGCGATCGATCAACACGTCGGTCGTCGCGGCCCTTCCGGTCGGCGCGATCCTCTTCATCGGCGCGTTCTGGCTCGGTGCGGAGACGCTCACCGACATCTCGCTGTCGATCTTCGTCGGCATCCTGGTCGCGACCTATTCGACGCTCTTCGTGGCGGCGCCGCTGTACTCGCTCTTCCGCGAGAACGAGCCGCAGATCGCTGCAAGGGACGCGAAGATCCGCGAAGCGCGCAGCAAGGCCACGGTCGACGCCTGATCGCCTCCGTCCGGCGGGGGCGCACCCCGCAGAGCACGCGTAGGATGATGTGATCAGGGAGGTGAGCGGATGGCGGAACCGCAGTCGTCGTCGCAGGGTTCGAGTCTGCGACGTCTGGTTCCCCGCATCTTCTCCCGCGCGCCCAGGGTCAACGACCTCGACAACCTGATCCGCACGGTCCGGGTGAATCACCCGCGCGGTGACTTCTCGGTCATCGAGCGCGCGTACGCGGTCGCCAAGGACAAGCACACGGGTCAGCTGCGGCAGAGCGGCGAGCCGTACATCACGCACCCGCTCGCCGTCGCGCAGATCCTCGCCGAGCTGGGCCTCGGTCCGCGAGCGATCGCGGCGGCGCTCCTGCACGACACCGTGGAGGACACCGGCTACGCGCTGACCGACCTCACCGCGGAGTTCGGCGACGAGGTGGCGATGCTGGTCGACGGCGTCACCAAGCTCGACAAGGTCAAGTACGGCGAGAGCGCGCAGGCCGAGACGGTCCGCAAGATGATCGTGGCGATGTCGAAGGACATCCGGGTGCTGCTGATCAAGCTCGCCGACCGGCTGCACAACGCCCGGACCTGGGGGTTCGTGCCTCCGGAGAAGGCCGCGAAGAAGGCCAAGGAGACGCTCGAGATCTATGCGCCGCTGGCGAATCGACTCGGCATCCAGGCGATCAAGTCCGAGCTCGAGGACCTCTCGTTCGCGGTGCTGCATCCGAAGATCTACAACGAGATCCACAGCCTGATCGCGCAGCGCACCCCGCAGCGGGAGAAGTACCTGAGCCAGGTCGTCGAGGAGATCGACGAGGATCTGCGCGATCTCCGCATCCGCGGGAAGGTCGTCGGTCGTCCGAAGCAGCTCTACTCCGTGTACCAGAAGATGGTCGTGCGGGGTCGCGAGTTCGATGACATCTACGACCTGATCGGCATCCGCGTCCTCGTCGCCTCGGTGCGCGACTGCTATGCGGTGCTCGGCGCCATCCACGCGAGATGGACGCCGCTGCCCGGTCGCTTCAAGGACTACATCGCCACGCCGAAGTTCAATCTGTACCAGTCGCTGCACACCACCGTCATCGGCCCGGCCGGCCGGACGGTCGAGATCCAGATCCGCACGCACGAGATGCATCATCAGGCGGAGTACGGCGTCGCGGCGCACTGGATGTACAAGGAGCGGATGAACGGCGGCAAGGCCGAGATCCGCTCTTCGGATGCCGACATGGCCTGGCTGGCGCACATCTCCGACTGGCAGGCCGAGACGGCCGACCCCGGCGAGTTCCTCGATTCCCTTCGCTTCGAGATCGGAGCGAAGGAGGTCTACGTCTTCACGCCGAAGGGCCGCGTGATCGGCCTTCCCGCCGGTGCGACCCCGGTGGACTTCGCATACGCCGTGCACACCGAGATCGGCCACCGCACCATGGGGTCCAAGGTGAACGGCCGGCTCGTCCCGCTGGAGTCGGAGCTCAAGAGCGGCGACGTCGTCGAGGTCTTCACGTCGAAGAACCCCGACGCGGGGCCGAGCCAGGACTGGCTCGGCTTCGTCAGGAGCACCCGCGCGCGCAACAAGATCCGCGGCTGGTTCACGAAGGAGCGCCGCGAGGAGGCGATCGAGCAGGGCAAGGAGGCCATCGCCCGCGCGATGCGCCGCCAGAACCTGCCGCTGCAGCGGCTGATGAGCCAGGACTCGTTCGCCGAGGTCGCGCATCAGCTCCGCTACGAGGACGTCTCGGCGCTCTACGCCGCCGTGGGCGAAGGCCACGTCTCCACGCAGTCCGTGCTCGAGAAGGTGACGGCCCTGGTCGCGGCCAACGACACGACCACCGGAGCCATCGAGATCCCCGGCCGCGTGCAGACCCGGGAATCGCGGGCCAGCGATTCCGGAGTGCTCGTCCGCGGGGCGGCCGACATCCTGGTCAAGCTCGCGAAGTGCTGCACGCCGGTGCCCGGCGACCCGATCGTCGGCTTCGTCACCCGCGGCAGCGGCGTGTCGGTGCATCGCGCCGACTGCGTGAACGTGAAGGCGCTCAGCACCGACGCGGAGAAGGAGCGCTTCGTCGAGGTGTCATGGGCGCCGACGACCAAGAGCGTGTTCCGGGTGCAGATCCAGGTCGAGGCGCTCGACCGATCGGGACTCCTGTCCGATGTGACGCGCGTGCTCAGCGAGCACCACGTGAACATCCTCTCCGCCACAGTGTCGACCACCGACGAGCGGCTCGCCCTCAGCCGTTTCGTGTTCGAGATGGGCGATGCCGTCCACCTCGACCGCGTCCTGAACGCGGTGCGGCGCATCGACGCCGTCTACGACGTCTACCGCGTCACCTCGTCCTGACGGCGGCGGCTTCGAGCGCGGCCAGCCCCGCCCGCGTGCCCGGGACCCGCGTCATGGCGCGCAGCGCGTGCGACGCCTCGACGACGGCATCCGGTGCGGCTGCAGCCAGCGCACGGACCCACGGCAGGCAGGACGGGTCGCGATGCACGCCGAGTGCCAGATCGGCGAGGGTCCGTCGCGCGGTCGTCACCGGGATGCCTCCGACCAGCACGAGATCGGATGCCGGCACGAACGTGTCGTGGAACACGAGCCGCTGATGCGACTGCGCGCGGATCCGGTGGCCGACGGCGCGCCGGACATGATGCGGAGAAGGCGGGGCGTCGCCTGCCCCGTGTATCCAGGCCGCTGTCGCGTCCGACGCCGCGGTTCCCGGCGCGATGAGCCGGGCCAGCGCACCGGCGCGGATGCTCGCGGCTTCGACGAGATCGGCGGGGACGTAGCCCTCGCCCATCTCGACGACATCGCCGTCGAGGCGCGCTGCGGTCAGCTCCGGCAGCGTCAGCCGGTCGCCGGGGAGATACAGGAACGCGGGGTGCATCACGCCAGTGTGGCGCAGTGCACCCCGCGTCCGGAGTCCGCTGAAGCGATCTGTGGAGAAGCGGCGGTCAGTTCCCGAGCGCGCTCAGCCAGGCGCGACGCGCCTCGAGAGCATCCGATGCGGCCTTGGCCGCCTTCTTGTCTCCGGACTTCTGCGCGGCGGCGAGCTCGGCCTCGAGCTTGTCGATGGCCTCCTGCAGCTGCGAGCTCATGTCGTTCGCACGCGCCTTGGTCTCGGGGTTGTTCCGCTTCCAGTCGACCTCCTCGCGCGCCTTGAGCGCCTGCTCGATGACTCGGAGACGGTCGTCGAGAGCGCGCTCCTTCTCGCGAGGGAAGATGCGGCCGATGTCGTCCCACTGACGCTGGATGCGCGTGAGCAGGGCACGGGCCCGCTTGATGTCCGCCTCATCGGCGACGGCCTTGGCCTCTTCGAGCAGCGCCTGACGCGCCTCGATCTTGGGAGCGGAGTCGGCCTCCTCGGCCGCTGCCTGTTCGGCGCGGGCGGAGTAGAGCGCGTCGCCGGCGGCCTTGAAGCGCGCCCACAGCGCGTCGTCCGCCTTGCGGCCGGCACGACCCGCGGCCTTCCAGTCGTCGAGGAGGGTGCGATACGCGGGGATGCCGTCGATGCCGCGGGGCGCGAGCGCCTCGGCGCGCTCGACCAGGCGGGTCTTCGCGTCGCGTGCCGACTTGTGCGCGTCGTCGAGCTCGGAGTAGAACGCCCGTCGCTGCTTGTCGACGACTGCGCGGGCATCCCTGAAGCGCTTCCAGAGCTGCTGCGAGATCCCCTTCGACAGGCGAGGGCCGCTCTGCTGCTGCGCCTGCCACGTGTCGAACAGCTCGCCGAGTTCGGCGGTGACCTGCTTCCACTGCACCTTCGACAGATCGCCTGCGGCGATGGCCTCGGCCCGCTCGACGAGGGCGGTGCGCTCCGCGATCGCCTGATCGATGAGCTCCTTCGCCTTCTGCGCCTCCAGCGCCGTCGCCTCGGACAGCGACTCGGTGAGCGCGTTCAGTCGCTCGCGGAGCCCCGCGAGATCTCCGACTGCGGCGGCATCCGTCGCCTCTTCGAGGACGTGACCGGCCTGCTTGACGAGATCGCTCGCCGACGCGCCGCCGGCCTGGTGCCGCTGCTCGAGCGTGCGCACCTTGAAGGCGATGTCGTCGAACTTGCGGGCGAAGTAGGCGAGGGCCTCGTCGGGCGTCCCGTCGGGGTACTGGCCGACGACGCGCCACTCATCGCCCTCGTGCACCTCGACGGTGCCGTCTTCGGAGACGCGGCCCCACTTGGCGATCTCCTCCGCGCTCTGCTGCGGCACGGCGGCGGCAGCGGCGGGTGCGGCCGGGGCGACCGCTGCCGGAGTCGGCACCTTCGGCGGACGCGGGACTGCGGGGGGAGCCGGGACGGGGGGAGTCGGCTTCGAGGACTCGTCGGAAGACACGTGATTCTCCTTGCGCGGAACATCCGCGGGAGGCGGAAAGGACGAGGTTCAGCCTAGTACGAGAGGAGGCGCCAGGTGGGGCGGCACATCTCACATCGCCGTTACCGATCTGTGAGGAGATCGTTCGACGGGTGAAACACGCCGCGTCACATCCGGGAAACACCGCGCTCCTATCGTCGCCAGCACGACTCTTCCCCCGTCGACAGGAGCCTTCATGAACGCCAGCATCCCCGCAGCCGAGATCGTGGTCGTCGGCGCAGGCATGGTCGCGCACCGGTTCGTGGAGAGCCTGCTCAGCCGCGCGGAGTCGCCGCTGCGGATCACCGTGATCGGCGACGAGGGGCGGCATCCGTACGACCGCGTCGGGCTGACGGGTTTCTTCTCCGGGACGACGCCTGCGGAGCTCGAGCTCGACAGGGCCGTCTTCGACGACGACCGTGTGCGGCTGATGCCGAACGATCGGGTGCTCCGCATCGACCGGTCGGCGCGCACCGTGACGACCAGATCACGGACCACGATCGGCTACGACACGCTCGTTCTCGCGACCGGGTCGTACGCGGCCAAGGTCGCCGTCGACGGGGCGGACCTCCCCGGCTGCTTCGTCTACCGGACGATCGAGGACGTGCAGAATCTCCGCGACTTCGTGGAGCGCCGCGGGCGGATGCTCGGGCGTCCGATGCGCGGCGCCGTCATCGGCGGCGGGCTCCTCGGCCTCGAGGCCGCCGGCGCGCTGCAGGGCATGGACGTCGAGGCGACGGTCGTGCAGTACTCCGACCGGCTGATGTCGGCGCAGCTCGACCCGGCGGGCGGCGGCATGCTCAGGCGCCTCCTCGAGGCCAGGGGCATCAGCGTGCGCACGGAGTCCCGCACCACCCGGCTCGATCCCGACTCGTCGGGTGCGGTGACCGCGCTCGAGTTCCAGGACGGGTCCTTCGAGCGCGCGGACGTGGTCGTGTTCACCGTCGGAGTGCGCCCGCGCGACGAACTCGCCCGCAATGCCGAGCTCGATGTCGATCCGCGTGGCGGCGTCATCATCGACGAGCGCTGCTCGACCTCGGATCCCCACATCCTCGCGATCGGCGAGGTCGCCAGCTTCGAGGGCCGCTGCGTCGGTCTCGTCGCCCCCGGGTATGCGATGGCGGAGGTCGCGGCTACCCGGCTGCTCGGCGGGGATGCCGGCTTCCCCGGATACGACGACTCGTCGAAGCTGAAGCTCTCCGGTGTCGACGTGGCGAGCTTCGGCGACGCGTTCGCCACCACCCCGAACGCTCTCGACGTCGTCTACGCCGACCCGGTGGCCGGGGTGTACAAGAAGCTGGTGCTCTCCGACGACGCGCAGACCCTGCTCGGCGGCATCCTGGTCGGCGACGCCTCGGCGTACGGATCGCTGCGCCCCCTCGTCGGCGCGAAGCTCGGCGCGGACCCCGCCGCCTACCTGCTGCCTGAGGGCGGCAACGAGGCACCGGGCGGCGCGCTCCCAGACGAAGCAGTGGTGTGCTCCTGCTCGAACGTCACAGCGGGCAGGATCCGCCAGGCGGTGCACGAGGAGGACTGCCGGGATGCGGCGGCCGTCAAGGGCTGCACCAAGGCCGGCGCCACCTGCGGCTCCTGCGTCCTGATGGTCAAGAAGCTCGTCGGGCAGGAGCTCGCGTCTATGGGCCAGACGGTCTCGAACGCGCTCTGCGAGCACTTCGACATGTCGCGCAGGCAGCTCTTCGACGCGGTGCGGGTCGCGCAGCTCACGACCTTCAGCGGGATCGTCGAGCGCTTCGGGCGCGGGCGCGGCTGCGACGTCTGCAAGCCCGCGATCGCCAGCATCCTCTCCGTCCTCGTCGGCGCGCACGTCCTCGACGGCGAGAACGCGACGCTGCAGGACACGAACGACCACGTCATGGCCAACATGCAGAAGGACGGCACCTACTCCGTCGTGCCGCGGATGCCGGGCGGCGAGGTGACCCCGGAGGGCCTTCTCGCGATCGGCCAGATCGCGAAGGACTACGCGCTGTACACGAAGATCACCGGCGGTCAGCGCATCGACATGTTCGGGGCCAGGCTGGAGCAGCTGCCTCTGATCTGGCAGCGGCTGGTGGATGCCGGCTTCGAGTCGGGGCATGCGTACGGCAAGTCGCTGCGCACCGTGAAGTCCTGCGTCGGATCGACCTGGTGCCGCTACGGGGTGCTCGACTCGGTCGGCATGGCCGTGCGGCTGGAGCTGCGGTACCGCGGGCTGCGCGCCCCGCACAAGCTGAAGCTCGGCGTCTCCGGCTGTGCGCGGGAGTGCGCCGAGGCCCGGGGCAAGGATGTCGGCGTGATCGCGACCGAGACCGGCTGGAACATGTACGTCGGCGGCAACGGCGGCTTCTCGCCGAAGCACGCCCAGCTGCTCGCGACCGACCTGGACGACGACGGCCTGATCCGGGCGATCGACCGGTTCTTCATGTACTACATCCGCACCGCCGATCGCCTGCAGCGCACCGCGCCCTGGCTCGACGACCTCGAGGGGGGACTCGACGGGCTGAAGGACGTGATCTTCGACGACAGCCTCGGCCTCTGCGCCGATCTCGACGCCGCGATGTCGCAGCACGTCGAGCGTTACGAGGACGAGTGGGCGGCGACGCTCCGCGACCCGGAGAAGCTCCAGCGGTTCCACTCCTTCATCAACGCCGCCGACACCCCCGACCCTTCGCTCGCCTACGTCGCCGAGCGCGGCCAGATCCGCCCGGCCACAGCAGAAGAACGACGCAGCGGCGGTGTCCTCATCGCCGGCACAGCATTGGAGGTCCGCCGATGACGACATCGATCGCCGAGGAGACGATGGTGCGTGTGTGCGCCGTCGCCGATCTCGAGGTGGAAAGGGGCCGGGCGGCCCTGCTCGGCGACGAGCAGGTCGCGCTGTTCCTGCTGCCTGACGGCAGCGTGCACGCCGTGGACAACCTCGATCCGTACAGCGGCGCCCAGGTGATCTCGCGCGGCATCGTCGGGACCAGGGGCGACGCGACGACGGTCGCCTCGCCGCTGCACAAGCAGGTGTTCGATCTGCGCACCGGCATCTGCGTGGAGACCCAGGGAAAGGCCGGCGCGGCGCTGCGGGTCTGGCAGGTGCACGTGATCGACGGCATCGTGCACCTCGACGGTCCCCGGGCGGTGCAGTCGTGAGGCGGGCGCGGATGGGACGGGTCGACCTCGTCGGCGGCGGTCCAGGGCCCGCGGATCTGATGACCGTCCGGGCTCACCGTCTGCTCATGGAGGCCGACGTGGTCGTCGCCGACCGCCTCGGACCGTTCGAGGAGCTCCGCTCCCACCTCGGCGCGGGCGTCGAGGTGATCGACGTCGGCAAGCGCCCTGGACACCATCCCGTGCCGCAGGACGAGATCAACGCCCTGCTGGTCCACCATGCCAGGGCCGGCCGGCGGGTGGTCAGGCTGAAGGGCGGAGATCCGTTCGTGTTCGGCCGCGGCGGCGAGGAGGTCCTCGCGTGCCAGGCCGCCGGCATCCCGGTCACGGTGACGCCCGGAGTCAGCAGCGCGATCTCGGTGCCGCAGGCCGCCGGGATCCCGGTGACGCATCGCGGTGTCTCGGCGGCCCTGCACGTCGTGAACGGGCAGGGAGAGCTCACCCCGAGCGCCCTGGCATCCATGGCCGACCCTGCCGTGACGACGGTCGTGCTGATGGGCGTCGCCGCCATCCCCCGCCTCGCCGCGATCGCGCTGGCGAGCAGCGTCCCCTCGACCACCCCGGTGGCGATCGTCGAGAACGGGCACACCGCCGTGCAGCGCACCATCCGCAGCACCGTGGGCACTATCGTGGCGGATGCAGAGGAGGCCGATGTGATCAACCCCGCGGTCATCGTGATCGGAGAGGTCGCGCGCGAAGGACTCCTCCTCCCGACGGCCGAGATGCTCGCGGAGAGCTCAGCGTGACGCCCGCTCGAACGCTCGATTCCGCACTCGCCGGCTGCACGATCATCGTCGCAGCCGATCGTCGTTCGGCCGACCTCGCGACCGCGCTCGAGCGACGCGGCGCCGTAGTGCACCGAGCCCCGGCGCTGAGCATCGTGCCGAACGCCGACGACGCGGAGCTGCTGCGCCGCACACGGCAGCTGGTCGCAGCCCCGCCCGACATCGTCGTGGTCACCACCGGAGTGGGATTCCGAGGGTGGATGGATGCAGCGCACGAGCACGGCCTCGATGAGCGGCTGGATTCCGCGCTGCAGGACGCTCAGTTCATCGCCAGAGGACCGAAGGCGCACGGGGCCATCCAGCAGGCCGGATTCACCGCCGACTGGGTCGCCGATTCGGAGACGTCGGCCGAGGTGGGGGAGTACCTCCTCGCCTCCGGTGTCGACGGCAAGCGCATCGTCGTGCAGCATCACGGCGCGGGCTCCGACGGACTGGACGAGCTTCTCAGCGACGCCGGAGCCGACGTGCTGAGCGTGACCGTCTACCGGTGGGGGCCACCGCCCGACCCTGAGGTCGTCCGGCGTTCGACGCTGCAGGCGGGCGCCGGCGAGGTGGACGCCGTGCTGTTCACCTCCGCCCCCGGCGCGGCATCCTGGATCGAAGTGGCGGAGAAGGCGGGCGCGCTGGACGGCATCAGGAGACGCGCCGAGTCAGGACGACTGCTCCTCGCCTCCGTCGGCCCGATCACGGCCATGCCGCTGCACGACGCGAACCTGCCGACCACGATCGCGGATCGCGGTCGTCTCGGCTCCCTCGCACGCAGCGTGATCGCGCATTTCGGCGGCGGACATGCGCCGTCGATGCACACCGAATTCGGACGGGTCGAGGTCCGCAGCGGCGGAGTGCTCGTCGACTCGCGCTTCATCCCGCTCTCGCGCACAGCCACCGCCATCATGGGGGCGCTGTCCGAGGCAGGGGGCAGGGTCCTGTCGAGGGCCGAGCTGGGCAGGGTGCTCCCCGGCGGGGACCGCAACGCCCACGCCGTCGAGGTCGCCGTGGCGCGGCTGCGCGACGCGCTGTCCGGGATCGAGCTGATCCAGACCGTGGTCAAGCGCGGATACCGGCTGGCCGCCACCGAGCACTGAACGCGGAGACGGCGATGCCCGGTGAGCGGATGAGCTCCACCGGGCATCGCCGTCTCCGGCGGCCGATCCGCTCAGCCGGCGTTCACCGTCTCCGGCGTACGTCCGACGGGCGTCTCGACCGGCGTCTCGACCGCGTGCACGGGCTTCGCGCTCTCGGTCCTGGTGCGCGGGGCGCGGACCCGTCGGGTCGCTGGACGCCCGTAGGTGAAGTAGAGCGGCAGTCCCGCGAGGAGCAGCCCGCCGACGAGATTGCCGACCACCGTCGGGATCTCGTTCCAGATCAGGTAGTCCATGATCGTGAAGTCGGCGCCGAGCAGGAGCCCGGACGGGAACAGGAACATGTTCACGATCGAGTGCTCGAAGCCCATGTAGAAGAACAGCGCGATGGGCAGCCACATCGCCACGATCTTGCCCAGCACGTTCTCCGAGACCATCGCGAGGATGACGGCCGTGGACACCATCCAGTTGCACAGGACCCCGCGGATGAACAGCGTCAGCATGCCGGCGGCGCCGTGCTCGGCGTACCCGACGGTGCGCCCGTGGCCGATCTCGCCGATCGCGAGCCCCACCGGGCTGGTGTCGGCCGAGAATCCGTACGTGAAGTACACGGCCATCAGCACCGCGACCAGGAACGCCCCGCCGAAGTTGCCGAGGAACACCAGGCCCCAGTTGCGCAGCACGGCACCTGCCGTGGCACCCGGGCGGCGGTCGAGCACCGCGAGCGGGGTGAGGGTGAAGACTCCGGTGAGCAGGTCGTAGCCGAGCAGGTACAGGAGCACGAACCCGATCGGGAACAGCAGCGCGCCCAGCAGCGGCTGGCCGGTCTGCGTCGACACGGTCACGGCGAAGGCCGCGCCGAGGGTGAGGATCGCGGCGCCCATGAAGGCGCGGATCAGCGTGTCCCTGGTGGACAGCTGGAGCTTGTAGGCCCCTGCATCCACCATCCGGGTGACGAGTTCAGCAGGCTTGACATAGGACATGGGCGACCTCCACGGGGATTCCGGCAGCAGCGTGTTCGCTGCATCCAGCGTCGCCGATTCGCGTTTCGGCCGGTCGCCGTGCGCGTTACGACCGTGGTGCCAAGCGCTCACATCCGGTGGACTCCGGTGTGAGCGCTCGAGTCACGGGGCCGGGGTTCCGGTCGGCGTCGGCTCGGAGGACGGGGTGGTGCCGGGGGCCGGAGTGCCGGTGGGCGTCACGGTCGGGGTCACGGTCGGCGTCGGAGACGGCTCGGGTGCGGTGACCTGGGCATGCACGAACTGGCTCGCGATCGCGGCGGCGACGATGAGTCCGCCTACGACGCCGGCGATCGTGTTGTCGCGGACGCGCCGCCGGATCACGCCGTCGTGCCACGCCCTGCGGGCCGAGTGCACCCGTGCGCGCTCCGCCTGCGCACGTGAGCGGTGCGTGGTCTTCGAACCGCGTGCTGCCATGCCGTGCTCCCTCTACTGGCCGTGGATCGGCGACGTCGCTGAGAGCCTACCGTCGTGAACGTCTGCCGCCCGCATTAGCCTGGGAGGGTGACCAAAGCCTCCGCACTGCTCTCCGGGCAGACGCCGCTCGCCGTGCGCATGCGGCCGGTGTCGCTCGCAGAGATCGCGGGGCAGAAGCATCTGCTGAGGGCCGGATCCCCGATCGTCGCACTCGCAGACCCTGCGGCGACCTCGCCCGGTGCCGTCTCGATCATCCTGTGGGGGCCGCCCGGCACGGGCAAGACCACCCTCGCACAGGCGATCGCCCGGTCCTCCGGCCGGCGCTTCGTCGAGCTCTCCGCGATCACCGCCGGCGTCAAGGACGTCCGTGAGGTAATGCAGGAGGCGATCACGCAGCGCGACCTGTACGGCCAGACGACGATCCTGTTCCTCGACGAGATCCACCGCTTCACGAAGGCGCAGCAGGACGCGCTGCTGCCCGGCGTCGAGAACGGCTGGGTCATCCTGATCGCCGCGACGACGGAGAACCCCTCGTTCTCGGTGATCTCGCCGCTGCTGTCCCGTTCGCTGCTGCTCACCCTGCAGCCCCTGACCGACGACGACATCGGACTGCTGACCGATCGCGCCGTGAGCGATGCGAGGGGCCTCAACGGGGCCGTGACGCTCGCCGACGAGGCGCGGGCGGCGCTGATCCGCCTGGCCTCCGGCGACGCGAGGAGGGCGCTCACCGGGCTGGAGGCCGCGGCCGCCGTCGCGCTGTCGCGAGCCGACGACGGGGCAGCGCCGGAGGTCTCCGCCGATGACGTCTCCCAGGCGGTGGACAAGGCTCTGCTCCGCTACGACCGGCAGGGCGACGAGCACTACGACGTCATCAGCGCGTTCATCAAGTCGATACGCGGATCCGATCCCGATGCCGCGCTGCACTATCTGGCGAGGATGATCGAGGCGGGGGAGGACCCGCGGTTCATCGCCAGGCGCCTGGTGATCTCGGCATCCGAGGATGTGGGTCTTGCCGACCCGCAGGCGCTCGGCATCGCGGTCGCCGCGGCCGACGCCGTCGCCTTCATCGGAATGCCCGAGGGACGCATCCCCCTCGCCGAGGCCACGGTGTACCTGGCGACGACCGCGAAGTCGAACGCGGCGTACGTCGGCATCGACGCGGCGATCGCCGACATCCGCGCCGGCGGCTTCGGCAGGGTCCCCGTGCATCTGCGCGACGCGCACTATCCCGGTGCGAAGCGGCTCGGCCACGGCCGGGGCTACGCCTACCCGCACGACAGCGAGTTCGGCGTCCTCCCGCAGCAGTACCTGCCGGATGAGCTCGACGGCCGCCGCTACTACGAGCCGAAGAACCTGGGAGCGGAGCGCGACATCTCCGCACGTCTGGAACGGATCCGCCGGATCCTCGGGGATCGCTGATCAGCGCCCGGGCGGCGATCTGTTAGACTTGAGCGGCTCGAAACCGAGTTTTCGGGCATCTCCTCGTTCATACCCACCTTGCTGGCGCCCCGGCGTGCGCTCCAAGGCAGAACGCGGACGATACGTCCGTGAGTCGTGAAAGACGCGACCACGTCATCGGAAGGATAACTTCGTGACCACGAAGTCCCAGGACCGCCGCAAGGTCCGTCTGAGCCGTGCCCTCGGCATCCCGCTCACCCCGAAGGCCGCCCGCTACCTCGAGAAGCGTCCCTACGCTCCGGGTGAGCACGGCCGCACCAAGCGCAAGGCAGACAGCGACTACGCCGTCCGTCTCCGTGAGAAGCAGCGTCTGCGCGAGCAGTACGGCATCCGCGAGAAGCAGATGCGCAACACGTTCAACGAGGCTCGCCGTCAGGACGGCCTGACCGGTGAGAACCTGGTCGAGCTGCTCGAGATGCGTCTCGACGCGCTCGTCGTGCGTTCGGGCTTCGCCCGCACCACCGCGCAGGCTCGCCAGCTCGTCGTGCACCGTCACATCCTCGTCGACGGCCAGCTCGTCGACCGCCCGTCCTTCCGCGTGAAGCCGGGTCAGCTCATCCACGTCAAGGCCAAGAGCGAGGGCACCGAGCCCTTCCAGGTCGCAGCGGCCGGCGGTCACGCCGAGGTCCTGCCTCCCGTTCCCGGCTACCTCGAGGTCGAGCTCGACAAGCTTCAGGCCCGCCTGCTCCGTCGTCCGAAGCGCGCCGAGGTCCCCGTGACCTGCGAAGTGCAGCTCGTCGTGGAGTACTACGCGGCTCGCTGAGTTCAGCGAATCCAGCGATTCAGCAGAAGGCGTCGGGGTGACCCGACGCCTTCTGTCGTTTCCGCATACGATGGAGGCACCGCGCCATCGCGGGTCAAGTGCGAGGATGACGACATGAAGAACGTGCTGTGGTTCCTGATCGGTGTGATCGGCGGCTTCGTCGCGGCGCATTTCATGAACAAGGACCCGCGCGGTCATGACCTCCTCGCCGAGGTCGACGCCCGGATCAACGAGTTCACCGCGATCATTGGCGACGCCTACCGCCAGCAGGAGGCGCGGCTCACCGACCCCGCCGACGACTGACCCGCCCGCGCTCTCGCGCGTCAGCATCACACCTCTCAAGCAAGGACACCCGGCACAGCTATGAACACTGCGGAGATCGCGCAGCGCTATCTCGACTTCTTCGAGAAGAACGACCACCTCATCGTCCCGTCGTCCTCGCTGGTCAGCGACGACCCGTCGCTGCTCTTCACGGTCGCCGGCATGGTGCCGATGATCCCGTATCTCACGGGTGTCGTTCCCGCGCCGCATCCGCGCATCGCCGATCTGCAGAAATGCATCCGCACCAATGACATCGAAGAGGTCGGGCGCACGGCACGGCACGGCACGTTCTTCCAGATGCTCGGCAACTGGTCGTTCGGCGACTACTTCAAAGAGGGCGCGATCCGCTACGCCTGGGAGCTGCTCACCGGCTCCGAGTCGGACGGCGGACTCGGCTTCGACGAGAAGGACCTCTGGGTCACCGTCTACGAGACGGATGACGAGGCGGAGGCGATCTGGCGCGACATCATCGGCCTCAAGCCCGAGCGCATCCAGCGCCTCGGCCGCGCCGACAACTACTGGAACACGGGTCAGCCAGGCCCCGGCGGTCCCGACAGCGAGATCTTCTTCGACCGCGGTCCGGCCTACGGCAAGGACGGCGGGCCCGCAGCCGACGACTCGCGGTTCCTGGAGATCTGGAACCTCGTGTTCATGCAGGACTTCATCGAGAACATCCGCGGCAAGACCGAGTTCGACATCGTGGGCGAGCTGCCCATGAAGAACATCGACACCGGCATGGGGCTCGAGCGCGTCGCGTTCCTCAAGCAGGGCGTCGAGAACATGTACGAGACCGATCAGGTGCGCCCGGTCCTCGACCGCGCCATCGAGCTCTCCGGGCGCAGGTACGGTGCCGTGCACGAGGACGACGTCCGCTTCCGCGTGATCGCCGACCACGTGCGCTCCTCGCTCATGCTGCTCTCCGACGGCGTGCGCCCGTCCAACGAGGGCCGCGGGTACATCCTCCGCCGCCTGATGCGGCGCACTGTCCGCGCGATGCGGCTGCTCGGCGTCGACGAGCCCGCGTTCCCCGAGCTGTTCACCGCGTCCCGCGACGCCATGAAGACCGCGTACCCCGTGCTGGAGAAGGACTGGTCGATCCTGTCGGCTGCGGCCTTCGCCGAGGAGGAGACGTTCCGGCGCACCCTTGCGTCAGGCTCCACGATCCTCGACCTCGCGCTCGACGAGACCAGGAAGGGCGGCGGGACCACGCTCAGCGGCCCCGAGGCCTTCCTGCTGCACGACACCTACGGCTTCCCGATCGACCTCACCCTCGAGGTCGCCGAGGAGGCAGGGCTCGACGTCGACCGCACGGCGTTCGACACGCTCATGCAGGAGCAGCGCCAGCGCGCGAAGGCGGATGCCCGCAACCGCAAGCGCCAGCTCGCCGACGTCTCGGTGTACCGGAGCCTGCGCGCGCTCGGCGAGACCGGCTTCGACGGCTATTCCGAGCTCGAGGTGCAGTCCCGCATCCTCGGCATCCTCGTCGACGGTCAGCCGGCGCAGACCGCGACCGAGGGGCAGATCGCCGAGGTCGTGCTCGCCGAGACGACACTGTACGCCGAGTCCGGCGGTCAGGTCGCCGACAAGGGGACCATCGTGGGGCCCGGCTTCGAGCTCGAGGTCCTCGACGTGCAGCGACCTGTCCCCGGCCTCATCAGCCACACCGTCGAGGTGAGCCGCGGCGCGGTCGCGGTCGACGACGCGGCGACCACGGTCGTGGACGCCGCGAATCGCCGGTCGGCCCGCCAGGCCCACTCAGCGACCCACCTCGTGCACGCGGCCCTCCGCGACACGCTCGGCCCGACCGCGACGCAGGCCGGCTCGCTGAACCGCGCGGGCTACATGCGCTTCGACTTCTCCTGGTCGCAGGCGCTGTCGGCCGACACCCGCAGCGAGATCGAGGAGATCACGAACCGCGCGGTGCAGGATGCGCTCGAGGTGACGACCCGGATCGTCTCGCTCGATGAGGCGAAGGAAGCCGGCGCCATGGCGCTGTTCGGCGAGAAGTACGGCGACGTCGTGCGCATGGTCGACATCGGCGGTCCCTGGTCTCGCGAGCTCTGCGCCGGCACGCACGTGTCATCGAGCGCCGAGATCGGCCTCGTCAGCCTCGTCGGCGAATCGTCCGTCGGCGCGTCGAACCGCCGCATCGAGGCGCTCGTCGGACAGGACGCGTTCCGAGAGCTCGCCGCGGAGCGCGCCATCGTCTCGCAGCTCACCAGCTCGCTGAAGACCCCGCGCGATCAGCTGCCGGCGCGCATCGCCGACCTCGCCGCAGGCCTCAAGGCGGCGGAGAAGCGCATCGCCCAGTTCGAGGCCAAGGAGCGCGCAGGTCAGGTCCCCGCGATCGCCGACGCGGCTACGCGGGTCGGCTCGTTCCGGCTCGCGGCGCAGTCCCTGGGAGAACTCGACTCGGCGGATGATGTGCGCGAGCTCGTCCTGGGCGTGCGTGACAGGCTCGGCGCGGATGCCGCGGTCGTCGCACTCGGCGCCGTCGTGAACGGCCGTCCTGTCGTTGTCGTGGCGACCAACGACGCCGCGCGTGCGGCTGGAGCCAAGGCCGGTGCGCTCGCGAAGCGCGCGGCGTCGGTCCTCGGCGGCGGCGGAGGCGGTCGTGACGACGTGGCTCAGGGCGGCGGCACCGACGGCTCGGCGCTGCCTGCTGCGCTGGAGGCCATCTCGCAGGAGCTGCACGCAGCGTGAGCGGCTTCCGCCGCGGGGTGCGGCTCGGAATCGACGTCGGCAGGGCCAGGGTCGGGGTCGCCCGGTGCGATCCGGACGGGATGCTCGCGGTTCCGGTGGAGACGGTGCAGCGGAACGAGACGTCGATCCAGCGCATCGCGGAGATCGCGGCGGAGTACGAGCCCCTCGAGCTCGTCGTGGGCCTCCCCGTGAACATGCAGGGGGCCGATACCGCCTCGACCACGGATGCCCGGGAGTTCGCCGCGGCGCTGCAGGCGCAGATCGGCACTCCGGTGCGGCTCGTCGACGAGCGTCTCAGCACCGTCACCGCGCACGCCGCGCTGAGGTCTTCGGGCAGAACTCAGAAGAACTCTCGTAGCATTGTGGATCAGATCGCCGCCGTGGTGCTTCTGCAGCAGGCGATTGACACGGAGAAGAGCACCGGAAACCCGCCCGGCGCCACGATTCCGTCTGATGAGGAGTCCCGCTGACAATGCCCGAACGCGAGAGTGCTTCCCCCCGGCACGATCCGGGAGCCCGTCTGGGCGACCTGTTCGAGAATCTTCCCGCACCGACGCGGCAGATCCCGCAGCAGGAGAGCACTCCGCCCGTGCCCGGCTCCCGCCGCGCGGCGCGCGAGGCCGCCGCCGCGCAGTCGTCCGGAACCGACGCGCCGACGCCGACCACCCACTCGACGCCCCCGACCCACTCAACCGCGCCGATCGCCGCTGCGACCGGGCCGATCGCCGCTGCGGCGGCGGCCATGGACCGCGTGTCAGCGCGGACCGAGACCACCGCCGACCCGACGCCGGACTCGTCTCCCGCCACATCGGTCGCGGAGAGCGCTTCCTCCGCGCCCGGACTCGAAGACCTCTTCCACGGGCATCACGACGACCACCACGACCACGGTGTGCCGAAGAAGAGGCGGCGCCGTGGCTGCCTGATCGCTCTGATCGTCGTGCTGGCACTGCTCGGCGGACTCGCCGCCGGCGGAGCATGGGCGTGGAACACCTATGGCGACCGGATCAGCGAGCTCATGGGCTGGGGCGACCCGGAAGACTGGGAACCCGGGCTCGCGACCGGTGAGGTCTTCGTCACGATCGAGCAGGGTGACACCGGCGGCCCGGTCTCGGCGGCCCTCTACGAGGCCGGAGTCACTCGCACCGAGGACGTCTTCTACGACTACCTGATCGACGAGAACGTCGCCTTCACGTTCTATCCGGGTGTGTACAAGCTTCAGGAGAAGATGACGGCGGAGGCTGCGGCCGCTGCCCTGAAGGACCCCGCCAGCAAGATGGAGAACACCGTCAGCGTCGGCGAGGGAGCGACGATCAAGTCGTCGCTGCCGACGATCGCTGAGACCCTCGGTCTGCCGCTCGCGGACTTCGAGGCGGCTGTCGCCGATCCTGCGGCCTACGGCGTCACCGCACAGACTCTCGAGGGCTGGCTGTTCCCCGCCCTCTACACCTTCGATCCCGGACTCACGGCGACGCAGGTGATCCAGCAGATGGTCGATCGCACCCGCGATTCGCTTGCCGAGGCGGGTGTGCCGGCCGGTGACGAGCAGCGCATCCTCACCATCGCGTCGATCATCCAGCGCGAGGGACTGACCGCAGACTTCCCGAAGGTCTCACGGGTGATCCAGAACCGCCTGGACATCGACATGAAGCTGCAGATGGACTCCACCGCCCAGTACGGCTACGGGTCGCTGCACGAGGGCGTCGTGTCGAGTTCGGCAGAGGCGCTGGCAGATCCCAACCCGTGGAACACGTACGTGCACACGGGCCTGCCTGCCACGCCGATCGCGAGTCCGAGCGACGCCGCGATCGACGCGGCCATGCATCCGGCCGACGGCCCGTGGCTTTACTTCGTCACGATCAACCTCGCGACGGGGGAGACGCAGTTCTCGGAGACCTATGAGGAGCATCTCCAGGGTGTCGAGAAGTGGGACGCCTGGTGCAGGGCGAACCCCGACGGCGGCTGCGCCGCAGAATGAGCCGCGACCGCCTCGCGGTCTGGGGTGACCCGATCGCGCACTCCAGGTCTCCGCAGCTGCACGCGGCCGCGTACGACGTGCTGGGCCTGGACTGGGACTACGGACGCCGCCAGGTGACGGAGGCCGGGTTCGCAGAGGCCTTCGCCTCCCTCGACGAATCCTGGCGCGGACTGTCGCTCACGATGCCGCTGAAGGAGGAGGCGCATCGGGTGGCGGACGTTCGAGACCGGCATGCGGAGCTCACGGGTGTCGCGAACACGCTGCTGCTCGGTGAGCGGGTGCTGGCCTTCAACACCGACGTCGGCGGAATCGTCGACGCCCTCGCAGAGCACGGGATCACGCGGGTCGATACGGTGCGGGTCCTCGGCGGCGGCGCCACCGCGGCATCCGCCCTGGTCGCGGTCGCCGACCTCGGAGCGGCGCAGATCGACGTGCGCGTACGGCGACCGGAGGGTGCCGCCCCGCTCGCGGAGCTGGGCGGTCGTCTGGGCGTCCGCGTCGAAATCGGCACGCTCAGTGCGGAGTCCGACGCCGTCGACCTCACCGTCGCGACGCTGCCCGGCGGCTCGGCGCTGCCCGACGAGGTGTCCGCACCTCTCGCCGCTCACGGCGGGGCGCTGTTCGACGTCGCCTACTCGCCGTGGCCGTCGGCGCTCGCCTCGATCTGGGGC
The DNA here is from genome assembly GCF_017355365.1 of Microbacterium sp. SD291. Classification (GTDB taxonomy): domain Bacteria; phylum Actinomycetota; class Actinomycetes; order Actinomycetales; family Microbacteriaceae; genus Microbacterium. The sequence goes on along the minus strand of NZ_JADIJR010000001.1, from coordinate 151,154 downwards.
GATGCGCCCGCGATCTCGGGGCTCGGGATGCTGCTGCACCAGGCCGTCCGCCAGATCCGGGTCTTCCGGCACGGTGATCCGGAGGTGTCGCTGCCGGACGAGGCGACGGTGATCGCCGCGATGCGCGCGGCGCTGCAGTCGCAGGACGAAACGCGGGCCTGAGGGGGCCCGAACGCATGGGAGACTAGAGCAATGCTCCGCGTGCTCACGGCCGGCGAATCCCACGGCCCAGAACTCATCGCCGTCATGGAGGGTCTTCCCTCCGGCGTCCCGGTGTCCTCCGAGGCCATCCAGGCCGATCTCGAGCGTCGCAAGCTCGGCTACGGCCGCGGCTCGCGGATGAAGTTCGAGCAGGACGCGCTCACGATCTCCGGCGGCGTCCGCCACGGCAAGACGCTCGGCAGCCCGATCGCGCTGCGCATCGGCAACACCGAGTGGCCGAAGTGGATCGAGGTCATGAACCCCGAGCCCGTCGAGCTGACCGACAAGTCGCGCGGCCGCAGCGCTCCGCTGACACGGCCTCGTCCCGGTCATGCCGACCTCGTCGGCATGCAGAAGTACGACTTCGACGAGGCAAGGCCCATCCTCGAGCGGGCGAGCGCCCGCGAGACCGCCGCCCGCGTCGCTCTGGGTGCGATCGCGCGCTCGTTCCTCGGCGAGCTCGGCATCCGCCTGGTCAGCCACACGCTGTCCATCGGACCGGTCCAGGTCCCGGAGGGCTCCGCGCTGCCGACACCGGACGACGTCGACGCACTGGATGCCGATCCGCTGCGCTGCTTCGACCCGGCCACCTCAGCCCTGATGGTCGCCGAGGTCGACGACGCGAAGAAGGACGGCGACACCCTCGGCGGCATCGTCGAGGTGCTGGCCTACGGCCTCCCGCCGGGGCTCGGCTCCCACGTGCACTGGGACCGCCGCCTCGACGCACGCCTCGCACAGGCGCTGATGAGCATTCAGGCGATCAAGGGCGTCGAGGTCGGTGACGGCTTCGAGACCACACGCCGCCGCGGCTCCGCGGCGCACGATGAGCTGTTCGCCACGGCCGACGGCATCACCCGAGGATCCGACCGCGCCGGTGGCACCGAGGGCGGCATGTCGACCGGCACCGTGCTGCGCGTCCGCGCCGGGATGAAGCCGATCGCGACCGTTCCGCATGCGCTCCGCACGATCGACGTCGCCACCGGCGAAGACGCCTCCGCGCACCATCAGCGCTCGGACGTGTGCGCCGTGCCGGCCGCGGGTGTCGTCGCCGAGGCGATGGTCGCGATCGAGTTGGCCCGCGCTGTTCTCGAGAAGTTCGGCGGCGACAGCATCCGCGAGACCCGCCGCAACGTCGAGGGCTACCTGGCGGGTATCCCCGAGGAGCTGCGTACGGCCCCCGCGTCCGAGGCGGCGCTCATCGCGCATGACGAGCGAGGCTGATCCGCTCACGCTGGTGCTCGTCGGCCCGATGGCGGCCGGCAAGACCAGCGTCGGCAGGCGCGTCGCCCGCAGACTCGGAGTCGGGTTCATCGACACCGACAGGCGTGTGGCTGCGGAGCACGGTCCGATCCCGGAGATCTTCGCCGAGCACGGTGAGGAGCATTTCCGGGCGCTGGAGCGCGCCGCAGTGGCTGCTGCCCTGCAGGAGGGCGGCGTCGTCTCGCTGGGTGGCGGAGCTGTCACGGATGCTGGGACGCGCGCACTGCTGCGCGCGCATCCCGTCGTGTTCCTCACCGTCACCGACGAGGCCGTCGCCGAGCGGATCACCGGCGGCGGCCGTCCGCTGCTCGAAGGGGACGACCCGCTGGAACGGTGGAAGCGCATCTTCGAGGAGCGGCGAGGCTGGTACGACGAGGTGGCGGACGTGACGTTCGACACGTCACGCCGCCCGATGCAGCGCATCGCCGATGACATCGCGACATGGAGGAGAGAGCATGCTTGAGAGGGCAGAGTCGGAGAGGACACAGATGAGCACCACGACCATCAGCGTCACGGGGAACGACCCGTACGACATCACGATCGGGCGCGGCATCCTCGACACCGTGTCCGCAGCCCTCGCACCGGGCGTGCGCAAGGTCCTCGTGGTGCACCCGCCGACCCTGGCGGCCCGAGCCGCCGAACTGCGCGACCGGCTGCTCGCCGACACCGAGAACGGCCCCCGTGAGGTGCTCCTCGCCGAGGTGCCGGACGCCGAGCAGGGCAAGCGCATCGAGGTCGCGGCGTTCTGCTGGCAGGTCATGGGTCAGGCCGATTTCACCCGCACCGATGCCGTGATCGGCTACGGCGGGGGAGCAGTGACCGATCTCGCAGGCTTCGTCGCCGCCACGTGGCTGCGCGGCGTGCAGGTCGTTCAGGTGCCGACGACGGTGCTCGGTCTCGTCGACGCCTCCGTCGGCGGCAAGACCGGTATCAACACGGGCGAGGGCAAGAACCTCGTCGGCGCGTTCTGGGCCCCGAGCGCCGTGATCGGAGACCTCGACGAGCTCGGCAGCCTGAGTGCGAACGAGGCCACCGCAGGCTTCGCCGAGGTCGTGAAGGCCGGCTTCATCTGGGCGCCGGAGATCCTCGACATCATCGAGGCCGATCCCGCCCGCGCTGTGGACACGACGACTCCGGAGTTCCGTCGCGCGGTCGAGCTCGCGATCGACATGAAGGCGCGCGTCGTCTCCGACGACTTCCGCGAGGCCGGTCAGCGCGAGATCCTCAACTACGGGCATACCCTCGGTCACGCGATCGAGCACGCGGAGCGCTACAAGTGGCGTCACGGTGCGGCGATCTCGGTAGGCATGCTCTACGCAGCCGAGCTCTCCCGCCTCGCCGGTCGACTGTCGGACGCGGGGGCCGAACGCCACCGCGCCGTCCTGGAGTCGCTCGGACTTCCGACGTCGTACCGCGCAGGGGCGTGGAAGCAGCTGCTCGCGACTATGCAGCGCGACAAGAAGAGCAGAGGCGGGATGCTGCGCTTCATCCTGCTCGACGACATCGCGAAGCCCACTGTGCTTCAGGCGCCGGACGAGTCGCTGCTGTTCGCGGCCTACCAGGAGGTCGGGGAGTGACATCGCCCCGCCGCCTTCTGCTCGTCAACGGCCCGAACCTGAACCTGCTCGGCATGCGAGAGCCCGGGATCTACGGCGCAGCCAGCCTCGCCGACGTGGAGCGCCTCACGGCGGATGCCGCGGCTGCAGCAGGGTTCGAGCTGCGGGCGATCCAGAGCAATCACGAGGGCGTGCTGATCGACGCGATCCATGCGGCACGCGAGGACTGCGCGGGGATCGTGATCAACCCCGCAGGCCTCACGCACACCTCGGTGTCGCTGCGCGATGCGCTCACCGGCGTCGGCCTGCCGTTCGCCGAGGTCCACATATCGGACGTGTACGCCCGCGAGGAGTTCCGGCATCACTCCTATCTGCACGACGTGGCGGCGGTGCGGGTCATCGGGCGCGGCGTCGACGGCTACGCGGATGCAGTGCGCGAACTCACGGCCCTCATCCCGTAGGCCGGCTCACGCCCGCAACGGCGCCCAGACGATCATCACGCAGGTCGCCACGCCGATCAGTGCGACTGCGGCCATCGCGATGAAGCACACCGCCAGTGCCCGGAGCCGGGGCGGCCCTGGACGCACCGTGAGGCGCATCAGCACCATCGCGGCAAGCAGGCAGACCACGATGACGGCCGTCCACATGGCCACGGTCGCCGCAGCACCCCCTTCGGCGACGATGCCGACCAGCGGCACGAGGGAGACGGCCGTGAAGACGGACGCCACGATGATCCAGATCGAACCGGATGACGTGCGCAGCGCCGGCTGATTCCGCACCAGAGTCGGATCCGGAAGCCTGCCGGCTCGCCTGCGCTGTGCTTTCGACATGAGCGGACCTCCTGCTCCTCTATGCTCGTCCTGTTCTTTGATCCAACGTGCGCCGAGCGCGCGCGATCGTCAATGGGGTGGACAGGTGCCGGAACAGGCGTCGCGGCATCAGAACGGCGGCGGTGCGCTGCTGGGGGATGCGTTCCTGCTGGTGAATCCGGTGGGTGTGGTGATTTCGACGGTGCGGTCGGGGCGGGTGCGGTAGTGGGCTCTGGTGCGGTGCCGGTGGACGTGGTCACGGGGGCAGAGCGGGCGCAGGTCGGCGAGGTTCGTCTTCCCGCCGTGTGCCCAGGGGCGGTCGGTCGTGGTCGAGGTCGGCGTCGATGGCGAGGCGGGCGCAGCCGTCGCGGGAGCAGGTGCCGTGCTGGAGGATGAGCCAGTCGCGCTGGGCGCGGGGTGGGGCGGTAGGAGCGGCGATCGAGGTCGACGATCACGCCTTCGACCGGGTCGGTGATGACCCGGTGGAAGGTGTTCGTGCTGAGGAAGAGCTGCTTCGCGGTGAGCGGGTCGATGGTGTCGCCGCCGACGACCGTGGCCTGTTCGACGGGGACGGGTTCGCCGGCGAGGAGCTGGCGGACATCCTCGACGAGTTCCACGCATCCAGTATAGAACATAGCTACTGGGTATCTGCTTAGATCAAGTAGAGCGTAGGCTCGGGATATGGCGGAGCGTCTGATCGGTGGGGTGGACTATCCGCGGACGGTTCTGGAGTTCCAGGAGTGGTTCGCGACGGACGCGGCCTGCCTGGACTTCCTGGCGCGGCTGCGGTGGCCGGACGGGTTCGTGTGCCCGAAGTGCGGCGTGAGCGAACAGGCCTGGCGTATCGCGGGCGGCCTGTGGATGTGCCGGGCCTGCGGCCGTCAAACGAGCGTGACCGCGGGCACGATCTTCGATCGGACTCGGTCCCCGCTGCGGATGTGGTTCCACGCGGCGTGGTACATCACCTCGCAGAAGACCGGGGTCTCCGCTCAAGGGCTGCAGCGGGTGCTCGGGTTGCGGTCGTATGAGACGGCGTGGACATGGATGCACAAGTTCCGCCGCGCGATGGTCGTGCCCGGCCGGGAGCTGCTGCACGGCATCGTGGAGCTCGACGAGACCTACGTCGGCGGGATCAGCCGCGGAAACGCGGGGCGGAGCAGCATGAAGGTCGGGGTCATGGTCGCCACTGAGATGCTCGGCGGCAAGCGGCTGGGCCGGATCCGGCTCGAGCCCAGCCCCGGTGAGAGCCTGCAACTGATCAGCTTCGCACAACGCGTTATCCAGCCGGGAGCCATGGTCCGAACTGACGGGGCACGTGAGTTGAAGCGCCTCGCGAACCTCGGATACGAACATGAGCGCCACGTCGAGCTCGGCTCCGATGTCCCCGCCCACGTCTCGCTCTACGGCGTGCACACGGTCGCTTCGCTCCTCAAACGGTGGCTCGAAGGCACCCTCCATCAAGGCATCAGCAACGACCACCTCAGTTACTACCTCGACGAGTTCACCTTCCGATTCAATCGCCGGGCATCCCGAAGCCGAGGCCTGCTGTTCTACCGACTCCTCGATCAGGCCATGCGCACCGACCCCGCCCCGCTGCCCACTCTCGTCGCCGCCAAAGAACAAGATGACACCAACTTGACCTAAGCAGATACCCAGTACATAGCTACGAAACTCGCGAGGATTCTTCCGTTCGAATCGACGTAGATCGGGCGTCACCCGGGCATCCCGTAGAATCGACTGTCGGCCCGTCGCGGATCTCGCGTCCGCCGGCCCCTGAACTTCGATACGAAACGGAACCTCCAGCGCATGGCATCTACCGCAGACATCAAGAACGGCGTCGTACTCAGCATCGACGGACAGCTCTGGAACGTCATCGAGTTCCAGCACGTCAAGCCCGGCAAGGGCGGTGCCTTCGTGCGCACCAAGCTGAAGAACGTGATCTCGGGCAAGGTCGTCGACCGCACCTACAACGCCGGCGCCAAGATCGACATCGAGAACGTCGACCGCCGCGACTTCACCTACCTGTACGCCGACGGCGACGGCTTCGTCTTCATGGACACCTCGGACTACGACCAGATCACGGTCTCCGGCCCGACCGTCGGCGACGCGAAGAACTTCCTGCTCGAGAACCAGCAGGTCACGATCGCGCTGAACAACGGCAACCCGCTGTACATCGACCTCCCGGCATCCGTCATCCTCGAGGTGACCTACACCGAGCCCGGCCTGCAGGGCGACCGCTCCTCGGCCGGCACCAAGCCCGCGACCGTGGAGACCGGGTACGAGATGCAGGTTCCGCTGTTCGTCGAGACCGGGACGAAGATCAAGGTCGACACCCGCACGGGTGAGTACCTGGGTCGCGAGAAGTAAGGCGTGAGCGCTCGAACGAAGGCGCGCAAGCGCGCACTCGACATCATGTTCTCCGCGGACGTGCGCGGGGATGACGTCTCGGTGGCTCTCGCGGCCGAGGCCAAGCGCGCAGCGAGCGAACCGGCCCGTGAGGCCTCCTGGCTGTACGCACGCGAGATCGTCGACGGCATCATCGATCACCACGACGAGATCGACGAGCTGATCACCACGCACAGCCGTGACTGGAAGCTCGAGCGGATGCCCGCCGTCGACCGTGCGCTGCTGCGCATCGGCGTCTGGGAGATCCTGTTCAACGACCAGGTGCCCACCGCCGTGGCGATCGACGAGGCGGTGGAGCTCGCCAAGGAGTTCTCCACCGATGACTCCGGCGCCTTCGTGCACGGCGTCCTCGCTCGGGTGTCGCGCGCCGCCTGAGCGCCGCCTCGGACGCAGCATCCGCGATGTCGGATGCCGCGGGAAGGATGCCGGCATGCCCGCGCCTCACGTCGATCTCCGTGATCTCATGCAGATCACGGATGCCGGCGGATACTCTCGCGGACTCGCCTACTTCCGGGAGGGCAACGTCCTCGACCTCATCTGGCACGAAGACCGCCAGGAGCTCGAGGCGTATGTCAAGGGCAGCCGCGATGCGCAGTACCTGACCGAGATCGGCTTCGTCTCCTCCAACGGCAAGAGGCATGTCCGCTCGACGCGGTGCTCGTGCCCGGTGCGCACGGCGTGCAAGCACGTGGTCGCTGCGCTGCTCGCCTCGAACGTGCACGAGTACGCGCAGCAGGCGGGTGCCAGGGCCGCCGACCGGCCACCCACGCCGACGGTGCCGGCCGCACCGCCGCCGGCACCGTCCTGGAGGGCGCTTCTCGACCCCGCCGCCGCCTCTCGCACGCAGGCGCTGGCCCTCGGCGTCGAGTTGCGGCATCGTGAGGCACGCGGTGAGAATCACTGGGCGCCTCGCCCCGTGCGCCCGGCGACGCCGCGCGATCTCGCGAAGCCCGCCGGCGAGCTCCTGCTGGCGATCCGCCCGCTGATGCGCAGCGGCCAGACCGGAGCCTGGATCCAGGGTCACGCGGGCTGGGACACCGTCCGGCGCGACGCCTCGCAGTTCGGTCGCGCACAGACCCGCTGGTTCGGCGACCTCCTCAGCATCTCGCGGGACTCGCTGCTGTCGGGGAACGCCGGCGACTGGCTGGTCGCCGACCAGATCGAGTCGACGCTCCTGTGGGGGCACCTGCGTGCCGGCGCCGCACTCGGGATCCCGCTGGTGGCGAGCCAGAAGCACACGACGGTGCGGCTCGCGGACTCCGCCGAGATCTCGGCGGTCATCGGCCGCGACGACGACGGCGCGCTCACGGTCGCCGCTGATGTCACCATCGAGGGGCACGCCGTCGCATCGGCCGAGGCCCACCCGATCGGGCGCAGCGGCGTGTACGCGGCGACGCTGCTCGGCAGTCGCATGGAGATCGTGCTCGCCGAGGTCGCGCTCAGCGAGCAGGTCCGCGCCCTGGTCGGGGCACGGCAGCCCATCGTCGTGCCGCCGGCCGAGGAGGAGGCTTTCGTCGCCGAGGCCTACCCGCTCCTCGCCAGAAGAGCGGCGGTGCAGACGACCGCCGGAGTGGCGCTCCCGGAGGTGCCGTCGCCGGAGCCCGTGCTCACCGTCGCCTTCGAACGCGGCGACGTCGTCAGCTACCGATTCGAGTGGTCGTACCGCGGGTTCGGCACCGTTCCCTTCGCGCCCAGCCGTGCAGCGGTGCGCGACGCCGACGCCGAGGCGACCACCCGGGCGGAGCTCGAGCAGGTCTGGCAGGAGCACGCCGCGACCCGGTTCGCGGCATCCGGATCCTTCCACGACATCGACGCCGCGGCGTTCGTCGCGCAGGTCGTCCCCGCGTTCGCGCGCATCGGAGTGACCATCGTCACGACGGGGACCGCCAAGGAGTACCGCGAGCTCACCGGCGCTCCCGAGGTCACCGTGTCGACGGTCGAGACGACGGATTCGGACTGGTTCGACCTGGGCATCATCGTCACGATCGACGGCCGCACCATCCCCTTCGGGCCGCTGTTCACCGCGCTCAGCAGAGGCAGGAAGAAGCTGCTGCTCGCCGACGGCGGATACTTCACGCTCGCCCACCCCGCATTGGACCGCCTCCGCGAACTCATCGACGAGGCCGGCGAGCTCGACGAATGGGAGACCGGGCCGCGCATCAGCCGCTACCAGACCGATCTCTGGGAGGAGTTCGAGGACCTCGCCGACGAATCGCTCCCCGCGGTGAGCTGGCGGGCGACAGCCGAGGGTCTGCGCCAGGCGACCGGCGTGCCGTCGACTCCGCTTCCCCCTGGGCTGCTCGCGGAGCTGCGACCGTATCAGAAGACCGGCTTCGACTGGCTCGCGTTCCTGTGGCGGCACCGGCTCGGCGGGATCCTCGCCGACGACATGGGGCTCGGCAAGACGCTACAGCTGCTCGCGTTCGTGCAGCACACCCGGGATGCGGGGGAGCGGCGGCCGTTCCTCGTCCTCGCGCCGACGTCGGTGCTCAGCACCTGGAAGACGGAGGCGGCCCGCTTCACCCCGGGTCTGCGTGTGCGGATCGTGGAGAGCACGAGCAGCACGCGCGCGGACCGGCTCGCGGATGCCGCCGCATCCGCCGACGTCATCGTCAGCTCCTACACGGTCGCCCGGCTCGACGCAGACGAGTTCGGCGGTATCGAGTGGGCGGGTCTCATTCTCGACGAGGCCCAGTTCGTCAAGAACCCGAAGACGAAGCTGCACCGCGCGATCTCCGCCTTCCGCGCCGACGTCACCTATGCGGTCACAGGCACGCCGATGGAGAACAGCCTCTCCGAGCTGTGGTCGCTGTTGAAGCTGTCAGCGCCAGGCCTGTTCCCATCGGCACGGAAGTTCCGCGATCGCTACATCCAGCCGATCGAGAAGGGCAAAGTCCCCGAGAACGAGGAGGGCGGCGCGTATCGTCAGCGCCGTCTGGAGCAGCTGCGTCGTCGCATACGTCCGCTCATGCTCCGACGTACGAAGGAGCTGGTCGCCGCCGACCTGCCGCCGAAGCAGGAGCAGGTGCTCGAGATCGAGCTCAGCCCCGCGCACCGAGCACTCTACGACGTGGTGCTGCAGCGTGAGCGGCAGAAGGTGCTCGGCCTGATCGACGACCTCGACCGGAACCGTTTCATCGTGTTCCGCTCGCTGACCCTGCTGCGGATGCTGAGCCTCGCTCCGGCGCTCGTCGACGAGGGCGACGCGCACATCGGGTCGGGCAAGCTCGACACGCTTCTCGAGCGGGTCGCCGAGCTGCAGGCCGAGGGGCACCGTGCGCTGGTGTTCAGCCAGTTCACCTCGTTCCTCGACATGGCGGCCGCCCGACTCGACGATGCCGGCATCCCCTACGCGCATCTCGACGGCTCCACGCGCCGCCGGCAGGACGTCATCGACGGATTCAAAGCCGGCGAGCAACCGGTGTTCCTGATCAGTCTCAAGGCCGGCGGATTCGGCCTCACCCTCACCGAGGCCGACTACGTCTTCCTGCTCGACCCGTGGTGGAACCCCGCCGCGGAGGCGCAGGCCATCGACCGCACGCATCGCATCGGGCAGACCAGCCAGGTGTTCGTCTACCGGATGATCGCGGCGGGGACCATCGAGGAGAAGGTCCGCGAGCTGCAGCAGCGCAAGGCGCGGCTGTTCACCGCGGTGATGGATGACGAGGCGCTGTTCGCACAGTCGCTCAGCGCGGACGACATCCGCGGGCTGTTCGAGGACTGAGTCGTTCTCACGGCCCGTCTCCGCGGGCCCTCAGGAGCCCGCCGGTAGACTCGTACGGTTCGATCAGGAGGTAGGCACATGCGGATCACGGGACTCGGCCACGCCGGGATGTTCATCGAGACGACCGGCGGCAACATCATCTGCGACCCCGTGCTCGGCCCCTCGTTCTACGGCTCCTGGTTCCCGTTCCCGGACAACCGCGGGCTCGACTGGGAGCGCTTCGGACGCGAGGCCGACTTCCTCTACATCTCGCACCGGCACCGCGACCACTTCGACCCGAAGCTGCTCGAGCGCCACATCCGCAAGGACATCGAGGTGCTCCTGCCGGAGTACCCGATCGACGACCTCGAGCAGGACATCCGCGCGCTCGGCTACACCAACATCACCTACGCTCCCGCCGGCGAGATCATCGAGCGCGGCGATCTCAAGATCATGATCACCCCGCTGCGCGCACCGAGCGACGGCCCCATCGGTGACTCCTCGCTGAGCGTCGACGACGGCACCGGCTCCGTGCTGAACCAGAACGACTCGCACCCCCTCGACCTCGAGAAGCTGCTGCACTTCGGCAGGCCCGACGCCTACTTCACGCAGGTCTCCGGGGCCATCTGGTGGCCGATGGTCTACGACCTGCCGCTGGACGCGAAGCAGAACTTCGCGAAGCTCAAGCGCGATGCGCAGAACAAGCGCGCCATGTACTACATCGAGAAGGTCGACGCCCCGCACGTATTCCCGATGGCGGGGCCCCCGATGTTCCTCCGCGACGACCTGTTCGACTTCAACGGCACCGGCCGCAGCGGCGAGTCGATCTTCACCGACCAGAAGCAGTTCCTCGCGCACATGAAGGAGCTCGCGCCGCAGTACGACGGCCGCGTGTTCATCCCCGGCACGGTCGTGACGGTCGACGGCGGGAAGGTCGCCACAGAGCAGACCCTCTACTCGGATGCCGAGATCGCGCACATCTTCGACGAGAAGTGGGACTACCTCGAGGAGCAGCGGGCGAGCCGCCAGCAGGAGATCCGCGACGAGGAGGCCTCGCGCGCCGAGATCATCCCGCCGGCGGAGATGCTCGCAGCCATCAAGGACTGGTGGGAGCCGCTGCTGAAGAAATCGCGCACCATCCGGCTCGGCGTCGGCGGCTGCGTGCGCTTCCGCATCGGCGATCTCGACATGGTCGTGGACTTCCCTCGCGCCAAGGTCCGCGAGTACGCGGGGGAGGAGTGCATCTACTGGTACACGATCCCCGCCGACCTCGTCTCGACCAACATCGTCGACCACGAGATCGACTGGTCGAACTCGATCTTCCTGTCGATGCAGTTCCAGGTGGGCCGCAGCGGCAAGTTCAACGAGTTCCTCACCACGTTCCTCAAATGCCTCTCGGTCGACCGCATCGAGTACGTCGAGAACTGGTACCAGGAGCAGACCGACCAGACCGAGGATGCCGAGATCGGCGACTGGGTCGTGCAGCGTCGCTGCCCGCACCTGCGAGCCGACCTCACCCGCACCGGGACGGTGGACGAAGACGGCATCCTCACCTGCAGCATGCACGACTGGAAGTGGGACCTGAAGACGGGGCGGTGCCTGTCGACCAGCGGCCATCCGATCCGCTCCTCGCGCATCATCGAGACCGGCTCCGCGGCCGCGGAGGCGCTCCAGCCCGCGACATGAGCCGGCCTCCGCTCCGATAGACTGTCATCGCAAGCAACCTTTAACACCGTCCTGTGAGGCGGAGAAGGGAGTGGCTGATGGGCACGCGCACCGTGCTGCATGAAGCCGACATCTCGCGGGCACTCACCCGCATCGCGCATGAGATCCTCGAGTCGAATCGAGGGGCTGAGAACCTCGTCCTGCTGGGCATCCCGACCCGCGGAGTGACGCTCGCCCGCCGTCTCGGCACCCTGATCAGCGGCATCGCCGAGACCGACATCCCCGTCGGCGCCCTCGACATCACGCTGTTCCGCGACGACCTTTCGAAGCATCCGACTCGCTCGCCGCACCCGACCGAGATCCCCGCCGGCGGAGTCGACGGCAGGACAGTGGTCCTGGTCGACGACGTGCTCTTCTCCGGCCGCAGCATCCGGGCAGCCCTCGATGCGATCCAGTCCATCGGGCGGCCCTCAGCGGTCCGTCTGGCGATCCTGATCGACCGAGGCCACCGCGAGCTGCCGATCCGGCCCGACTTCATCGGCAAGAACATCCCGTCCTCCCGTGAGGAGCGCGTCAACGTGCGCCTGCACGAGCACGACGGCGCCGAGGGGGTGACGATCGAGGCATGAGGCATCTTCTCGACACCAGGAACCTGGACAGGGCGGCGGCCCTGCGCATCCTCGACGTCGCCGAGGACATGGCCGACACCCAGTCCCGCGAGGTCAAGAAGTTGCCGACGCTGCGCGGCAAGACGGTCGTGAACCTCTTCTTCGAGGACTCGACTCGCACCCGCATCTCGTTCGAGGCCGCAGCCAAGCGGCTCTCCGCAGACGTGATCAACTTCGCCGCGAAGGGCTCCAGCGTCTCCAAGGGCGAGAGCCTCAAGGACACAGCCCAGACCCTCGAGGCGATCGGCGCGGATGCCGTCGTGGTCCGCCACCCCGCATCTGGCGCCCCGCAGACGCTCGCCACCAGCGGCTGGATCTCCGCCGGCGTGGTGAACGCCGGCGACGGGACGCACGAGCATCCGACCCAGGCGCTCCTCGATGCCTACACGATCCGCAAGCGCCGCTTCGGCGCGGCCAGCCGCGGACGCGACCTCAGCGGCGTCCGCGTCGTGATCGTCGGCGACATCCTGCACTCTCGCGTCGCGCGCTCGAACGTCTGGCTGCTCAGCACGCTCGGCGCAGAGGTCACGCTGGTGGCGCCGCCGACGCTCGTCCCGCAGAACGTGTCGCTGTGGCCTGCTCAGGTCGTCTACGATCTCGATCAGGCTCTCGCGAGCGGCCCCGACGCCGTCATGCTGCTGCGCATCCAGCTCGAGCGGATGAACGCGGCGTATTTCCCGACTGAGCGGGAGTATTCCAGGCGCTGGGGTCTCGACGCGCTGCGCGTGGCGGGGCTTCCCGCAGGTAGCATTGTGATGCACCCCGGACCCATGAACCGCGGGCTGGAGATCTCCTCCGAGGCAGCCGACTCCGAGCGCTCCACCGTGCTCGAGCAGGTCGCCAACGGGGTGTCCGTCCGCATGGCGGTGCTCTACCTGCTGCTCGCAGGAGAACGAGACGACGAACGAGGGGGAGACCGGTGAGCGAGACCCTCGTCATCACGGGCGCGCAGCTTCTCGGTGCCGAGAGCGCCGACATCATCGTCGAGGACGGGGTGATCACCGAGATCGGCTCCGGCCTCAGCCGTGCGGGCGCACGCGTCATCGACGCAGACGGCCTGGTGGCGCTGCCCGGGCTCGTCGACCTGCACACGCACCTGCGCGAGCCCGGCTACGAGGCCTCCGAGACGATCCTCACCGGTACCAGGGCCGCAGCCGCCGGCGGGTTCACCGCGGTGTTCGCGATGCCGAACACCTCACCCGTGGCCGACACGGCCGGCGTCGTCGAGCAGGAGCTCGCGCTCGGCGAGGCGGCCGGCTACGCCACCGTGCAGCCGATCGGCGCGGTCACCGTCGGGCAGAAGGGCGAGCGACTCGCCGAACTCGGCGCGATGGCGAACTCGCGTGCCCGCGTCCGGGTGTTCAGCGATGACGGCTTCTGCGTCTTCGACCCGCTGATCATGCGCCGGGCCCTCGAGTACGTGAAGTCCTTCGACGGCGTCATCGCACAGCACGCCCAGGACCCGCGCCTCACCGAGGGCGCGCAGATGAACGAGGGCACGGTGTCCGCCGAGCTCGGACTCGCCGGATGGCCCGCGGTCGCCGAGGAGTCGATCATCGCCCGCGACGTCCTGCTGGCCGAGCACGTCGGCTCGCGACTGCACGTCTGCCACCTCTCCACCGCCGGGTCCGTCGACATCATCCGCTGGGCCAAGAAGCGCGGCATCGCCGTCACCGCGGAGGTCACTCCGCACCACCTTCTGCTGACCGACGAGCTGGTGCGAGGCTACGACGCCCGCTACAAGGTCAACCCGCCGCTGCGCCGCGAGGAAGACGTCCTCGCCGTCCGCGAGGGCCTCGCCGACGGCACCATCGACATCGTCGCCACCGACCACGCCCCGCACCCGAGCGAGCACAAGGCGTGCGAGTGGCAGGCTGCCGCCAACGGCATGGTCGGTCTCGAGAGCGCACTCAGGGTCGTGCACCAGTCGATGGTGCAGACCGGCCTGATCGGCTGGTCCGACGTCGCCCGCGTGATGAGCGCCGCCCCGGCGCGCATCGGGCGGCTCGCCGGCCACGGAACCCCGCTCGAAGTCGGCGCCCCCGCCCAGATCGCCCTCTACGACGCCTCGGTCGAGGGAGTCTTCACGGAGGCGGACCTCAACGGGCGCAGCGTGAACTCGCCGTACCTCGGGCTCGCGCTCCCCGGACGCGTTCAGTACACGCTGCACGGCGGCCGGGTCACGGTCGACGGCGGCGCAGTGGTGGCGGAGCTCGGCGCATGAGCATGAGCATGAGAGATCTCGCCATCGCGATCACCATCGCCGTGGCGCTGCTGGTGCTGCTGTCCATGCTGTTCGCCTGGCGCCGGCGTCTGCGCCGCGACTCGGCTCTCTCGGCCCCCCTCGGCGTCCCGGAGCATGCGGAGGTCACCGACCGCCACGAGGTGCTGTACGTCTCCACGACCAGGCATGATCAGCCTCTGGAGCGCATCGCGATGTCGCCGCTCGCCTATCGCGCACGCGGTGAGGCCGCAGTGACGGATCGCGGTCTCGCGCTCTGCCTCGACGGCGCACCCACGGTCTTCCTCGCCTCATCCCGCCTCGTCGGCGTGGACCGCGCCACGGTCACGATCGACCGCGTCGTCGAGCCGGGCGGCCTCGTCCGCGTGGCGTGGAGCGTCGACGACGACACGATCGTCGACTCCTACCTGCGCGTCGCCGACGGCGATCCTCAGAACCTCATCTCAGAACTGCAGCGGCTCGTCCCCGATACCGGCGACACCGCGACCCCAGACTCAGGAGTGAACTCATGAACCCTTCGTCAGGCTCAGGAACCGGGCTTCCCCAGAAGGCGGTCCTCGTGCTCGAGGACGGCACCCGCCACGTCGGCCGCGCCTACGGCGCCCGCGGCACCACTCTCGGTGAGGTCGTCTTCGCCACCGGCATGTCCGGATACCAGGAGACGCTCACCGATCCCTCGTACGCGGGACAGATCGTGCTGCAGACCGCGCCGCACATCGGCAACACCGGGATGAACGACGAGGACCCCGAGTCCCGGCGCATCTGGGTCGCCGGATACATCGTGCGCGACCCCTCGCGGGTCGTCTCCAGCTGGCGCGCCAACGCCTCGCTCGACGAGATCCTGGAGCGCGACGGCATCGTCGGCATCAGCGGCATCGACACCCGCTCCGTCACCCGTCACATCCGCTCGGCCGGGTCCATGCGCGGCGGCGTCTTCTCCGGTCCGGATGCCGAGCTGGACGAGGACGAGCAGCTGCGCGTCGTCCGCGACGCGCCGCAGATGGCGGGCCGGAACCTGTCCGCCGAGGTCTCGGTGGAGGTCGCCACGGTGACACCGGCGGTGGGGGAGAAGGTCGGCAACCTCGCCGTCCTCGACCTCGGCGTCAAGCAGGCGACGATCGACAACCTCGCCGCCCGCGGATTCGAGGTCCACGTGCTTCCGCAGGACGTCACGATCGAGGGCATCCGCGCGATCGATCCCGTTGCGGTCTTCTACTCCAACGGCCCAGGCGATCCTGCCGCATCCGGCGACCATGTCGCGCTGCTGCGCAGCGTCCTGGACGAGGGCCTGCCGTTCTTCGGCATCTGCTTCGGCAACCAGCTGCTCGGCCGCGCGCTGGGCCTCGGCACCTACAAGCTGCCCTTCGGGCACCGCGGCATCAACCAGCCGGTCCTGGACAAGTCCACCGGCAAGGTCGAGATCACGGCGCACAACCACGGCTTCGCGGTCGAGGCGCCGCTGGAGGGCGCGTTCGACAGCCCCAACGGCTACGGCAAGGTCGAGGTGAGCCACGTGGGGCTCAACGACAACGTGGTCGAGGGTCTGCGCGCTCTCGACATCCCCGCGTTCTCCGTGCAGTACCACCCAGAGGCCGCAGCCGGCCCGCACGACGCCAACTACCTCTTCGACCGGTTCCGCGACCTGGTCGTCGCGACTAAGAAGGACGCCAAGTAATGCCAAAGCGCGACGACATCCAGTCCGTCCTCGTCATCGGCTCCGGCCCGATCGTGATCGGCCAGGCCTGCGAGTTCGACTACTCCGGCACCCAGGCGTGCCGCGTGCTGCGCGAGGAGGGGGTCCGGGTCATCCTGGTCAACTCCAACCCGGCCACGATCATGACCGACCCCGACTTCGCCGACGCGACCTACATCGAGCCGATCACCCCCGAGGTCATCGAGACGATCATCGCGAAGGAGAAGCCCGACGCGATCCTGCCGACGCTCGGCGGGCAGACCGCGCTCAACGCGGCGATGGCACTGCACGAGCGGGGCATCCTGGAGAAGTACGGCGTCGAGCTCATCGGCGCCAAGGTCGATGCGATCCGCAAGGGCGAGGACCGGCAGATCTTCAAGCAGCTCGTCCTCGACGCGGGTGCCGACGTCGCCCGCAGCGTCATCGCGCACACGATGGACGACCTTCTGGCCGGCGCCGCCGAGCTCGGCTACCCGGTCGTCGTCCGCCCCTCCTTCACCATGGGCGGTCTCGGCTCCGGCTTCGCCTACGACGAGGAGGACCTGCGCCGCATCGGCGGAGCCGGCCTGCGCGACTCGCCGACCACCGAGGTCCTCCTGGAGGAGTCCATCCTCGGCTGGAAGGAGTACGAGCTCGAGCTCATGCGCGACACCGCCGACAACACGGTCGTGGTCTGCTCGATCGAGAACGTCGACCCGGTGGGAGTGCACACCGGCGACTCCATCACGGTCGCCCCGGCGCTCACGCTCACCGACCGCGAGTACCAGAAGCTGCGCGACATCGGCATCGACATCATCCGCGCCGTCGGCGTGGACACCGGTGGCTGCAACATCCAGTTCGCCGTCGACCCGGCGAACGGCCGCATCATCGTCATCGAGATGAACCCGCGCGTGTCCCGCTCCAGCGCGCTGGCGTCGAAGGCCACCGGATTCCCGATCGCGAAGCTCGCCGCCAAGCTGGCGCTCGGCTACCGTCTCGACGAGATCCCGAACGACATCACCGGAGTGACCCCCGCGAGCTTCGAGCCGACGCTCGACTACGTCGTGGTCAAGGTGCCCCGCTTCGCGTTCGAGAAGTTCCCGGCCGCCGACGCGACCCTCACCACCACCATGAAGTCGGTCGGCGAGGCCATGGCGATCGGACGCAACTACGCGACCGCCCTGCAGAAGGCGCTCCGATCCCTCGAGAAGCGCGGCTCCAGCTTCCACTGGGGCGCGGAGGAGCGCGGCGTCGAGGAGCTCCTCGAGATCGCGAAGGTCCCGACCGACGGTCGCATCGTGACCGTGCAGCAGGCCCTGCGCAAGGGGGCGACGATCGAGCAGGCGTTCGAGGCCACCGCGATCGACCCCTGGTTCCTCGACCAGATCGTGCTGATCAACGAGGTCGCCGACATCGTGCACGGCGCCGCCGAGCTGGACGCCGCGACGCTGCGCTACGCGAAGGAGCACGGCTTCTCCGACGCGCAGATCGCGGAGCTCCGGGGACTCGGCGAGCCCGAGGTCCGCGGCATCCGCCATGGTCTCGGGATCCGCCCTGTCTACAAGACGGTCGACACCTGCGCCGGCGAGTTCCCGGCACTCACGCCGTACCACTACTCGAGCTACGATTTCGAGACCGAGGTCGCCCCGTCGGAGCGCACCAAGGTCGTCATCATCGGCTCCGGCCCCAACCGCATCGGCCAGGGCGTCGAGTTCGACTACTCCTGCGTGCACGCCTCGTTCGCGCTGTCGGATGCCGGGTTCGAGACCGTCATGGTGAACTGCAACCCCGAGACCGTCTCCACCGACTACGACACGTCGGACCGTCTCTACTTCGAGCCGCTGACACTCGAGGACGTGCTGGAGGTGCTGGATGCCGAGGCTGCCAGCGGCACGATCCTCGGCGTCGTCTGCCAGCTCGGCGGACAGACCCCTCTGGGACTCGCGAAGGGCATCGAGGCCGCGGGCTACACGGTGCTCGGCACCAGCCCCGCCGCGATCGACCTCGCCGAGGAGCGCGAGCTGTTCTCCCGTCTGCTCGACGACGCGGGTCTCCTCGCCCCGCGCAGCGGCACCGCGATCGACGCGGACGGCGCCGTCGCGATCGCCGAGGAGATCGGCTACCCCGTGCTGGTGCGCCCGAGCTTCGTGCTCGGCGGCCGCGGCATGGAGATCGTCTACGGCACCGAGGCGCTGCGCGACTACTTCGTGCGCACCGCCGGAGAGGTCATCATCGAGGAGGGCAAGCCCCTGCTCGTCGACCGGTTCCTCGACGACGCGATCGAGCTCGATGTCGACGCGCTGTACGACGGCACCGACCTGTTCATCGGCGGTGTCATGGAGCACCTGGAGGAGGCCGGCATCCACTCCGGTGACTCCAGCTGCACCCTGCCGCCGATCTCGCTCGGACGCACCGACGTCGACCGCGTCCGCGTGGCGACCCTCGCGATCGCCGAGGGCGTAGGCGTCCGCGGGCTACTGAACGTGCAGTTCGCGATCAGCGCCGGCGTGCTCTACGTCATCGAGGCGAACCCGCGCGCGAGCCGCACGGTTCCGTTCGTCTCCAAGGCGCTCGGGATCCCGATGGCGAAGGCGGCGAGCCGGATCATGGCCGGATCCACGATCGCCGAGCTCCGCGCCGAGGGCATGCTCCCCGAGCAGGACGGCTCGCGGGTGCCGCTCGGCGCTCCCGTCGCCGTCAAGGAGGCCGTGCTGCCGTTCAAGAGGTTCCGCACGGCCGACGGCAAGACCGTCGACTCGGTCCTCGGGCCGGAGATGCGCTCCACCGGCGAGGTCATGGGGATCGACAAGGACTTCCCGACAGCGTTCGCGAAGAGCCAGGCGGCCGCATACGGCGGGATGCCGACCTCCGGCACGGTGTTCATCTCGGTCGCCGACTCCGACAAGCGTGCGGTGATCCTGCCGGCGCACCGCCTGCAGCAGCTCGGCTTCACGATCGTGGCCACCGAGGGCACCGCCGAGATCCTGTCCCGCAACGGCATCGCGGTCTCCGTCGTCGAGAAGTACAGCGACACGCAGGAGTCCGGTGCGCGGAACATCGTCGACCTGATCAACGCCGGTGAGATCGACATCGTCGTGAACACCCCTTCCGGTGGCGCCGCGCGTGCGGACGGGTACGAGATCCGCGCCGCGGCGGTCGCGGCCGACAAGGCGCTGTTCACCACGATGGCGGTGCTCGGTGCGGCCGTCAGCGGGATGGACGCGGCCGACGAGGGCTTCGATGTCCGGAGCCTGCAGGAGTATGAGCTGGACAGAAGGGCGGCGGTGTGAGCGAACGCTTCGGTGAGCGGGTGCGCGCGGCTCTCCGCACGCACGGCCCGCTGTGCGTCGGCATCGATCCGCACGCGGGTCTCCTCGAGTCCTGGGGGCTGCCCCAGGATGCTCGGGGCGTCCGCGAGTTCGGTCTGCGGACGGTCGAGGCCGCCGCAGGGCTGGTCGGCGTCGTGAAACCGCAGGTGTCGTTCTTCGAGCGATTCGGCTCGGCCGGCATCGCGGCGCTCGAGGACGTGCTGTCGGCCGCCCGCGCCGCGGGGCTGCTCGTGATCGCCGACGCGAAGCGCGGCGACATCGGCTCCACCATGGACGCGTATGCCGAGGCGTGGCTCACCCCTGGGTCCCCGCTGGAGGCCGATGCGCTGACCGTGAGCCCCTTCCTGGGTGTCGGTGCGCTCGGCGGCGCATTCGATCTGGCCGAGGCTAACGGCAAGGGCCTGTTCGTGCTCGCAGCGACCAGCAACCCTGAGGCGACCGGCCTGCAGCGGTCGTCGTCCGCTGACGGCGCGACCGTGTCGTCCGCGATCATCTCGGAGGTCTCCGCCCGCAACGTCGCGGCATCCGGCGAAGGGGAGTGGGGGAGCTTCGGCTTCGTCATCGGCGCGACGGTCGACTGGGCGGATGCCGGCATCGGCCCGTTCGCACCGTTCGCGCCCATCCTCGGTCCGGGCTTCGGCGCTCAGGGTGCGACGCCCTCCGATCTCCACGACCGCTTCGGCGCGATGGCCGAGGCCGTGATCGCGAGCGAGAGCCGCAGCATCCTGTCCGCAGGACCCGACCTTCTGGCCGACGCGATCCGCACGCGCGCTGCCGAGTACCGTGAGGCGAACCATGACTGAGTCCCGCGCTGTCCCCGAGGTCGACCGTGTCGCCGCCGCCCGCAGGGCGGTCGAACGCCGCCGCGCCCGTGCCTCGCTCAAGCGCGACCTCACGATGCGGGTCGTCACTCCGCAGGCGGTGCTGGCCAGGGCCGTCGCGGATGCCGACTCCGTCGAGGGGTCGATGCGCATCACCGACTTCCTGCTCGCGCTGCCGGCGATCGGCGCGGGCAAGCGCGACCGCATCCTCGACGAGCTGCACATCTCGCCGGTCAAGCGCCTCGGCGGGCTCGGCGTGCGTCAGCGCGGAGTCCTGGCGCGGTGGCTGAACGGCCGCTTCCCGCTGCTCGAGCCCCGCGGTGCCAGGAGCCGGCTCCTCGTGCTCGCCGGGCCGACCGCGGTCGGCAAGGGCACCGTCGCCGCGTACATCCGCGAGAACCACCCGGAGATCCATCTCTCGGTCTCGGCCACGACGCGCCCGCCGCGACCGGGGGAGGTCGACGGCGTGCACTACTACTTCGTCGACGACACCGAGTTCGACCGGCTGATCGCGGAGGGCGAGCTTCTCGAGTACGCCGTCGTGCACAACCGCTCCCGGTACGGCACGCCCAGGGCACCCATCGACGCCGCGCTGGCTGAAGGGAAGACGGTCCTGCTGGAGATCGACCTGCAGGGCGCGAGGCAGGTGCGGAGGGCGGAGCCGTCGGCGACGCTCATCTTCCTGCTCCCTCCGAGCTGGGACGAACTGGTCCAGCGGCTGGTCGGCCGGGGCACAGAGGAAGCCGAGGAGCGGGCCCGACGGCTGCGCACCGCGAAGGTGGAACTGGCGGCTCAGAACGAGTTCGATCACCTCATCGTGAACGAGGACGTCGCCGCTGCCGCCGCCGAGGTCGTAGAATTGTCATCAAGCTCTGCGCGCTGAGCGTACTCGCGCGCCCATTGCACCGTCTTCGCGACGATCCCGTCGCCTGATCAGGAGGTCCCACCATGGCCGGACACCACAAGAACGGCATCATCGATCCCCCCATCGACAACCTGCTCGACCGTGTCGACTCCAAGTACGAGCTCGTGATCTACGCCGCCAAGCGCGCGCGCCAGATCAACGACTACTACTCCGACCTGCACGAGGGCAACCTCTTCGACAACGTCGGCCCGCTGGTCGACTCCTCCGTCGAGGACAAGCCGCTCACCATCGCGCTGCACGAGATCAACGAGGACAAGCTCCGCCTCCGTCACGTCGAGTGACACCCGATGACCGCGCCGCCCGGCATGTCGGGGGCGCGGTCCAGAATGGGGTCAGCCCCCTTTCACCGTCCGACCCCGTTCTGGAGCACCGATGAGCGCCCTGCGTCTGTTCACGTCCGAGTCCGTCACCGAAGGGCATCCGGACAAGATCTGCGACCAGATCTCTGACAGCATCCTGGACGGGCTGATCGGGAAGGACCCGGGCTCGCGCGTCGCGGTCGAGACTCTGGTCACCACCGGGCTCGTTCACGTCGCCGGTGAGATCCGCACCGAGGCGTACGTGGACATCCCCACGATCGTGCGTCAGGTCGTCAACGGCATCGGCTACACCTCGAGCGACACCGGCTTCGACGGCGACTCGTGCGGCGTCAGCGTCTCGGTGGGCGAGCAGTCCACCGACATCGCGCACGGCGTCGACAACGCCCAGGAGCACCGTGACGGCGGCTCGGTCGATCCGCTCGACGCCCTCGGCGCCGGCGATCAGGGCATCATGTTCGGGTTCGCGACCAACGAGACCCCGCAGCTGATGCCGATGGCCGCGTGGACCGCGCACCGCATCGCCGAGCGCCTCACCGAGGTCCGCCGGTCCGGTCTGCTGCCGTTCCTCCGCCCGGACGGGAAGACCCAGGTCACCCTCGGCTACGAGGGGTTCACCCCGAAGACGGTCGACGCGATCGTGCTGTCCACGCAGCACAACCCCGACATCTCGCAGGACGAGATCAAGGCGCAGGTGCGCGAGCACGTGATCGACCCGATCCTCGCCGGCACCGGACTCGACCTCGACGACGTCACGTACTACATCAATCCCGCCGGGCCGTTCGTCACCGGAGGCCCCAAGGGCGACGCGGGGCTCACCGGCCGGAAGATCATCATCGACACCTACGGGGGAGCAGCCCGCCACGGCGGCGGCGCCTTCAGCGGCAAGGACCCGTCGAAGGTCGACCGCTCCGGCGCGTATGCCACGCGCTGGGTCGCGAAGAACGCGGTCGCCGCGGGACTCGCCGACCGGCTCGAGGTCCAGGTCGCGTATGCGATCGGCGTCGCGCGCCCCGTCGGCCTGTATGTCGAGACCTTCGGCACCGGCAAGGTGTCTGACGAAGTCATCATCCGCGCCATCACCGACGTGTTCGACCTCCGCCCGCAGGCGATCATCGAGCAGCTCGACCTGCTGCGTCCGATCTACGCGCAGACCGCCGCATACGGGCACTTCGGCCGCGAGCTCCCCGACTTCACCTGGGAGCGCACCGACCGCGTCGAAGAGCTGCGGCGCGCCGCCGGACTGTGACGATCGATCGGCTCCCGCCGATGACGGGGTTCGGCCGATCGACGGTCCGCTGATGACGACGCAGAGCAGGCGCATCGCGCGCGTGCTCCTGGACTCGCCGCTGCCTCAGCTGGATCGGCTGTTCGACTACGCGCTTCCGGCCGAGCTCGGCGATGTGCCGCTCGGGGCGCGAATCCGCGTGCCGCTGCGCACCGCCGGCCGCCTGCTGGACGGCTACGTCGTCGAACTCGATACCGAGGACGACGCCGATCGGCCGCTGTCCGAGGTCGAGAGCGTCGTCTCCCCGGTCTCCGTGCTCCCCGACCGGCTGTACCGCCTGGCGCGGCGCGTCGCGGACCGGGCGGCGGGGTCGGCATCCGACATCCTCCGGCTCGTGATCCCGAAGCGGCAGGTCCGCGTCGAGAAGGCCTGGACCGCCTCCTCTGCCGCGGTCGTGCCCGAGGAGGCCGCGCTCGCTCGTGCGACGACGATCGTGGAGGCCTACGACGGTCTCGCCGCCGCCCTCGATGACGGCGGGCGAGCTGCGGTCGAGGCGATCCCGGTGCTGCAGGACGGCATGCCGGGCTGGGCGGCGACGCTCGCGGCCTCGGCCGCGCACATGCTTGCCGCCGGGAGATCGACCGTGCTGGTGGTGCCGGATCACCGCGATCTGGACCGTCTCATCGACGCACTCGCGGAACTCGTGCCGTCCGAGTCCGTGGTCAGGTTCGACTCCCGTCAGGCGAACCCCGACCGGTACCGCGCCTTCCTGCGGACCCTCGAGGATGCGCCGTGCATCGTGATCGGCAACCGCTCCGCGGTCTACGCGCCGGTCACAGCGGGGCTGGTGGCGATCTGGGATGACGGAGATCCCCTTCTCGCCGAGCCGCTGGCGCCGTACGTCAACGCCAGGGACGCCGCTCTTCTGCGTCAGGAGCAGGAGGGTTCGGCGCTGCTTCTCGCGGGTCACACCCGCACAACCGATGTCGAGCGCCTCGTCGCGCACGGCTGGCTGCAGGATGTCAGGGCGGCCAGACGCGTGCTGCCGCGGGTGATCCTGAGCACCCCTCAGGAGATGGAGCTCCCCACGGCGCAGCGGATGCCGTCATCGGCGTTCCTGTCCGCCCGCGCTGCGGCCGCGGACGGACCGGTGCTCGTGCAGGTGTCGCGCCCCGGGTTCGCGCCCTCGCTGGTGTGCGCCGGGTGCAGGGCCCCTGCGCGGTGCGCGCACTGCGGCGGGCCGCTGGGAGCGAAGCATCGCGGTGCGGTGCCGGTGTGCGGCTGGTGCGGCAGGGGCGCCAGGGCGTGGGCGTGCCCCGCGTGCTCCTCCACGCAGCTGCGGCTGGCGTCCTCCGGCAGCGAGCGCACGGCCGACGAGCTCGGGAAGGCGTTCCCCGGCATCCGCGTCATCGTCGCCGACAGCGCGCACCCGGTCGCGCACGTGGCGGACAAGCCCTCTCTCGTGGTCGCGACACGCGGAGCCGAGCCGCTCGCCGACGGGGGATACCGGGCGGTCGTGCTCCTTGACGGTCCGCGGATGCTGCAGGCACCGGATCTGCGGGTCGGCGAGGCGTGCCTTCGATGGTGGTCGAACGCCGCCGCCCTCGCAGCTCCCGGCGCACCCGTGCACCTCGTGGGCGTCGACGGGCAGATCGCGCGCGCCTTCGCCACCTGGAACCAGGCCGCCTACGCCCGGACGGAACTGAGCGAGCGCGCCCCGCTGCACATGCCGCCGGCCGCACGGGTGGCTCTCGTGGAAGGCACCTCGGCAGCAGTGGGCCGAGCGCTCGCCTCCCTCGGCGAGCTCTCGCTGCCGTCGGATGCCGTCCTCGGCCCGGTGCCCGTCGAATCCGACGACCTGCCGCCGAGGGTGCGTGCGCTCGTGCGCTTCGACTACGGTGCCGGTGCGCGCGTCTCGACCGTGCTGCGCGCGGCCGTCGTCGCCGAGGCGGTGGCGAGCCGTCGGGGCAGGGGCAGGAACACGCGCATCCCGCTCGCGGTGCGTCTCGATATCCTCGATCCAGAGCTCTGATCCCCTCAGCCGCCATCCATCCGGAGAACCTTCATGCGCCTCGTCTTCGCCGGCACGCCGTCGGCCGCCGTCCCCACGCTCCGCCGCCTCGCGGCAGAGCACGACATCGCTGCGGTCGTCACGCGACCCGATGCGCCGCTGGGCCGCAAGCGCGTGCTCACGCCGTCGCCCACCGCAGCAGCGGCCGCAGAGCTCGGCCTGCGCGTGATCAAGGCCGCCCGGCTCGATGAGGAGGTGACGGCCGCGATCGCCGCGCTCGACGCCGACCTCGGCGTCATCGTCGCGTACGGCGGGCTGGTGCGGGAGCCGCTGCTCTCGACACCTGCCCACGGCTGGATCAACCTCCACTTCTCGCTGCTCCCGCAATGGCGGGGCGCGGCCCCGGTGCAGCGGGCGCTCATCGCGGGTGACCCGGAGCTGGGTGCCAGCGTGTTCCAGCTGGTCCCGGCGCTGGATGCCGGCGACGTCTTCGCCTCCCGCGTCGTCGACGTGGCGGCCGACGAGACGGCGGATGCCGCGCTCGAGGCGCTCGCAGCCGACGGCGCCGAGCTGACGGCCGACGTCGTCGCCGCCATCGGGGACGGCACGGCGCGTGCCGTGCCGCAGGAGGGCGAGCCGACGCTGGCACCGAAGCTGACGCTCGCCGACGGCGAGCTGGACTGGACGCAGCCTGTGGAGCAGGTCTTCGCCCGGTTCCGCGGCGTCACCCCGGAGCCGGGAGCGCACACGGCGATCGACGGACTCCGGCTGAAGGTGCTGGAGGCGCTGCCGAGCACCGAATCGCCCCTGGAACCGGGCGAGATCGTCGCGACGAAGACGCACGTCCTCATCGGGACCGGGACGTCTCCGCTGGCCGTCGCACGCGTGCAGCCCGCAGGGAAGGGCGCGATGAACGCGGTCGACTGGTGGCGCGGACAGCGTGGCGTCGAGAGCCTGCGAGCGGGTTCATGAGCGGCCGGCAGCGCGACGAGCGCTCTCCCCGGAACGGCCGAGGCCAGGGCGGCCGCGATCAGGGCAATCGTGGCCAGGCGCGCTCCGGCCAGAGCCGGAGGGAACCCTCGCGCACGGTCCAGCCTGCCCGCCGCGTCGCGTACGACGTGCTGCGCGCCGTGTCGGAATCCGACGCGTACGCGAATCTCGTGCTCCCTTCGGCCATCGCCGAGGCGGGGCTCGATACGCAGGATGCGGCGCTCGCGACCGAGCTCGCCTACGGCACGCTGCGGCGCCGTGGCACCTACGACGCGATCATCGCGGCCGCCGCGGATCGCGAGATCGCCGACATCGATCCTGCCGTGCTGGACGCCCTCCGCCTGGCCGCGCACCAGCTCCTCGCGACGCGCGTGGCCTCGCACGCGGCGGTCAACGAGTCGGTGAACCTCGTCGGCGCCGTCAAGGGCAGGGGCGCTGCGAGCTTCGCGAACGCGGTGCTCCGCCGCATCTCGCGGGAGACGCCGGGGCAGTGGCAGGAGCGCATCGAGCAGGCCGCCCGTTCGGACGACGAGCGGCTCGCACTGCGCTCGGCGCACCCGGTGTGGGTGATCAGGGCGCTGCGGCGGGCACTGTCCGCCGAGGGCAGGGTGGACGAGCTGGAGGCGCTCCTCGAAGCCGACAACGCCTCACCCGAGGTGACCCTCGTCGCACTCCCGGGCCTCGCCGTGCCGGGGGAGCCCCGGCGCCCCTATGCGCCGACCGCGTTCGCCTCTCCGGGCGGCGACCCGCATCGCGTGGTCGCGGCATCCGGCGGGACGATCCGCGTGCAGGACGAGGGCTCCCAGCTCGTCGCGCTCGCACTGACCGCGGCCGCGCCGATCCGCGAGGGCGAGCGCTGGCTCGATCTCTGCGCCGGCCCCGGCGGCAAGACGGCGCTGCTCGCGGCGATCGCCCGAACCCACGACGTCACCCTGGAGGCGAACGAGATCGTCCCCACGCGTGCCCGGCTCGTGCGCAGCGCTCTGCGTGCCGTTCCCGGTGACGTGGTCGTGCACGAGCTGGACGGACGGCAGCTCGCGGCCGAGCACCTCGGAGGGTTCGACCGCATCCTGGTCGACGCCCCCTGCACCGGCCTCGGCGCCCTGCGGCGCCGACCGGAGGCGCGATGGCGGAAGTCCCCGGCGGATGTGGCCGATCTCGTGCCGCTGCAGGTCGATCTGCTGGGCGCCGCGATCGACGCGCTCGCACCGGGAGGAATCGTCGCGTACGCGACGTGCTCGCCGCACCTCGCCGAGACGACGGGTGTCGTCCAGGAGGTCCTCCGCGGGCGCACGGACATCACGGAGCTCGATGCGCGTGCGGTGATGGCGGGCGTGGCCGACGCGCCACTCGACCTCGGCACGGACGGCTCCGGGCGCGTCCAACTCTGGCCGCACCGCCACGGCACCGACGCCATGTTCCTCGCTCTCCTGCAGCGCACGGCCCCCGATCAGACGACAGCACCCGATCAGAAGGAAGACTGACCACATGCACCTGCCTGACGCGCCGCGCATCAACCCCAGCATCCTCGCCGCCGACTTCGTCAACATGCAGCGCGACCTCGCGAAGATCGCGACGGCCGACTTCGCCCACGTCGATGTCATGGACAACCACTTCGTCCCGAACCTCACGTTCGGGCCGCAGATGGTCGAGCGCATCCAGGCGACGAGCCCGATCCCGCTCGATGTGCACCTGATGATCAGCGACCCCGACCGGTGGGCGCCCGGGTATGCGGAGCTCGGGGCTGCGAGCGTCACCTTCCACCTCGAGGCGGCCGCCGACCCGATCGCGCTGGCTCGGCGCCTGCGCGACATCGGCGCGCGCGCGGGCGTCGCCATCAAACCAGGCACACCCGCTGACGGGCTCTTCGAGATCCTCGACGAGTTCGACCAGATCCTCGTCATGACGGTCGAGCCGGGGTTCGGCGGACAGGGGTTCATGCCCGAGACCATGCCGAAGCTCCGCGCACTCGCCGACGAGGCGAAGCGCCGAGGATCGGACGTCTGGCTCCAGGTCGACGGCGGCATCTCGGACAGCACGATCGAGATCGCCGCGGCGGCGGGCGCGAACACCTTCGTCGCGGGCTCCGCCGTCTACGGCGCCGACGACATCGAGGCCGCCGTCACCCGGCTCAGAGACCTGGCAAGAGCCGGTAGCCTGGAACCGTGAAGACTTTCGACGAGCTGTTCGCCGAGCTCAGCGTCAAGGCCGAGACCCGCCCCGAGGGGTCGGGAACTGTGGCAGAGCTCGACGGCGGTGTGCACACGATCGGCAAGAAGATCGTCGAGGAGGCCGCCGAGGTCTGGATGGCCTCGGAGTACGAGTCCGACGAGGCGGCGGCCGAGGAGATCTCCCAGCTGCTGTACCACCTGCAGGTGATGATGATCGCCAAGGGCCTGAGCCTGCAGGACGTCTACCGACATCTGTGATGCGCTCCGCCACATCCGATCCGATCTGAAGGCTGTTCATGCTGCGCATCGCTGTTCCCAACAAGGGCTCTCTCTCCGAGACCGCCGCCGAGATGCTCGCGGAGGCCGGTTACACCGGACGCCGTGACTCCAAGGACCTGCACATCGCCGACCCGGTCAACGGCGTCGAGTTCTTCTACCTCCGTCCCAAGGACATCGCCACCTACGTCGGCTCCGGCGCCCTCGATGTCGGCATCACCGGACGCGACCTGCTCCTCGACGCCCGGATGCCGGGTGCCCGTGAGATCGAGGCACTCGGCTTCGCGGGCTCGACCTTCCGCTTCGCCGCGCCCTCGGGCCGCTTCGGCGAGCTGACCGAGCTCGACGGGGTGCGCATCGCGACGTCGTACCCCGGGCTCGTCGACGCGTTCCTCGACGAGCGCGGGATCGCCGTCGATCTGGTGCCGCTCGACGGCGCCGTGGAGTCGGCTGTGCGCCTCGGCGTCGCCGACGCGGTCGCCGACGTCGTGGAGACCGGCACGACTCTCCGCCAGGCGGGTCTCGAGGTCTTCGGCCCCGTGATCCTCGAGTCGGAGGCCGTGCTGATCGCCGGCCCTTCGGACGCCGAGGGATCCGAGACTCTGCTGCGCCGCCTGCGCGGCGTGATGGTCGCCCGCCGGTTCGTGATGATCGACTACGACCTCCCGGTGGCGCTCCTGGACGACGCGGTGAAGATCGCCGGCGGCATCGAGTCGCCCACGGTCTCGCCGCTGCGCGACCCCGAATGGGTCGCCGTGCGCGTCATGGTCTCGCGCACCAGGGTCAACCAGGTGATGGACGAGCTCTACGCCCTCGGCGCCAGGGCGATCCTTGTCACTGCCATCCACAACGCGAGGCTCTGATGGCCCTCGCCAGCCGGGTCATCCCGTGCCTCGACGTGGCCGCTGGCCGCGTCGTCAAGGGCGTCAACTTCGAGAACCTCCGCGACATGGGCGACCCGGTCGAGCTCGCCCGGCACTATGCGGAGCAGGGTGCCGACGAGATCACGTTCCTCGACGTCACCGCGACGGTCGACGCGCGGGCCACGACCTACGACGTGGTGCAGCGCACCGCCGAGCAGGTCTTCGTGCCGCTGACGGTCGGCGGGGGAGTGCGCAGCGTCGACGACGTGTCACGGCTGCTCGCGGTCGGCGCCGACAAAGTCGGCGTGAACTCCGCAGCGATCGCGCGTCCCGAGCTGATCGGCGAGATCGCCGACCGCTTCGGCGCCCAGGTGCTCGTGCTCTCGCTCGACGTGAAGCGCGCGGAGACGGCGCCCTCCGGGTACGTCGTCACGACGCACGGCGGGCGCACGCAGACGACTCTCGACGCGGTCGCCTGGGCGCGGGAGGGTGCCGAGCGCGGGGCCGGAGAGCTGCTCGTGAACTCGATCGACGCCGACGGCACGCGCGACGGGTTCGACCTCGAACTCGTCCGCCTCATGCGCGAGGCGGCCTCCGTGCCGGTGATCGCCTCAGGCGGAGCCGGCGCCGTGCAGCATTTCGCCCCGGCGATCAAGGCCGGAGCGGATGCCGTGCTCGCGGCGAGCGTGTTCCACACGGGCATGCTCACCGTCGGCGATGTCAAGGAGGCGCTCCGCGCCGAGGGGGTGCTGGTCCGGTGAGCACATCCGAGCGCCCGGAGCCTGACGCCCCGAGCACCGTCGACCAGAGGATCGCCCAGGTCGTCTTCAACGCGGACGGCCTCGCCCCGGTGATCGTGCAGCAGTGGGACACCCGTGAGGTGCTGATGCTCGCCTGGGTGGATGCCGAGGCGCTGCGCCGATCGCTCACCACTGGACGCGCGGTCTACTGGTCGCGCTCCCGGCAGGAGTACTGGCGAAAGGGCGACACATCGGGCAACATCCAGGTCGTCCGCGAGGCCCGCCTGGACTGCGACGGCGACGCGATCCTGCTCCTCGTCGAGCAGACGGGGCCGGCCTGCCACACCGGCACGCGCACCTGCTTCGACACCACCGACCTCGGCGCGACGCCCGGGAGCTCCGTCGCATGAGCCTGGCGCGAAGAGGACGCTCGATCGCCGTCTCCGGCTTCCTGCTCGCGGGAGCGGTGGGCATCATCTCCTCGACGCAGACGTGGCTGACGATCGAGCGCGCTGACGCAGGCGAGGCGATCCTCGTCCCCGGAGCATCCGCTCTGCCGCTGCTCGCCCCCCTCAGCCTCGCCGTGCTCGCGCTCGGCGCCGCGCTGTCGATCGTCGGCCCGATCCTGCGGCTCGTCTTCGGCATCGTCGCAGCCGCCGCGGCCCTGTTCCTCGGCTGGACGACGGCGCAGCTGCTGCTGACGGCGCCGGTGAGCGCGGTGGCCTCGACCGTCACCGAGACGACGGGGCTCGCGGGCCCCGAGGCACTGTCGGATCTGATGTCGGCGATCGTGCCGTCCGCGTGGCCGGCGCTGGCGCTCGTCGGCTGGGTCGTCCTGCTGGCAGCCGCCGTGGTCACCGTGCTCACCTGGCGCTCCTGGCGAAGCGGCGGCCGTCGCTATCGGACCGTTGCCGCGCCGACCGGGCCGAGCGCCGGTCCCGTCGACGCCGTGGATTCCTGGGACGACCTGTCCCGCGGAACCGATCCGACGCGCTGACCCCGATAGACTGATCCCCGATCCAGCACGTCGTCCCCCGGAGGAGAACATGACCAACCCGATCGCCGACCCCGGCCACGGACACTCGCCTGCGGCCTGGACCGCTGTGATCATCATGCTCGTCGGCTTCACCGCCGGTACGGTCGCATACTGCTTCGAGCAGCCCGCCCTCGTCTGGGCGTCCGTCGGCATCATCCTCATCGGCGCGATCGCGGGCTGGGTGCTCGCGAGGGCCGGCTACGGCGTGAAGGGTCCCAAGTACTCGCCGAAGGGCCACTAATGGTCCTCGCCGACCTGACGGCCGGCGCAGTCGCAGACGCCGAGCGTCGCGCCCTCACCCGACCCCTGGCCGAGGTCGAGCGCGCCGCGCTCGCCCGCCCGGCGGCGAAGGACGCCCTGTCCTTCCTGGCCCCGGCCGATCGGGTCAGGATCATCGCCGAGGTCAAGCGCGCGAGCCCGTCCCGCGGCGCCCTCGCTGAGATCCCCGATCCGGCGCTGCAGGCCTCGCTGTACGAGACGGGCGGCGCTTCGGCGATCAGCGTGCTCACCGAGGAGCGCCGCTTCGGCGGCAGCCTCGCCGACCTCGAGGCCGTGACCGCACGCGTCTCGCTGCCGGTGCTCCGCAAGGACTTCATCGCGAACCGCTACCAGGTGCTCGAGGCGCGTGCGGCGGGCGCTGACCTCGTCCTGCTGATCGTGGCGGGGCTCGAGCCCCAGGTGCTCCGCGACCTCTTCGGCTTCATCACCGAGCTCGGCATGACGCCGCTCGTCGAGACGCACTCCGCCGACGAGCTCGAGGCCGCGATCGATCTGGGCTCGCCCCTGATCGGCGTGAACGCCCGCGATCTGAAGACGCTCGAGCTCGACCGCGACCTGTTCGGCCGTCTCGTCGACCGCATCCCGGCCTCCGCGGTGAAGATCGCCGAATCCGCCGTGCTCACACCCGCCGATGTCGCGCACTACCGCTCCGCGGGTGCGGAGGTCGTCCTGATCGGGGAGGCCCTCGTCACGGGCGACCCCGTGGCAACGCTCAAGAGCTTCCTGGAGGTCTGAAGTGACCAGCAACGACCGGCCGGAGGGGAGCCTCCGCGACCAGCACGGTCCGCTGTTCGGCGACTACGGCGGACGCTACATGCCCGAGTCCCTCATCGCCGCGATCGACGAGCTCACCGAGGCCTACGCCGAGGCGATCGCCGATCCGGCGTTCCGCGCCGAACTGGCCGCGCTCCTGAGCTCGTACGCCGGCCGGCCGTCGCCGCTCACCGAGGTCGCCAGGTTCGCGGAGCACGCGGGCGGGGCGAGGGTGTTCCTCAAGCGCGAGGACCTCAACCACACCGGCTCGCACAAGATCAACAACGTCCTCGGCCAGGCCCTGCTCACCAAGCGCCTCGGCAAGACCCGCGTGATCGCCGAGACGGGCGCTGGCCAGCACGGCGTGGCCACCGCGACCGCGGCCGCGCTCTTCGGCCTCGACTGCACGATCTACATGGGCGAGGTAGACACGCAGCGGCAGGCGCTCAACGTGGCGCGCATGCGCCTGCTCGGCGCCGAGGTCATCCCCGTCACCTCGGGCTCCCGCACGCTCAAGGACGCGATCAACGACGCCTACCGCGACTGGGTCGCCTCGGTCGAGACCACCAACTACATCTTCGGCACCGCGGCGGGTCCGCACCCGTTCCCCGCGATGGTGCGCGATTTCCAGAAGATCATCGGCGAGGAGGCGCGCCAGCAGCTGCTCGACGAGGTCGGCCGGCTCCCGGACGCCGTGATCGCCTGCGTCGGCGGCGGCTCCAACGCGATCGGCATGTTCGACGCGTTCCTGGACGACGCGGGCGTCAAGCTCTTCGGCGTCGAGGCGGCAGGAGACGGCGTCGACACCCCGAACCACGCCGCGTCCATCGAACGCGGCCGTCCCGGCATCCTGCACGGTGCCAAGACGTACGTCCTGCAGGACGAGGACGGCCAGACGATCGAGTCGCACTCGATCTCCGCGGGTCTCGACTACCCCGGCGTCGGCCCCGAGCATTCCTGGCTCGCCGACATCGGACGCGCCGAGTACATCCCCGCGACGGATGACGAGGCCATGCAGGCGCTGCGCCTGCTCAGCCGCACCGAGGGCATCATCCCCGCGATCGAGTCGGCGCACGCCCTGGCCGGCGCACTCCGCCTCGGACGGGAGATGGGCCCTGACGCCCTGCTGGCCGTGTGCCTCTCCGGTCGCGGCGACAAGGACATGGACACCGCAGCCCGCTACTTCGAGCTGTACGACGACGCGGAGGCCGCACAGTGAGTCGCGTCGAAGACGCCATCCGGAAGGCGGAGGCGGCAGGACGCAGCGCCTTCGTCGGCTATCTCCCCGTCGGCTTCCCCGATCTGGAGACGAGCATCCAGGCGGCCATCGCCCTCGCCGAGAACGGCGTCGACATCATCGAGCTCGGCCCGCCCTACAGCGACCCGGTGATGGACGGATCGGTCATCCAGGAGGCCACCACCGCGGCACTGGCCGCCGGCTTCAGGATGAAGGACCTGTTCACCGCCGTCCGCGCGATCACCGCCGCGACCGACGTCCCCGTGCTGGTGATGACCTACTGGAACCCGGTGTTCCAGTACGGCGTCGACCGGTACGCCGACGACCTGCTCGCCGCGGGCGGCGCCGGCCTGATCACCCCCGACATCACGCCGGAGGTCGCAGGGGAGTGGATCGCCGCGAGCGAGCGCACCGGCCTCGACCGCGTGTTCCTGGCGGCGCCGACGTCATCGGACGAGCGCCTCGACCTGGTCGTCTCGTCGTCCACCGGCTTCGTGTACACCGTGTCCACGATGGGCATCACCGGTGAGCGCGCGGAGCTCGACCGCGCCGCGCGCACGCTCGTCGGGCGTCTCCGCGAGCACGGAGCGACGCGCGCCTGCGTCGGCATCGGGATATCCACCGCCGAGCAGATCGCCGGCGTCTCCGAGTACGCCGACGGAGCCATTGTCGGCACGGCGCTCGTCCGCGCACTCCGCGACGGCGGCATCCCCGCCCTCGCCGAGGTCACCCGAACCCTGGCCGTCGGCACGTCGTCGGCGCGCCCCGTACACGAGAACTAGAATCGCACTCATGTCCCTCGCGCTCCACAGCACCTTCACCGGCGTGCTCGCCAGCATCCCGAGCCCTCCCGTCTCGTACATCGACATCCCGATCTTCGACTGGAACCTCCGGATCCACTTCTACGCGCTCTGCATCATCGCCGGCATCATCGCCGCCGTGCTGCTGACCAACCACCGCCTGACCAGGCGCGGGGCGGAGCCGTGGGTCGTGGTCGACATCTCGATCCTCGCGGTGCCGATCGCCATCATCGGCGCACGCATCTTCCACGTGCTCACCCACCCCGGCTTCTACTTCGGCGAGGGCAAGAACACCTGGAACCCGTTCGAGCCCGGCTCGGTGTGGGCGATCTGGGAGGGCGGCATCGCCATCTTCGGCGCCCTCATCGGCGGCGCGATCGGCGCGTACCTCGGATGCCGGTGGACCGGCATCCGCTTCTGGACCTTCGCCGACGCCCTCGCACCCGGGCTCCTGCTCGCGCAGGCCATGGGCCGCTTCGGCAACTGGTTCAACAAGGAGCTCTACGGGCTCCCCACCGACATGCCGTGGGGGCTGGAGATCCCCTCCGACAACGCCGCGTTCCCTCCCGGCCTTCCCGAGGGCACGCTGTTCCACCCGACCTTCCTCTACGAGGTCCTGTGGAACGGGCTCGGCGTGATCGTCCTGCTGTGGCTGAGCCGCAAGGCCACCTCGCTGCAGTGGGGCCGCCTCTTCGCGATCTACCTGATCTGGTACAGCGCCGGCCGCATCGTGTGGGAATCCATCCGGATCGACCCGAGCGAGATCATCCTCGGACTCCGCAGCAACGTGTGGGCCGCGATCATCGGCGTCGTCGTGGGTCTCGCGATCCTCGCCGTGCAGAACCGCCGTCACCCCGGACTGGAGCCTTCTCCCTACCAGCCGGGTCGTGAACGGCGCGATCTCGACGCTGATGTAGAATCGCAGGACAATCCCCCAGAATTCGTCGACCTGAGCGAGCCTCCGGCCGAAGAAATCACCGCAGGAGCCAGCGCCACAAGCACCGCTCCCACGGACACGGCAGGCACCCGATAGCCACCGGTCCGTGAGGACCTCCCATCCACCCGGCCAATGACGTCCCCGGGTCATCTGAAGATCTGAGGACGGTACCGCATGGCATCAAGCGACCTCCGCCCCACTGCCGGGATGAATCTCCCTCCCAAGCAGGGCATGTACAACCCCGCGTTCGAGAAGGACGCCTGTGGCCTCGCCATGGTCGCGACACTGCGCGGCGAAGCAGGGCACGACATCATCGCGCTGGCACTCGAGGCGCTGCGCAACCTGGAGCACCGCGGTGCGATCGGGTCGGATGCCGGCACCGGTGACGGCGCGGGCATCCTGACCCAGATGCCCGACGAGTTCCTGCGCGCGGTCACCGCGTTCGAACTGCCGCCGGTCGGCGAGTACGCCGTCGGACTCGGGTTCCTGCCGCGCGATTCGAGCCAGCGCCGTCAACAGAAGGCCGGGATCGAGAAGATCGCCCGCGCCGAGGGCCTGCGCGTCCTCGGCTGGCGCGAGGTCCCGACGGTCAACGAGCACCTCGGCAAGCTCGCCGACGAGGCGCGCCCCGCGTTCGAGCAGCTGTTCGTCAGCGCCGGCGGAGCGACGCTCGCCGACGCACCTCTCACCGGCATCGCCCTGGACCGGGTCGCGTACCGCCTCCGCAAGCGCGCTGGGCACGAGCTGGGCGCGTACTTCGTGTCGCTGTCCAGCCGCACCCTCGGCTACAAGGGCATGGTCACGACGCTGCAGCTCGAGCCGTTCTACCCCGACCTGCAGGACGAGCGGTTCATGTCCGAGCTGGCTGTCGTGCACTCGCGCTACTCGACCAACACGTTCCCGTCCTGGCCGCTCGCGCAGCCGCTGCGCATGCTCGCGCACAACGGCGAGATCAACACGGTCGGCGGCAACCGCAACTGGATGCGCGCACGTCAGTCGCAGCTCGAGTCCGAGCTGCTCGGCGACATCGCCCCGCTCCTTCCGATCTGCACCGACGGCGCCAGCGACTCGGCCTCCTTCGACGAGGTCCTCGAGCTGCTCACCCTCACCGGTCGCAGCCTCCCGCACGCCATCATGATGATGGTTCCGGAGGCGTACGAGAAGCAGTCCGACATCTCGCCGGAACTGCGCTCGTTCTACGACTACCACTCGAACCAGATGGAGCCGTGGGACGGCCCGGCCGCGCTCATCTTCACCGACGGCACGCTCGTCGGCGCGACCCTGGACCGCAACGGCCTGCGGCCGGGACGCTGGACCGAGACGACCGACGGCCTCGTCGTGATCGGCTCCGAGACCGGCGTGCTGCAGTTCGAGCCGGAGCGCATCAAGCGCCGCGGTCGTCTGCAGCCGGGCAAGATGTTCCTCGTCGACACCTCTCAGCGACGGATCGTCGAGGACGAGGAGATCAAGCACGACCTGGCCGCCATGCACCCGTGGCAGGAATGGCTGGATGCCGGCGCGGTACGTCTCGCCGACCTCCCGGAGCGCGAGCACATCGTGCACCCGCCGGCGTCGATCACGCGGCGTCAGCGCACGTTCGGCTACACCGAGGAGGAGGTGCGGATCCTGCTGACCCCGATGGGGCAGACCGGCGTCGAGCCTCTCGGCGCGATGGGCTCCGACACCCCCATCGCCGTGCTCAGCAAGCGGCCGCGCCTGCTGTTCGACTACTTCACGCAGCAGTTCGCGCAGGTCACCAACCCGCCGCTCGACTCGATCCGCGAAGAGGTCGTCACCAGCCTGAAGCTCGGCCTCGGCCCGGAGAGCAACCTGCTCACCTGGGGACCCGAGCACACCAGGACGGTGTCTCTCGACTTCCCGGTCATCGACAACGACGAGCTCGCGAAGATCCGCCACATCGACAAGGCGCTTCCCGATCGCTCCAGCGTCACGATCAAGGGCCTGTACCACTTCGACGCCGGATCCCACACGCTCCAGGAGCGCCTCACGGAGATGTGCGCCGAGGTCGACGAGGCGATCGAGCAGGGCGCGGAGTTCATCATCCTGTCCGACCGCGACTCGAACAAGGACCTCGTCCCGATCCCGTCGCTGCTCATGGTCTCGGCGGTGCATCACCACCTGATCCGCCGCGAGAACCGGATGAAGGTCGGCCTGATCGTCGAGGCCGGAGACGTCCGCGAGGTGCACCACGTCGCGACGCTGATCGGCTACGGCGCCTCGGCGATCAACCCGTACCTGGCGATGGAGACGGTCGAGCACCTCGTGCGCACCGGCTACATCACCGGGATCACGCCGGAGAAGGCGGTTCGGAACCTCATCTACGCGCTCGGCAAGGGCGTGCTGAAGATCATGTCGAAGATGGGCATCTCGACGGTCTCGTCGTATGCGGGCGCCCAGGTCTTCGAGGCGGTCGGTCTCAGCCAGGAGTTCATCGACGCGTACTTCACGCGCACCGAGTCCAAGCTCGGCGGCATCGGCATCGAAGAGGTGTTCGCCGAGAACCAGGCGCGCCACGACTACGCCTACCCCGAGGACGCGGCCGCCAGGGCGCATGAGCGCCTCTGGACCGGCGGAGAGTACCAGTGGCGCCGCGACGGCTCACCGCACCTCTTCAACCCGGAGACGGTGTTCAAGCTGCAGCACGCCACCCGTGAGCGGCGCTACGACATCTTCCGCGAGTACACCCGGCTGGTCGACGACCAGGCCTCGGAGCTGAAGACCCTCCGCGGCCTGTTCAGGCTGCGCACCGGCACGCGCAGGCCCGTGCCGCTCGACGAGGTCGAGCCCGTCTCCGCGATCGTCAAGCGCTTCTCCACCGGTGCGATGAGCTATGGCTCCATCTCCAAGGAGGCGCACGAGACGCTCGCGATCGCGATGAACCGGATCGGCGGCAAGTCGAACACCGGCGAGGGCGGGGAGGACCCGGACCGCCTGGTCGACCCGGTGCGTCGCAGCTCCATCAAGCAGGTGGCCTCCGGGCGCTTCGGCGTCACCAGCCTCTACCTGACCGAGTCGGATGACATCCAGATCAAGCTCGCCCAGGGCGCCAAGCCCGGCGAGGGCGGTCAGCTGCCCCCGACCAAGGTCTATCCGTGGGTGGCGCGCACGCGGCACGCGACGGCAGGCGTCGGACTCATCTCCCCGCCGCCGCACCACGACATCTACTCGATCGAGGACCTCAAGCAGCTGATCTTCGACCTGAAGCGGGCGAACCCCGAGGCGCGCATCCACACGAAGCTCGTCAGCCAGTCAGGCATCGGCGCAGTCTCGGCCGGTGTCGCGAAGGCGCTCAGCGACGTGATCCTGGTGTCAGGCCACGACGGCGGCACCGGTGCGAGCCCGTTGAACTCGCTCAAGCACGCCGGCACCCCGTGGGAGCTCGGCCTCGCCGAGACGCAGCAGACCCTCATGCTCAACGGCATGCGCGATCGCGTGGTCGTGCAGGTCGACGGGCAGCTCAAGACCGGCCGCGACGTGATCATCGGCGCGCTGCTCGGAGCCGAGGAGTTCGGTTTCGCCACGGCTCCGCTCGTGGTCAGCGGCTGCATCATGATGCGCGTCTGCCACCTGGACACCTGCCCCGTCGGCGTCGCCACGCAGAACCCCGTGCTGCGTGAGCGCTTCACCGGCAAGCCGGAGTTCGTGGTGAACTTCATGGAGTTCATCGCCGAGGAGGTCCGCGAGCTGCTCGCGGAGCTCGGCTTCCGCTCGATCGACGAGATCGTCGGCCGCGCCGAACTGCTCGAGATGGATGCCGCGGTCGAGCACTGGAAGACCGATGGCCTCGATCTCACGCCGGTGCTCGAGGGGCCGGCCTTCCCGGCCGGCGAGCCTCGCCGCAGCGGCCGTGCGCAGGACCACGAGCTCGAGAAGCACTTCGACGTCCAGCTCATCGACATCGCGAAGGACGCTCTCCTGAACGGCGAGCCGGTCAAGGTGACGCTGCCGATCGCGAACACCGAGCGTGCCGTCGGCACGATGCTGGGTCATCAGGTCACCTCGCGCCACGGCGCGACCGGACTGCCGAAGGAGACGATCGACGTCACGCTGAACGGCACGGCCGGCCAGTCGCTCGGAGCGTTCCTCCCGTCCGGCATCATCCTCCGGCTCGAGGGCGACGCGAACGACTACGTCGGCAAGGGCCTCTCGGGTGGTGACATCACGATCCGCCCGCCGCGGGGATCGTCGATCGCCCCGCACGAGAACGTGATCGCCGGCAACGTCATCGGCTACGGCGCGACCTCGGGCACCATGTTCATCTCGGGCGTGGTAGGCGAGCGGTTCCTGGTCCGCAACTCCGGGGCGACCGCCGTCGTCGAAGGCGTCGGCGACCACGCGCTCGAGTACATGACCGGCGGGCTCGCCGTGATCCTGGGCTCGACCGGACGCAACTTCGGCGCCGGCATGTCCGGGGGAGTGGCGTACGTCCGCTCCCTCGACACCGGCAAGATCAACGCGCAGTCCCTCGGCAGCGGCGAGCTCCGGCTGGAGCAGCTGGACCGTGCCGACCTCGAGGTGCTGCGCAGCCTGATCGCCGAGCATGTGGAGCGCACGGCGTCCCCGCTCGGCGCAGACATCCTGGCGCGGTTCGAGGAGACCGCAGCCGAGTTCGTGAAGGTGCTCCCGCGTGACTTCGCCGCCGTGCGCAGCATGCGCGAGGAGGCAGAGGCCGAGGGCATCGATCCCGACGGCGACATCGTCTGGAACCGCATCCTGGAGGTGACCGGTGGCTGATCCCAAAGGTTTTCTGAAGGTCACCGAGCGTGAGCTTCCCAAGCGCCGCCCCGTTCCGGTGCGCATCATGGACTGGAAAGAGGTCTATGAGCCGGGCGATCAGGCGGTGCTGCGGCGCCAGGCCGGACGCTGCATGGACTGCGGCGTCCCGTTCTGCCACCAGGGCTGCCCCCTGGGCAACCTGATCCCGGAGTGGAACGACCTCACCTGGCGCGGCGAGGGCCGTGCGGCGATCGATCGCCTGCACGCGACCAACAACTTCCCGGAGTTCACCGGGCGGCTGTGCCCCGCCCCGTGCGAGAGCTCGTGCGTGCTCGGCATCAACCAGCCCGCGGTCACGATCAAGCAGATCGAGGTCTCGATCATCGACGAGGCCTTCGCCAAGGGCTGGGTCGAGCCGCAGCCGCCTGCACGTCTCACCGGCAAGACCGTCGCCGTCGTCGGCTCGGGCCCTGCCGGCCTCGCCGCCGCGCAGCAGCTCACCAGGGCCGGCCACACCGTCGCCGTCTTCGAGCGGGACGACCGCATCGGCGGCCTCCTCCGGTACGGCATCCCCGACTTCAAGATGGAGAAGGGGCAGCTCGAATCCCGACTGCGCCAGATGCAGGAGGAGGGCACCCGCTTCCGTGCCGGCGTCGAGATCGGCAAGGACATCTCCTGGCCGGACCTGCGGGCACGCTACGACGCGGTGGTGATCGCCACCGGCTCGACCGTGCCGCGCGATCTGCCCATCCCGGGGCGCGACCTCGACGGCGTGCACTTCGCCATGGAGTACCTCGTCGAGTCGAACCACGCGGTCGCGGGCGACAAGGTCCCGGAGCAGATCACCGCAGAGGGCAAGCACGTCATCGTCATCGGCGGTGGCGACACGGGCGCCGACTGCATCGGCACCGCCCACCGTCAGGGTGCGCTCAGCGTCACGAACCTCGCGATCGGCAAGCAGCCGGGCACCGAGCGGCCCGGCCACCAGCCCTGGCCGATGATGCCAACGGTCTTCGAGGTGCAGTCGGCGCACGAAGAGGGCGGCGAGCGTGTCTTCCTCGCGTCGACCGTCGAGTTCCTCGCCAACGAGGTCGGCGAGGTCCGCTCCCTGCGCGTGGCCGAGACCGAGTACATCGACGGACGGCGCGTGCCCAAGAGCGGCAGCGAGCGGGAGATCCCCGCAGATCTCGTGCTGATCGCGATGGGCTTCACCGGTCCCGAGGTCGACGCCTACACCGAGGAGACCCGGCCGCAGGTGACCGATCGCGGCGCCTTCCAGCGCGACTCGTCCTACGAGTCGACGGTCCCCGGCGTGTTCGTGGCCGGCGATGCCGGACGCGGGCAGTCGCTCATCGTCTGGGCGATCGCGGAAGGACGCGCCGCAGCGGCGAACGTCGACCGGTTCCTGATGGGCGAGACCGTGCTGCCCGAGCCCGTGCGACCGGATGATGTCGCCATCGGTCTCCAGCCCGCGTAGGCTGAGCCCGGCACCGTCGCCTGATTTCTATCCCCCTCTCACTCTGGAGAATCTGTTGAGACGCGCGAAAATCGTCGCCACCCTTGGTCCCGCCACCTCGTCGTATGAAAACGTGCGAGCGATCATCGAAGCCGGGGTGGACGTCGCCCGTCTGAACCTCAGCCACGGTGACTACTCCGTGCACGACGCGAACTACGCCAACGTGCGCCGTGCCGCCGACGACGCTGGGCGCGCCGTCGCCGTGCTCGTCGACCTGCAGGGCCCGAAGATCCGCCTCGGCCGGTTCGAGAACGGCCCCTACGAGCTCGCGGCCGGTGACATCTTCAAGATCACCACCGAGGACATCATCGGCAACAAGGACATCTGCGGCACCACGTTCAAGGGCCTGCCCAACGACGTCAAGCCCGGGGACTTCCTGCTCATCGACGACGGCAAGGTCCGCGTCGAGGTCGTCGAGACCGACGGTGTCACTGTGACCACCAAGGTGATCGTCGCCGGCGCGGTGTCGAACAACAAGGGCATCAACCTGCCCGGCGTGGCCGTCAACGTCCCCGCCCTGAGCGAGAAGGACGAAGACGACCTGCGCTGGGGCCTTCGCATCGGCGCCGACCTCATCGCCCTCTCGTTCGTGCGCAACGCATCGGACGTCGAGCGCGTGCACGAGATCATGGCGGAGGAGGGCGTCAAGATCCCCGTGATCGCCAAGATCGAGAAGCCGCAGGCCGTCGACGCGCTCGAGGAGATCGTCGACGCGTTCGACGGGATCATGGTCGCCCGCGGCGACCTCGGCGTCGAGCTGCCCCTGGAGGCCGTGCCGATCGTGCAGAAGCGCGCCGTCGAGCTCGCTCGCCGCAACGCCAAGCCCGTGATCGTCGCGACGCAGATGCTCGAGTCGATGATCAGCAGCCCCGTGCCGACCCGCGCCGAGACGTCCGACGTCGCGAACGCGGTGCTCGACGGTGCGGACGCCGTGATGCTCTCCGGCGAGACCAGCGTCGGCGAGTACCCGGTCGTCGTCGTCGAGACGATGGCGCGCATCATCGAGTCCACGGAGGAGCACGGTCTCGAGCGCATCGCGCCGCTGACCAACAAGCCGAAGACGCAGGGCGGCGCGATCACCCTCGCGGCCCTCGAGGTCGCGGAGTTCGTCGAGGCGAAGTTCCTGTGCGTGTTCACCCAGTCGGGCGACTCCGCGCGTCGTCTTTCGCGCCTGCGCTCCAGCATCCCGATGATCGCGTTCACCCCCGAGCCCGGCATCCGCCGTCGCATGGCGCTCACCTGGGGCATCCGCTCGAACCTCGTCGAGATGGTGCAGCACACCGACCTGATGTACCACCAGGTCGACGACTACCTGCTCGGCAACGGCCTGGCGGCCGAAGGCGACAAGGTCGTCGTGATCTCCGGATCCCCTCCCGGGATCATCGGATCCACGAACGACCTCCGCGTGCACAAGGTCGGCGATGCGCTCGGCGGTGCTGCGCCGATCTACAAGGCCGG
The DNA here is from genome assembly GCF_017355365.1 of Microbacterium sp. SD291. Taxonomy (GTDB): domain Bacteria; phylum Actinomycetota; class Actinomycetes; order Actinomycetales; family Microbacteriaceae; genus Microbacterium. The sequence goes on along the minus strand of NZ_JADIJR010000001.1, from coordinate 108,548 downwards.
CATCTGACACATCAGTCGTTCTGAGGGGCGGGGCTTCGGCCTCGCCCCTCTGTCGTCCCCGCGTCGGGCAGAATGGGGCGATGGCAGGCGACGAGGGTCTCACGCTCGAAGCAGTCGCCGTCGAGCTCTACGGCCTTCTGCCGGACGCGTTCACGGCGGCGCGGAATGCGCGTGCGAAGTCGATCGCGGATGCCGCTCTGGCAACCGCAGTCAAGGGCCTGCGCAAGCCGCTGCTCGCGGCATGGGTGGTCAACGTCTTCGCGCGGGAGCGCGCGGAGGAGCTCGGCGAGGCCCTCGAGCTCGCTGAGGCGCTGCGGGAGGCGCAGGCCGATCTGGATGCCGCGACGATGACGGCGCTGAACCGGGACCGGCGCGCGCTGGTGCGCAGGCTCGCCGAGCAGGCCGCCGAGCTCGCGAGTGCGCGCGGCGAGCGGATCACGCCCGCGACGACCGACGCCGTTCAGGAGACGCTCAACGCCGCGATGTTCGATGCGGATGCCGCGGCGGCGGTCGCGTCGGGGCGGCTGATCCGGCCGCTGGAGGTGTCGGGGTCGGGTGACGCAGACCTCTCGGATGCGGTCGCCGGGGGCCCGGTCGCATTCCCTCGGCGAGCGACCCCGCCGGAGGACGAGGTCGCAGCGCGCCGGGAGCGCAAGCAGGCCGAGCTCGCCGCGAAGACGGCCGATGAAGAGGTCGCCCGGGCCAGGCGCGAGGCTCAGGACCTCGAGCGGCGCCGCAGAACGCTCGGGGACCGCGCGCAGTCCCTCGAGGCACGGCTGTCCGAGCTCGAGACCGAGATGGAACGGGTGCGGGCGGACGCCGTCCGCGTGCACGAGGAACTGGACGAGATCCGTACGCGAGAGGCGGCCGCGTCCGAGCGCGTCGAGAAGTCGGAACGCGCCGCGGAGGCTGCCCGCGCCCGGCTGGATGCTCGCCCGCCGAGGTGACCCGGGATCGACGTTCGCCTCAAGATGGTGCCGGCGGTGGGACTCGAACCCACACGCCCTTTCGGACAAAGCATTTTGAGTGCTCCGCGTCTGCCATTCCGCCACGCCGGCTCGTGTGTCGCGTCTTCGACTTTAGCGCAGGCGGCAGCACCGGACGGCCTGCCGCCGTCCCTTCAGCAAGCACACGTGACGTCTCCACTAGGATGGAGACGTGACCGAGCAAGAACAGGCTGAGCAGCCCACGGCATCCGCACCCCGACGCGTCGTCGTCGCAGAGGACGAATCGCTGATCCGTCTCGACATCGTCGAGATCCTCCGCGACAACGGATTCGACGTGGTCGGTGAGGCCGGAGACGGCGAGACCGCGGTGGCGCTGGCCACGGAGCTGCGTCCCGATCTCGTCATCATGGACGTCAAGATGCCGCAGCTCGACGGCATCAGCGCCGCCGAGAAGCTGCACAAGGGGAACATCGCTCCTGTCGTGCTGCTGACGGCGTTCAGCCAGAAGGAGCTCGTCGAGCGGGCGAGCGAGGCCGGTGCACTCGCCTACGTCGTCAAGCCCTTCACCCCGAACGACCTGCTGCCGGCGATCGAGATCGCCCTGGCACGCCACGAGCAGATCATCACGCTCGAGGCCGAGGTCGCCGACATGGTCGAGCGCTTCGAGACCCGCAAGCTCGTCGACAGGGCCAAGGGCCTTCTCAACGAGAAGATGGGGCTCAGCGAGCCGGAGGCGTTCCGCTGGATCCAGAAGGCGTCGATGGACCGCCGTCTGACCATGCAGGACGTCGCGAAGGCGATCATCGAGCAGCTGGCTCCCAAGAAGTAGCGATGCTTCCGCTCGACGCGGAGCACCTCCTTCGGCCCGTCCGCTCCGGTGACGGGGCGGCCCTCGCGCGCGCGTACGTCGCGAACCGCGAGCATCTCGCACCGTGGGAGCCGACGCGCGCGCCTGCGTTCTTCACCGAGGAATGGCAGGAGCATCACGCCAGGCAGTGCGTGCAGGATGCCGCGTCAGGACGCAGCATCCGCTTCGTCATCGAATCGGATGACGGTGAGATCCGCGGGCGGATGAACCTGAACAACATCGTGCGCGGAGCGTTCTGGAGTGCCGACCTCGGCTACTGGGTCGACGTGACCCGCCTGCGTCGCGGGCTCGCATCGCGCGCGGTCGGCGCAGTCGCGGCATACGCGCGACAGGAGCTGCGGCTGCACAGGCTCCAGGCGGCGACACTGCGGCACAACACGGGATCCCAGCGCGTCCTCGCCGGCAACGGCTTCGAGCGCATCGGGATGGCGCCGCTGTATCTCCGGATCGCGGGGGAGTGGCAGGACCACCTGCTCTTCCAGCGGATCCTCGAGGCGCCAGAGCCCGTCGCGCGCTGAGGCGCGCCCCCGTTGCCGGTGCACCAGCCCCGGGCTAACGTGGAAGGGAGAGGTGGGCTGCTGTGGAAGACGCGTTTCGCATGGCGATGGTGAGTCTGGACGACCCGGACACGAAGGTGAGCTCTCTGCCGCACTCGTTCCTCGCGGTGCTCCCGGTGACGGGCGCCTCGGTGTCGACTCTCGGCAGCTTCCTCGGCAGCCAGACGGTCTCCGCGACCGACAGCTCTTCGGCGTGGCTGGACGAGCTGCAGTTCGATCTCGGCGAGGGGCCCTGCTGGGATGCGGTGCGTCTCGCGCGGCCGGTCATGGAGCCGCATCTGCGAGGGCGGCGAGGACCCGAGCGCTGGCCCGCGTTCGGGCGTGCCGTGCAGCAGCGCGAGATCGCCTCGATCTTCGCCTTTCCCCTCTCGGTCGCCGGCCTCCGCTTCGGTGCGGTCGATCTCTACTCGGACTCGCCGTTGGACTTCGACGAGGAGCAGACGCAGCACGCGAGTGCGCTCGCCTCCGCCGTCGCGCGACGCGTGCTGCGGCAGAGCCTCGCCGATCTGGACATCGCCGACGAGACGGCGCTGTCGCCGTTCTCACGCCGGCGTGTGCACCAGGCGACCGGCATCGTGCTCGCCCAGTTCGACGTGGATGCGGAGGACGCGCGGATGCTGCTGCAGAGCCACGCGTTCGCGAGCGATCGCAGCGTCATGGAGGTCGCCGACGACGTGCTCGCCGGCCGGCTGGCGTTCAGCAGGGAGTCGGGCGCGATCGAGGTGGACTCATGACCGCCCTCGAACGAGAGAAGCAGCTCCTCCGCACCTTCACGGAACTCGCCGACACGCTCGTCGACGACTACGACGTCGTCGAGCTCATGCAGCATCTCGTGGACACCTGCCGAGACCAGCTGCACGTGTCGGCGGCTGGCCTTCTGCTCTCCGACGACCGCGGCGAGCTGGAGCTCGTGGCGTCGACCAGCGAGGCGGCCGCCGTCGTCGAGGCGCTGCTCGACGGCTCTCGCGAATCGCTGGTCGCCATCCCGCTGCGGCTGCGCGACAAGACGATCGGCTCGCTCAAGCTGATCCAGGCCGAGGACGACATGCTGACGGAGGCCGACCTCGTGATCGCCCGCGCCCTCGCGGACATCGCCACGATCGGCATCCTGCACGAGCGCACCCTTCGAGAGACCGAGGCGCTCACCCAGCAGCTCCAGCACGCGCTCAGCAGCCGGGTGCTGATCGAGCAGGCCAAGGGCGTCGTCTCCTACACGAACGGCGTTCCGATCGACGACGCGTTCACGCTCATCAGGACGTACGCCCGCAACCACGGCGAGCACCTCGGCGATGTGGCGAGGCGCATCGTGGAGCGCCGGCTCACTCTCTCTTAATCCTTGACGGAGGCTGCGTCAAGGGGGCTCGCTGCATCGGCGGCCGGTGGTTATCATGAACCGCAGGTCGCCCTGGCCCCGGTGACACCACTCCACTCGGATTGGGGGTCCTCATGAAGCGCATCGTCACCACGATCGGCGACTTCCGCACGGGAGACGACATCGCCGACGCCATCGGCCGGTACGGCCTCGCGCTGGCGCGCGCACACGAGACGGATCTCGTGGAGTTCCCGTACCGGGATCCGCAGGGAGACGTCGACCGGATCGAGCTGCGGATCGGCTGGCTCGTCGACATCGGCATCGCACACGACGGCGGCATGGGAGACGAGCTGGTCGAGCCCGACACGGTCAGGCAGCTGCGCGACACCGCACTGGCGGTCGAGCGACTCGGGTTCGTGCCGGAGGATCTGTCCCGCTTCTGGACGAAGTGGGAGTACGACCTCTGACGCCGCGTCAGCTCGCCGGGAGGTCCTTGATCATGTTCGTGATGCGGATCGTCGAGCAGCGGCGGCCCTGATCGTCTGTCACGACGATCTCGTGGACGGTCACGCTCCGGCCGAGGTGGATCGGCGTGCAGACGCCCGTGACCCGTCCCGACGTCGCGGAACGCGTGTGGGTGGCGTTGATGTCGACGCCGACGGCGAGGCGGCCGTGGCCCGCGTGCAGGTTCGCCGCCATCGAGCCGAGCGATTCTCCGAGCACGACGTACGCGCCGCCGTGCATGAGTCCGACCGGCTGCGTGTTGCCCTCCACCGGCATCGTCGCGACGCACCGCTCGAGGCCGAACTCGGTGAACTCCATGCCCATCTTCTGGGCGAGTGCGCCCATCCCTCGGGCCGTGGCCCAGTCGAGCCCTTCGCTCGTCGCGCTCTCGGACATGCGTTCCTCCTCAGCGGGTGTCTGCCGTCCTCGTTAGGCTGACAGGGTGACGGACTCCGCAAAGCCTACCCTCATGGTCGTCGACGGCCATTCACTCGCCTATCGTGCCTTCTTCGCCCTCCCGGTCGAGAACTTCACGACGAAGGACAATCAGCACACGAACGCCATCTACGGCTTCCTGTCGATGTTCGTGAACCTCATCAAGGCCGAGAAGCCGACGCACATGGCAGTCGCGTTCGACACGTCGCGGCATTCGTTCCGCACCGATGTGTACCCGGAGTACAAGGCCACCCGCTCGGAGACGCCGCAGGAGTTCCGCGGGCAGATCCCGCTGCTGCAGGACTGCCTGGCGGCGATGTCCATCCCCGTGCTGACCAAGGAGGGCATCGAGGCGGATGACATCCTCGCGACTCTCGCCGCGCAGGGCGCCGAGCAGGGGTACGACGTGCTCGTCGTCTCCGGCGACCGCGACACGATCCAGCTGGTGACGGATGACGTCACGCTGCTGTATCCGTCGGTGCAGGGCGTCTCTCAGCTCAAACGCTACGACCCGGTCACCGTGCAGGAGCGCTACGGGGTGCGGCCCGAGCAGTACCCCGACATCGCCGCCCTCGTCGGCGAGACCAGCGACAACCTGCCCGGCGTGCCGAAGGTGGGGGAGAAGACCGCCGTCAAGTGGCTCACCCAGTTCGGCACGCTCGACGATCTTCTCACGCGCGCCGAGGAGATCAAGGGCGTCGTCGGCGGCAACCTCCGCGATCACATCGAGTCCGTTCGACGAAACCGTCAGCTGAACCGGCTGCTCACCGACGTCGAGCTCCCCGTCGCACCCGGCGACCTCGCCGTCGCCCCGATCGACGCGCAGGCCGTGCGCGACATCTTCGCGCGGCTGGAGTTCCGCACGCTGCTGCCCCGCGTGTTCGAGGCCGTGGGCGCCGGCGAGGTCGCCGACGACCCGGCATCCGCGGTCGTTCTTCCCGTTCCCGTCCAGGCGACCGCCTCCGACTTCCTGAGCTGGGCGCAGGCGCAGACCGACGACGTCGCGCTGCGCATCACCACGCAGGGCGGTGCGCCGGCGCGCATCGGCGCCGCGACAGAGACCGAGCTGCGCGAACTCGACTGGAGCGATGACGCCGCCGAAGCCCTCCGCCCGTGGTTCGAGTCGAACGCCGCCAAGGTGCTCCATGACGCGAAGCCGCAGGTGAAGGCGCTGCTGAGGCTCGGCATCCGCTTCGCCGGGCTCGCATACGACACCAGCCTCGCGGGCTGGCTGCTGCGCCCGAGCTTCCCCGACAAGACGCTCGGCGACCTGGTCGAGCGATACCTCGGTGAGAAGCTCCCAGAGGCCGATCCCACGCAGCTGGTGCCCGAGACCGAGGGGGCGACCCCCTCCCAGGAGGCGTGGTTCGCGCTCCGCGTCGCCGCGGCGCTGCGCGAGGACATCCCCGAGTCCGTGGCGAGGGTCCTCACCGAGATCGAGCTGCCGACCCTGCTCACGCTCGCCGATATGGAGGTCGCGGGCGTCGCGGTCTCGCATGAGGTGCTCTCCACCTTCTCCGGCGAGCTCGGCATCCGCGCCGAAGGCCTCGCACAGGAGGCGTACTCACTCGTCGGGCGCGAGTTCAACCTCGGCTCGCCGAAGCAGCTGCAGGAGGTCCTCTTCGACGACCTGCAGCTGCCGAAGACCCGCAAGACCAAGACCGGGTACTCCACGGATGCCGCCGTCCTGGCAGACCTGCAGGAATCGCACCCGCATCCGTTCCTCGGGCTCCTGCTGCAGCATCGAGAGGCGACGAAGCTCCGTCAGATCATCGAGTCGCTCGACACCGCGATCGGAGCGGATCACCGTGTGCGCACGACCTACGTGCAGACCGGCAGCCAGACCGGTCGCCTCTCCAGCACCGACCCGAACCTGCAGAACATCCCGGTGCGCACCGAGGAGTCGCGACGGATCCGCAGCGCGTTCGAGGTGGGCGAGGGCTATGAGGCGCTTCTCACGGCCGACTACTCGCAGATCGAGATGCGCATCATGGCGCACCTCTCGGGCGATGAGGGGCTGATCGAGGCCTTCAACAGCGGCGAGGACCTGCACCGCTTCGTCGGCGCGCGCGTCTTCGGCGTCGAGCCGGATGATGTGACCTCGGCGATGCGGACCAAGGTCAAGGCGATGTCGTACGGCCTCGTGTACGGCCTGTCGGCGTTCGGCCTCTCCAAGCAGCTCCGCATCGAGCAGTCGGAGGCGAAGCAGCTCATGGTGGAGTACTTCGCCCGCTTCGGCGCCGTGCGCGACTACCTGCGCGCCTCTGTCATGAAGGCGAAGGAGGTCGGCTACACCGAGACGATCTTCGGGCGCCGTCGCCCGTTCCCCGACCTCGCGAGCCCGAACCGCGTGCTGCGCGAGAACGCGGAGCGCGCCGCTCTCAACGCTCCCATCCAGGGCAGCGCCGCCGACATCATGAAGATCGCGCTTTTGCATATCCACGACGACCTCCGTGCCGAGGGGCTCGCCTCCCGCGCGCTCCTGCAGATCCACGACGAGCTCGTGGTCGAGGTCGCGCCGGGGGAGTGGGATGCCGCAGAGCGGATCGTCCGCACCCGCATGGGCGACGCTGCGGACCTCCGCGTTCCGCTCGACGTGCAGGTCGGGCGCGGCGCGGACTGGAACGAGGCGGCGCACTGACGCGTGCGGTCGCAGACCCGCCTCTGCGACCGAGTGCCGGAGATGCTGCGACGCAGTGCCGGGGTTTAGGCTGGACGGATGACTTCAGCCCCCCGCACCCCGTCTGCAATCGACAAGGTCGCCGATGAATGGGTCGACACCATCGTGGAACTCGCTCCCGTCCTCGGAACCTATATCGGCCGCAACGAGGTCAACGACCGCTTCGGAGATCTGAGCCCGGCGGGCCACGAGCAGATCACCGGCGCCGCCCGTGCGACGCTCGCCAGGCTCGCGGACCTCGAGCCGGTCGACGCGATCGACGAGGTGACCAAGACCGACCTGTCGGCCGAGCTCGCGCTCGACCTCGAGCTGCATGAGGCGAACTGGCACCTGCGCGACCTCAATGTGATCTCCTCGGCAGCCCAGGACCTGCGGTCGGCGTTCGACCTGATGCCGACAGCGACGGCCGACGACTGGGCCGTCGTGGCCGCGCGTCTCGAGGCGCTCCCCGAGGCGCTGCGCGGGTACACCGAGACGCTTCGCGCCGGCATCGCCGCCGGCGTGACGCCGGCGCGCCGCCAGGTGACCGAGGTCGCGACCCAGATCGGCCGCTACACCGCGGACGACGGGTTCTTCGCCGCCTTCGTGGCTGAGGCCGCTCCCGAGGAGGGCAACCTGCCCGCCTCCCTCGCGCGCACACTGGCCGACAACTCGGCTGCCGCGCGCGTCGCGTACGACGAGCTGCGCAGCTTCCTCGCCGAGGAGCTCGCGCCCGTGGCGGCCGAACAGGACGCGGTCGGCCGGGAACTGTACGCGCTGAATTCACGGCGGTTCCTCGGAGCGACCATCGATCTCGACGAGACCTACGAGTGGGGTCGCCAGGAGCTCGAGCGGATGGTCGCCGAGCAGACCGCCATCGCGAACGAGATCCTCCCCGGAGCGTCGGTCGAGGAGGCCGTCGCGCACCTCGAATCCGACCCGGCGCGCAAGCTCGTCGGCACCGAGGCGCTGCAGCGATGGATGCAGGAGACCAGCGACCGCGCCGTCGCCGAGCTCGGCGCGACCCACTTCGACATCCCCGAGGCGATCCGCACCCTCCAGTGCATGATCGCGCCGACGCAGGAGGGCGGGATCTACTACACCGGGCCGACGGACGACTTCTCACGCCCCGGACGCATGTGGTGGTCGGTGCCGGAGGGCGTCACCGAGTTCGACACCTGGCGCGAGCTCACCACCGTCTACCACGAGGGCGTTCCCGGCCACCACCTGCAGATCGCGCAGACGGTGCACAACCGCGTGGAGCTGAACTCCTGGCGCCGGCTCCTCGCCGGAACGTCGGGTCATGCCGAGGGCTGGGCGCTGTACGCCGAGCGGCTGATGCAGCAGCTCGGATACCTCGACGACCCGGCCGACCGGCTCGGCATGCTCGATGGGCAGCGCATGCGCGCAGCGCGCGTGGTGCTCGACATCGGCGTGCACCTCGGCAAGCCGCGCCTGGACGGCACCGGGGTGTGGGATGCCGAGTACGCGCTCGACTTCATGCGCAAGAACGTCAACATGTCCGACCAGTTCGTCAGGTTCGAGGTCAACCGGTACCTCGGCTGGCCGGGACAGGCGCCGTCGTACAAGGTCGGTCAGCGCATCTGGGAGCAGGTGCGTGACGCGTACCAGGCGGAGCGCGGCGCGGACTTCGACATCAAGGAGTTCCACAAGCGCGCGCTCGACATGGGCGGAGTCGGACTCGACACCCTGCGCACCGCGCTGCTCGCGCGCTGAGCGGGAATGCCGGGGGACCGGCGCGTGTTCATTCATCTGAATAGGAAGGGATGACATGGGCATCGAGTTCGGTCTGGACACATTCGGCGACATCACCCGCGGCGAGGACGGAGAGCTTCTCTCCGGCGCGCAGACGATCCGCAACATCGTCTCGCAGGCGGAGCTCGCCGACTCGGTCGGCGTGCACTTCTTCGGCGTGGGGGAGCACCACCGCCCGGAGTTCGCCGTGTCGTCGCCCGAGATGGTGCTCGCGGCCATCGCGGCCCGTACCGAGAGCATCCGGCTCGGCACTGCGGTCACCGTTCTGTCGTCCGACGACCCGGTGCGGGTCTTCGAGCGCTTCGCCACCCTGGACGCGATCTCGAACGGCCGTGCCGAGGTCGTGCTCGGTCGCGGATCCTTCATCGAGTCCTTCCCCCTGTTCGGCTACGACCTGCGCGACTACGATGCGCTGTTCGAGCAGAAGCTCGAGTTGTTCGTCGAGCTGCTGAAGGAGGAGCCCGTGACGTGGTCCGGCACGATGCGCGCATCGCTCGAGAACGCGAACGTCTTCCCCAAGACGGAGAAGGGCCTGCGCACCTGGGTGGGCGTGGGCGGCAGCCCTGAGTCGGTCGTGCGTGTCGCCAGGCACGGCCTCGGCCTGATGCTGGCGATCATCGGCGGACCGGCGATCCGCTTCAAGCCCTTCGTCGACCTCTACCACCGGTCGGTCGCCTCGTTCGGCACCGCCTCTCACCCGGTGTCGGTGCACTCGCCAGGGCACATCGCGGAGACGGACGCGGAGGCGTGGGACGCCGCGTACTCGGGGTTCGAGGCCATGAACGACACGATCGGCAGGGAGCGCGGGTGGCCGGCGTACAGCCGGGCCCGGTTCCAGAACGACGTCGGCCCCGAGGGCGCCCTCTATGTCGGCTCACCCGACCGTGTCGCCGCCAAGATCGCGGACACCGTGACGATGCTCGGCCTCGGCCGCTTCGACTTGAAGTACGCCACAGGCACGATGTCCCACGAGTCGATGATGAGGAGCATCGAGCTGTACGGCACCGAGGTGATCCCACGGGTTCGCCGGCTGCTCGACGCGCGCGACTGACCTCGCGTCACACGGGGCGGCGCCGGCTCTACGATGAGTCACATGGCCAACACCGCCCTGCCCAGCCGCGCCTCTCTCGCCGGGCGCCTGGATGATCTGCCGTTCACCCGGCGGCATCTGCGTCTGCTCACGGGATCGGGCGTCGGCTGGGCGCTCGACGCGATGGACGTCGGGCTGATCTCGTTCGTCATCGCCGCCCTGGGGCAGCAATGGGCGCTCACCAAGACCGAGGCCGGATGGATCGCCTCCGTGGGCTTCATCGGCATGGCACTCGGCGCGACACTGGGCGGACTGCTCGCAGACCGGCTCGGGCGACGACAGGTGTTCGCGCTCACTCTCCTGATCTACGGGGTCGCGACGGGGGCGAGCGCCCTCGTCGGCAGCATCGCGCTCCTTCTCGTGCTCCGGTTCTTCGTCGGCCTCGGTCTCGGCGCCGAGTTGCCGGTGGCATCGACGTACGTCAGCGAGTTCGCGCCGGCGCGCATCCGCGGGCGTCTGATCGTGATCCTGGAGGCGTTCTGGGCCGTCGGCTGGACGGCCGCAGCCCTCATCGGCTTCCTGGTGATCCCGGCTTCCGAATCCGGCTGGCGCTGGGCGTTCGCACTCGGTGCGATCCCGGCCGTGTACGCGCTGGTCGTGCGGTGGGGGATGCCGGAGTCTCCGCGATGGCTCGCCTCCAGGGGCCGCATCGCGGAGGCCGAGCGGATCGTCGCGGAATTCGAGGCTGACGCCGGGATCGTGGCGGGGCCGCCGATCCGCAGGGAGCCGCAGTCCCGCGCCCTCGCGGTGACCGCGCGAGCGCGGCTCGCCACTCTGCTGAACGCGGAGTTCCGGCTGCGGACCCTGTGTCTGTGGATCGTGTGGCTGTGCGTGAACTTCGCGTACTACGGCGCCTTCATCTGGATCCCGAGCATCCTCGTCGATGCGGGATTCGACCTGGTGCGCTCCTTCGGCTTCACCCTGATCATCACGCTCGCGCAGCTGCCGGGCTACGCGGTCGCCGCGTGGCTGATCGAGCTGTGGGGGCGGCGCACCACCCTCTCCGTCTTCCTCGTCGGCTCAGCGGGATCGGCCGTGCTCTTCGGCACCGCGACGAGCGAATCGGGCATCATCGCGGCGGGCATGGCACTGTCGTTCTTCAACCTCGGCGCCTGGGGCGCGCTGTACGCCGTGACTCCCGAGATCTATCCGACCTCGCTGCGCGGCACCGGGAGCGGCTGGGCAGCAGGGGTCGGGCGCATCGCGTCGATCGTCGCGCCTCTCGCCGTGCCCGTGCTGCTGGTCGCCGGAGGTGCGCCGCTGCTGTTCGTGGTGTTCGGCGCCTGCTTCGTCCTCGCCGCCGTGGCGGCGTGGGGACTCGCGGATCGGCGAGGGGTCGCGCTCGACGACCGCTGAGCGCGAGCCGCCTCGCCGGGAATAGGCTGTGCTGGTGACAGAGGTGCGTTTCGTGGCTATCGGCGATTCCTTCACGGAGGGAGTCGGTGACGTGCTGCCCGACGGGCGTGAACGCGGCTGGGCCGACCTGGTGGCGCAGGGATGGGCGGATGCGGCGGGGCATCCGATCCGCTACGCGAACCTCGCCATCCGCGGCCGGCTCGCCTGGCCGATCGTGGAGCAGCAGCTCGAGCCTGCGCTCGCGCTGCGGCCGACGCATCTCTCCTTCAACGGCGGCGGCAACGACATGCTGCGTCCGCGGTCCGACCTGGAGCACATCGCCGATGCGTTCAGCAGGGTGCTGCGCCGCTGCGACGAGGAGGGCGTCACGCTGATTCTCCTGTCCGGCGCGAATCCCAGCGGGCAGCTCCCGATGGGGAGCGTCGTGCAGCGACGTGGCGACCTGCTCTCCGAGGCGGTGCTCCGCCGCGTCGAGGGCCGGCAGGACGTGGTGCGAGCCCTGAACTGGCCCGATGGCGAACTCTCCAAGGCGCAGTACTGGTCGGAGGACAGGCTCCACATGAACTCCGCCGGACACCACAGGGTCGCGGCCCGCGTGCTTCACGCGCTCGGGTTCGAGCCGCCCGAGACGTGGTGGGCGCCGACGATGCAGGCCGGCGCAGGGCCAGCGGGCCTCGCGTACTACCGCGAGTTCGTCGGACCGTGGGTGAAGCGCCGGGTGACCCGCACGTCCTCCGGGGACGGCCGTGCGGCGAAGTACCCCGACTGGGTCGAACGGACCCCGCGGTCCTCGGACTCGTGACCGACATCGAGATGCGCCGCATCCGTGGCGGACAGGTCACGCTGCACGATGCGCGGCGCAGGATCGAGCGCACCGTCGTGCTCGAGGACTTCGAGATCGGAGTCTTCCCGATCACCGAGGAGCAGCTCGCCGAGGTGCTCCCGGTGCCGTCGCGCAGTCCACGCCGACCCGCGGCGGATGTCAGCTGGCTCCGTGCCGTGCACTTCTGCAACGCGGCATCCGAATGGGAGGCGCTCGACCCGGTCTACCGCTTCGACGGCGAAGACGTGACGTGGGACGTGACCGCCGAAGGCTACCGACTGCCGACCGAGGCGGAGTGGGAGTTCGCGTGCCGTGCGGGTTCCACCGGTCCGCACTACGCGCCGCTCGCGGAGGCCGCATGGACCGCTGCGGACGGCATGGGCTCCCCGCAGGACGTCGGCGGGAAGCTGCCGAACCTCAACGGCCTCTTCGACACGCTCGGCAACGTCTGGGAGTGGTGCTGGGACCTGCTCGATCCCGCCAGGTACGACGACTACCGGGTGTTCCGTGGCGGCGGCTACGCCGACGACGCGTGGAGCGTGCGGGCGTCGGTGCGCCGCGGCGGCGCGCCGCGGATGCACCACGAGGATGTCGGTCTTCGGGTCGCCAGAGGCGCGTTCGACATCCCAGACGAGGCGCAGGGGTGGTCGGCGCGGGCCGATCGCGAACGGGCGATTCTGGATGGCGCGATCCCGTTCGGCTGGACTCCGCGCGGGAGATGATCAGGTCATCGGCCTGATGAGATAGCGGTCGGGATCCTCGGACGGGGCGAATCCGTACTGCTTGTAGAGTCCGTGGGCGTCGGCCGTGGCGAGCATCACCCGCTTGAGCCCCAGCGGCGTCAGATCCGCGATGACGCCCTCGACCAGCATCTTGCCGATCCCGCGCCCCCGGACGCCCGGTTCGACGAAGACGTCGCAGAGCCACGCGAAGGTCACGCCATCCGTCACCACGCGTGCGTACGCCACCTGCTCGCCCTCGGCGTCCCAGACGCCGTAGTTCCGCGAGGCGTCGATGGCCGCATCCTGCACGTGCCGGGGGCGGCCTTTCGCCCAGTACGCCTCCCCGCTGAGCCACGAGTGTATGCGCCGGCGATCGAGGCGAGAGCTGTCAGCGGAGAAGGCGAATGAGGAGGGCATCCCTCATCCTACGAGAGGACTCAGCGGTGCCGATCGGGGTCCAGGCCCATCCGGATACGCGTGCGCTTGCGCTCGATGAGGATGAAGACGACGCCGATCAGCCAGAGCGGCACCGGCATCAGGAACGCGACCCGGAACGCCTCAAGCGAGTAAGTCTCCGGAGTGCCTGCGCCCTGCAGATCGAGCGCCAGTCCGATCAGGAAGATCGCGATCAGCGCGGCGATGAAACCGCCGGCATTCGTGACCCCGGTCGCGGTGCTGAGCCGATGAGAGGGGTTGTGGGTCCGCGCGTGATCGAACGCGATCATGGACGCCGGCCCTCCCGTCGCGAGGGCGACCGCGAGGACGTACAGGAGCCAGAGCGGAGCGGCTCCGGGGAGGAGGATCACCGTGAGCCAGGCCAGCAGCTGCACCCCGACGGCCGGCAGGACGAGAGCGAACGAGCGTCGATACGGCATGCGACGCGACAGGTCTCCGATCAGCGGGCCGAGCGCCATGCCGGCGACCACGTAGACGGAGATGATCCCCGCTGCGTGGGCGGCATCGAGACCCTGCGCGGCGGTCAGGAACGGCATCCCCCAGAGCAGCACGAAAGCCGTACCCGCGAACGGGGTCGTGAAGTGCGACCAGAACGCCAGTCGAGTGCCCGGATGCGCCCAGGCCGCCCGGATGCCGACGCCGACGTCGATCGCGGATGTGACGACGCGGACGAGGCCGGTGTCGGTGTTGACGCTCACGTCAGCCGCCCGTTCCGGCGGATGATTGCGGATGACGGCGAAGACGAGGAGCGTGAACAGCACGCCGAGTCCGGCGATGCTCCCGAACGTGATCGTCCAGGTCGTGGCATGCAGCAGGGCGGCGAGCGGAACCAGCGCCACCAGCTGCCCTGCCTGGCCCAGGATGCCGGTGAACTGGACCATGAGCGGTCCCCGCTGGGCCGGGAACCAGGTGGCGACCAGACGGAGCACCGCGGGGAAGATCGCGGCGTCGCCCGCGCCGAGCAGGATGCGCGCGACGATCGCGATGCCGATGCTCGGGGAGAGCGCCATGGTCAGCTGGCCTGCGGCCATCAGGAGCATGCCGATCGTCATGATCGGGCGGGAGCCATGGCGATCGAGCAGCACGCCGATCGGGATCTGCATGCCGCCGTACACGGCGAGCTGCACCACCGCGAACAGCGCCAGCGTGGATGCGTCTGCCTGAAACCGGTCGGCGGCTTCGACACCGACCGCGCCGAGTGACGTGCGGTTCGTTATCGCCAGGACGTATGCGGCGACGCCAACGCCCCAGATGAGCCAGGCCCGCCATCCCGGAGCTGCGCTGGGGGAGTGGGAGAGCTGGGGCACGTGTCAACGCTACTCCTGCTCGCGGGCTCGCCTACCTCAGCTCAGGCGCTCGGTCAGGTGAACGGTGACGTCGTCGCCGCCGGTCTTGCCGATCCGCCTGCGGATCGCTGCGGCGACGGGAAGCTTGTGCGTGCCGTCGCCGAGCGCCATGAACGCGCCGCGGAACGGCTCGCCGTCGACGGTGCCGGCGACCTTCACCAGCCCGCGCGTGCCGAAGACGGTCGCGGAGTCGGAAAGCTGGACGCAGGTCCAGGTGTCGCCGTCGCGCACCTTGCCGAGCGTTGCCGTGAATGTGATGTCGAGAGGGCCTGACGTGCTCATGGGAGATCTCCGTTCGTCCGAGTTCAGATGAAGAGGCCGAGGATGGCGCCGATGACGGTGAGCTTGACGATCCAGTCGAGCAGGTGGATGCCGGCTGCCGGCAGAGCCGTGTTCTCGTGGATCACACCGCCCATCAGCAGGATGAGCGGCAGAACCGACAGTGACAGGCCGAGCAGACCGCCGGCGAGTGCGCCGTGCCAGCCCGCCGCAGACATGAGTCCGGCCAGGAGGCATGAGGCGATGAGGCTGCGAAGCAGACCGAGCCCATCTGAACGGCGAGGGGCAGCCCCGGCCGCGGGGTGCTGCTGCGCGTCACCAGTGCCGAGACAGGCGGGATGGCGTAGAGCGCGGCGCTGGCGAGGAACGAGACGACGGTGGCGACTGCGATGCCCAGAACGATCATGGCGACTCCTTTAGTACCGTATAGTACTCAATCTAGGAGGCGGTTTTGATACTGTCAAGTACTAATATGGCTTCCATGACCTCACCACTGCGAGCACGCGGGCGGCCGTCTGGGCGCACCGGCGATGAGCTGATCTCTGTCGCGCGCGAGGTCTTCCTGGAACGCGGATACGCCGGGACCTCGATGGATGAGGTCGCGAAGCGTGCGCGGATCTCCAAGGCATCGCTGTACCGCGAGCACCCTTCGAAGAGCACCCTGTACGCTGCGGTCGTCCACCAGTGGACCCTCGCCGGGAGGAGCGCGATGCGTCCGGCGCTCGAGCGACTGCGGGGGAGCGGTGACCTCAGAGAGGGGCTGATCGAGCTCGCGCGGACTATGCAGAGCGGCATCCTGAGCGAGCCGGTGCTCGCGATGCGCAGGCTCGTCACCGCGGAGGCGCAGGCGCAGCCCGAGGTCGCGCAGACGTATCTCGACGAGAGCTGGAATCGCAACATCGGGGATCTCGCCGCCGTGCTCGACTCCATGACGGGGGAGGGGCGCCTTGCTCTCGACGATCCTCGTACCGCCGCCGAGCAGTTCACCTGGCTCGTGATCGGCGCCCCGCTCAACTCACGGCTCCTCGGCAGTCCGGCCGAAGCGCCGCGAACCGACGATGCCGTGGATCTGTTCCTCGCCGGATATGCGCCTCGGTGAAGGAGCCGGATCTTCTCACCGTCTTGCGCAAGGACACGCTCGACGCGATCGGCTACTGCGGGCTGGTCTTCCACGGCACAGGAAGCGCGGGCGAACCCGAGATCGCGTTCGAGCTCTTGCGCGCGGCGCACGGGCGGGGCCATGCCACCGAGGCAGCGACCGCGGTCATCTCGTGGGCCGAGAAGTCAGGGCATCCGCGTCTGTGGGCCTCGGTGTGGGACTGGAACATCGCGTCTCGACGGGTGCTGGAGAAGCTCGGATTCCAGGATTCGGGGCGGAGCGATCTCCTCGGGCAGCACGGAAGGAGCCTGATCACCGTGCGTGGCGGTGACCCAGCGCACGATCTGCGCAAGGGCGGCGAGAAGATTCTCGGAGAGGATGTCGATCCGGCGGTCGCTCGTTCGACGAAGTGATGAGGGCGACATCCCGTGGCCCCGAGACGAAAGGTTCCGATCATGACTCAGTACTTTCTCACCGTTCCGCATGACTCCGCGACGGAGCCGACGATGGAGTCGATGCAGGAGTTCGATCCTGCGGAGCTCGCCGCTGTGTTCGCCGCAGTCGACGAGTTCAACACCGCGCTGAAGGACTCCGGTGCCTTCTTGTTCGCCGGCGGACTCAACCCGCCTTCGACGGCGAAGACGATCGACGTGAGCTCGGGGGAGACCCGCGTGCTCGACGAGCCGTTCGTGGAGGCGGAGTCGTACGTCGGAGGCTTCTGGGTGATCGAAGCCACAGACGAGGCCGCAGCCGTGGAATGGGCGACCAGGGCCTCGCACGCGCTGCAGTGCCGGATCGAGGTGCGGGCCCTCCAGGAGGAGCCCGACGCATAGGGGCTCGAACAGAGCGCATAGGTCGTTCTACGCTCGGTGCATGAGACTGCTCTCACGTCCGCGCGTCGCCCTGCGTCGCGTCAGCATCCTGCCGCGGTGGGTGCGTCGCGTGGACGCGCGCGTCGCGAAGGCGGTGAACGGACACCGGCATCTCCCCGGTCTCGATCGTCGGCTCGCCCGGCTGTCGCACCTGGCGGATCGGAGCAGGCTCTGGGTGGCGATCGCGGTCGTCCTCCACCTGCTCGGGGGTGCGCCGCGGCGGGGAGCGGTGAGAGGACTCGCCTCTCTGCTCGTCGGGAGCGTGCTCGCGAACCTCGTCGGCAAGCGCATCTTCGGCGGTGACCGCCCGCTGCTGAAGGACGTCCCGGTGCCGCGGCGCCTGAAGACCTTTCCCACCTCCGCCTCGTTCCCTTCAGGGCATTCCGCATCGGCTGCGGCATTCGTGACCGGCGTTGCTCTCGAATCGCCCCGCGCCGGGGCGGCGCTGGCGCCGCTCGGCGCTGCCGTCGCGTACTCACGCCTGCACACCGGGGCGCACTGGCTCTCCGACGTCGTCGGGGGAGTGGGACTCGGGGCTGCGATCGCGATCGCCGGGCGGATGCTGGTGCCCGCTCGGCCACGTCCGGAGCCTCCGCCGACTGCACCGAGGGCGCTCGTGCCGGCGCTTCCGGACGGATCCGGCGCGTTCATCCTCGTGAATCCGTCGTCCGGGATCGACCCGTTCCGGCCCGATCCCGTCGAGTTCATCTCCGAGGCGCTGCCTGGCGCTGAGCTGCACGTGCTCGAGCCCGGCGACCACATCGCCGCGCTCGTGCGGGAGGCTCTCGCGTCGCCGACGCCGCCACGCGCGATCGGCATCTGGGGCGGTGACGGGTCCGTCGCGTCTGCTGCAGACGCTGCCCGACAGGTCCGGCTTCCGCTGCTGGTGCTCCCAGGGGGCACGTTCAATCACTTCGCGCGCACCGTCGGCGCGGCCACCCTCGACCAGGCGACCGAAGCGCTCCGGGCGGGCGCAGGAAGGCGCGTCGACGTGGCCGAGCTCGTCCTGGAAGACAGCGAGGCGGTCACCGTGCTGAACGCGTCATCCGTCGGCCTGTATCCCGACTTCGTCGAGATCCGTGAATCGATGGAGAAGAAGCTCGGCAAGCCGCTCGCAGCTCTTGTGGCGGCGGTCAGGGTACTGGCCAGGGCCGAGACGATCGCCGTGCGCGTCGACGGACGCCCGGCGCTGGTCTGGTCGGTCGCCGTGGCCGCAGGGGAGAACCGGTCACCGGCCATGGTGCCGCTCCAACGGCGCCGCCTCGACGACTCCGTGCTCGACGTGCGGGTGCTGCATGCGCACGGACGGATGCCTCGATTGAGGGGACTCATCGCCCTGGCATTCGGCGTCCGCGCATCCGCCGTCGTCGACCGCATGCCCGGACGCACTCGGCGAACGACCATCGAGTCGTTCACGGCGAGCTCGGTGCGCATCGAGGCGCGCAATGAAGGCCAGACGCTGAGCATCGCGCACGACGGAGAGATCACGCTGAGCGCGCCGCTCGGTCCTGGCCACGGTGCAGCTGCGACGATCACCGCGGTTCCCGGCGGGCTGGACGTGTACGGCGGGTGAGCGGGGCGGGGCGGATCTCCCTTATTCTGACATAATGTGCATTATCAGCGATTGCGTATTCGTTCGCGAGCACCGGGTATGCCGCGCTCGACACGTTCCCAGCCGCCTGCGGTGTGCACGTCGTACTCCGCGAACGCGCACGCGATTCCGTGTGCGCGCATGAGATCGGCCGAGTCCATCAGTTGGAAATGCAGATGCGGCGACGTCGAGTTGCCAGTGTGACCGACGCCCCCCAGGATCTCGCCGGACTGCACCGATTGACCCACCTCCACGGCGACCGTTCCCGGCGCCAGATGTGCGAACCCCGCGAACACGTCGCCGGAACGCAGCACGATGTGGTTTCCGAGTATCGACGGGATCTTCTCGGGCCGAAACGTCACACCGTTCCACATCATTCGTGCGGCCTCCCGAAACGGGTTGATCCACGCGCGCTCGGGCACGCCGTCGACGGCCGCCACGACCTCCGCGGCGAAGGGAGCGTGGATCGCGGCGCCCCAGGCGTAGCAGTCGACTGTCCGGCCGCCGATCGTGTTCGCCACGAAGCTGGACGTCGGATGCACGTGCACACCCGGTCGATCATCGACCTTGACGAAGTCGAACGCGAACCGCTGTCCGAGAATGTCGACGCCGTGGCTCGGAATCCGCGCAGCGGGAGTCGTGACGGCCATCCATCCCTCACCCCGGAGCGGAAACTCCACGACCACCGGGTTCTCGAGTTCGCCAGCCACGACCCGAGCTTACGGTGCCACTGCAGCGCACGGATAGCCTGGAAGCGTGATCGAGTCGCTTATCGGGTTCGTCGTGGTCGGCGTCGCGATCCTGGTGGGCTGGATCATCGGGCGAATCGATCTGCTCGGCGAACATGCGAAACCGGTGCTCGCGCGCCTCACATTCTTCGTGCTGTCGCCGTTCCTCCTGTTCGTCGTGCTGGCACAGGCTGATGTCCGCACGCTGTTCTCGGCGCTCCTTCCGGTCGCTGCCATCGCCGCCGTGTCGATCTTCTTGATCTACACGCTGATCGCCCGCCTCGCGTGGAAACGCCCTCTGGGCGAGATAGTCATCGGCGCGCTCAGCTCAGGACAGGTCAACTCCAACAACATCGGCATTCCGCTCTCGGTCTATCTGCTTGGCAGCGCGGCGTACCCCGCACCGGTGATCCTCTTGCAGCTGCTGATCTTCACGCCGATCACCATGACGATCCTCGATGCCGTCACCAACGGCCGCACGTCGCCGGGACGAGCCCTCGCGCGGACGATATCGAACCCGATCGTCCTGGGCTCGGTGCTCGGCACCGTCGTCTCGATCAGTGGGATCGAGCTGCCACCGGTCGTCCTCGAGCCCGCGATGCTCATCGCCAACGCCTGCGTGCCCGTCATGCTGATCAGCTACGGCGTCTCTCTGTACGGACAGCGTGTTCTGGCGCCCTCCGGCCGCCGGCGCGACGTCATCCTCGCCACGACCCTCAAACTCATCGCCATGCCGCTGATCGCCTGGGCGGTCGCGCAGTTCGTGTTCGGCCTGTCGGCGCGGGATGTGCTCATCGTCGTCGTGCTCGCGGCCCTCCCGACCGCGCAGAACGTCTTCAACTACTCACAGCGGTACAACATCGGCGAGGCGATCTCGCGCGACACGATCTTCCTCACGACCATCGGGTGCATACCCGTGCTGATCGCCGCGACTCTGATCCTCGGCTGAGGCGTCAGCTCTGCGGAATGTCGCGCTGAAGGCTGCGCTCAAGACTGCTCAGTGACGCGACCATCACGCGCACGCCGCCCTCGTCCCGCATGACCGTGAACAGGGTGTGCGAGCATCCGCGGCACCGCACGATCGCCGCCCTCTCATCGATCTCCACCATCGCTTCGGCGAGCGCGGCATGGGAGTCGCATCCTCTGCAGACACCGACCATCGTCGTCGCGTCACCCGCGAAGACGTCGCGTCCTTGTCCAAGTGCGCGCCCAAGGGGATGCGCATCAGCGGCATCCCGTCGATCTTCAGCTCGGCTTCGAGAATGATCTCGCGATCCCCGGTCCGCATTAGGGGTTGGGCACTCACCAGGTGATCAGCGTTGATCCAGATTGTGGGATTCCCTGACGCGTCCGGAACCCCAAGCATGCGCATGTCGACACAGTACGACGTGATCGTTTCGGAGGCGTAAAGGCGAGCCGAACATCGCCGGCATCCCCGTACCCAGAAGCGCGCGTTCGGTTTCGGAGGTCTCGTTGCGGCCCAACGGGCCGCCGAGCGGACGGTGCAAGAGGAAACAGAGAGGGTCGCCGGCGCCGTCGACACCCTCCGTGTGCGACGGTGCCCCGCCGCGCCCAGCGTGTGGAAGTGGGAGGTGCTCCGTGGCCAGAAAGAGTCGTCGGAACAGCAAGCCGCTCACCATCGAGGGGTTTCGTCCCGTCGCGAACCCCGAACTCGAGCACTGGAACCGCGAGCTCGCACGCTCCAACGCAGCGCGACCGCACACCCCCACCCCTCGCAAGGGCACGCGCCGAGAGCGCGAACGCCAAGCGATCCGCGATCAGAGAAGGGACCGAGACCGATGACCAGGAGTCTGGAACTACAGACCTGCCCCACCAGTACGCAGATCCCGCCGGCGATCGTCGACGACGACGGCTTCTGCAACGAGCATGGCTGGGACTGCGGCGACTACCAGCTCGTCCAGCACGAGCAGGAGCTCGACGACGATGCCGCGGATGAAGACATCACGCACGTCGTCTGGAACGGCGAGACCGGGTACTCGGACGAATCCATGCGATTCGACACCCGCACTGCAGCCGACGCCTGGATCTTCGAGCAGGAGTGCGGGGATTTCCACTCCCCTCTCTCAGGTGGCGATCGGCACGTTGACCCGTCTCGATCGGCGCGACGTGGCGGTGACACTGGCCACCCTCGAGAGCGACGGCCTCATCGAACGCGCTCCTGACCCGGACGATGCGCGCCGCAACCTCGTGGTTCCGACTCCGGCGGGGAGAGAACGGCAGCACCTGCTGGCGGGCCTGGCGGCCGATGCGCAGGAGGACGTCCTCGCTCCTCTCGATGCGGAGGCGCGTGCCGCCTTCCTCGCAGCCTTGAGGCTCCTGGCAGGCGCAGCCGTCCTGCCGTCTCAGTCCTGAGACGGCAGCTCAGCCCCCGACGTACTCCGCGAGGTGCTCCCCCGTGAGCGTCGACTTCTGAGTCACCAGTTCGGCGGGCGTGCCCTCGAACACCACTCGCCCGCCATCGTGCCCCGCGCCGGGCCCGATGTCGATGATCCAGTCGGCGTGCGCCATCACGGCCTGGTGGTGCTCGATCACGATGACCGTCTTCCCCGAGTCGACCAGCCGGTCGAGCAGCCCGAGGATGTTCTGCACATCGGCCAGATGGAGGCCGGTGGTGGGCTCATCGAGCACGTAGATGTCGCCCTTCTCCCCCATCTGGATCGCCAGTTTGATGCGCTGGCGCTCTCCACCCGACAACGTCGACAGCGGTTGCCCCAGCGACAGATAACCCAGTCCGACGTCCTCGAGACGCCCCAGGATGGCGGCCGCGGCGGGGAGCTTCGCCTCGCCCTCGGAGAAGAACACGCGCGCCTCGGACACCGGCAGCTCCAGCACCTCGGTGATGTCCTTCCCGGCGAGCTTGTAGTCGAGCACGGCCGCCTGGAAGCGCTTGCCACCGCAGTCCTCGCACGGCGTCTCGATCGTGTCCATGAAGCCGAGCTCGGTGATGATCACGCCGGCGCCCTTGCACGTCGGACAGGCGCCCTCGGAGTTCGCGCTGAAGAACGCGGGCTTGACGCCGTTCGCCTTCGCGAACGCCTTGCGGATCGGCTCGAGAAGTCCGGTGTACGTCGCGGGGCTGCTGCGGCGCGACCCCTTGATCGCGGCCTGATCGATCGACACGACGCCGGCACGGTGCGAGACCGAGCCGTGGATCAGCGAGCTCTTGCCCGAGCCAGCCACGCCCGTGACGACCGTCAGCACACCGAGGGGGATGTCCACATCCACGTCCTGGAGGTTGTTGTCCGAGGCTCCTCGGACCTCGATCGTCCCGTCTGCCGAGCGCAAGGAATCCTTCAGCACCGCGCGGTCGTCGAGGTGACGGCCGGTGCGGGTTCCGCTGGCCTTCAGCCCCTCCACGCTGCCCTCGAAGCAGATCTCGCCGCCGCCGGAGCCCGCACCGGGACCGAGATCGACGACATGGTCGCCGATCACGATCGTCTCCGGCTTGTGCTCGACCACGAGGACCGTGTTCCCCTTGTCCCTGAGCTTCAGAAGCAGGCCGTTCATCCGCTGGATGTCGTGCGGGTGCAGGCCGATGGTCGGCTCGTCGAAGACATAGGTGACATCGGTGAGAGAGGAGCCGAGGTGGCGGAGCATCTTGATCCGCTGCGCCTCTCCCCCGGACAGCGTGCCGGACGGGCGCTCGAGGCTGAGGTAGCCGAGACCGAGCGTGACGAACGCGTCAAGATTGGCACTCAGTGCCGTCAGGAGCGGCCCGGCACCCGGCAGGTCGAGTCCGCGGACCCATTCCGCGAGATCGGTCACCTGCATCCGGCAGGCATCCGCGATGCTCACGCCGGCGATCTTCGACGACCTGGCACCCTCGGTGAGTCGCGTGCCGTCGCACTCCGGGCACGTAGCGAACGTCGCGACCCGCTCGACGAACGCGCGGATGTGCGGCTGCAGCGCCTCGAGATCCTTCGAGAGCATCGACTTCGTTATCTTCGGGATGAGTCCCTCGTACGTCATGTTGATGCCCGAGATCTTCACCTTCGTGACCTCGCCGTAGAGGAACAGATGACGCTGCTTCTCACTGAACTGCGCGATCGGCTTGTCGGCCGGGTAGAAGCCGGACTGCGAGAAGCCCTTCACCATCCAGCCGTCCGCGGTGTACCCGGGCACCGTGATCGCGCCCTCGTCGAGAGACTTGGACTCATCGACGATCTGCGAGAGGTCGAGATCCGACACCGCGCCCCTGCCCTCGCAGCGCGGGCACATGCCGCCGAGATATATCGCGTCCTTCACGATCTTCTTCTCGCCCCCAGGACCGGTCATCACTCCACTGGCCCGCTGCGTGGGGATGTTGAAGGAGAACGCCGTCGGCCCGCCGATGTACGGCTGCCCGAGCTTCGAGAACAGGATGCGCAGCATCGCGTTCGCATCGGTCACCGTGCCGACCGTCGAGCGCGGGTTCGCCCCGAGCCGCTCCTGGTCGACGATGATCGCCGTGGTCAGTCCTTCGAGCACATCCACGTCGGGACGCGGCACCGACGGCATGAACCCCTGGACGAAGGCGCTGTACGTCTCGTCGATCATGCGGCGGGACTCGGCGGCGATCGTGTCGAAGACGAGCGAGCTCTTGCCGGAGCCGGAGACGCCGGTGAACACCGTGAGCCTTCGCTTCGGGATGTCGACGCTGACGTCCTTGAGGTTGTTCTCGCGTGCTCCCTGCACGCGAATGACGTCATGGGCGTCGGCGAGGTGTTCGACCGGGGTCATCGGGGTCCTTCGGCTCTGGGCGCGGATCACGCGGCCTGGTTGATGCGGAGCAGATTTCCTGCGGGGTCGCGGAACGCGCAGTCGCGCACGCCGTAGGGCTGATCCATCGGCTCCTGCACGACGTCGGCGCCCTTCTCCACGAGGCGCTCGAAGAGCGCATCGAGATCGTCGCTCGCCAGCGTGAGGGCGCTGTAGCTTCCCTTCGCGATGAGCTCGAGGATCGTCTGCCTCTCGGCATCCGTCAGTCCGGGATCGGTCGCCGGCGGATGCAGCACGATCGACGTCTCGGGCTGCCCCTCGGGGCCGACCGTCAGCCAGCGCAGGCCGTCGTAGCCGACGTCGTTGCGCACCTCGAAGCCGAGGGCGTCGCGGTAGAAGCCGAGCGCCGCATCGGCGTCGGTGTGGGGCAGGAATGCGTAGCGGATGCTGATCTTCATGATGTTCAGGCTAGGTGGGCATCGGTGCGCGGCGCTTCTTGATTCCTGATCGGTCGGATGACCTGCTTGGCCTGGAACGTCGGGATGCCGTCGACGTTCGCTGCGCGTTCACGGTACACGCCGGGTGAGACACCGACCAGCTCGGTGAACCGGGTGCTGAATGTGCCGAGCGAGGAGCAGCCGACTTCGAAGCACACCTCTGTGACGCTGAGATCGCCGCGGCGGAGCAGCGCCATCGCCCGCTCGATCCGGCGGGTCATCAGGTAGGAGTACGGAGACTCACCGTACGTCTCCCGGAACTTCCGGCTGAGGTGCCCCGCCGACATGTGCACGCCACGGGCCAGTGCCTCGACATCCAGAGGCCTCGCGTACTCGCGATCGATGCGGTCGCGCACCCTGCGCATCACCGCGAGCTCGCGGAGGCGCACCTCATCGACGGGAGTCACGACTCGATCCTGCCACGACGTCGGCGCGCAGCGGGCGAGCGTGCGCTATGGTCACACCCATGTCCGAACTCATCGCAGACGCCAGGTCGGCGTTCAAAGCCGTCCGCATCTCGCTCGCCGTCTCCGGCGTCCTCGCGCTCATCGCCGGTGTCGTCCTCCTGGTGTGGCCCGTGAAGTCCGCCGTCATCGTGACCGGCATCTTCGCGTCGTACCTGATCATCGCCGGGCTCGTCTACGCCGGACTCGGCATCTTCTCCAGCTCCAGGGGCGGCTGGGCCAGGATCGGGCACGTCGTGCTGGGTCTGCTCTACGTGGTCGCGGGCGTCATCGCCTTCGCCAACCTCGGCGCGGCCGCTGCCACGCTGGCGATCGTCGTGGTCGTGTTCATCGGAATCAGCTGGATCCTCGACGGAGTGGTGTCGCTCACCCTGCTCGGCAGCGACAGCTCCCGCATCTGGACGTTCCTCTATGCCGTGCTCAGCGTCATCGCCGGCATCTACGTCCTCGTCAACGTGCTGGCGGCGGGAATCGTGCTGTGGATCTTCCTCGGCATCTCGCTCTTGGTGCTGGGCGTGGTCCAGATCGTTCGCGCCATCACCCTGGGCAGGGACGCGAAGACCGTCTCCGCGGCGCTGCGGGGCGACGCAGCCTGAGCCGCGCGGAGATGCAGATCGGCCCCGTCCCGCGTGGAGCGCGACGGGGCCGATCTGCACGTGCGGCTACTCCGCGGCGAAGGCGCTCACGTCGCCGACGAGGCGCGTGTTGTCGGCCGGGACAGGGTCGACGACGGCCTTGGCGACCTCGGCGGCGAACTCAGAGACGTTGTAGAGCTTTCCCGCCGACTCGCGGCGCTCGGCGATGGCGCCGGGGTTGGCCCGCTCGAGCAGGGTCGCCGTGATGGTTCCCTCGATCATGTCGCCCGAGACGACGGTGAACCCGATGCCCTTCTCGGCGAGGCCAGGGATGAGCTCGCGAAGAGCATCCTCACCGGCGCGCTTGGAGAGTGCGACCGGCTCGTACTCCGGCATGGTCGGCGTCGTCCGGATGAAGTGCGCCTGGTGGCTGGTGACGAACACGACGCGCGATCCCTCGCCCAGCAGCGGCGTCGCCGCGTTCAGGACGTTGAGCTGGGCATCGCGGTTCAGAGTCAGCGCGTAATCCTCGGCCATGCCCGACTCCATGCCGCCCGACGCGTTCAGGACGAGCACGTCGAGCCGGCCGAACTCCGTCTCCACAGCGCCGAACATCTCCTCGACGGAGGCCCTGTCCGTCAGGTCGGCGCCGACGACGAGCACTCGACGGCCCAGTTCGCGCAGCTCGCGCGCCAGCTTCTCGGCCCGCGGGGCCTTGTTGCGGAAGTTGATCACGACGTCCGCGCCGGCCTCGGCGAGGTAGCGCACGGTGTCGGCGCCGATCCCCCGTGACGATCCGGTGACGAGCGCGACTCTGCCGTCGAGAGAACCTGCGGGTAGAACGTCGGTCACGATGACTCCTCATGGTGCGTGAGATCGCCGCGGTGACGCGGCATCTCACACTATCAACCAGCGTCGACGGCGCCCGGGTCGCTCGCCGGGCGCGTGATAGGTTGACCGCAAAGGAGGCCGCATGGACAACTTCGCGACATTCGTTCAGTTCATCGACCAATGGGCCTGGATCGGCTGGCTGGTCCTGATCGCCGCTTTCCTCGTGATCGAGATGCTGACGCTGGACTTCACGTTCCTGATGCTGAGCTTCGGAAGCGTGGTCGGCCTGCTCACCGATCTCGTCGGCCTCCCGGTGTGGGTTCAGGTCCTCATCGCCGCCGCTGCCGCCGCGGTCTTCATACTCTTCCTCCGCCCGCCGCTGCTGAAGCGCCTGCGCCGCGGCGAGGATCCGACGAAGTCGAACGTCGACGCGCTGATCGACCTGCGCGGCATCGCACTGCAGGACATCACCCAGATCTCGGGTCAGGTGAAGCTGAGCAACGGGGACACCTGGACCGCGCGCACCGCGACGTCCGTCCCGATCCCCCACGGATCGCCGATCGCCATCAGCGCGATCAACGGTGCGACCGCCATCGTCCGTCCCGTCAACGACTAGGAGAACCAGTGGACGACACATCGTTCATCCCCACCGCGCTCGCGTGGATCCTCGTGATCGCGATCATCATCTTCGTGGTGGTCACGCTCGCCCGGTCGATCCGCATCATCCCGCAGGCCACGGCCGGCGTGGTCGAGCGTCTCGGCCGCTACCACAAGACCCTCACTCCCGGGCTCAACCTCCTGGTGCCCTTCATCGACCGGCTGCGCCCGCTGCTCGACATGCGCGAGCAGGTGGTCTCGTTCCCGCCCCAGCCGGTGATCACCGAGGACAACCTCGTGGTCTCGATCGACACGGTCGTGTACTTCCAGGTGACGGATGCCCGGGCCGCGACCTACGAGATCGCGAACTACCTCGGTGCGGTCGAGCAGCTCACGACCACGACGCTCCGCAACGTGGTCGGCGGACTGAACCTCGAGGAGGCGCTGACCAGCCGTGACAACATCAACGGCCAGCTGCGCGTGGTCCTGGATGAGGCGACCGGCAAGTGGGGCATCCGCGTAGGCCGTGTCGAGCTCAAGGCGATCGACCCGCCCATCTCCATCCAGGACTCGATGGAGAAGCAGATGCGCGCCGAGCGCGACCGCCGTGCCGCGATCCTGACGGCCGAGGGCACCAAGCAGTCCGCGATCCTCGAGGCCGAGGGGGCACGCCAGGCCGAGATCCTCCGCGCCGAGGGCGACAAGCAGGCCGCGGTCCTGCGTGCACAGGGTGAGGCTGAGGCGATCCAGAACGTCTTCTCCGCCATCCATCAGGGCGCCCCGGACGACAAGCTGCTCGCCTACCAGTACCTCCAGATGCTGCCGAAGATCAGCGAAGGGCAGTCGAACAAGCTGTGGATCATCCCGAGCGAGCTCACCGAGGCGCTCAAGGGAATCGGCACCGCCTTCACACCGAAGCCCGGACAGTCACCCGACGGCACGCACGGCGCGTGACGCACCCGTACTTCGAGAAGGCACGACTTCCCAGAGTCCTCGCCCACCGTGGTCTCGTGACCGCGGCCGGCGAGGACTCGGGCGTCTGGGAGAACTCCGCCGCGGCCTTCGCCGCCGCCCACGCAGCCGGCGCCGAGTACATCGAGACCGACTGCCGGGTCACCGCGGACGGCGATGTCGTGCTGTTCCACGATCAGACGCTGACGCGGCTGACCGGCGACGACCGGGCGGTGTCGAGCGTGTCGACCGGCGAGCTCAGAGAGATCTTCGCCGATCACGGCGGGCTGCTCACGGTCGCCGAGGCGCTCGCCTCCTTCCCCGGCATGCGATTCAACATCGATGTCAAGACGGATGCCGCGGCGCGCCCCCTCGGAACCGCCGTCGCCGATCACGTCCGTCGCGTCCTCGTCACGAGCTTCTCCGACGCCCGGCGACGAGCCGCTGTCGCGGCGGTGCTCCAGGCAGGCGCCGAGATGAGGCCCGCCACCTCCGGCGGAAGCAGCACCATCGCCGCGCTGAGGGCCCTCTCCGCGGCCCGCCTCTCCCCCGCCCGTGTACTGCGCGACATCGACGCCGTGCAGATCCCCGAGCGACAGCGCGGTCTGCGCATCATGACACCAGCCCTCGTGCGGGCCGCCCGCCGCCACGACGTCGAGGTCCACGTCTGGACGGTCAACGACGCGGACGACATGCGACGCATCATCGCGGCCGGCGCACATGGCATCGTCTCGGATCGCGCCGACCTCGCACTGGCGACGCTCGCCTGAGGTGCGACACGGTCTTTCGTCTCCGGCGCTGAGATTACGCTGTGAATCCTGCCGAGAATCCGCTTGCTCGGATGAAGCGCACAGGCTCGAGCGTTATACCTGACAGCGACGAGAGGACCACAAAATGGCAGATCGCAGCCTGCGCGGCATCCGACTCGGCGCCCAGAGCCTACAGAGCGAAGAGGGCGTCGTGTTCATGGAGCGCCGCGAGACCATTTACACCTGTGACGAATGCGGACACGTCACGAACCTGATGTTCGCGGCGGACGCCGAACCGCCTCAGACCTGGGAGTGCCGTTCCTGCGGCGCCGACGCGCGCCTGAACGTCGACGGCCACGCCGTCACGCTCGAGACCGCAGACGTCAAGGCCGCCCGAACCCACTGGGACATGCTCCTGGAGCGCCGCACGCGCGCCGAGCTGGAGGAGCTCCTGGAGGAGCGCCTCACCTACATCCGCGGTCGCCGCGGTGCGGGTGAGGACCCGACTCGGGAGAAGATCGGCGCCTGACGCCACCGGGAGCGCCACCACCCGAAGACCAGCGCGCCCAGTCCGCCCCACAGCATCAGAAGCTGAAGCCAGGGGCCGACCACGACACCAGCCGTGAGGCCGGATCGCAGCTCGACATCCTCGAGCAGCGCTCCGGCCTCATCTGCGTCCAGGGCTGCGACGGTCGAGCCGTCCGGCCGGATCACCTGACTGGCCCCGACGGTGGAGATGTTCACGACACTGCGGCCCGACTCGATCGCACGCATGCGGGCGAAGGCGAGCTGCTGGAGGTTCTCGTCCGTTCCCCGGAAGTCGGCATTGTTCGTCTGGAGAACCAGGACCTGCGCACCGGAGGCGAGGCCCGCGTGGATCACGTCGTCGTAGATGACGTCGAAGCAGACGGCCAGGCCGACGGACACGCCGTCGACGTCCACGACCGGCGGGTTCTCCCCCGGGGCGTATTCGCGCTGTAGCAGACCGATGAGGTCCGGCACGAGGGCGTTGTAGAAGGGGCGGTCCGGCACGTACTCGCCGAACGGCACCGGATGCCGCTTGTCGTGGAACTGCTCGCCCGCGCCGTCCTCCCACACCATCGAGGTGTTGTAGAAGAGGCCGTCGCGCTCCGTCGCCGCGTTCGCGAGCAGCGGGGCGGCGATCCGCGTCGACACGAGGGTCATGCGCCTCGCGATCGTGTCGTACTCGAACGGGCTCCCGTCGAGCGAGCCCTCCGGCCACACGAGAAGATCGACGTCCTCTCCGTATAGGGGCTCGGTCGCATCGGTCTGGGCCTGGATGACGGAGAACGCCTCACGCTCGTCGAAGTAGCCGGTCGGCCCGTTCCCCTGGACCGCGGCGATGCGCATCGACCCCGCGTGGGCAGTCGGGAACAGCGGCGTGAAGAGCAGGACGAGGGCTGTCGCAGCCGGCACCAGCAGGGCGAGCGGCCGGCGCCAGAGACGCAGGCGGACGATCTCGATCAGCATCGCGACGAAGAACACCATCAGGAAGCTCAGGCCGCTGACGCCGACCCACGAGGAGACGGGAGCCAGCGGGCTCTCTGCCTGGCTCATCCCGAGCCTCGCCCAGGGGAAGCCGCCGTACGGCCAGGACCCGACGAAGACCTCGCGACCGACCCACACCGCGGCGACCACGGCGGGAAGGCCGAGCAGGCGCCCTGCGAGCCCTGAGAACACCCGGGGCATCCAGCGATACGCGAGTGCCGTGGGGATCAGCGCGATGGCGGTGAGACCGCCCTCGACGACGCTGAGCGCCGCCCACGGGATCGGGCCGAGGTAGCGGGAGGTCCAGGACACGAGGAGGGCGAAGAAGAGCACGCCGAAGACCGCGCCGACCAGCAGCGCTCCCCCGGCGCGGCGTCCGACCAGCGCGAGCAGCAGCAGCGCCGTGGCGGGGAAGGCCAGAACCCACACCGCCGCCTCGGGGTACGCGGCGTCCATGAGGAGCGCGGCGGCGGCCGACGCGAGCACGGCGGCCCAGAGCGGGAGGAGCGGGCGTTCGCGCGCACGGGAATCAGGCATCCCGTCAATTCTCACATCGACGAGTAGGCGACGATGCCACGTCGCACGCCGTCGAGGGCGGTCCGCGCGGTTCGAGCGATCGCCGCGTCCTCCGCGACGATCGACAGCTGGTCGAGCAGGTCGATGGTCTGCTTCGCCCAGCGGACGAAATCGCCGGCCGCCATGTCGGCGTCGACCAGCACTCGATCGAGCATCCCGCCGCGGGCCCACGAGTGCATCGCTCCGGCGAGACCGGCCGCGAGCGGCTCGCTGCCGGGCAGGTGGTGATCCTTCTCGAGGTCGTCGAGTTCCGACCACAGCGTGGTCGTCTTCTCGTGCGCCGCGCGGAACGGCCCGCGGGGCAGACCCCGCTCCCCCGAATTCGCCTCGTCACGGCGCGGTTCGTATACCAGGCAGCATGCCATGGCAGCCAGCGAAGGCGCGTCGAGGTTCTTCCAGAGCCCCTGGCGGAGGGACTCGGCGACCAGGAGGTCGCGCTCCCCGTAGATGCGCCGCATCGTGCGGCCGGCATCCGTCAGCTTCGTCTCGCCCGCATCGTCCGTGAGGTAGTCGAGCGTCTCCAGCACCTCGACCACGCGGTCGAAGACGCGGGCGACCGTGCCGGTGCGGGTCTCGATCTGACGGCGGATGCGGTCGGTCTGGCGCTTCAGCTTCCAGTAGCGCTCCGCCCAGCGGGCGTGCGACTCGCGATCGGGGCAGCGATGGCACCCGTGGCGCTGCATCCGGTTGCGCAGCGACTGGATCCGCTTCATCCGCTTCTCACGCGACGCTCGCGGAGCCTGCGAGTCCTGCCGGTTCTTCTTCTCCAGGTCGCTGAGCTCGCGGCGGATGGCCGCGTAGTCGGCGAAGTCGCCGTGCTCGCAGGCCATCGCTGTGACATAGCCCTCGAGGGACTCCTCGGCCTCGCGGACCTGTCTCGCCAGCCCCACGACCGAGCGGTCGGCCTGGAACTGGGCGAAGGAGGACTCCAGGATCTGCCTGGCGCGAGCCTTCCCGAACAGATCGATCAGGTTCACGGCCATGTTGTACGTCGGCCGGAAGCTGGAGTTCAGCGGGTAGGTTCGGCGCGATGCGAGCGCCGCGACCGCCTGCGGGTCCATCCCCTCCGTCCACTGCACGACGGCGTGCCCCTCGACGTCGATGCCTCGACGGCCGGCGCGTCCGGTGATCTGCGTGTACTCCCCCGAGGTGATGGCGACCCGCGCCTCGCCGTTGAACTTCTCCATCTTCTCGAGGACGACCGTGCGCGCCGGCATGTTGATGCCGAGCGCGAGCGTCTCGGTCGCGAAGACCGCCTTGACGAGTTTGCGCTGGAACAGCTCCTCGACGACCTCCTTGAACGCGGGCAGCAGGCCTGCATGGTGGGCCGCCACGCCGCGCTCGAGGTTGTCCAGCCACTCCCAGTAGCCGAGCACCGCGAGATCCTCGTCCTGCAGGCTGCGCGTCCGTTCCTCGACGATCGCGCGGATCTCCGCCCGCTCCTCGGCATCCGTGAGCCGGATGCCGGAGCGGCGCACCTGCTGCACCGCCGCGTCGCAGCCGACGCGACTGAAGATGAAGAAGATGGCCGGCAGCAGATTGGATCGCTCCAGCAGCTTCACGACGTCGGGACGGTCCATCCGCTCGATGCGCCCGACGTTCGCGGAGCGCACCGGCCGTCGCCCGCCCCTGGGCGGACGCTGCGCCTGACGGCCGGCATGGCGCCCGCTGCTGTACGACTGCGCCTGCCTGTTGCTCTCGTAGCGCGACCCGGTGAACGACCGGATGCGCATGAGCTCCTGATTCACCTGCGCGGTGGCGATGCCGGCACGATCGTCGAACAGCGGGAGAAGATCGTCACGGACGAGCACATGCTGCTCAAGCGGAACGGGACGGATCTCGGAGACGATCACCTCTGTGTCGCCGCGCACCGTGTCGAGCCAGTCGCCGAACTCCTCGGCGTTCGACACCGTCGCACTCAGGGAGACGAGCCTGACGTGCTGCGGGAGGTGGATGATCACCTCTTCCCAGACGGCTCCGCGGAAGCGATCCGCGAGATAATGCACCTCGTCCATGATGACGTACCGCAGATCCCGCAGCGCGGCGGAGTCCGCGTAGATCATGTTCCGGAGCACCTCGGTCGTCATCACGACGATGCGCGCGTTGCCGTTGATGTTCGTGTCGCCGGTGAGGAGGCCGACGTGCTCGGCCCCGTAGACGTCCACCAGCTCACGGAACTTCTGATTGGAGAGCGCCTTCATGGGCGTCGTGTAGAACGCCTTGTCGCTCGGGGTCTGCATCGCCAGGTGGATCGCGAACTCGCCGACGATCGTCTTGCCCGCCCCGGTCGGCGCTGCGACGAGCACGCTGTGGCCGCGCTCCAGCGCGTGGCAGCCGGCGACCTGGAACGGGTCGAGCTCGAACTTCTGCTTTGCGGCGAACGCGCCCGTCTCGGGATGCTCGGCGGCTTCTCGCGCCGCGGCATATCGATCCGAAGGAGAGGTCATGCCGGGCCCGGACTCACGCGGCGCCAGGCAGGAGCCCTGCCGCCAGGTTGCGCTTGCGCTTGCGCCGGTCGAACAGGAGAGAGAGTCCCGCCGCGGCGAAGTACAGCACGACGAGGATTCCGGCGAGCATCAGCATGCTGATCACGTCGGCGGCCGGAGTCGCAAGTGCAGCGAACACCGTCGCCACGACGATCGCGATGCGCCATCCCTTGAGGATGGCCTTGCCGGACATGATCCCCGCGAAGTTCAAGGCGACGAGGAACACCGGAAGCACGAACGAGATGCCGATCACGATCATCAGCTTGAAGATGAAGTCGTAATACTCCTGCGCTTGGTAGAGGTTCTTCGCACCCTCGGGGGTGAACGCCGCCATCAGCTCGATGACGTGCGGCTGGATCAGCACGCCCACGTAGCATCCGGCGAAGAACAGCGGAATCGCGGCGGCGATGAAGCCGACGGAGTACTGGATCTCCTTGCGGGTCAGCCCAGGCATGATGAACGCCCACACCTGCCACAACCAGACCGGGGCGGAGATGAACAGGCCGATCGAGAACGCGATCCGCATGCGCATATCGAACGGTCCGGTGACCGTGGTGTAGTTGAGCGCTGCGAACTCGTCGCCGCGCTTGTCTGCGATGACACGGATCGGCTCCGTGATGAAATGCAGGATCGGGTCGGTGACCATGAATGCCACGACCATGCCGATCAGCAGCGCGAGCGCCGCGATCATCAGTCGCTTGCGCAACTCCACCAGGTGCGCACCGAGCGACATCCTCCGGTCGCGCTGCCGTGCCTTACCCTCGTCCGCGGCGGATTCTGAGACTTCCACGGACTGTCAGGCGCGCGGCGGAGTCTCAGGGTCGGTGCCCGAGTCCTTCACCGAGGTGGGCTCAGCGGCGACAGACGGAGAGGCCGCGGTTCCCGGGGCATCCTCTTCCTTCATCGCCTTCATCTCGCCCTTGAACACACGGGCGGACTGGCCGACGCTCTTGGCGAGAGCAGGCAGCTTCGCTGCACCGAACAGGAGAAGGATCACCGCGAGGACGATCAGCAGGTGCCAGCCTTGCATTCCAGCAAACATCTCAATTTCCCGTCTTCGTTGGGTGGTGTCAGCAGTCTACAGCTCAACCGGCGGAGCCGGGGCTCTGGTAGAGCGCAAGTCCGGCACCGGCCCATTCGCGTGTCGCCGAGCGGGCCACCGCCGGGTCGATGACCTCGAGCGCACCCCCGAAGCGGGCCGCGATCCGCTTGATGCTGCGCGGATCCGCGAGATGCAGGCGCGCGGTGACGACGTCATCGACCGTCTCGACGTTGTCGGCGGACAGGAAGGCTCCGAGCAGCGGGGCGAGACGCGCGGGCAGCCGGACGCTCACCTCCCGGTCCTCCTGGATCGCGGAGAAGGCCTCAGGGACGTGATCGCCCGCGTGCGTGATCGGGATCTCGGTCAACTGCGGGGCGCTCACCCGATCGAGGTGGAACGTCCTCATCGCCTGGCGGAGATGGCACCATCCCTGCAGATACCACTGCGCGTTCGTGATCAGGATCTGGACCGGGTCGACCGTGCGAGTCGTCGGCTCTGCGTCAGGAGCCTGGTAGGTGAAGGACACCGCGACGCCCTGCTGCACTCCCCTGGCCACGACCTCGCGCACCTCGTCGACTGCGCTCGGGGCGACGACGACATCGGCGGGCGCGTCGGCGGCCCCGCGCGACAGCTTCGAGATCAGACCGGCGACGAGTCCCGAATCCGATACCGCCGGCACCGCAGCGACCATCTGGAGACCGGCGAGGAGAGCTGCGGCCTCGCGGGCGGTGAACCGCGGCACCCGGCGGAGTGCGACGTCGTTCGTGATCTCGATGACGTCCTCCTCGTCGAGGAGGTCCCAGTTGATGTCGAACATCTCCTGGGGCTGCTGCCAGTAGCCCGAGTCGCCTGGCAGCCCGATCACCGTCAGCTTCTCGACCATCGCGCGCATCTCGTCGCGCGTGACGCCGAACTCCTCGGCAGCCTCGTCCAGGGAGACCTGACCGTGCTCGAGGAGGTAGGGCACGAGGGTGAGATAGAGGCGCACCCGCTCGGCGGCGAGCAGCGGTTTCGGCTGGGCGCTCATCGCGTCTCCTCCCGCTCGGCGTTGGCGGCCACCACGGCGCGCAGCCGGGAGATCACCGCATCGCGCAGCGAATCCGGCTCGACGACCCGCACTTCAGGGCCGTAGGAGGCGAGCTCGTCGGCGAGGATGTGCATGTCGACGAACGGCAGGCGGATTCCCTGTGTGGCCGGCGTCGCACGGCGCCCCAATCGCAGCGCCGCCTCGGTGCCGGGCGTGACCTCGAGAAGGGCCGAGTTCTCCGTCGCGACGCGTTCGAGGCCGGCAAGAGCACGCTCCCCCGCCCCTTCGCGGAGCTCCGGGTCGAACGTCCTCGTCGTGATCCGCACGTCGCCGACGATCCGCCCCAGCAGGAACATCCGGTCGGCATCCGCGTCGACGTCGATGCCGAACACATGCCAGCGCGCCTCGTAGTCGACGAGCGCGAGGGGCTGGATCGTCCGCTGGCGCGGGGCGTCCTCCCCCGGCTTGAGATAGTCGAAGACGACGACACGGCTCTTCTCGATGGCCTCCTGCAGGGGGCCGAAGGCCGCATCCCTCGCGGTGATCCGCGGGGCGAATCCGATGATCGGCTCGTCGCCGTCGATGCCGAGCGCCCGGATCTTGCGCACACCGGCCTGAGCATCGCCGGAGACGGACTCGGCGCTCCACACGCTGCCGGCGAGGCGCAGCACCGCCAGCTCCGCCGGGGTGAACTCGATGTCGGCGGGAAGGTCGTATTCCGCCTGCGGAATACGGTAGCGGGCCTCGCGGAGGTCGTTCGGGTCTGCCGCGTCGCCGATCGTCTCGACGGGGATGCCGAGCGTACGCAGCTCATCCTTGTCACGCTCGAACATCTTCTCGAGCGCATCCGAGCGTGCGCCGGCGTCGGCACGCTGCCGGTACCCCGAGACGTTGTCCAGGATCTGCTGCTTGGTGAGCCCGATCTCCGTGGCCATCAGCGCCACGACGAGATTCGTCAGGCGCTCCTCCGCGGGAATCCGGGCTGCCATCACTGTGCCGGTGCGGGAGAGATTCCGAGGATGTCGACGACGATCGCGGTCGCCGCCCCGCCTTCGGCGCCAGGGACCACGACGAGCAGCTGAGAGCCGACGGTCGCACCGACAAGCTCCTGGGCGGCAGGGCCGATGTTGGGATCGGTGCCCCATGTGCTGGAGGCGACCTTCTTGTCGTCCCAGCCGACCGCCATGACGTTGCTGATCACCGTGGAGCCCTCCTCCACGACGGCCCCGTCGCCCTTGATCAGGGTCTGCGTGACCGGCTCGGCAGGCGCGGCGCTGTCGGGGATGATGACGCCCGGCGTGCCGTCCGGCGCCCGGACGACCGTCGGCAGACCGCGGGCGTCGTTGAACTGAGAGGCGCCCTCCGCGTGGGCGAGGTGCACCTCGAGGATGTCGATGACGGCCACGACGTTCTCGTCCGCATCCAGGCCGAAGCCCTCGACGTTGGCCGCGCCGAAGTCCTCCGGCGTGAGCGCGGCCACGATGCGGGTGCCGGCGGTGGCGCACTCGAGGACCTTCTCGAGGCCGGGCGACCGCTGCGTCCAGTAGTCGATGTTGTGGACGCGGCTCAGATCGCCGTCGAACTCGGATTCGTAGACCTTCTCGCCGCTGTCGCCGCCGAAGAACGCGATGTCGAGCACCATCGGCTGCGTGAAGGAGGTGAGCGCCTCCCCTTCGCCGACAGTGATGTCCGCGAAGGAGGTCTTCTTCACCTTCACCGGTGCGTACACCGTGGCGTCGGGGCTCTCTCCGAGCTCGCCCTCGACGGTGACCGCGTCCTCGATGCCGTTCGCATCCGACGTGCGATCGCACGCGGCGCCGTCGTAGGTCGGAGCCGACGTGCACCCGGTCAGGGCGAGGACGGCGAGGCTGAGTGTGGCCAGAACGGCGGACGTTTTACGCACGCGCTCCAGTCTATTCCGTCGCCGCGTCCGTTTCGCGCGAAGAGGCGGCCAGGCGCGCCCCGTCGGCGGCCTTCGCGGCCTCTCGCGCGCGCTTGCGCAGGTTCTTGTCGTTGATCTCGCGGTCGCCGACCGCGCCGGGGGTCCACACCTCGACGTCTTCGTCGCCGTAGCTGCTCTTGGACGCCCGTCGCTTGACGGAGGGCGCGATCGCGCCGGGCGCGAGCCGGCGTGCGGTGAGCAGGAACCCGGTGTGCGCGACCATGCGGTGGTCAGGACGCACGGCCAGGCCCTCGACGTGCCAGCCTCGGACCATGGTCTCGGAGGCGTCGGGATCCGTGAAGAGGCCGGTGCTGCGGATGTACTCGGCGACGCGCGAGAGCTGCGTGGCGGTGGCGACGTAGCAGAGCACGACGCCGCCGGGAGTCAGCGCGTCGGCGACGACGTCCATGCACTCCCAGGGTGCGAGCATGTCGAGGACTACCCGGTCGACGGTGCCGGGCGCGAACTCGTCGGGAAGCTGCTCGGCCAGGTCGCCGACCACGACGTCCCAGGTGTCCGGCGTCGTTCCGAAGAACGTCTCGACGTTGCCGCGGGCGACCTCGGCGAAATCGTCACGACGCTCGAACGAGGCCAGCCGGCCGTCCGGTCCGATGGCGCGCAGCAGCGAGAGCGAGAGCGCCCCTGAGCCGACGCCCGCCTCCACGACGACCGCACCGGGGAAGACATCGGCCAGCATCACGATCTGCGCGGCATCCTTGGGGTACACGATCGCGGCTCCGCGAGGCATCGACATCGCGAAATCGCGCAGCAGCGGGCGCAGCGCGAGGTAGTCGTGACCGGAGCTGTTCGCGACGACGGAGCCGTCGGGAAGCCCGATGAGGTCGCGGTGCCGCAGCACTCCCTGGTGGGTGTGCAGCTCACCGGTCTCACTCAGCGTGACCGTGTGCAGGCGCCCCTTCGGTCCCGTCAGCTGCACCCGATCGCCCTCTCGGAACGGGCCGCTGGGCCGGTGCGCGCGTGCGTGGGTCATCGAGATGCTCCTGACATGGACGTGATGCGGGTGAAGAGGTCGACGACGTCGGCGGCGCCCTTGTCGGCAAGACTGGGCCAGAGCTCATGCGCCCCGACCTCGTCGAGCGAAACGATGTGCGGGATGCCGAGGGCGACGGCGCCCGATGCGATGCCCGCCCGCAGGCCGGTCGGGGAATCCTCGATCACGACGGCATCCGCGATGTCGATGCCGAGCAGGGTCGCCGCCTGCAGATACGGCTCGGGGTGCGGCTTCGGGTTCTCGACGTCGTCTCCTGCGACGATCACGTCGAACGCCTCGAAGTCGATGAGATCGACGACGCCGAGCGCCATCCGCCGCAGCGACATCGTCACGAGGCCGGTGCGGATGCCGACCGTCTTCAGTTCGCGCAGCAGCTCCCTCGCGCCCGGCCGGAACGGGACGCCGTGCGTGCGCAGAGAGGCCTGCACGGCGTCGGTGAGGTGGGAGATGATCGCCTCGGGCGCCATGTCCACACCGGCGTCCTGCAGGATGATCGCGCTGTCGATCAGGCCGTTGCCGACGAGCTGCAGCGCGTCCTCGTGGCTCCAGGTGCCCCCGAAGGACTCGACCAGAGTCGTCTCCGCCGCCATCCAATAAGGCTCGGTGTCGACCAGGGTTCCATCCATGTCCCAAAGGACCGCGCCGGGCTGTCTGCTCACTGAACCATGTTAGCCGTGGCGCCACCCCGGCCCGTCCGCGCGGACTAGCCTGGAGGGATACCGATCCGGCATACCGAAGGGAGCACACGATGGATGTTCTCGGTTCGCGCATCATCATCGCCGCCTTCGACGGCTGGAACGACGCGGGTGAGGCGGCCAGCGGCGCCATCGCGGCTCTTCGCGAGATGACGGACTACGACCTCGTGCACTCGATCGATCCGGAGCTGTACTTCGACTACCAGTACACCCGGCCCGCCACGAAGATGGACGCCGAGGGACGCCGCCAGCTGACCTGGCCGGAGGCGGGCCTGTGGCGTCCGCGCGACCCGGGCGAAGGCCCCGAGTTCTGGCTGCTGACGGGTGTGGAGCCCGCGCGGACCTGGCAGGCGTTCGCGGCCGAGTTCATGGATGTGGCCCTCCGGGACGACATCACGGGTCTCGTGACCCTCGGCGCGATGCTCTCCGACGTGCCGCACACCCGGCCGATCTCGATCTTCGCCTCCAGTCAGAACGAGCAGGTCCGCGAGGTGCACGGACTCGAGCGATCGCTCTACGAGGGGCCCGTCGGCATCCTCAGCGTCTTCGAGCATTTCGCCGAGAGCGCCGGCATCCCCACCGCCAGCCTGTGGGCCAGCGTGCCGCATTACGTGGCCACCGCGACGCCCTCCCCCAAGGTGACGCTCGCGCTCCTCGACCGGCTCGAGGAGCTCACCGGCGTCGACGTGCCGCGCGACCAGCTGCGCACGGACGCCGCCGCGTGGGAGGCGTCGATCGACGCCGCCGCGGCGGAGGACGAGGACATGACCGAATACATCCATCAGCTGGAGCGCACGCGCGACACCTGGGACTCGCCGGAGGCATCGGGCGATGCGATCGCCCAGGCGTTCGAGCGCTACCTGCGCCGTCGCGGCGAGGGCGGCCCCGGCGACTTCAAGCGCTGAGACTCAGGCCGGGATCACTCCCGTGCCGAGCAGCACCAGCAGCGTCGTGCCCAGCAGGATGCGGTAGATCACGAACGGCAGGAAGCTGCGCTTCGAGATGTAGTTCATGAAGAACGCGATGACTCCGAGCGCCACGACGAACGCGATGCCGGTCGCTGCGAGCGTGTCGCCGAACGAGAAGAACGACGGCTCGTCCCAGCTCTTGAACACCTGGAAGAAGCCGCTGCCGAACACGGCGGGGATCGCGAGCAGGAACGCGTAGCGTGCGGCGGCGGCGCGCTCGTAGCCGAGGAACAGACCCATCGTGATCGTCCCGCCGGAGCGGGAGACGCCGGGGATCAGGGCGAGCGCCTGTGCGAACCCGTAGGCGATGCCGTGCGGGTAGGTCAGCTGGTCGAGCCCCCGGCGCTTGGCGCCGACATGGTCGGCGATACCCAGCAGGATGCCGAACACGATGAGCATGATCGCCACGATCCACAGCGACCGGAGGACGGTCTCGATCTGATCCTGGAAGAGCAGGCCCAGCAGCACGATGGGGATGCTGCCGATGATGATCATCCATCCCATCCGCGCATCCGGGTCTGTGCGAGGCGCCCGGCCGATCAGCGACCGGAACCATTGCGAGATTATCCGGACGATGTCGCGCCAGAAGAACACCACGACCGCCGCCTCGGTGCCGATCTGCGTGATCGCGGTGAACGCCGCGCCGGGGTCTTCGCCGGAGGGCAGGAAGGTTCCGAGGATGCGCAGGTGCGCGCTGGAGGAGATCGGCAGGAACTCGGTGAGTCCCTGCACGATGCCGAGGATGAGCGCTTCGAGCAGGTGCATGGGGGTCTTTCTGGTCGTGAACGCAGATGCGGGGAGCGATCGCTCAGTACGTGCGCAGCAGATCGGCCAGCACCTGCTGGCCGAAGACAAGCGATTCTACGGGGACGCGCTCGTCGACTCCGTGGAACATCCCTGTGAAGTCCAGGTCAGCCGGGAGTTTCAGCGGCGCGAATCCGTATCCGGTGATGCCGAGATAGGCCAGCGCCTTGTTGTCGGTGCCGGCGCCGAGCAGGTACGGGATCACCGGCACTCCGGGGTCATGGCGGCCGAGGCTCGCGACCATGGCGTCGACGAGATCCCCTGAGAACGGGGTCTCCATGCCGATGTCCTGCACCACGATCTCAATGGCGACCTCGTCTCCGACGATGCCCTGGAGTTCGGCGAGCACGGCATCTTCGGTGCCGGGGATGACGCGGACGTCGATGAGCGCCTCGGCGCGCTCGGGGATCACGTTGTGCTTGTAACCCGCCGTGAGTGCCGTCGGGTTG
The DNA here is from genome assembly GCF_017355365.1 of Microbacterium sp. SD291. Lineage (GTDB taxonomy): Bacteria > Actinomycetota > Actinomycetes > Actinomycetales > Microbacteriaceae > Microbacterium. Next base: position 67,235 of record NZ_JADIJR010000001.1, on the reverse strand, counting down.
GTCGTGGTGCGGAACGTGGAGCGCAGGAACGCCTCGGCCGGCCCGGCGGCGGCCGCCAGCGCGTCGGGGTCGTCGACCGGACGACCGGTGAGCGCGCTGAGTCCTTCGAGGAGCGCCTCTGTGGTCGGGGTGAGGCGGATCGGCCAGCGCGTGCGCCCGATCGCGGCCACCGCCTCCGCGAGCTTGGTGACCGCGTTGTCCTCATGAAGGCGGCTGCCGTGTCCGGCGCGGCCCTTCGCGACGAGGCGGATCCAGATCAGCGCCTTCTCCCCCACCTGCAGCAGGTAGGCGCGGCGATCGTCCACGGTGATCGAATAGCCGCCGACCTCGCTGATCGCCTCTGTCGCGCCGTCGAACCAATGCCGGCGGTTCTGCACGACCAGTGCGGAGCCCTCGACCCCGCCGTTCTCCTCGTCGGCGAAGAACGCGAGGATGAGATCGCGCTCGGGCTGCTCCCCCGCACGAACGATGTCGGCGACCGCCGTGAGGATCATCGCGTTCATGTTCTTCATGTCGACGGCGCCGCGGCCCCACAGCATCCCGTCCTTCACGATGCCGCCGAAGGGGTCGACGCTCCAGTCCTCGGCCATGGCGGGCACGACGTCGAGATGTCCGTGCACGACCAGCGCCGGCTTGCTGCGGTCCCGGCCGGGCACGCGTGCCATCACGTTCGTGCGGCGCGGGATCGGCTCGTAGTACTCGACATCGAGGCCGAGCTCCTCCAGGTAGGCGCCCACATACTCGGCGGCCTCCTTCTCGCCCTTGGCGTTTCCGCCGCCGAAGTTCGAGGTGTCGATGCGGATCAGCTCGCTCGCGATGCGGACGACCTCGGCAAGCGTCGGATCAGTCATGAGGTCAAGGCTATCGAAGCCGCAGGGCGCGCCCGGGCGGAGCGCTCGGTTTCTGGGAGCCGCCGCGCTCGTGCTAATGTAAATCTTCGTTCGGCAACGAGCATCCAACACCTGCGCGGGTGGCGGAATGGTAGACGCGCTACGTTGAGGTCGTAGTGCCCGTAAGGGCGTGGGGGTTCAAGTCCCCCTCCGCGCACAGAGAGAATCGAGAGCCCCGGCCAGCTGGCCGGGGCTCTCTTTCGTCGTCTCAGTCAGCGTGCATGACTCAGGCGCCGCCTAGACTGCGCCCACCCCGAAGAGCAGCCCGAGCAGGTACGTGATCGCGGCCGCGCCGACTCCGATCGCCAGCTGGCGCAGGGCACGGCGCAGCGGCGGTCCGCCGGAGAGGATGCCGACCATCGCGCCTGTCGAGAGCAGCGCGACGCCGACCAGCACGAGAGCGACGATGATCGCTGTCGTGCCCTCGAGGCCGAAGATCCACGGCAGCACGGGCACGATGGCTCCGGAGGCGAACAGCAGGAAGCTCGAGACGGCGGCGGTCCAGTCGCTGCCGACGACGTCGTGGTCATCGCCGCCGTGGAGCCGGACGGGGCCGGTCGAGGCGCGCTGCGCCCCCGCCCTGGCGGCGGCGACGATGCGGTGGGCGCGAGCCAGCGCCTCGGTCTGGTCCATCCCGCGGGCGCGGTAGACGAGCGCCAGTTCGTTCTCGTCGATGTCGAGATCGCCGGCAGATGCTGCGGCATTCTCGTTCGCCTCGGTGGCAGCCAGGAGCTCGCGCTGCGAACGCACCGAGACGAACTCCCCCGCTCCCATGGAGAGGGCGCCGGCGAGCAGGCCCGCGATGCCGCTGAACAGCACGAACGCGGAGCTCACGCCGGTCGCACCGATGCCCAGGACGAGGGCGAGGTTGCTGACCAGGCCGTCGTTCGCGCCGAACACCGCCGCGCGGAAGGACCCGGACAGCCGCCGGCGACCGCGCGCAGCGAGGCCGCGGACGACCTCGTAGTGGACCTTCTCGTCGGCGCGCATCGCGGGCGTCGCATAATGCTCCGTGTCGTACGGCGAACGCGCCTCCGCGCTCTGCGCCAGCGCGAGCACGAAGATCGATCCGAAGCGGCCGGCCATCCAGCCGAGAAGCCGGGAGCGGATGCCGGCGCGCGGCAGGCGAGCAGGCTCACCGCCCAGGAGACCGAGCCAATGCTGCTCGTGCCGCCGCTCGGCGTCGGCGAGGCTGAGCAGGATCTCGCGCTCCTCCCCCGTCCGTCGAGCGGCGAGCTTCTGATACACGAATCCCTCGGCGCGCTCCTCGACGAGATAGCGCGCCCATCGGCGGCGGTCGGCGGGGGTCGGGTCGGCGGCAGCGGGGGCTGTCATTCGTCCTCCAGATCGGCGGGAACCCGTTGAGGGCAACCGTTCAACGCTAGCCGCGGGGGTCGGTCGAGCTCCAACTCAGACGACGATTGCCAGCATTTCGGGGCTCCGAAGGGCGCTGCTGTCCGCGTACCTCATCGGCCGGGTGGGCCGGTGGTGGCGAGGGCGCGGAGCGCGTCGAGCGTGGGTTTCGGGGTGCGCCATTTCCGGTCGGGGTCCCACCAGGCCGGGCCCCGGATCTGCGGGATGCCGCCTGCCATGCGGATCTCCCACTCGGAATGGTCCAGGCTGTGGTGGATGCTCCTATGCATCAACGACCAGTTCCTTCCTCGGTCGTTGAATGAGGGAGCGAAGCGAGTGAGACGGGACGCGGTTTCGGTTCCGTGCTCTCAGGAGCGGACGCGCTTGCGGAGCACCTCGATGCGCGACTGCAGCTGCGCGACCGTGGCCTGCGCGACGGCCGGTCCTCCGCAGATGCGGCGCAGCTCGGCATGGACCGCACCGTGCGGCTCCCCCGCCTGACGCGCGTACAGCCCGACGAGGCTGTTCAGCAGCTGCCGCTGCTCGCGGAGGGTCCGGTGCAGCGGAGCTGGAAGCGTCGTCGTCTCGACCGGGTCGGCCGTAGCCTCACGCACCTCCCGCAGACGCGACTGCCGCGCCTGACGCTGCATCAGCAGCTCATGGACGTGCTCGGGTTCCAGGAGACCCGGGAACCCGATGAACTCCTCCTCCTCGGGCGTGCCGGGCTCCGCGAGCTGCCCGAACTCCTGACCCTCGAACACGATCCGGTCGAAGTGCGCGACGGAGGAGATCGCCTGGTAGCTGAACTCCTGGGTCAGCGCGTCAGAAGCATCGTCCTCGCGGTTCGCGCTCTCCAGCAGCGAGTCGTCGAGCCCGTCCTCGTCCTTCGACTGGCGATCCAGCGCGTGATCGCGCTGCTTCTCCATCTCGTTCGCGAGCCCCATCAGCACCGGGACGTTCGGCAGGAACACGCTCGCCGCCTCGCCGCGGCGACGCGCGCGGACGAAGCGTCCGATGGCCTGCGCGAAGAACAGTGGAGTCGACGACGACGTCGCGTACACGCCGACGGCGAGTCGCGGCACGTCGACGCCCTCCGACACCATGCGCACCGCCACCATCCACCGGCTCGTGTTCCCGCTGAACTTCTCGATGCGCTCGGAGGCGGACGCATCGTCGGAGAGCACGATCGTCGGCTGCTCGCGGGTGATGCTGTGCAGGATCTTCGCGTACGCCCGTGCGACGGTCTGATCCGTCGCGAGAACGAGCCCCCCGGCATCCGGGACATGGTGGCGCACCTCGGTCAGGCGGCGATCCGCGGCCGAGAGCACCGCCGGCATCCACGAGCCCTCCGGATCGAGGGCGGTGCGCCAGGCCTGGGAGTTGACGTCCTTGGTGTTGTCCTGGCCGAGATGCGCCTCGAGCTCATCGCCCGCGCTGGTGCGCCAGCGCATCTTGCCGGCGTACATGTGGAAGAGCACGGGACGGACGACGCCATCCGCCAGGGCGCGGCCGTAGCCGTAGGCGTAGTCCGTGGTCGAGATGCGGGCGCCGGATTCGTCCGGCAGATAGTCCACGAACGGGATGGGCGCAGTATCGCTGCGGAACGGGGTGCCGGAGAGCAGCAGCCGGCGCTTCGCCGGACCGTAGGCGTCGCGGATCGCATCGCCCCAGCTCAGCGCGTCGCCGCCGTGATGCACCTCGTCGAGGATCACGAGAGTCTTCGCATCCTCGGTCAGGTGACGATGCACCGACGACTTCGCAGCCACCTGCGCATAGGTGACGACGACGCCGTGATACTGCCGGGCCGGCGCCCAGTGGCTGTTCCGGAAGCGCGGATCGAGGCGGATGTGCACGCGCGCGGCGGCATCCGCCCACTGGGTCTTCAGATGCTCGGTCGGAGCGACCACGATGATGCGGTTGACCTCGCCGATGCGGAGCAGCTCCACGGCCAGGGTGAGCGCGAACGTCGTCTTGCCTGCACCCGGCGTCGCGGCGACGAGGAAGTCGCGCTGGTCGGCCTGGAAGTACTGCTCCAGTGCTTCCTGCTGCCATGCTCGCAGCTTGCTCGCGGTACCCCAGGGGGCGCGCTGAGGGAAGGACGGAGAGAGCATCGACTCAACGATAATCGCTCCCGCCGACACTCGCCGCCGCAGCGGACACAGCCTGCGACGCCGGGTAGGCTCGGTCTCTGCGCCGCCGCGAACCATGGACGGCGCTCGTTCGCGAAGGAGAGCTGGATGACCGACCAGGATTCGACTCGGACCCCGTACGTGGCCAACGAGACGCTGCACCCGTGGCGGCGCTTCGTCGCCATCGGCGACTCGTTCACGGAGGGGATCGGCGACCCTGACCCGTCGAACCCCGGCGGTCACCGCGGCTGGGCCGACCGCGTCGCCGCCGTGCTCTCTCAGCAGGTCGACGGCTTCGCCTACGCCAACCTCGCCGTCCGCGGCAAGCTGATCGCGCAGATCGTCGCCGATCAGATCGAGCCGGCGGTCGCGCTGCACCCCGATCTCGTGTCCCTCTGCGCCGGCGGCAACGATGTCATCCGCCCCGGCACCGACCCCGACGCCATCGCCGCACAGCTCGAGGATGCCGTCACGCGTCTCGCCTCGACCGGCGCGGCCATCGTGCTCTTCACCGGCATCGACACCGGGTTCACGCCGGTGTTCCGCGCCTTCCGCGGGAAGGTCGCCATCTACAACGAGAACGTCCGCGCGATCGCGGATCGACACGACTGCATCGTCGCCGACCAGTGGGCTCTCAAAGCCGTGCAGGACATGCGCTTCTTCGACGACGACCGCCTGCACTACAACTCACTCGGTCACCACGAGATCGCGCGGATGGTGCTGCGCGCCCTCAACGTGCCCAACGACCTCGAGGCCATGCAGCCGGAGCCCATCCCCTTCCGTACCTGGCGCGAGGCGCGCAGCGAAGATCTCGGGTGGGCTCGCGAGCACCTCGTGCCCTGGGTGCTCAGGCGTCTGCGACACCAGTCGTCCGGCGACAACATCGTGGCGAAGCGCCCTGACCCGTCGCCGGTCGTGCGACCCCAGACCGACTGAGCGTCAGGCCTTGAGCGCCCAGAGCGCCACCGCGGCCGCTGAGGCCACGTTGAGCGAGTCGACTCCGCCGAACATGGGGATCGTGACGACAGTGTCCGCGCTGTCGATCGCCGTCCGGGAGAGACCGTCGCCCTCTGAGCCCATCACGAGCGCGACACGCTCAGGACGGTCGGCAGCGTAAGCGTCGAGTGTCACCGCATCGTCGCTCAGTGCGAGTGCCGCGATATCGAAGCCCGCGAGGTGCAGATCTGCGATCGCGGCGTCCCAGTCCATGATGCGGGTCCATGGCACCTGGAACACCGTCCCCATGCTCACGCGCACGCTGCGCCGATAGAGCGGGTCCGCACCGCGCGGCGACACCAGCACAGCGTCCGCGCCGAGCCCGGCCGCCGCACGGAACGCGGCGCCCACGTTGGTGTGATCGCCGACGTTCTCGAGAATCAGGACGACGGAGGCGCCGTCGATGACCTCACGAACGGTCGGCAGCTGCGGACGGTGCATCGAGGCGATCGTCCCCCGGTGCACGGCAAAGCCCGTCACTGCTTCGGCCACCTCGTCCGGAACGACGTACACCGGCACATCGAGCGCGCCGACGATCTCCCTGATGTCTTCCACCCGCCGCTCCTGCACCAGAACGGACCGGGGACGATGGCCTGCAGCCACAGCACGGGCGATGACCTTCGTCGACTCCGCGATGTAGAGTCCGCTGGACGGATCGCGCACGTTCCGCAGTGCCACGTCGGTGAGACCGCGGTAGTCGTCCAGGCGTCGATCGTCGGCATCGGTCACACGCAGCAGTTGCACGGCACCCACTCTGCCATCAGCACGCCCGGTCCGCTGACACCGGGTGGGAACGCGCGCGACCACCTCAGGTGCACACCGTAGACTCGCTCGGGGAGGTCATGTGAGCACGTCGAGCGCTGCCGAGCTGTCGGCCCCCATCGCACAGGCCGCAGAACTGCTCCGTGGCAGGCGCGTGGCGCTCCTCACCGGAGCCGGCATCTCCACAGACTCGGGAATCCCGGCCTATCGAGGCGAGGGGTCTCGCAACCGCACCGACCCGATGACGATCCAGCGCTACCTCGCCGACGAGGCGGCACGACGCCGGTACTGGGTGGGCGGTCACCTCGGCTGGCGCGCATTCGCTGACGCGGCGCCGAACCCCGGACATCTCGCGCTTGCGGAGATGGAGGCTGCGGGCCTGGTCTCCGGCATCATCACGCAGAACGTCGACGGGCTGCACCTGCGCGCCGGCAGCTCGCATGTGATCGAGGTGCACGGCACGATGCGCCGCGTCACCTGCCTACAGTGCGGGCAGGTCTTCGACCGCCGCGACATCGCCGTGCAGATCGAGGAGCGCAACCCCTGGATCACGGTGCCGGACAGCATCGCGCTGGCACCGGACGGCGACGTGCTGCCGGAGACCACCGACGGCTTCGTCGTCCCCGTGTGCACCGTCTGCGGCGGGATGCTCAAGCCCGACGTCGTCTTCTTCGGGGAGTTCGTGCCGCAGGACCGCTTCCGCGCGGCCGAATCGCTGCTGCGCTCCAGCACCGCACTGGTCGTCGCAGGCTCCTCCCTCGTCGTGAACTCCGGAGTCCGGCTCGTCGAGAGAGCCCGGCGGCGCGGCATCCCGCTGATCATCATCAATCGCGAGCCGACGCGTGCGGACCCGTGGGCGGACATGACGCTCGCGGCAGGCACGAGCGAGGTGCTCCCCGCGCTCAAGGAGATTCTGACATGACCCTGCTCACGCTCGTCCGCCACGGCCAGACCGACTGGAACCTCGCCAAGAGGATCCAGGGGACCACCGACATCCCCCTCAACGACACCGGGCGGGCGGATGCGCGCGCCGCAGCTGCACTCCTCGCCGACGGCACGCATCACGCCATCTACGCCAGCCCTCTCGCCCGTGCCAGGGAGACCGCCGAGATCATCGCAGGTGAGCTCGGCCTGAACGACCCTCACCTCGTACCGGACATGCGCGAACGGGAGTTCGGCGACGGTGAGGGCCTGCTGGTCGCCGACTACCTCGCCGCGTACGGCGACTGGTTCGCCGCAGTCCCCGGCGCCGAGACGCTCGAGGCTGTGGCCGATCGCGCCCTCGTCGCCCTCGACCGGATCGCGAGGCACTCGCGCCGTCGCTCGACACCGCTGGCCGAGTCGATCGTGGTGGTGACGCACGGCGGCGTGATCCGGTCACTCATCGACCGCGTGTCCAGCGGCACGCTCCCCCGCGAGGGCGAGCCGCTGCGCAACGGGTCGGTGCACCGCTTCGAGTCGTCGCCGCACTCGCTGCGCCTGCTGGAGCTGGCAGACCTGCGCTGATCGCCAGGGCGCTCTCAGCGCACGCGCGACATCACGGATCGCGCATGCCGGAGCACCGGCTCGTCGATCATCCGCCCCTCGAAGCGGAACACGCCGCGCTCGGTCTCAGCGGCCTTCAGCACGGCGCCGGCCCACGCGATCGCCGCCTCATCCGGCCGGTAGGCGTCCCTGATCACGGCGACCTGATTAGGGTGGATGCAGGCGGTCGCCCGGAAGCCGGATGCCGCGGCATCCGCCGCCTCGCGCTCCAGCCCGTCGACATCGTCGAGGTCGACGTGCACGGCGTCGATCGCCGCCTTGCCCTGCGCTCCCGATTCGAGGAGGACGCGGGAACGGGAATAGCGGGCGATGTCACGATACGAGCCGTCGGAGTGCCGGCTGGACGTGCCGCCGAGGGACGCGACCAGGTCCTCCGCCCCCCACATCATCGCGACCACCCGCGGATGCGCGGCGATGCGGTCGGCCGCGTGGATCCCGCGTGCCGTCTCGCACAGCGCGATCAGCGAGAAGCGCCCGTCGAACACGTCGAGACTCTTCGCGCTCTCCGTCTTCGCCACCATCACCGTGCGGAAGTCGGTCTGCGAAAGCGTGGCGATGTCCGAGGCGAACGCCTCGCTCCCCGGCGCGTTCACCCGCACGATCACGCGATCCGGGTCGACGTCCGCGTCGATCAGGTTGCCTCGCGCCGCCGCCTTCGAATCCGGCAGCACCGCGTCCTCGAGGTCGAGGATGACGGCATCCGCCTTCGCCAGAGCGCCGCGGAACCGCTCCGGACGATCCGCGGGGCAGAACAGCAGCGCAGGGCCCAGATCGAACGGACTCATGCCGAGGCCTCCGGAAGACGGTGCACGAGCACGGTTCTGGTCGCCGTGGCGACGACGGTGCCGTCCTGGTTGCGGCCGGTGTGCGCGATCGAGACCACGCCCTGCCCTGGGCGCGAGGACGACTCCCGCTTCGACACGATCACGCTCTCGGTGTACAGCGTGTCACCCGCGAAGAGCGGATGCGGGAACGCGATGTCCCCGAGCCCGAGCTGTGCCACGAGCGTCCCCTGCGTCAGCTGAGCGACCGAGGCGCCGACCATCGTGGAGAGGGTCCACATCGAGTTCATCAGGCGCGCGCCGAACTCCTGCGTCGCCGCGAACGCGGCGTCCAGGTGCAGCGCCTGGGTGTTCATCGTCAGCGTCGTGAACAGCACGTTGTCGGCCTCGGTCGCGGTGCGACCGGGGCGGTGCAGATAGCGGGCGTCCACCACGAACTCCTCGTAGTAGAGGCCCCGCTGGATGATGTCCTGAGCGCTCATGGCTTCACGCTACCCGGCGAGGCCGAGCGCCCGCGCGATCACGAGCAGCTGCACCTCGGTGGTGCCCTCGCCGATCTCCAGGATCTTCGAGTCGCGGTAGTGCCTGGCGACGGGGAACTCGTTCATGAACCCGTTGCCGCCGAAGATCTGGGTGGCATCACGGGCGTTGTCCATCGCCGCCTCGCCCGAGACGAGCTTGGCGATCGCCGCCTCCTCCGCGAAGGGCTTCCCGGCATCGCGCAGCCGCGCGGCATGATGCCAGGCGAGGCGCGCGGTGTGCACGCGGGCGCGCATCCTGGCGAGGGTGAACTGGGCGTTCTGGCGGGTGCTGAGAGCACTGCCGAAGATCGTGCGGCTCTTCGCATAGTCGACGGCGGCCTCCAAGCATCCCTCCGCGGCGCCGGTGGACAGCGCGGCGATCGCGATGCGCCCCTCGTCCAGGATGCTGAGGAAGCTGCGGAAGCCGCTCCCCCGCTCGCCGAGCAGATTGGATGCCGGCACCCGAGCGCCGTCGAAGGTCAGTGGATGCGTGTCGGAGGCGTTCCAGCCGACCTTGTCGTACGGCGCCTCGACGGTGAAGCCGGGCGTGCCGTTCGGGACGATGATCGTGGAGATCTCCTTCCTCTCCCCACTGGGTCCCTGAGCCTGTCGAAGGGTACCGGTGACCGCGGTGACGGTGACGAACCGGGTGATCGGCGTGCCCGAATTCGTGATGAACTGCTTCGACCCGTCGATGACCCACTCGTCGCCGTCGAGGCGCGCGGTGGTCCTGGTCGCACCGGCGTCGCTGCCCGCCTCCGGCTCGGTGAGGCCGAAACCGGCGAGGGCGCGCCCGGCGAGAAGGTCGGGCAGCAGCTCGCGCTTCTGCTCCTCGGTGCCGAACCTGTAGACCGGCATCGCCCCCAGGCTGACCCCCGCCTCCAGGGTGATGGCGATCGACTGGTCGACCCGGCCGAGCGCCTCGATCGCGATGCCGAGCGCCATGTAGTCGCCGCCCTGCCCGCCGTACTGCTCGGGGAAGGGCAGCCCGAACAGTCCGAGCTCCCCCATCTTCGCCACGACGTCCATCGACAGCGTGTGCGTGCGGTCGGCTTCGTAGGACTGCGGCGCGACGACGGTCTCGGCGAACTCTCGCACCATCGCGGCGAGCTCGCGCTCCTCCTCGGTCAGATCTTCCATCTTCAGTCCTCCTCGATCACGCGCGCGACCGGCTGGTCGCGCCGCACCTGGTCGCCCACCGCGACCAGGAGGTGCACCGTGCCGTCATGCGGCGCGAGCACCGGATGCTCCATCTTCATCGCCTCGATCGAGACGAGCGGCGTGCCGGCGGCGACCGTCGCGCCCTCCGTCACGTGCACCGCGACCACGCCTCCGGGCATCGGCGCCCTGGCGTCGGGTTCGGTCGCGGTGATCGCCCTGTCGCGGGCGGCGAGACGCCGCAGCATCCGCCCTCGCCTGTCGAGCGGCCGCAGGCGCACGGTGCGCCCCTCGGCGCTGACCCAGACCGCCCCGTCAGCGTCGGTGGCGACCCTCGCACGGGATCGGCCGCCCTCCACGGCATCCAGCACCTCGCCGTCGTCCGTCATGAAGACGAGTGCGCGCGTCCCCGCGTCGGAGAGCTCCTGCCAGGTGCTGCCGGCGCGCCGGGCCACAGTGTCGGGCAGACGCGACCCCTCCGCGCACGGCGTCTCGTGCAGGGTGTGACTCCTCGCGGCCGCGAGCATGGCCTCCGTCGGAGCCTCCGCCGCGTAAGGCAGCAGTGTCTCGATGAGACCGGTGTCGAGGTCTCCTGCGCGCACCCGCTCGTCCTGGCAGAGCGCGCGAAGGAACGCGATGTTCGTCTCCACACCGAGCACGACGGTGCGGGCGAGCGCCTCATCGAGCCGCCGCAGCGCTGTGGCGCGGTCGTCCGCCGTCGCGATGACCTTGGCTATCATCGGGTCGTAGAACCCGGTCACCTCGCTGCCGGTCTCGATGGATGCGTCCACCCGCACACCGGCTGGCGCCTCGAACAGGAGCACCCGTCCGGTCGACGGGAGGAATCCGCGCTCCGGTGCCTCCGCGTAGATCCGCGCCTCGACGGCGTGGCCGTGCACCGCGGGAGCCTGCTCGAGCGGGCGTCCTGCCGCGACGCGCAGCTGGAGCTCCACCAGGTCGAGACCGGTGACCTGCTCCGTGACCGGATGCTCGACCTGCAGCCGCGTGTTCATCTCGATGAAGAACACCTCGTCCGGCTCGTCGGCGTCCACCAGGAACTCGACGGTGCCGGCGCCGACGTAGGAGACGCTCTCCGCCGCCTGCACGGCCGCGGAGAGCAGCCGGTCCCTGGTCACGTCGGGGATTCCGGCCGACGGCGCCTCCTCCATCACCTTCTGGTGCCGGCGCTGCAGCGTGCACTCGCGCTCCCCGAGGGCGATCACGGTGCCGTGGCTGTCGCCGAACACCTGCACCTCGATGTGCCGGGGCCTTCGGATCAGGCGCTCCAGGATCAGCGAGTCGTCACCGAACGCGGCCGCGGCGATCCGCCGCGCCGAGGACAGTGCGGCGCTGAGGCCCTCGGCATCCGCCACGACCTCCATGCCCTTGCCTCCGCCGCCGGCGCTGGGCTTGACCAGCAGCGGGAATCCGACGTCGACGGCCTCTTCGGCGATCTCGACGTCGGAGAGTCCCCTGGCGTCGAAACCGGGAACGACCGGGACGCCGTGGCGGATCACGTGCTCGCGTGCCTTCGCCTTGTCTCCCATGATCTGCAGAGACTCGACGGACGGACCGATGAAGGTGATGCCGCTCTCGGCGCAGGCCTCGGCGAGGCCGACGCTCTCCGAGAGGAACCCGTACCCGGGATGGATCGCCTGCGCGCCGCCGGCACGGGCGGCTGCGATGATCGCGTCGATGTCGAGGTACGACTCCGCGGCGGGAGCTGGGCCGATCCGGACGGCGTCGTCGGCTTCGCGCACGTGCGGGGCGCCGGCATCCGCATCGCTGTACACCGCGACGCTCCGGATGCCGAGCCTGCGCAGGGTGCGGATGATGCGGTGGGCGATCTCGCCGCGATTGGCGACGAGCACGGTGTCGAAGAGCACGGTGTCGAAGAGTGCGGTGGTCATGACGTTCACATCCGGAAGACGCCGAAGCGCGGCTCGGGCAGCGGGCTGCGGGTGACGACGTCGAGCGCGAGACCCAGGACGTCGCGGGTCTGCTCGGGGTCGATGATGCCGTCGTCCCACAGACGTGCGGTGGCGTAGTAGGGCTCGCCCTGCTTCTCGTACTGCTCGCGGATCGGCGACTCGAAATCGGCACGCTCCTCGACGGACCAGGAATCGCCTCGGGCGCCGAGCTGATCCTCCTTCACCGTGGCGAGGACGGATGCCGCCTGTGCACCGCCCATCACCGAGATGCGGCTCGCGGGCCAGGTCCACAGGAACCGGGGCGAGTAGGCGCGCCCGCACATGGAGTAATTGCCGGCGCCGAACGAGCCGCCGATGATGACGGTCAGCTTCGGGACCCTGGTGCTGGCCACGGCCGTGACCATCTTGGCCCCGTCCTTCGCGATGCCGCCGGCCTCCGCCTCGGAGCCGACCATGAACCCCGTGATGTTCTGCAGGAACAGCAGAGGGATGCCACGCTGATCGCACAGCTCGATGAAGTGCGCTCCCTTGAGCGCCGATTCGCTGAACAGCACCCCGCTGTTGGCGACGATGCCAACCGGGTGGCCGTGCAGGCGCGCGAATCCGGTCACCAGCGTGGTGCCATACTCCGCCTTGAACTCCCGGAACGTGTCGCCGTCGACGAGCCTGCTGATGACCTCGTGCACGTCGTATCCGGCGTTCACGTCGACCGGGACGACGTCGTAGAGCGACGACGTCTCCGACGGCGGACGACTCGGGTGCACCTCCCAGGCGGGTGCCAGCGGAGCGGGAAGCGTGGCCACGATGTCGCGGAGGATCTCGAGGGCGTGCTCGTCGTCTTCTGCGAGGTGGTCGACCACGCCGCTCCGCCGCGCGTGCAGCTCACCGCCGCCGAGCTCCTCGGCGGTCACGATCTCGCCGATGGCCGCTTTCACCAGAGGAGGACCCCCGAGGAAGATCGTGCCCTGACCGCGGACGATCACGGTCTCGTCGCTCATCGCCGGAACGTACGCACCGCCGGCCGTGCACGAGCCGAGCACAGCCGCGAGCTGCGGGATGCCGGCCGCCGACATCCTGGCCTGGTTGAAGAAGATGCGACCGAAGTGATCCCGGTCGGGGAAGACCTCGTCCTGCTTGGGCAGGAACGCGCCGCCGGAGTCGACGAGGTACAGGCACGGAAGGCGGTTCTCGAGGGCGATCTCCTGCGCGCGCAGGTGCTTCTTCACGGTGAGCGGGTAGTACGTGCCGCCCTTCACCGTCGCGTCGTTGCAGACGACCATGACGTGGCGTCCGTGCACCAGGCCGATCCCGGCGATCACACCGGCACCGGGCGCCTCTCCCCCGTACACGCCCTCCGCCGCGAGCGGCGCGACCTCGAGGAACGGACTGCCCTCGTCGAGGAGCCTGGCGACGCGGTCGCGAGGCAGGAGCTTGCCTCGCGAGACATGCCGCGTCCGCGACGTCTCCGGCCCCCCGAGCGCGGCCACCGCGAGCCTCTCGTGCAGGTGCGCGGCCAGCGACTGCTGGGTTTCGGGCATCGTGACGTCCTCCTCGACCCACGGGTGCACCGTCGTAACGCTCTGGCGCGGTGCATGCTTTTTCGGTTAGTGTTCACTAACCCGTTGATTCAGGTTAGCGAGGATTAACTGAGATGACAAGCCTGCTCACCGCACGTGATCGCGCCAAAGCCGAGCGCTCGGGCGCCATCCTCCGCGAGGCCGCGACGCTCTTCGCCGCGCGCGGATACAACGGCGTCAGCCTGGAGGACATCGGCACCGCGGTCGGGGTCTCCGGTCCGGCGGTCTACCGTCATTTCGCCGGCAAGCAGGCGCTGCTCGGCGCCGTCCTGATCAAGGTGAGCGATGACCTGATCACCGGCGGCACCCGCGTCGCCGAGGCTGCGGATGACGATGGGGCGCGGATGCAGGCGCTGATCGGGTTCCACGTCGACTTCGCACTGGGCAACGCGGAGGTGATCCGGGTGCAGGACCGCGACGTCGCGCACCTCGCAGACGCGGATCACGCCGAGGTGCGCCGGCTGCAGCGCGCCTACATCGAACTGTGGATCGACGCGCTCGCCGCATTGATCGATGCCACTCCGGAGGAGCTCCGGCTGCGCGTGCAGGCGTGCTTCGGGCTCATCAACTCCACGCCGCACAGCACCAGGGCGGCCTCGCGACGGCACTCCGCCACCGCGACGGTGCTCGCCGCGATGGCCGAGGCCGCCGTACGCGTCGCTATCTGAGCAGCATCGCCCGGCCGGGCTCCTCGAGGATGTCGGCGACGTCCTTCAGGAACCGCGCACCCTCTGCCCCGTCCACCAGGCGGTGGTCGAACGAGAGGCTCAGCGTCATCATCTGCCGCAGGGCGATCTCGCCGCGGTGCTCCCACGGCTGGCGCCGCACGGCGCCGACGGCGAGGATTCCCGACTGCCCGGGCGGCAGGATCGGCGTGCCGGCATCGACGCCGAACACCCCGATGTTCGAGATCGAGAACGTGCCGCCGGCGAGCTCGGCCGGCGACGTCCTGCCGGTGCGGGCCGTCTCGGCGAGCGACTTCAGGGCGTCGGAAAGCTCCACGAGGGTGAGGCGCTGGGCATCGCGGATGTTCGGCACGATCAGGCCGCGCTCGGTGGCAGCGGCGATGCCGAGATCGACGTAGTGGTGCTGGACGATCTCCCCCGCCTCCTCATCCCAGCGGGAGTTGAGCCCCGGTGCGCGCCCGAGGGCCAGGCAGACCGCCTTCGCGATGACCGCGAGCGGGCCGATCCGGTGCTCGGCGAGCGAGCGGTCGTCGCGCAGAGTCGCGAGCAAGTCCATCGTGGCGGTCACGTCGACCGTGTGGAACACCGTGACGTGCGGAGCGGTGAAGGCGCTCTGCACCATCGCCGCCGCCGTGTGCTTGCGCACGCCGCGGATCGGGATCCGCGACTCCCGCTCGTCGCCGCCCAGCGCGGCGGCGGTGTCCGGCACCGTGGGTGCGCTCTGCGTGGCCGGCTCCGTGTCGCGGATGCCGGTGCGCTGCGCGTACTCGTCGACGTCGTCCCGAGTGATGACACGGTCGCCGACCGCGGCAGCGACCAGCACGAGGTCGATGCCCAGCCGCTTGGCGTACGCGCGCACCGGCGGCGTCGAACGAGGCCGCTCCACGACGTGCTCGACGTTCGCCGTCGGCGTGGCATCGTGCGGTGCGGCCTCGAGGACCGCGGTGTCGGCGACGACGGGCCGTGCGCCGACGCGTCGAGCGCGACGTGCGGGGCGACCCGAACTCGAGGGAGCCGCGCCGTACCCGACCAGATTCGGCTGCGCCTTCTCCTCGGCATCCGAGGTCTGCGCAGGCGCCGACGGCTCGTCGCCGCCGTCCACGTCGAAGTCGATCAGCGGCGAGCCGACGGCGACGGTCTGCCCGGCCTCGGCGTGCAGGGCGGCGACCGTGCCCTCGTAGGGTGAGGGCAGCTCGACGATCGCCTTGGCTGTCTCGACCTCCGCGAGGGTCTGGTTCAGCGTCACGGTGTCGCCGGGGGCGACGAGCCAGTTCACGACCTCGGCCTCGGTGAGACCCTCGCCGAGGTCGGGGAGCCGGAATTCGGCGATCATGCGTCTGCTCCCGTCAGGCTGTTCGGGCGGTCGAGGACCCGGTCGACCGCGTCCAGCAGACGATCGAGGTCCGGGAGGTGATACTTCTCCAGCTTCGCCGGCGGGTACGGCACGTCGTGCCCCGTCACCCGGAGAGGCGCGGATTCGAGGTACTCGAAGCAGCGCTCCGTGATGCTGGCGATGACCTCGGCTGCGACACCCGCCTCACGGGACGCCTCATGGGCGACGACCACGCGACCGGTCTTGCGGACCGATGCCGCGACCGAGTCGTAGTCGACGGGCGAAAGCGAGCGCAGGTCGATGACCTCGAGCGAGATCCCCTCGTCTGCTGCGGCTTCAGCGGCCTGCAGCGCCGTGGTGACCATGGCCCCGTATGTGATCAGAGTGGCGTCGGTTCCGGCGCGCACCACGCGTGCCAGGCCCATGGGCGGGGCATCCGCCAGTGGCGCCTCGAGGTCGACCTCTCCCTTGTGGTGGTAGAGCCGCTTCGGCTCGAAGAAGATCACGGGGTCGTCGCTGGCGATCGCCTGGCGAAGGCTCCGGTAGGCGTCCTCGGGGTTCGAGACCGCGATCACCCGCAGTCCCGCGGTGTGCACGAAGTAGGCCTCCGGCGACTCCGAGTGGTGCTCGGCGGCGCCGATGCCGCCGGCCCACGGGATGCGGATCGTGATCGGCATCTTCACCCGGCCCTGCGTGCGATAGTGCAGCTTCGCGACCTGGGCGACGATCTGATCGAACGCCGGGTACACGAATCCGTCGAACTGGATCTCCACGACCGGGCGGTAGCCGCGGAACGCGAGTCCCACCGCCGTGCCGACGATGCCGGACTCCGCGAGCGGGGTGTCGATCACGCGCGACCTGCCGAACTCGTCGAGCAGTCCGTCGGTGATGCGGAAGACGCCGCCGAGCTTTCCGATGTCCTCGCCGAGGAGCACGACCTTCTCGTCGTCGCGCATCGCCTGGCGCAGTCCCGCGCCGAGAGCCTTGCCCAGTGTGAGCTCGGTCATGCTCAGGCCTCGCCTTCGAAGCTCGCGAGGTACGCGGCGTACTCGTCACGCTGGCGCTCGAGGCCGGTGTGCGGCTCGGCGTAGACCCCGTCGAACACCGCGAGCGGCGGGCGAGTGACCATTCCGAGGCACGCGGCGCGCATCTCGCGCGCGACGGTGTCTGCCGCCGCCTGCGTCTCGGCGAGCTGCCCATCGCTGAGCTCGCCGAGGGAGCGGAGGTACGCCTCGAGGCGGGCGATGGGGTCGCGGCGGCCCCACGCCTCGAGCTCGCTGTCCTGGCGGTACCGGGTCGGGTCGTCGGCCGTCGTGTGCGGTCCCATCCGGTACGTGACGGCCTCGATGTAGGCGGGGCCCTTGCCGGAGCGGGCGTGCTCGAGAGCCCAGCGCATGGCGGCCATGCAGGCGAGCACGTCGTTGCCGTCGACGCGCAGGCTCGGGATGCCGAACCCGGGGGCGCGACCCGCGATCGGGAACTGCGACTGCACCGACACCGGCTCGGAGATCGCCCAGTGGTTGTTCTGGCACACGAAGACGACCGGCGCCTGGTAGGAGGAGGCGAAGATCATCGCCTCGTTGACGTCGCCCTGGCTGGTGGCGCCATCGCCGAAGTACGTGACCGCCACCTCGTCGGCCTTGTCGTGGCGGATGCCGAGGGCGTACCCGACGGCGTGCAGCGTCTGCGCGCCGATGATGATCTGCAGCGGTGCGACGCGGAGTGCGGCCGGATCGTACGCCGCGCCCTCCTCGCCGCGCCACATACGCACGTAGTCGCCCGGCTGCGCACCTCTCGCGTAGATCACGCCGGTCTCGCGATAACTGGGGAAGACATAGTCCTGCGGGTCGAGTGCCCTGGCGGTGCCGATCTGCGTGGCCTCCTGACCCCGGCAGGGGGCCCAGAGCCCGAGCTGCCCCTGGCGCTGCAGCGCGACGCCCTCGGTGTCGATGCGGCGGAGGATGACCATGTCACGGTGCAGCGCTCGCAGCTGGGCGGCGTCCACGTCGGTCACGTACGCGTCCAGCTGAGGGTTGACGATGCGGGTTCCGTCCGGCGTCAGGATGCGCTCGGAGAGCTCGAGATCCTGGGCGGTGTCGGCGATGGGCGTGATCTGCGGTGACATCAGCGTCCTCCTCATTCGTGGCGGCCCTCGTGGGGCGACGCACGTGTGCGCCGGCGTCTTCACCGGCTCATCTGAGCGTACGTCTACTGCACACCTCGCTCAAGCAATTGCGAGCCTCTTGAGCATGTTGCTCAATATGTGACCCTGCACCCCTGCTACTCTTTGGCACTATGCCAGGACTTGACCGCATCGATCTGGAACTGCTCGCCGCTCTCGCCGACGATCCGCGCATCACGATCGTCGCTCTCGCCGAGAACCTCGGCCTGTCGCGCAACACGATCCAGGCGCGGATGGCCCGGCTGGAGCAGACCGGGGTGTTCCTGTCCTACGAGCGGTCCTTCTCCCCCGACGTGCTCGGCTTCCCGCTGCAGGCGTTCGTGAGCATCGGCGTGCGCCAGACCGAGCTGCCCAGGATCATCAACGAGCTGGCGCGGATCCCAGAGGTCGTGCAGGCTCACGGCCTGAGCGGATCGGTCGATCTGCTGGCGCGCGTGGCGTGTCGTGACGCGCGGCATCTCTTCGACACCGACGCCCGCATCCTGTCGATCGACGGCGTGGAGCGGACAGAGACCTCCCTCGCCATGGGCGAGGTCATCCCCTTCCGGGTGGCCGGCCTCATCGGCCTCGCGCGACGGGAATCCTGAGGAATCTGCGGATCGCGCCGGCTGCCTCCGCCGGCGTCTCGTAGTGGATGAGGTGCCCGACATCTGCGATCTCGACCAGGGTCGCGTCGCGGAACAGCGTGGCGAGCGTCCGCTCGGCCTCGATGGGCGTGATGTCGTCACGCTGGGCGGCGATCAGGAGCGTCGGCGCGTCGATCTCCGGCGCGTACGCCCGCACGTCGTTCGACACGCTCGCCACGAACGCGTCCCGGAGCATGTCACGGTCTGAGAAGCGCGAGAAGTAGGTGTCGTGCTGGTCGTGGATGAAGCGCCGGAGGCCGGCGTCCTTCGTCTTCGCCATCGTGATGCTCATCGCGCGGACGATCACTCTGTTGCGCAGGAGCGCCGTGCCGAGCCTCGACGGCAGCCGCGCGCCCAGCGCGTAGTACAGCACGGCGAGGCGCGTCATCACGCCTTTCGGGCCCTCCAGCGCCGGGGCGCCGATCGGGTTGATCAGGATCAGCCGGGGCGTGGCCAGACCTCCCGCGACCGCAGCCGACGTCACGATGGAGCCGAACGAATGCCCGAGGATCACCGCGCCCGGCGCCGTCGCGGCAGCGAACTCCTGCAGCCAGGCCGCGTACTCGTCGAGATCGTAGGTATGCCCTGGCACCGGCGCGCTCTCGCCGAAGCCGGGAAGGTCCGGCGCGATCACCCTGGCCTCGGGGAGGAAGGCGAGCACGGACTCCAGGCCGTGATGCTCGCCGCGGAAGCCGTGCACGGCGATGATCGTGGTCGCGTCCTCCGGTGCGGTCCCCGGCTCGGCCGACGGTCCGTACACCCAGTACGCGGTCGTCCCGCCCCGCACCTCGACCTCGTGACGTTCGACCGGCAGTCGGCGGAGGCGCTCGGCGTAGGGCGAGGGGACGGTCATCCTCCGAGTCTACGGAGTCGGAGCCGACCGGTCCCCGTGCGCCTGCCGTTCGATGTCGGCGCCCGCCTCTACGGTGAGCACATGTCCTCCGTCGCCGCCCTTCCGCACTGGCTCACCCGCGTCGGCGTGTTCGATCTGGAGACCACCGGCGTCGACGTCGTGCACGATCGCATCGTCACCGCGCACGTCGGCGTGCTGGATGCCCGGGGCCACGAGTTCGCGGCGAAGGACTGGCTCGCCGACCCCGGCATCCCGATCCCCGAAGGCGCGACGGCGGTGCACGGGATCACGACGGAGCAGGCCCGGCGCGAGGGCCGGCCGGCAGTGCAGGTCGTGACGGAGGTCACGGCCGCGCTGCGCTCGCTCCTCTCGCAGGGGGTCCCGGTCGTGGCGTACAACGCCTCCTACGACTTCTCGCTGCTGGCGCACGAGGGCGCCAGGCACGGCGTCGCCCCGCTGATCGACCCGTCGCCGATCATCGATCCGCTCGTGATCGACAAGGCCTACGACCGCTATCGGCGCGGCAAGAGGACGCTCGAGGTGGTCGCCGCCCATTATTCGGTGCCGCTCGACGGCGCGCACGACGCTTCTGCGGACGCCGTCGCCGCCGGCCGTGTCGCCCAGGCGCTGGCGAAGCGGTTCGCGCTCCCCGACACGCTCTCCGAGCTGCACACCAGGCAGGTCGGCTGGGCACGGTCGCAGGCGGAGAGCCTGACCGAGTACTTCATCAGCATCGGGCGGCTCGAACCCGAGGAGTCGCTCGACGGCACGTGGCCCGTCCGCTCAGCCCACGCTGCCGTCACGCAGTAGCCGCCGGCCCCGCGGGGACGGCGCACGCCCCTCGGGCAGGACCGACCGGCGGTGGTGCCGCCCGACCCTGCCCGATGCCTCAGGCCACTTCGTCGTCGACCACTCCGTCCCGACGTCCGCGCCGGGTGAGCAGGAGGATGATCCCGATCAGGAACGCCACAGCTCCGGCGGCCATCAGGATGTAGCCGACCATGTCGAGGTCGACGAACTCGGTCTGCACATTGAGGGCGAACACGAGGATCGCCCCGATCACGAACAACACGATTCCGGTGCCGATGGTCATGGTGTCTCCTCCTTCGTGGCGGAATGCCGCCTGACGAAGAAGATGCCGGATGCCCGCGGATTCCAGAAGGGGGTTGACACCGGAGAGTAGGGCGGGCGGGACTTGAACCCGCGATCGTTGGGTTATGAGCCCACTGCCTTAACCAGCTTGGCCACCGCCCCGTACGGCTCCAGCCTAGCGGCCGGGAGTATCAGGCCGGCGTCGCCGCCGCATGCGTCCTCAGGTGCCCGAGGTAGATGTCCGCGTTCTCGACCAGGCCGGCGCGCTCCTCGTCGGTGAGCTCCCTGCGCACCTTCGCCGGCACCCCTGCGACCAGCGAGCCGTCAGGGATCTCGGTCCCGCCGAGAACGACCGCACCGCCCGCGACCAGGCAGCCGGACCCGATCACGGCGCCGCTGAGCACGACCGCGCCCATGCCGATCAGCGATCCGTCGCCGATCGTGCAGCCGTGGACCACCGCGTTGTGGCCGATCGACACCTTGGAGCCGATCACCACCGGATGCCCTGCGTCGACGTGGACGGAGACGTTGTCCTGCACATTGCTGCCAGGTCCGACGACGATCCCGGCCGAATCACCGCGGAGCACGGCGTTGTACCAGACGCTCGCGCCGGCGCCGAGGGCGACGTCGCCGACGATGCGCGCGCCCTCGGCGACGAAGCTGCCGTCGGCCAGTGACGGGGTGCGGTCTGGGAGGGCGAGAACGGATGCTCCTGGCGCGATGGTCATACCGCGAGAGTACTCTCGGGCGCCCGGATTCCGCGTGATTCCGGGGCACTAAGCCCAGCCTTCGCTTGCTTGCGGAATGTCTGAGGCTGAGTAGCGTTGAGTTCAGCAGGTACGAGAAGACCCTTCGGAGGAGCCCAAGATGAGCAAGGCACAGACCGTTTCCACCACCGCCAGCGACCCGACCGTCGCCGCGGCCGCAGCCCAGTTCCTCTCCCCCGTGGTCCTGGGCCTCGAGGCCCTCACCGTGAACGGCAAGCAGGCGCACTGGCACGTCCGCGGCGCGAACTTCGTCGGCGTCCACGAGCTGCTCGACACGATCGTCGCGCACGCGGGCGACTTCGCCGACACCGCCGCTGAGCGCATCGTCGCTCTCGGCCTCCCGATCGACGCACGCATCGGCACCGTCGCGGAGAAGGCGGGCTCCACGTCCGTCCCCGCCGGCTTCACCCAGTCGGACGAGCTCGTCCGCGCCGTCATCTCCGACATCGACGCGATCCTCGTCGACGTCAAGGCGGCCATCGACGGCCTCGACGACGTCGACCTGACCAGCCAGGACGTCGCCATCGAGATCATGCGCGGGCTCGAGAAGGACCGCTGGTTCCTCGTCTCGCACATCGCGGCGTAAGCCTCCGATTCGCGGAAGGGCACCGGGATCCGTCCCGGTGCCCTTCCGCGTATCCGCACACGTCAGGCGAGGTGCGTGAGCCTGCCCGCAAGCATCGTCGCCGCGACCGGCATCGCCCTCAGCCCGTCGCCGTTCGCGCGATGCGGATCCAGTCCGCACAGCACGACGTCGGCCGCCTCTCCTGGGCGCAGCGCGGTGCGGACGCTCGCCTGCAGCGCCTGGTCGACCGTGAGCCTCTCCTCCGGATGCCATGGCGCCCGGTCATCGTCTGTGCGGGCCACGGCTGCGGCGATCGCCTGCCACGGGTCCAGTGCCGCGACAGGCGCATCGGATCCGAACCGCAGCTCGACGCCGGCGTCCCGCAGCGCCGCGAGCGGATAGCCGATCGAGGTCTGCCCCGCCCAGTGCCGCTCGACGAGGTCACGATCGTCCAGCGCGTGCTGCGGCTGCACACTCGCGACGATCCCGAGCCTCGCGAACCTCGCGAGGTCCGCGTGACGGACCAGCTGCGCGTGCTCGACCGTGCCGGTGGCACCGGTGGCCGTGAACGCGTCGAGTGCGGCAGTCACCGCCCTGTCGCCGATCGCATGGACGGCGGCTCCGAGCCCCGCACCTGTCGCGCGCGTCAGCAGCTCGACGAGTTCCGCCGCATCCACGTTGAGCACGCCGAAGTTCTCCCGGTCGCCGGGATAGTGGTGCGAGCAGGCTGCCGTCCTGGTGCCGAGCGAGCCGTCGGTGATGATCTTGAGGGGTCCGGTGCGGATGAGACCGCGTGCTCCGGACGGCGTCTCCGCGAGGTCGCGGAGCTCGCCGGTGCGCAGACCTGCGGCGATCGCCCGGTCCAGATCGAACGGGTAGACCGCGAACTCGACCCTGTGGGCGGCGAATCCCGCCGCGACGCGGCGCGGCCAGGCATCCGCGTTCCAGGCCATGTCGAAATCGACGAGCCCGGTCACGCCCCTGGCCGCGGCGCGCTCCCCCGCCTGCTGGACCGCGCGGTCGCCGTGCGCGGGGTCGACGGCATTCAGGCGGCGCGAGATCTCGAACGCCTGCTCTTCGCGGAGCACGCCGTCGATGCTGTCGAAGCCCTCTCGCCTGAGCGCCGCCGAGTTGAGCCAGGTGCTGTGCACATCCGCGTTGATGAGGTACGCGGGCGTCTCGCCGGTGGCGGCGTCGAGCAGGTCGAGCGAGGGCTCGTCCGGCCACATGGCGTCGCGGTATCCGGTGCCGACGAGCCGTCCGTCCGGGAGCGGCGCCGCATCGGCCATGATCCGGGCCGCCTGCGCAGCGGTCCCCGCCGCGCCGAGCGGCACGCGCTCCGCGGCCAGCGCCCACTGCACGGTGTGCACGTGGTTGTCCCAGAGACCGGGCACGGCCCAGGTGCCGTCGGCGTCGAGCACCTCGCCCTGCGGACGGAGCGCCCCGGTGGGAGCGATGTCCGCGATCCTGCCGTCCGCGATGACGATGTCGACCGGCTCGTCGTCGATCAGGAACTCGCGCCCCGGACCCGCGATGCGCACTGCGCGGATCATGCCGATCTGCGCGCCGACTCCGCTCACCGGGCCGCCCCGGTGCGGGCGTCCTGTGCCCGGCGCATCTCCCGCGCCAGGGCCGGCTGCGCGTAGGGGCCGTCTCCCTCGAGCGCGGCGATGACGGCCTCGATGGTCTCGGCCGGCTTGTTCTGACTCAGCTTGCGCTTCGCCACCACGCGGGTCGGGGTGAGCCGGAACCCGACAGTGCCAGCGGCGAGGCGGTTCACGAAGGCGGGATCGTTGGGACGCTCCCACATGCGCCGCGGCTCCGGCATCCGCCCCTCGAACCGATCGACGAGCCGGTCCAGCACCGCGAGGTTCTCCTCGTCTGTCAGGATCTCCGCGACTCCTGCGAGGTGCACCGCGGTGTAGTTCCAGGTGGGCACCGCCTGCACGTCGCCGTACCAGCCCGGCGACACATAGCCGTGCGGCCCCTGGAAGATCACGAGAAGCTCGCGCCCACCCAGACCGTGGATCAGGTCATCCGGACGGCCGACATGTCCGACGACGGTCAGGTCGTCGCGGTCAGGGTCCAGCAGCACGACATAGTGCGACGCGACATGCCCGTCCTCGCCAGCACTGACGATCGTCGCCCACGGGTTCGCGTCTATGACGCGGCGGATCTCTGGCACGTCGGCGAGCGTGAAACTCGGGTTCTGGCGCATGCACTCAGCCTACGACCGGGCGGCACCCGCGTCAGCCGCGTCGCCCCACCACGGGGACGGCCTGCGTCTTCCAGTCCTCCCAGCCGGGCGTCCCCGCCATGAAGGCCTCGATCTGATTCCTGTCCGCGCGCAGCTTCGGATCGTTGTCGAGGTACTTCTTCGTCTCCCTGGCGACGAGGCCGGACAGTATCAGCAGGCCGATCAGGTTCGGCAGCGCCATCAGGCCGTTCATCGCGTCGGAGAACGCCCACACCACGCCGAGCTGCACCGTGCAGCCGATGAACACGACGAGCGAGAACAGGATCCGGAAAGGCATCACGGCCCGGCGCCCGAGGAGTCGCTCGATGTTCCGCTCGCCATAGTAGGACCAGCCGAGGATCGTGGATGCCGCGAACATCACCAGGCCGATCGTGACGATGATGTGGCCCCAGTCTCCCGGGAGGCCGTTCGAGAACGCCGCCCCGGTCATCAGGGCGGGGCTGATCTGCTCTCCGGTGGCCGGATCGATCTCCTTCCACGTCCCGGTCGCGACGATGACGAGGCCGGTGCAGCTGACAACGATGATCGTGTCGATGAAGGTCTGCGTCATCGACACCAGCCCCTGGCGGACGGGATGGCTCGTCTGCGCCGCGGCGGCCGCGATCGCCGCCGACCCCATGCCCGACTCGTTCGAGAAGATGCCGCGGGCGACGCCGAACTGCACTGCGACGATGATCGCCGAGCCGGCGAATCCGCCGACCGCGCTCGTTCCGGTGAACGCCTCGCTGAAGATCTGCGCGAAGGCCGCGGGGATGGCGCCGACGTTGACGATGAGGATGTACAGCGCGCCCAGCACGTAGAAGATGATCATGATCGGCACGAATCCGGCCGTGACCCGGCCGATCGACTTGATGCCGCCGACGAGCACGACCATCGCGAACACCGTCAGCACGACGCCGGTGACCCACGTGGGCACCTCGAAACTCGCCTCCAGGTTCTGCGCGATCGAGTTCCCCTGCGTCATGTTGCCGATGCCGAAGCAGGCGATGACCGCGAACACGGCGAACGACAGCCCGAGGATCTTTCCGAGAGGACCGGGGATGCCGCGCTCGAGGTAGTACTGCGGCCCGCCGGACTTCTCGCCCGCGTCATCCGTCTTGCGGAATCGCACCCCGAGGAACGCCTCGGAGTACTTCGACGCCATGCCGAGGAGACCGGTCACCCACATCCAGAAAAGCGCGCCGGGACCGCCGATGCCGATCGCGGTCGCGACGCCGACGATGTTGCCGGTGCCCACTGTCGCAGCGAGCGCCGTCGTGAGCGCCTGGAACTGGGAGATGTCTCCGTCGGAGCCCGGGTCCTTGCGTGTCAGGAGCCCCAGGCGCAGCGCCGGCCCGAGGCGGAGGAACTGCAGCCCGCCGAGCCTGATCGTCAGATACAGCCCGGTGCCGAGCAGCAGCGGGATGAGGAAGAACGGTCCCCAGATGAATCCGCTGATCGTCTCGAGGATCGTCTGCAATGCGGTGAGGTCCACGTCTGCTCCTGTCTCGCGGGGTGTGCGGCGCTCTCACCCTATTCACAGGAACCGGCACGCGTCAGGCAATGCGCTCCGCGTGTCCGTCGAGCCGGATCCTCAGGCCTGGCAGCGCGGGCACCAGTAGAGCTTGCGCGCGCCGATCTCCTCCAGCGCGATCTCGGTGCCGCACACGCGGCAGGGAAGCCCCGCACGGTGGTAGACCCAGTGCCGGTCGTCACGGCTCGCCATCGCGGCGCGGTAGCCGTCGGGCGAGAGGTCGTCCATCGTCATCATCTGACCGGTCTCGACGCCGACGGCGAGCAGGCGCACCCAGTCGTGCCACAGCGCGCGCACGATCTCCTCCGGCACGTCACGACCGGGCGTGTGCGGGTTCAGACGCGCGCGGAAGAGCATCTCGGCGCGATAGACGTTGCCGATGCCGCTGACGACCGCCTGGTCCATCAGCAGGAGCGCGATCACGGTCTGCCGCTTGCGCACGGCGCGCACGAACCGCTCCTCGTTCTCGGCAGGGTCTCCCACCAGAGGGTCGGGCCCGAGCTTCGCCACCGTCGCGAGCATCTCCTCCGGGGTCTGCAGCACGCACGCCGTCGGGCCGCGGAGGTCCGCCGCGGTGATGTCGGTCATGAGGCGCAGTCTCACCTGGCCGACGACCGGCGGCGGCCACTCCAGACCGTCGTCCGCGAGCCCCTTCGTCTGCTCCGACATCCTTACGTGCACGCGCGCGCGGCGCGGGGCGCCGATCGAGGCGAGCGAGTTCTCCCCCGCATCGTCGAGGATCGCATCGTCGAGGACGGGGGCGTCGAGGACCGTGCCGCGCTGGTTCGTCTGCCCCATCCGGCCGTTCGCAGCGGCGATCGTCGGGTCGACGAGGATCTCTCCGGCGAAGTCCCACGCGCCGTACAGGCCCAGGTGCACGCGGAGCCAGAGGTCGCCTTCCGCCTCCAGGAACATCTGCTTGCCAACCGCCTGGACGCTCACTGCCTCACGGCCGTCCAGAACGGCCGCGCCCTCGGCGAAGCGGCCCTGCGGGCTCGACGCGTGCATCGTCTTGCCGACGAAGTTGCGGTCGAACTGCCGCGCGATGCGGTGGACGGAGTGGCCCTCGGGCATGTCAGGCCCGGGGGTCCGGCAGCAGCGACCCGTCGCGCTCGAAGTCGGCGATCTGCGCGATGCGGCGCACGTGCCGCTCGTCGCCGGGGAAGGGCGTGGCGATGAACGTGTCGATGAACGTGGTGACCTCGTCGAAGGTGTGCTGGCGCGCGCCGATCGAGATGACGTTGGCGTCGTTGTGCTCACGGGCCAGCTCGGCCGTCGAGACGTTCCACACGAGGGCGGCGCGGATGCCCTGCACCTTGTTGGCGGCGATCTGCTCGCCGTTGCCGGAGCCGCCGAACACGACGCCGAGGGCCTCGACGCCCGTGCTCCGATCGGCCACGACCGCCTGCGCCGCACGGATGCAGAACGCAGGGTAGTCGTCGACCGCGTCGTACTCCACCGGGCCGTGATCCACGACCTCGTGCCCTGCGGCGCGAAGGTGGTCCTGCAGCTGGGTCGAGAAGTCGAGTCCTGCGTGATCGGTGGCGATGTGGATGCGCATGGCTTCCATCCTATTGAGGGTGCCGGATGCCGATTCCGGCGTTACGGGACGAGTCCGGCGGCCGCCGGCTTGAAGCCGGCGCGGATGTTCTCGCAGCAGCCGGGGCGGCAGACGTCGAAGCTGCCGCCGAGGCCGGTCACGGCGCCCCGCTCGGCGAGCGGGCGTCCGTCCAGACGCTCCTCGATGAGGTCGACGATCCCGGCGACGAACGCGGGAGACACGCCGGGGGTCGGGGTGCGGACGAAGCTCAGACCAGCCGCCTCCGCGGCCTCCGCGGCCTCGGTGTCGAGGTCCCAGAGCACCTCCATGTGGTCGCTCATGAACCCGACCGGGACGACGACGACCGCCCTGCGCCCGCGCGCCGGGAGCTCGCCGATGACATCGCACACGTCCGGCTCGAGCCACGGCTGCGACGCTGGACCAGAGCGCGACTGGTAGACGAGCTCCCAGTGCACGTCGGCTGCTGCCGGAAGCGCCTGCCGCACGCGGTCCATCACCCAGGCGGCGACGGCCTCGTGCTGCGCCGCATATGCGCCGCCGGGACCCCAGTCGATGTCACGGGCGCCGGAGCGCTCGGCATCCGCGGTGGGGATGCTGTGGGTCGAGAACAGGATCTGGATCTCGGAAGCGCCGACGCCCTCCGCCAGGAACCTCTCGACGGCCTCGCGCACGCCGTTCTCGAACGCGTCGACGAAGCCGGGGTGATCGTAGAACGGCCGGACCTTGTCGATCGTGACCTTGTCAGCGAGTCCGGTCTCGTCGAGCACCCGCGCGAAGTCCTCTCGGTACTGGCGGCAGCTGGAGAAGGAGCTGTAGGCGCTGGTCGCGAAGGCGAGCAGGGTCGTGTGGTCGTTCGCCGCGGCATCCTGCACCGCCTCTTCGAGGTAGGGCGCCCAGTTGCGGTTGCCCCAGTACACCGGCAGCTCATGTCCGCGACGCGCGAGTTCGACCTCGAGTGCCGCCTTGAGCGCGCGGTTCTGGCCGTTGATGGGGCTCACTCCGCCGAAGTGGCGGTAGTGGTGTGCGACCTCCTCGAGGCGCTCGTCGGGGATGCCTCGACCGCGCGTGACGTTGCGCAGGAAGGGGATGACGTCGCCCTGTCCTTCCGGACCGCCGAAGCCGGCGAGGAGGATGCCGTCGTACCGGACGGGCGTCGTCACGAACGGTGCTCCGCCGGCAGCAGCCGCGGATGCAAAGGGAACGATTTTCGGCTCGATCGCAGTCACCCGTCCATCCTTTCACCTCCGGAGAGCGAGACGGTCCGCCGCCCTGGCGTAGGCTGTCATGGTTGCCGCGGGCGCCAACTGCGCCACGATTGCGGCTGCGTCCCCTCACCCCTGGGAGTAGAGCTGTGCCTGGAGAGAACCTCACCCGCGTCGAAGCGCAGGAGCGCCGCGACGTCATCGACACTCAGTCGTACGAAGTCGCCCTCGATCTGACGAAGGGCGCCGAGGTCTTCGGCTCTCGCAGCGTCGTCCGCTTCACGGCGACGCCGGACAGCTTCACGTTCATCGACCTGATCGCGCGCGAGGTCAGGGAGATCTCCCTCAACGGCGAGCAGCTCGACCCCAGCGACGTCTTCGCCGACTCCCGCATCACGCTGACCGGCCTGCAGGCGGAGAACGTCCTGGTCGTCGACGCCGACTGCGTGTACACGAACACGGGCGAGGGCCTGCACCGCTTCGTCGACCCGGTCGACGGCGAGGTCTATCTGTACTCCCAGTTCGAGGTTCCCGACTCCCGCCGTGTCTTCGCGGTGTTCGAGCAGCCCGACCTGAAGGCCACGTTCCAGTTCACGGTCACGGCGCCAGCCGCGTGGAAGGTCGTCTCCAACTCCCCCACGCCCGAGCCGATCGTGCACGACGACAAGACCGTCGCCACGTGGGGCTTCGAGCCCACCCCGCGGATCTCCTCGTACATCACCGCGCTCGTCGCGGGCCCCTACGAGGCCACCTTCTCCGAGCTCACGAGCGCCTCCGGCCGCGTCATCCCGCTCGGCGTCTACGGCCGCAAGAGCCTCTGGCAGCACCTCGATGCCGACTACATCTTCGAGAAGACCCGCCAGGGATTCGAGTACTTCGAGTCGAAGTTCGCAGTCCCGTACCCGTTCGCGAAGTACGACCAGCTCTTCGTGCCGGAGTTCAACGCCGGAGCGATGGAGAACGCGGGCGCTGTGACGTTCACCGAGACGTACGTGTTCCGCAGCAAGGTGACGGATGCCGTCAAGGAGCGCCGCGTCGTCACCATCCTGCATGAGCTCGCGCACATGTGGTTCGGGGACCTCGTCACCATGAAGTGGTGGAACGACCTGTGGCTGAACGAGTCGTTCGCCGAGTGGGCGTCGACCATCGCCACCGCCGAGGCCACTGAGTGGACCGAGGCGTGGACCACCTTCAACGCCATGGAGAAGACCTGGGCTTACCGCCAGGACCAGCTCCCCTCCACGCATCCGATCGTCGCGGAGATCAACGACCTGGAGGACGTGCAGGTCAACTTCGACGGGATCACGTACGCCAAGGGCGGATCGGTCCTCAAGCAGCTGGCCGCGTGGGTCGGCATCGAGGCCTTCTTCGGCGGTGTCTCGCAGTACTTCCAGAAGCACTCCTGGGGAAACACCGAGCTCAGTGACCTGCTCACCGAGCTCGAGGCCACGAGCGGGCGCGATCTCGGCAGCTGGTCGAAGAAGTGGCTCGAGACGGCGGGCGTCAACACCCTGGAGCCGGTGATCGCCGACGACGCGTCCGGCTCGATCACCCGGTTCGCGGTCACTCAGACCGCCCCGGCGGACTACCCGACCATCCGCCCGCACCGCCTGGGCATCGGGTTCTACAGCCTGCAGGACGGCAGCCTGCAGCGCACCCACCACGCGGAGGTCGACGTCGACGGCGATCGCACAGAGGTGCCGGAGCTGCACGGCCTGAAGCGCCCGGATCTGGTGCTGCTCAACGACAACGACCTGGCGTACGCGAAGATCCGCCTCGACGACCGGTCACTCGCCACCGCGATCTCGCATCTCGCCGACATCGCGGACCCCCTCGCCCGCTCGCTGGTGTGGGGCGCCGCCTGGGACCAGACCCGCGACGCGGAGAGCGCGGCATCCGCATACATCGACCTCGTGCTCGGCAACATCGGCCGCGAGTCCGAGTCGACGACCGTGCGCACGACGCTCGCGCAGCTGCGCACCGCCGCGACCCTGTACGTCGCGCCGGAGGCGCGCCTCGCCGCGCGTCAGAAGATCGCCGACGGGCTGTGGTCGCTCGCCGAGGCCGCCGAACCCGGCAGCGACAGCCAGCTGCAGTTCGTCACCGCATTCGCCGGTGCACTGGTGACCCCGGAGCATGCCGGCATCGTCGGGCGCCTGCGCTCCGGTGAAGAGCCCCTCCCCGGGCTCGAGATCGACGCGGACCTCAACTGGCAGCTGCTCGTCGGCCTCGCCACGATCGGCGCGACGGATGCCGCCACGATCGACGCGGCCCTCGCAGCGGACAACACCTCGAAGGGCGGCGAGTTCGCGGCCCAGGCTCGCGCGGCGCTGCCCGACCTCGCCTCGAAGCAGGCCGCATGGTCCTCACTCATCGAGCACCACGACGCACCGAACACGATCGTGCGCGCCGCCGCGCACGGGTTCGTGCACCCGGCAGGCGTCGCGGTGCTCGGCGAGTTCGTTCCCGCCTACTTCGACATGCTGCTGCCGATCTGGGAGTCGCGCACGTATCAGATCGCCCAGTACCTCATCGTCGGCCTCTTCCCGACGGCGCTGGCGAACACGCCCCTCCGTGACGCGACCCGCTCCTGGCTCGCCGCGCACCAGGATGCGGCTCCGGCGCTCCGCCGTCTCGTGATGGAGAACCTGGCCGACGTCGAGCGGGCGCTCGCCGCCCAGGCGCGCGACGCCGACGACTGACCCTTCGACAGGCTCAGGGACCCATGTGCCTGGTTCCTGAGCCTGCCGACATCCAGCCCGCGCAGAGGCCTGATCGTTAGTATCGGGAGTGATGATGATCCCTTTCGAGACCACCCCTGATCCAGAACCGACGGAGCTCCCCACCGTGTGGGCAGACCTGCTCGACGTGCTCGCCACGATCGGCGGCAAGGCGCTCCACGTCGCGATCATCATCGCCGCCTGCGTGCTCATAGCCTTCGCGTTGCGGATCGTCATCCGTCGCATCGTGCATCGGATCGTCGACAGCGCGAAGAGCAAGGCGGCGGTCGACGACACTCAGGCGCTGGAGCGCTCGCCACTGGCCGACATGCGGCTCGTGCAGCGCACGAGAACCCTCGGCACGATCCTGCAGAACATCGTGAACGTGATGCTCGTCGTCATCGCCACCGTGCTCACCGTGAATGCGCTCGACCAAAGCCTGCTGGGCTCCCTCACGCTGCTGACCGCCGCCGTCGGCGCCGGCCTCGGCTTCGGCGCGCAGAACATCGTCAAGGACGTCTTCAACGGCATGTTCATCGTCGCGGAGGACCAGATCGGCATCGGCGACGTCGTCGACCTCGGTCTCGCCACCGGCGTGGTCGAGTACGTCAGCGTCCGCATCACCCAGGTGCGCGATGTGAACGGCACGCTCTGGTACGTGCGCAACGGCGAGGTCACCCGGATCGGGAACATGTCGCAGGGGTGGGCGCGCGCCATCATCGACCTCGGAGTTCCGGCGGACTCCGATCTCGACACCGTCGAGCAGGCGATGCTGGAGACGGCGCAGGGGCTCGCGAAGGACCCGAAGTGGCGCACCCGGATCGTGGAGAAGCCGGAGCTGTGGGGTCTGGAGTCGATCGGCGGCGACGCCCTCGTCGTGCGGATCGTCATCAAGGCCAGGGCGAACGCGAAGGACGACGTGGCCCAGGAGCTGCGGCGGCGCCTGCGCACCGCGCTCTCCGAGAAGGAGATCGCGATCCCCAGCATGGTGGACGTGATCCCGACGGGCCTGGACGGCGCGCGCCGCGTCCGCGGGGCGAACCCGCCGAAGACCCGGCCGAACGCGGTGACGGGAGTGCCGCCGGTGCCAGAGCGCGGCATCTGGCGACGCAAGAAGACGAACGACGACGGGAGCGGGAAGTGACCTTCTACGACGAGGTGGGCGGACACGAGACGTTCGCGAAGATCGTCCACGTCTTCTACCGCGAAGTGGCCCTCGACCCTGTCCTCAAGCCGATGTACCCGGAGGAGGACCTCGGGCCGGCCGAGGACCGGCTGACGATGTTCCTGGAGCAGTACTGGGGCGGGCCGACGACCTACGGCGAGACCCGCGGGCACCCGCGGCTGAGGATGCGCCACATGCCGTTCCATGTCGACCCCGATGCGCGTGATCGGTGGCTGCGTCACATGCGCACCGGCGTGGAGGCCGCGCAGCTCTCGCCGCTGCACGAATCCACGCTGTGGGACTACCTCGAGCGCGCGGCGTATGCCATGGTGAACACATTCGAGCCCTCGGGCATCGGAGCAGTCCCCGGCGGACGGCCGACACTCGAGGCCGTGTCGGAGCAGTCACGTCAGGAATCAACGGAGAGCACATGACGAACACGCCCCTGTCCGCAGACGTCCTGGTCATCGGATGGGGGCTCGCCGGTCTCGTCGCGGCGGCCGAGTCGCTGGATGCCGGGCGTCGGGTGATCATCGTGGATCAGGAGCCGCGCACGAATCTCGGCGGGCAGGCCTGGTGGTCCTTCGGCGGACTGTTCCTCGTGGACTCGCCGGAGCAGCGGCGGATGGGCATCCGCGACTCGCTCGCCCTCGCCACTCAGGACTGGTTCGGCAATGCCGCCTTCGACCGCGCCGAGGACCACTGGCCGCGCCGCTGGGCGGAGGCGTACCTCGACTTCGCGGCCGGAGAGAAGCGCGCCTGGCTCCGCGAACGCGGCGTCGGGCTGTTCCCCGTCGTCGGCTGGGCGGAGCGTGGCGGCTACGGGGCGCTCGGACCGGGCAACTCGGTCCCCCGGTTCCACATCACCTGGGGAACCGGGCCGGGCATCGTCGCGCCGTTCGTCGCGGCCGTCGAGCAGGGCGAGCGCGAGGGCAGGGTCACGGTCCTCCCCCGCCATCGGGTGACCGAGCTGATCGTGACCGGAGGCGCAGTCACCGGGGCACGAGGCAGCATCCTCGCGAACAGCGCCGCCGCACGCGGCGAGGTGTCCTCCCGCGAGACGGTCGCGGAGTTCGTGATCTCCGCCGGCGCCACCGTCGTGTCGTCGGGCGGCATCGGCGGCAATCATGACCTGGTCCGCGCATTCTGGCCGGAGCGTCTCGGCACACCGCCCGCCGACATGCTCACCGGAGTCCCCGCCTACGTCGACGGGTCGATGCAGGCCGTGAGCGATGCCGCCGGCGCGAACCTCATCAACGGCGACCGGATGTGGCACTACGTCGAGGGCATCAGGAACTGGGACCCGGTGTGGCCAGGGCACGGGATCCGGATACTGCCAGGTCCGTCGTCCCTGTGGCTCGACGCGACGGGCCGCCGGCTGCCGGTGCCGCTGTTCCCCGGCTTCGACACGCTCGGCACCCTGAGCCATCTGCGCTCGACCGGACACGACCACTCGTGGTTCGTCACCTCGCGCCAGATCGTCGAGAAGGAGTTCGCGCTCTCCGGCAGCGAGCAGAACCCGGACCTCACCGGCAAAGACATCCCGCTGCTGCTGAGATCGCGTCTGGCGAAAGGACCAACCGGCCCCGTGCAGTCGTTCCTCGACGAGGGTGCCGACTTCATCGTCGAGAACGATCTCGAGTCGCTCCTGGAGAGTATGCGAAGCCACCCGGGCGGCGACCTGCTGGACGTCGACCTGGTGCGCCGCGAAGTCGTCGCGCGGGACAGGGAGATGGACAACGACTTCACCAAGGACGCCCAGATCGGCATGCTCCGGTCGATGCGCGGCTACCGCGGCGACAGGCTGATCCGGACGGCGGCGCCTCATCGCCTGCAGGACCCGTCGGCCGGCCCGATGATCGCCGTGAAGCTGCACGTGATCACGCGGAAATCGCTCGGCGGAATCAGCACCGACCTCGATGGCAGGGCGCTGCGTCTCGACGGCACCGTGATCCCAGGGCTGTACGCCGCGGGCGAGGCCAGCGGGTTCGGCGGCGGAGGCATGCACGGCTATCGCGCGCTGGAGGGGACGTTCCTCGGCGGATGCCTGTTCTCCGGCCGGACGGCCGGTCGCGCCGCGGCGGGCTGAAAGAGCGTGCCTAGGCGCCGGTTCCCCGCACCGCGGTGAGTCCGGTGGCGACGGGTCCGCGGGCGAGCACGTGCCCGCGGCGGAAGGCGACGCGGGTCCACCTGCCCGATCGCATGACCGGCACATCCTCCTCGCCCGAGATGAAGCCGAACGCGTCTGCGGCGAAGGCGACGCCGCGCGGCAGATCGCCGAGGTCTGCGTCCGGCTCGCCCCAGATCGCGGCTCGGAGGGCACGAACGGCTTCCTCCCCCGCGCCGGGAGTGGCACCGCGGGCGACGGCGCTGATGCCCCATTGCGCACGCTGGGCCACGAGTGACGCCGGAAGCACCCCGGTCTGCTGCCATTCGCCGCGCGGTGGCGCGATGCCGGCCCACGCGGGTGAGAGCCCCGTTTCCGGGAACTCCAGCGTGTGCTCGTCTTCCGTGGACGAGAGGGATCCGACCACGACGTCGCACTCCAGCTCAGGGTCGGCGTTCACGATGCGCATCGCCAGGATCGTCGGCGTCTGGTCGAAGAGCCCGTGCGGCGCCAGCGCGGCCGCGGTGAGGGCGAGAACACCCCGTGCGGCCTGCAGCCGGACCCCCTCGTCCGAGATGCGGGCCGCCCGTCCGATGAAGGTCAGGACGTCCTTGGACGTGTCGGCATCGGC
The DNA here is from genome assembly GCF_017355365.1 of Microbacterium sp. SD291. Classification (GTDB taxonomy): domain Bacteria; phylum Actinomycetota; class Actinomycetes; order Actinomycetales; family Microbacteriaceae; genus Microbacterium. Next base: position 32,331 of record NZ_JADIJR010000001.1, on the reverse strand, counting down.
GAGTACGAGGGTATGCGGCACGCCCTCTAAACTAGCAACGCCGGCGGCACCGCAGTCGCAGGAAGGAACACCATGCGACGCACCGATCCAGCTGGCCGACTCGAATCCGAACCGGACGCGCACGCGATCCGCACCGTGGAGCAGCTGCTGGCGGTGCTCGACCTCGACTCGACGCAGGCCCGCACCACGGAGGACATCTTCACGGGATCGTCGCACCCGATGCCCACCGGCCGGATCTACGGCGGCCAGGTGCTCGCACAGAGCCTGCTGGCGGCGGAGCGCACGCTCCCGGAGGATCGCGCGGTGCATTCGATGCACGGCTACTTCCTCCGCCCCGGCGACGCCTCACAGGGGATCACGATCGCCGTCGATCGCATCCACGACGGCCGGTCGTTCTCGACCCGTCGTTCTCAGGCGTACCAGAACGGCGTGCCGATCTTCTCGATGATCGCGTCGTTCCAGGATGCGGACCCCGGGCTGGAGCACGCCGTCCCGATGCCGGAGGGCGTGCCTGATCCCGACGCACTGCTCCGCGACGAGGACAGGGTGGAAGGACTCCCCCCTGGGACGGCGCGGATGCTCAGCGACCGCGCAGCGGACGTACGTCACGTCGAATCGCCGCTGTTCCTCCCCGGCGACGAGGGCCGCGCCCCGCAGCAGGCCGTCTGGATGCGGATGCGGGCCCCGTTGCCGGACGATCCGCGGATCCATCGTGCGGCCCTCGCCTACCTGAGCGACATGACCATCCAGGAGTCGATCCTCCGGGCGCACGGCGTGTACTGGGCGCTGCCAGGGCTCAAGGTCGCGAGCCTGGACCACGCGATGTGGTGGCATCGTCCCGCACGCGTCGACGAGTGGCTGCTGTACGTGCAGGAGTCGCCGAATGCGCGAGGCGGCCGGGGCCTCGCGAACGGCCGCATCTACGCACAGGACGGCGACCTGATCGCCACCGTCGCGCAGGAGATCATGATCCGGGTGCCCGGCGATCCTCACTGAGTGACCGGCCGGCCTGAAATGACTGGCGGGTCGGGACCCCCGGGGGAGGTGAGGCCCGACCCGCCAGAGACCTGTGCCGGCTCAGGCTGAGCCGTCGTCGGTCACGATCGTCACCAGGCCGCGAGAGCGCTTGACGTTCACTGCGCCCGACGGTTCAAGTCTGATGACGAACGATTCGGTGTTCTCGGCGACGGAATCGCCGAGAATGGTGAAGGTGATCGTCGAGGTGGTCTGACCTTCCGCGAACGTGATCACCCCGGAGGTCGGTCCGGTGACGTCGGTGCCGAAAGAGGCCGTGTCGCCTTCTTCCGCGGGGCCCGCGGTCCAGCCGACCGAGAGCGTGCCCTCGCCGGACGACCGCGTGACCGTGAGCGTCACCGTCCTGGTCGTGCCGCTGCGGCCCTCCGTGACCGACGCGTCGGAGATCGAGACCGCCTGCAGGGCCGCGGGCGCTCCCGTGTAGGCGTCGTCATCCGTCCGCATGCGGTACTCGTCGGCGGAGACCACTGCTCCGGCGCCGAGTCCGAACACTCCCTGCCTCCCGTCGCCGAGCGGCGAGTTGAAGGCGAACGATGCGAGCACCTGACCGTTCAGAGTCACTGTCACGACCGTCGCCTTCAGCACCACGTTCAGGGTCAGCATGGAGCCTGAGACGATAGTCCTCGCGATCGCCCTGTCCACGACCCTGGCACCCCGGGCGACATGCCCGATGAGGATGCGCTGGCCGGCGACGTCGACGGCGACGAACTTGTGATCGGATGCCGAGTACCAGTCGAAGACGAATCCGGTGATGCCGACGGCCTGCATCCGGGCCTCGAGCTCGACGTAGCTCGTGGCGTCGAAGGAAGGCACCCCGGTGTGCCCTGCCGGCACGACTCCGAGCAGCGAGATCGCGGTGCCGGTGGCATCCGCCGTGCCGGTGAAGCGGCCGTCCTGCGTCGTAGTCCAGGTGCCGGTCTGCGCTTCCGACTGCATCTGCGGCGTGCCGTCGAAGTACTCGGTGCGATCCACCGTGATGGCCGGCGCGATGACGGTCAGGGCGATGTTGTCGAACCATCCTCTGGCCTGATCCGATCCGAACCCGGCCAGCCCCTTGTTCAGTGCGACCTGGTCGCCGTTCAGCACACGCGGGGCGAAGGTGTGGGACAGCGCGTTCCTGCCGTTCACGGTCACCGTCACGACGAGCCCGTTCACGATGACGTCGAGCGCGTAGTACGTGCCGGCCTTCACGCCGCCGGGAACGGTGCCCTGCGCGAGTGCCGCCCATCCCCAGCTGGCGCGCTGCCCGATGACGAGCTTGTTCGTCGACTGGTCGATTCCGGCGAACTTGAAGTCGGTCGGGCTGAAGTAGTCGAACACGATGTAGGCGTTCGCCTTCCACCCGCCGGTGGGCTTGTCCATCGAGATCTTCGCCGACAGCTCGTAGTAGACGCTCTTGTAGGCGTCGGAGTACCAGACCGCGATCGCGTCGCCGCTGGAGTCCGCGGCCGTGACCTTGAGGACGCCCTGCTGCACCGAGAAGATACCGGAGTCCGTCGCGAAGCCCTGCATCGTGCCGTCGTTGAAGTCGGACCCGCGGAGCGTGTCCCGCCGCCCGCCCGGGATGTTGCCCGCCTGCGGGTCGGTCGGGCCGCCGGTCTGCGTCTGCCACTGTCCGTGATCGTGCTGCGTGATGAGACCGAGTTCGCCGAACGGCTCGCCGTTGCGGATCTGCTCCGTGCCCTCGTCGCTCCAGCGGGTGAGATCCGCGCCCTGGCTCCTGCTGAGCGCGTACAGGAACTCGGGCAGCTGGGGCTCCACCTGGCGACTCACGGTCGCGATGCCGAAGGGCGAGAACGGCACGATGTACGAGTTGAACTCGCCGACCCAGTCGATCAGGCGGTCGCCGCCGGTGTTCCCGATCAGGATGTCGAGGCCGGCGCCGCCGAACACGCGATCCTGGAAGCTCGAGTTGACGCCGTCCGGGGTGTCGTTCAGCCAGGTGTCGCCGGTCTGCGTGCAGGTGCCGTTGGACTGCATCATGACGCAGCCGGAGTGCAGATCGTCATCGGCCTGGTGGAGATCGTTGCCCCACCCGCCCCACAGCGTGTCCTTGCCGGTGCCGCCGACGAGCCAGTCGTTGCCGAGGTCGCCGAAGATCATGTCGTCGCCGTCGGACCGCTGCGTGCCTGTCGTGGCTGTGCAGCTGCCCTGGTTGTCGACGGCGATGCAGGCGGTGACGTGGTCGCCGGTGAGATCCTCGTTGTTGAGGAACCACTGGTTCGGGAACAGCGCCCGTTCGGCGCTGCCGGTGCAGGTGTGGCCGCTCGGCGACGTGGAGGTGCAGCGCCAGACGGAGCCTGCGCCGTCGAACAGGATGGCGCGGCGCGGGTCGTACTCGTCGTACAGGACGAACTCACCCAGTCGCAGCTCGTTGTGGTTGTTGGCGTGCCACGGGTTGGTGTCTGCGCCGAAGTGCAGCACGTCGCCGGGGTTCCACGGGTGGGCGAAGTCGATGTACTCGAGGCCGATCGGGTCTCCGTCAGCGTCGAAGTGCTGCGCGTAGCCCGAGGCGCCGCCGACGCCGATCGCCTCGGCTCCGCTGATGGCGTCGTCGCCGGCACCGCCGTGGATCCAGTCGCCTCCCCAGCCTCCGAAGATGATGTCGTCGGAGTTGTTGGCGTCGAAGGTCGGCTGGTTGGCGACGTGCTGCTGGCTCTGGTTCGTGTCGGGGCCCAGGTTGTAGACGGTGAGGTCGACGCTCTTCACGAGGGCTCCTGCGACGTTGATGGTCGCGGTCTGCACCTGGCCCGGCGTGTAGATGTACTCCCCCAGCACGTCGCCCTGGCTGGTCTTCGTGTCGGGGTCGACCGTGCGCAGCCGGCGGACGCCGTAGAGGGGCTCGGCGAACTCGGTGCAGATCGCGGTCGAGGCGACGGAGCATCCGGCGTTGCGGCTGGTGAAGATGCGTCCGTCGTCGCCGAGGATGCCGTCGGAGCCGGTGCCGCCGGAGATCCAGTCGTTGCCCCAGCCGCCGATCAGATCGTCGTTCTGGGCGTCTCCGAAGAGGATGTCATGGTCTGCGCCGCCGTACACGGTGTCGGCGCCGGTCTCGCCGTGGACTTCGTCGCGTCCGCCGATCTGGCTGGTCTTCCACGCACCGGCCGACGTGTCGAGCACACTCGAGCAGACGGGCTGCGTCACCGAGTCGTGACAGTCGGCGCCCGCGCCGGGTCCGAACTCCTCTGGGCGGTAGTCGGGGCCGCCGACCGTGTAGTCGAGCAGGTGCACGCCCCGGACGACGATCCGCTGGGAGCCCGCATCGATTCCCCCGTGAACGTCGTACACGAAGGTCACGTAGTTCGGCCCGGGCGTCGGCGCGACGCCGATCGACCCCGTGTTCGCGTTCCCATTGACGTCGACGTGGGCGGTGCCGACGATCCGGATGATGCGTCCGTTGTCGCCGATCATCGTGTCGGAGTCGCGTGCGTCCATGTCGTTCGCGGGCGTCGCGTCGGCCAGGGAGCCGCCGGTCCCTGGAGTGCTGGCGAGGGCGCCTGCACCCGTGGTCTGGTCGTTGATGCCGATACGGGTGCCGGCGCCGCCGAACAGGATGTCCGCACCACGGTCGTGACCAGGCAGGTAGGCGCCGTTCGGCGCCGGAAGCCCGTCGGGGCGCATGTCGGGCGTGTCGAGGCTGAAGAAGTCGCTCGACCCGCCGACGAGGTCGTCCTGCCCGAGTCCGCCGAAGATCACGTCGTTGCCGGCGTTGCCCTCCAGATAGTCCTGCCCGTCGGTCGCAGCTTCCACCGCAGCGACGACCACGAGCACGCCGGTGTAGTCGCACACCATGGAGCCGGCGGCGCCGACGCAGCCGAGCGGGGTGCGCGAGGCGCCGACGTGGATCGCGGCGGTGTGGTCGTCGATCCAGCGGCGGAAGGCGCGGTCGATGTCACCGTCGCCCTGCATCACGTCGTCGCCCAGCTGGCCGAACAGCAGGTCGTTCGCCTGTCCGCCTGCGAGGTGATCGTTGCCCCAGGTGCCCGCCCACTTCGCGCCCGCGTCGGAGGCGAAGTCGTGGAACAGGTCCGTCACGTCGTACTCCGCCCACCACGGCGCGCCGTCGGGGTCGCGGTACGGCCGAGGCGTGCCGTCGACGAGCAGATGTCCGGAGGTGTTCTCCGTGGGCACCGGCGCGCCGTTGCACAGATTCGCGGCGGTGAGGATGTCGCTGCGGCTGTAGAGCAGCGTGCCGCACAGCGTCTGGAACCGGCCGCTGGTCCAGTCGCCCGGTGTCCGGACGAAGAGGACCGCGTCGCCGAACACGATGTCGTCGGACTCGTCGCCGTCGGCCATGTCGTTGCCGGCGCCGCCGACCAGGACGTCACGGCCGAGCCCGCCGAAGATGATGTCGTCCGCGCCCTTGTCGAGGTTGACGCTGCGGATCGCGATGACCGTCGAGAGCGCGGTGGTCTGGATCTTCTGCGGGCGCTGGTCCGGCTCGTTCGGGTCGGCGACGTCCTGGTCGACGGCTCCGTGGTCGCCGAAGACGATGTCGTCGTGGGCGCTCTCGGGCTGCGTGCCGGCGTTGATGACGAGTGTTCCGAGGCCGAGGCCCGGCGCGCCCTCTCCGAAGAGGACGTCGTGGCCGGCGACCAGCAGGTCGTCGACGATCCCGGCGACACCCCCGACGATCGGCGTGAGCGTCGTGCCGTTGGGGATGAACCCGGCCTCCGTCACGGTCGGGCGCGGGCTGCGGTTGATCGTCGCGATCTCCAGCGCGCGCGTCAGCACGTCGACGTTGACGCCGGAGTCGCCATAGATGTGGTCGACGCCGCGCTGCCCGCGGACTTCGTCGTCGCCGGACCCGCCGGCGAGGTGGTCGCCGGCCTGACTGCCGATGATCAGGTCGTCGCCGAGGCCGCCGTAGGCCGTGAAGCCGACCGTGGGCAGGTTCCCGGGCGCGACGTCTGCGAAGAGGCCGGAGGCGTCGATGATGTCGTCGCCGCTGTGGTCGAACGGGTTCGCGAGACCGAAGATCCACTCGTCGTCCTCGTTCTCGCCGTCGGGGATGTGCGTGAACGGGTCGAACGGCTTCGGTCCGAACTCCATGCCGAGGTTGTCGCCCGGGGTGCCCGAGTACCAGACGCCGTCCTGAGTGGTGTCGCCGTAGACGACCAGCGGTGAGCCGGGGCCCGCGGTGCGTGACTGGTCGCACGTGACCGGGTCGTCGAGGATGCCGTCCGGCTGGGCGGCGACCTTGAACAGCAGGGCGGATGCCGCGCGGTTGCAGACCGTGATGATGTCGCCGCCGATCGCGATGCCGTCGGACTGGATGTACTCGTCCCAAGCGGTGAGGGTCATCGTGACGGCATCCCAGACCGCCACCCCTCCGGCGCCGAGGTGCATGCTCGGCGCCCACGCCGTGTTCGCGAAGGTCATCACGCTGCCTGCGAGGGCCGAGACGGTGAACGGTCCTGCGAAGGCGCTGATCCGCACCTGCATGCCGACCTTGAATCCTGCTGCGGCCCAGCTCACTCCGTCGGTGCGCGTGAGGCTGGAGGTGCGCACCTGCACCGCCGTGATCACCTCGATCTTCACCGGTGCGGCGACGCGGACGTCGGTCGCGGCGGTGCCGGCTGGCAGCGCTCCGGATGCTCCGGGCAGTGGCCCGCTCAGGATCATGATGGAGCCCATGCCGCAGCCGGGGAACGGGTCGGCGTACGGGCACTGCGCGAACGGCAGGTCCTGGAAGCCGAGGATCATCCTCGTGAAGCTCTCCCCCACGAGCTGAACGTGCTGGAAGGCGTGCAGGTAGGGGTTGCCGGCGTAGTAGCCGCTGCCGGGGAGCAGCCCGTTGAAGGCCCAGTTGAGACCGTCCAGGCGGGTGAGGACGAGACCGGCGCCCGGGAACGCCGTCAGCTGTGCCGCGCCGGGTGCGCTGCGCTGCATCTCGAACACGGTGCGGATCGGAGTGTTCCCGCCGCCGTGCACTGCGGTGAGGCCGCCGTGCGGGCCGGGGACGAACACCGTCCGCGGCGTCTGGCCGCTCGAGGGCAGCAGATCGCCTCGATCGAGCGTGAGGGTCCTGCCGTCCGCGGAGATTCCGATCAGCCGCCACTGACCGGTGACGTTCGCGATGCGGACGAGCTGCCCGACCACGAAGCCGTCGGTCAACCAGCTGCCGGACGAGCGCGTCACGGTGCCGCCTGCGGCCCCGCCGGCGATCACGACCGGGATCGTGATGGTCACAGGGACGTCCTGGGCGATCACGGTCCGAAGGGCGGATCCGGCGGATGCAGCGCCCGAGAGCAGCTGGAGGTACATGACCGTGTTGTCGGTCGTGTCGTCGGGATCGTCGTCCCCGAAGCCGACCACGCGGAAGGTGCCCGTCATGCCCGTGATCGTCACCGGCTGGCCGATCAGGAAGCCCTGCGCCTTCCAGTCGAACGGAGCCGAGCGCGAGAGCCTGTGAGTCGAGCCGAACTGCCCTGCTGAGGCATCGAGAGTCACGGTTCCGGTGAGCTTGACCGGAACGTCGGGCTGCAGGGTGCCCTGGATGTCGAGTCGGTCGTTGCCGGAGCCGAGGAACAGGTTCAGCACCTCGATCGTGCTCTTCCCGCCGTCGGTCGCGTATTCGCCGTCCACCAGCGACACGGAGCCGAAGCTGATGCCGCCGGGGAAGACCTGAGGCTCGCCGAAGGTCTCGTCCTGGCCGCCGCCGTATGCTGCTCCGAAGTCGAGATCCTTGGCCATACCGAGGCCGCGGAGCGTCGTCGAGGTCAGCACGCCCCAGTTGTGCGCCACGCTGCCGTCGCCGTAGATGTTCAGCACGTCGATCTGCTTGGACTCGGGCGCCTGCGTGGCGATCGCGAAGAGAGGCCCGTCCTGCTCCCCCGGCAGCTTGAGTCCGAGTTCCAGCGAGCGGTCGGCTCCGGTGACGCCGCCCTCGACCGCGAGCGGTCCGCGCAGCCGGCTCAGCAGGTGCTGCGATGCCGGGAAGTTCTTCACGCCCTGACGCACGATCGGCTGGTAGTAGCCGAGGTCGGCCTCGAGTTCGACGTACTGGTCCGCGGACCAGTCTGCGGCGGTGAAGGTCACCTGGGCGGCGATCCGCACCACGGTGAACGAGCTGCCGCTGATGGCTGCGAAGTCGTCGTAGGACACCGGACGGAACTCGAGCTGCTGGTCGTGCGCCGTATTGGTGCCGCGGATGTTCTGGATCTTCGCGCGGATGCATGTGCCGAACCCGTCGCAGATCTCGACCCACTGCCCCTCGAGGAACCCGTCGGCGAGCCAGCCTCCTCCCGACCTGGTGAGTCGGTGGTGGCTCAGTCCGTCGTCGCCGATCGCGGTGCCGAGGCTCGCCTGGCCGTCCCAGATGCCGCGGCGCGTGAGCACGTTGATCGACGTTCCGGAGACGCTGGCGCCGGAGCATCCGCTCAGTGCCGTCGTCACCGTGAACGACTTGCCGTCCACGCCGACCGTCGCGACGGTGTACGTGCCGGCGCAGGCCGCGAACCGCACCCGCATCCCGGGGGTGAGTCCCTCATCGAGGAAGCTTCCGGTGTCGCTGCCGTTCGCCCTGGTGATGGTGGAGCCTGCGAAGAGGAGGTTGCCGAGGAAGATGCGCGAGGGGATGTCGCCGCCGATCTCCACGTAGTCGACGGGGGCGACGGCGGTGCCGCCGATCGAGACGACGTCGACGAGTCCGTCCGGCGTGATGATGACCCGCACCGTGCCGGTGGGCGTCGTGGTCAGGCGGATCCAGTAGCCGTCGGTGAGGCCGGGGATCGAGCAGGCGGCGTCGCCGCACTGGACGACGACAGTGTCGGTTCCGGTCGGGATCGTGACGACCTGGGCCGTCTCGTCGTCGTACACGAGGACGTCGCTGCGCTGCGCGCCAGAGCGGAGGTTCGGGAACCGGTAGGAGGTGGTCGCGAACTCCTGTCCCCACGTGATGACCGCTGTCGTCGGGTCTCCCGGCTCGGGGTTGTTCCGCGCCTGCAGGATCAGCCGCACCGGGATGTTCCAGTTCGTGCCGTCGAAGGTCAGCAGGTAGTACGTGCCGAGCACCGCGTCGACGATCTTCGTCCAGCGGGAGCCGAGACCGGGATCGAGGATCTGCAGGATGCGCTGCGAGTCGGCATCCATCGTGATCCTGACCGTGATGGTCAGCGCGCCCGGGTCCTTCGCGAGCTGCACGAGCACCTCGTCGAGACGCTGGTCGAGGGGTGCGCCCTCGATCACGATGCCGCGGTCGTCGAGGACGCAGTTCGCGGTGTTCGAGGTGCAGGCGGCGGAGGGCTCGACGTGCGTGACGTAGACGCCGGGGGTGTCGTCGTCGTACACCCGGACGTTGACCTGGCGCACGGCGGCACCGTGGAACTCGGAATCGGCGATGGGGTCGGCGGCGATCACGGAGTGCTGCACCACGACCGTGCGGTCGCCTTCGGAGCGGAGGTCGTCGAACGCCCTGACGTACACGCGCTGCGGCGCGTTCCAGTTGCCGGCGTCGAACGCCAGCACCACCGCGCGGCCCGCCTCGTCGACGAGGACACCGTTTCGGACGTAGTGCCGCTGGAAGTCGCCGATGCCGTTGCACTGGTCGCCGTACGGGAAGGTGTCGACGCACAGCCAGATCGTGTCGGCTTCGCCGTCGGTGAGCCCGAACCCGGTCGGGTTGTCGAAGGTGTCGCGGGCCTCCTCGTCGGGCGAGAGCGCGGCGGACACCGTCACGTACACGTTCGAGGTCGGAGCGTGACTGAGCTCGACGGTGTAGAAGTCGCGCTCGGTGATGGGTCCGCCGGTGGTGCCCTCGCGCACGCTCGTGGACGAGCCCTGCTCCTTGATCACCACGACGCCCGACTGCGGTGTGGCCAGGTTGTACGGGACACCGTCGACGACGATGCCGTCGTAGCGCGGGTCGTCGGAGAGCACGATGTGGTCGACGGCACCCGAGAGACCCTCGAGCTCGCGGGTGACGATGTCGGCCGTGACGTCGCCGGCGACCGAGATCTGATCGGAGCCGAGCCCGCCGATGACGCGGTAGGCGACCCCGAATGCGGTGGAGAGGACGAAGAACTGGTCGTCGCCCTCGAGCCCGTCGACCTCGATGATCTCGATCGTCGAGTACTTGACGTTCAGGCCCGCCCCGTAGATCGCCCTGTCGGTGATCACGAAGTCGTCGGCGAACTCGGTGCCGAGCACCACGAGCTTGTCGAACCCTGTGCCGCCGTCGACGTTGACGGGGGCGTTGACGTTGTACTGGACCTCGTCCTCACCGCCGCCGGCGCGGATGTCGAGCGGCCGGTTCGTGGAGAAGCCGAGGCCGATCACCGGCACCGCGACGCCGTTCGCGTCGAGCGGGATGACGTCGTCCTGCCACATGGTGTGGTCGAGGTCGACGTTGCTGCCGGCCGCGTGGCTGTACGTGATGTGCGCGTCGGCGTTGTTGCAGACGTTGTCGCCGTTGTTGTCGTAGCGGACGTAGCCGCCGGAGAGGACGCACTGCCCGTCGTCGGCACCGTCGGCCGCGTCCTGCGGGAACACGCCGCCCGCGGGCCGGTAGTCGACGTCGGTGAGCCCGCAGCCGGCGATGCTGTCGGCGTTCGTGTCGCAGACGGCGGCGATCGCGAAGGCCCGCACGATGAACAGGTCGTTGTCGTCGTCGCCGTTGAGCTGGATCTCAGCCTGATTCGAGTACACGATGAACCGGTCGTTGCCGGTGCCCCCGGTGGCGAGCAGCGGTGCGTGGGCGCCGGGGCTGAGCCAGCCGCGGGTCGTCGGCACGAGCGACGGGAACGTGTCCGCCGTGAGCAGACCGCCGCCGTCCGGCGCGGCCTGGCTGTCGCGCTGCGTGCCGAAGATCTGGCCGATCTGGAAGGAGTCGTTGCCCGCGCCGCCGTCGAGGGTCATGGTGGCCTGCGTGTCGTCGACGTAGAACGCGTCGTTGCCAGCCATGCCGAAGACGGTGATCCGGCCGTTGAGGGCGCGATCGTAGTTGATCCGCTGGACCATGGCACTCGGCTCGTTGCCCTGGATGCGGTCTCGGTAGAGGCCGATGCCGCCGTCGGGGTTGCCGTTGCCCGCGAGCAGGGCGATGAAGGCGGGGTGATCGGCCTGCTCGCTCGGCGTCGCACAGGTTGCCGGGACTCCGGCGTTCAGTGCGAACGGCGACTGGTTGTCGATGCAGGTGAGGGCCCGCAGCAGCCAGATGTCGTCGGTGGCGCCGTTCGGGCCGTTGAAGCCGGCGGCGGTGTTGTCGTAGCCGAACACGTCGAGCTCGTCGACGCCGTCGCTCGCGGGGCCGGTGTCGAGGACGTTGATGACGTAGTTGCGGATGCTGCCGTGGCTGCCGTTCGTGTAGACGGCGTAGTGGTCGGTCTCGCCCTGGCCGTCGAGCGTGAGCGTGTGGCCGGCTCCGACTCCGGACTGCAGGCCGGTCGGGCTGGTCACGACGTTCATGGACTGCAGGAACCAGACGGTGATCTCGTCCTCGCCGTCGGCAGTGCCCGAGGCGGAGGTCGCGTTGCCGTGCACGACGGTCTTGGCGCCGAGGAAGATGTAGCCGGCGCTCCCCCAGGTCGTCTTCGCGCCGGGCTGGGCGGTGTCCAGACCCGAGGGATCGCCGAGCTGGATGGTGTCGACGTCGCCGCCGCCCCATACGTTCGTCTGGCGGCCGGCCACGGGGTTCGCGGTGGTGGGAGCACAGCCGCCCATCGGCTCGTCTCCGGGGCCGCCGGCGGTGACGACGCAGTCGGCGATGAGGCGCCCGCGGAGGATCATCGAAGTGCCGTACTCGGAGCCGATGCCGCCGGTGTCGGCGTTGCCGAAGTCGCCGCGGATGTCGATAGACAGGTTCGCGAGGATCTGGCTGTTCTGGTGCAGGGTGACGTCGTCGCCGACCCGCAGCTCCACGCTGCCGGTCTCGGCGAAGATCGTGCCGTTCGGGACGACGCGCGGGGCGTCGGCGTCCGAGTTCGGTCCGCGGGTGCTCGATTCGGCGAACCGCGCGGTGCCGCTGTGGATGAGGTAGAGGTCCTCGTCCAGCTCCGCCGTCTCACGGACGGTGATGCGGATGTTCCCGGTGAGGGAATGCGCGAGCACGAGCCGCAGATACGAGTCGGTCTCTGTGTAGTGGATGCCGCCGGTGGCTTCGAGTCCGACGTCGTCGCCGGTGGCGGCGAGGGCCGGGTCGGAGGTCCCGGTGACGGGGTTGTTGCCGCAGTTGAGGTACGTGCAGCCGAAGGGTGGCGCACGACCGGAGTCCACCATGATGTCCTTGGACTGCAGGCCGATGGAGCCGCCGTTCGCGTCCATGTCGACGGTGTCGCCGCGGACGTTGTCCTGGGTCTCGTCGACCTTGGCGTTCAGGATGGAGCCGCCGACCGTCCGCAGCGAGACGTTGCCGGTGATGACCGTCGTGCTGCCAGCGGTGAAGACCTCCCAGATCGGCATGTCGCCGGTGAGCTCATCGAGGTGGATGCCGGCCGTCAGCGCGTCGTCCCCGTCGACGTCGTAGGCCCGGAGCACGCCGTCGGAGACGTCGTCCCAGGTGGGGTCGAGCACCGCGGTGTCGATCTCGAGCCAATCGCTCGGCAGTCCGATGCCGCCGCTGCCGCCGTCTTCGCCCGCGTGCATGGTGATGTTGATGCCGGTGACGTCGATCGTGGCGCGGCCGTCGGCGTCGAGGATGCGCATCGGCGAGTGCAGCTCGACGTCGCCGTTCGTGGAGTGGATGTGGCCGACCAGCATGTCGCCCGCGAGCTCCGTGGCGGTGATGTCGCCGTCGGTGCGGATGAAGATCTGCGCGACGTTCACGAGCATCCCAGGGTCGTCTACCGGGCCGCTGTGCGCTCCGCCCGTCCAGGCGACGTCGGTGCTGACGACGATGTCGATCCGGGTGTCCGGCGTGCTGTCGGCGGATGCCGTGTGCGCCGCGCTGTCGATGGCCGTCGTGAAGCAGGTCTTGGGCTCTTCGCCGCCGGTGGTGACGTGGCAGATGTCGATGTCGTCGCCGGCGCGGACCTCGGTGAAGTCGTAGGTCGAGTCGATCTCGCCGTCGTCGTCGGTGCCGAGCGCGCGGAGGATGTGCGCGAGGTCGGCGTCGGAGACGTCCGGGCGGAAGTGGGTCTCGTACTGGCCGGATCCGGTGCCGCAGTCGCCGGGGTAGGCGCCCGCGCAGCCGCCTCGCTCGATGGAATTGCCGTCGTTGATCGCGGGTGCGTAGGTCGAGGGGAACGCGAAGCCGTAGTACGTCGAGGTGGCGGCGGGCTCGTACAGGTCGACCACGACGAGCACCAGTGCGCTCTTCCCGTCGCCGTTCTTCGAGTCGTTGAGCACGACGTCCACGTCGTCGCCGGCGCGGATGCGGTCGATCACGACCGTCGCGGTCGTGCCGAGCGCGGTGTCGGTGCGGCGGAAGTACGTGAGGTCGACGACGACGTCCTTGCCCGCGTCGAGGGTCACCAGGGGCACCTTGTCGCACGGGGCGCTGCCTGTGCAGAAGTCGGGGTCGGGGTGCAGGTAGTGGACGAGCTCGATCTCGATCGGGTTGCGCACCGGATCGGGGTTCTGGTGCGTCGGGCTCTGGTGTCCGATGCTTCCGTGCGGGGCGTCGATATCGATGATGTTCGTGCGGATGATCTCGTGGCCGCTGCCGGAGAGGATGTCGCCCGAGGCGCCCCAGATCTCGGTCTCGCCCAGCGGGTTCTCGATGTAGTCGTCGAGGCGGATGAACGGGTTGCGCACCGGGCAGGTGAACGCGCACGTGTTGTGGATCCGCACGAAGGTCGGCGGGAAGGTGTACTCGATGTCGAAGTCGAACGTCGTGTTCGGGTCGTTCTCGGAGAGGGACGCGTTCGCTGCGGCGCCGTTGTTCCAGATCTCGTCGACGCGGATGTCGATGCGCGGCGGGTTCTGCGTGTTCACGACGTCGATGATGTTCGTGACGAGGTTGAGGCTGGAGGCGTTGATGATGCGCACGAAGTCCCACGTCTGCTGGAACTCGAAGCGTCCGACGCCGCCCCAGACGTTGCCGTCGGGCCCGCCGATCAGAGACAGGTCGTTCGCGAGGAACCGGGCCCTGGCGCCGTGGTCGTAGACGATGTCGTCGACGGTGATCGTCGTTCCGGTCAGGGTTCCCTGCGTGTGGGTGTCAGTGAACGGGTTGTCCTCGTAGCAGTGTCCCGCATCGTCGCAGACGCGCACGTTGACGATGGCCGTGATGGCGCCGTTGGCGTCGACCTCGAGGATCGGGTTGGGCTCGCCGAGCATGATCACCCGGACCTCCCAGAAGATCTCGCGCCGCAGTGCGGAGTTGTTCCCCTCCTCGTCGCCGTCGTTGCCGAAGTCGAGCAGGCCGCCGGAGGTGCTGGCGTGCCGCCGCATCCGGTTGATCTGGTCGTTGACCTGCACGGTCAGATCCGACGTGGTGATCACTGCGAGGCTGCGGCCGACGACCTTCGCCTCGAGGGTCGGGTAGATGCGCGCATACGAGTCGGTGTCGCCGCCGCCGCAGTCGCACTCGGCGAACGCGTCGGAGTTGAAGTCGACGCCGCGCCACTCGGCGAGGATCGCCGTGTCGACGTGCCCGGTGATCGTGACGTTCGCGAGCAGCGTGGTGCGGGTGAAGCCGTCGACATTGATCTCGGAGTCGGCGTCGGAGTCGGCGCCGAGCGCGATCGCGTAGGTGTAGGTGTGCGCATAGGCCTTCGCCGAGTCGACGAACGCGCCGACCTTCACGTGACGGCCGGTCAGCGCGCCGCCTGCCTCGGTGAGGGTGTCGGCGTCGTCGGAGCCCGTGCCGATGAGCACGTTCGCATCGGTCTCCGCGGAAGCGCCGAGGCCGCCGACATCGGCCACCGAGTCGGAGAATCCGTCGAACGACGTGTGCGACTCGACGGCGAGCCGGTCTCCCGCGACGAGGGTGCCGTTCGTGGTGGTCTTGGTGGAGTATCCGGCGCGGGCGTCGGTGGAGCCGAACGAGCCGCCGACGAGGCCGCCCTGCTGCGTCGAGGCGACGACCTTGGGCCGCAGGTCGCTGTGGGCGGCGATCGTGAGGTCGTCGGTCGCCGTGATGGTGACGCCGGAGGAGATCGCGATGTCGTTGTCGACGATCGTCGTGGCCCGAGCATCCGAATCGCCGATGGAGATCGCCCCGCCGCCCGCGTTGCCGGCGATGCCCTTGGCCTGCGCGGTGGCGTGCGTGGTGATCGTCACGTCGTCGCCGACGATGGTCGCACCGGTCTGCAGCGTCACGCTCACGGTGACCGTGGTCGTCGCGCTCGAGCTCGCGGTCGAGACGTTGATGGCGCCGCCGCCACCGCCCGCGGCCGTCGCGGACACGACCCCGTCGTTGGAGCTGGCAGCGCCCGAGGGGCCTCCGATGCCGTTCAGCCGCTGGATGCCGCTGGTGGCGCCGATCTGGAGGATGAGGCGCTGGATCCCGCTGCCGCTGCCGGTGAGGTCGACGCCCTCGAGGCGGAAGATGTGCGGGAATCCGCCGCCGTCCGAGATGTCGATGGCGCCGCCGCCGAGTGTGTGCGAGAGCTGGAAGGTCGAGCCGTTCGCCCCGACGACGTAGTAGCCGTGTCCGTCGTCGAGGTTGCCGATCTCGAAGTCGGTCACCGCGTGCAGGAAGTGCCCGACGGCCGCGTATGCGGGTGTCGTGTTCGGGGTGAGGCTGATCGCGACGACCGATGCGCTGCCGACGGCGCCGTCGTCGCCGCCGACGCCGCCGGAGAAGGAGCTGTTGCAGACCCCGTTTGCACCGAGGGCGATGCCGCGTGCCCGGCAGTAGGTGGTGGCGAGACGCAGGTGCTGGCCGTCGACGCGGATCACGTAGTAGGTGCTACCGCTGCTGAGACCGCCGATCGCCTTCGACGCATCGGTCGCGACGTACTGCACCGGTGTGCCGCTCGAGGGCACGGTGTCGTCGATCGTACTGTTGCCGTCCTGGTCGAGGCTGACGTTGATCGTGTTCCCGCTCACCGCGACCGAGGAGAACGATCCGGCCGGTGGGGCCGTGTGGTAGGTGACGTACTGACCGTTCGTGAAGCCGCCGGCGATGCGGTTGTCGGTGCCGTCGATGTCGCCGGAGACGATCACCTGGGGGGCGTTCAGAACGTCGACGCCGGTGAGCTGCAGCTTCAGGCGGGTCGCGTCGATCCGGTACACCTTGTAGGTGCCGGCGGGGAGCCCGCCGATGGCGCTGCCGACCGGCTGGTAGAAGACGAGGTCCCCGGTCTGGAAGTGGTGCGACTGACCGAAGTCGATGATGTCGGTCACCGGGTCGATCGTGAGGTTCCCCTCGACGATCCCGGGGGTGCCCGGATCGTCGAACAGGGCCTCGAGGCCGAGCTGCAGCGAATTCGCACCCGTCACGATGACGTTGAGGCTGCGACCCTGGAGGCCTGTGGCGATCTGGGCGCCGTTGCCCTGCGTGTCGTACGCCACGAGCTGGCCGGTGAAGGCGTTGTGTTGAAGGGCGAACGTGATCGTGTTGCCGGAGACCGTGCCCGCGTCGAAGGTGCCGTCCGAGCTCGGCGGCGGCGGCTGGTTGTTCGTCGCATCGATCGTGATGAGCCCGTTGCTGCGGATCGAGGCGCCGCCGGTGATCAGCACGGAGACCGTGGGGGTCATCGTCGCTGTCGCCCCGAACAGGTTGATGTTGAGCAGGCCTCCCGTCCCGCTGGTGGTCGCGGCATCCGAGTCGTTGAGGCTCTCGGCCTTCGCCGAGATCGCTCCGGAGGCGATGATCACGGACGCCGCGCCGCCGAGGGTGACCGCCACGGTCGGCGTGCCCTTGGAGGTCGAGGACGAGTCGCTGATCGACAGGGCGCCGCCGCCCGCGTTCTCCATCCCGGCGAACGCGAGATCGTCGGCCTTGGCCAGGACGTCGAGGAGGCTCGCGCCGCTCGCGGTGCCGACGCGGACGTGGCCGAGGAGGTCGGCACGGGTGACGCCCTTCACGTCGGCGGTCGGGTTGGCGTCGGGGGCGATGCTCGCGAGGCCGCCCTGCACCCGCTCGAACACCGCCTTCGCCTCGTTGTGCGAGAGCGCCCTGAGCGCCGCGGTGCCGGACGGTGCGGCGAGGGTCGCGCCGGACTCGACCGTGGCGGTCGTCGTCGCCATCGCGGTGGCGAGCATCGACACGTCGCTGATCGCGAGGAGGAGCGAGACCGTCGTCGCGCTCGCGGAGGCGAAGACGCGGTTGCCGAGGAATCCTCCGCTGTAGTTGTGGTGCGCGAGGACGGATGCCGAGGCGCCGGTGCTGTACACGCGTCCGATTCCGGAGATCGACGCCGCCGTCGTGCTGCTGTCGGTCGCGGTGACGGCGCCTGCGACTGCAGAGACGAAGCCCGAGATCTGCAGTGCCTTGTAGGTGGCTGTCACCTTGATGCGGGCGTCGGCGAGGACTGTGATCGCCCCGGATGCCTGAAGGTTCCCGCCGACACGCGAGCGCGTCGTGACGGATGCCGTGGCGTCGAGGTCTGCGACCGAGACGCCTGCGCCGATTCCGCCGCCCGCCGCCCGGCCCTGTACGCGCGGGTGCGCGTCGGTGCGGGCGGTGACGGATGCCGCGGCGATGGTTCCGGAGATGCCGTCGAAGTAGGCGTCGACCGTCCCGCCGGAGGTGACCGTGCCCTCGACCACGCCGATGCCGGCGAGGAGGCCGACGGTCGGAAGTGCCAGCGCGTCGACCTGCGCATCGCCGAACGCCCGGCCGAGGACCGTGAGCAGGGTGGATGCGCTGACCTGTGTGCCGCCGCCGACTCCGGCCGCCACGGTCGGCGAGTTCTTCGCCTCGGAGAAGCCGCCGGCGACGCCCGCGGCGAGTCCGATCGACCCGAGACTGACCCGCGCGAAGGCCGGTGCGACCGTCGTCAGCACGTCGGACGTGGTGTTGCTCGCGTCGTTGATGTTCGAGAACGTGTAGCTCGGCGAGATCGTGTTGCCGTTCTGGTCGACGTTCACGCGGGCGATCAGCGAGACGTTCTGGCCGCTCAGCGATCCGCCGCCGACCGTGTACGCCTTGACGGTGGGTGTCAGCACCGCATGCGTCGAGGTGAGGCCCGCATCGAATCCGAGCGACGCGCCGAAGCCCTTCGCGTCGGCGATGGAGACGGCGATGGCTGCGGCGGTGAAGGTGACGCCGCCGCCGTTCGCGGTGACCTGCGCGTCGTCGCCGAGGTACGCGAGCACCGTCGGGGTGGAGCTCGTGGTGACCTTCACGATCGCAGCCGCGAAGCCGAGGCTGAACCCGAAGGCCGACGAGGTCGCGAGCGGCGTGGAGGTGTACTGCGCGGTGACCGTCACTCCCCCGCCGGTCGTGACGACCGAGGTCGGGTCGGTCGCATCGACCGAGGAGATGCCGTCGGCGGGGCCGATGCGCGAGACGACGGTCGTGGAGTCGGTGGCGCGGGTCTGCGAGCCGGAGACCCCGATGATCCGGATGCCGGCCGCCGCCGTGGATGCCTGCGGCGAGCTGGTGCCGCCAGCCGTGAGCGAGACGCTGCCGGCGGTGACGTCGGCGCGGTCGTCGATGAAGGCGGCGATCGTGCCGCTCGTGGTCGCCTCGAGGTCGACGAAGGAGATGTCGATCGGTGCCGCCGAGATGTTGGTGCCGATGGCTGTCGCGTGCGCGGTGCGGGTCGCGTTCAGGGTGGCTGCGCCCGAGCCGAGGGCGACGGTCTCGTCGAATCCGATGTACGACTCCGTGGTGCCGCCCACGGACGCGCGCGGGCCGGAGACGAGCACGTTGGCGAGGGCGGAGATCCCGACCATCTTCGCCTCGGCTTTCGCGTCCGGTGTCGCCGTCGACGTGATCGTGAGCGAGCCGGCGTTGACCGTCTTGCCGTTGCCGACGAACGCCCGGGTGATGCCGTTGACGCGGGCGTCGGGCTGCAGGAGGGCGACGCTGAGGCCGCCGCCGACGCCGCCGCCGGCCGCTGCGGTCGCATTGTCGTCGGAGACTGCGGTGACCGTCACCGCTCCGGATCCGACGAGGGCTCCGCCGATGGCGGCCTCGGTCGTCGCGCTGACCTCGGCCAGCGCGTACGCGACGGTCACGGCGACGATGCCGACGGCGACGATGTCGGAGGCGTCGGCGGTGGCGCCGTTGTGCGAGTGGGAGATCGCCGAGGCCGAGGTGCCGCCGGTGACCTGGCCCAGGTAGCTGGCTTTCGTGGCACCGCTCACCCGGGCGAACGGCATCTTCACGTCGATGGTGAGGAACCCGACCGTCGGGCCGTCGGAGCTCGACGTGGCCGTGTAGGTGGAGTCGCTGGTGACGACGAAGGCACCGTTCGTGAAGGCCGTGCCGCTGTCGCCGCCGGCGACGGTGTCGGCCGACACCACCGCCGAGGTCTGCGTGCCGGAGAGCGTGAGGAGGCCGATGCCGACGAAGGTGCTGTCCGCGTCGGCGAGCATCGTGGCGTCGGCGTTGATCGTGATCGAGCCGGACCCGGCGACCGCGCCGTTGAGCTTGGCGCGGACGGAGCCGCTGACGGTGGCGTCCGCGCTCACCAGGCCCGCGCTGATGCCACCGGCAGAGCCGCCGTTCACGACGCTGCGCGCGTAGTTGTGCTGCCCGTCGGCGAGGGTGGTCTGCGCATCGATCAGGATCGCGCCGGCGACGTTCACGGCGGCGTTCACGTCGACGACCGCGTCGGCGTCGCCTCCCGCGCGCGCGTCGGAGAGCACGCCGGTGCCGGCGAGGCCGAGCGACACGGTGAGCACGAAGACGTCGGAGATCGCCTGGTTGCGTGCGCGGACCTGCACGGTGAGGCTCGCGGTCTTGGTGCCGGTGCTCGGGATGTCGCCGTCGAAGGATGCCTTCGTGGGCCCGTCGGCGTACGCGATGCTCTTCTGCACGCTGAGGCTGACGCCGATGCCGGCGCCGACGGCGGTCGTCGAGGCGGTGGCCCTGTTCATCGAGGTCGCACTCACCAGCACCGCGCCCGCCGGCGCACTCACCTGGGAGTTCGCGAGCACGAGCGCATACGTGACTGCCGCGGCGGTGACCCGTGCGTCGGCCACGTTCACGGCGGCGGAGCCGATGCCGCCGATGGTCACGATCACGACCTCGCTGACTGCGCGGTTCGCGCTCGTCGAAGACACAGTCACCCCGGCGGAGCCCGCGGTCAGGTCGCCCTCGACCGAGGCTGTCGTGCCGCCCGCGACTGTCGCCGACGGCACCGAGACGGCGACGCCGAACAGCCCGCCGCCGGCGCCGATGCCGGTCGTCACGCGCGCCTCGTTGCCGCTCGATGCGGTGAACGAGATGGCGCCGCTGCTGGAGATGATCTGGTCGTCGTTCCCGTCGCGGGAGAGCGCCTCGACGTCGGCGCCGCTGCCGATGACGGCGGAGAGCACGCTCGCGGCGATGCCGACGGCAGCGGATGCCGCCACCACGATGCCGTCCGCCTTGGCGAGGTTCTTGCCGACGGCGCTCACCGCGACGGACGTGGAACCCGTCACGTCGCCGTCGAGGATCGCCTGCACCGCCCCGCCGATGTACGCCTCGGTGAAGAAGAGGCTGATCGAGGCTCCTGCCGCAATCGACACGATCCGGCCGATCGAGAGTGCTTCGTTCCTGAGGTTCGCGCCCTTGAGGCCTGCCGTCACGGCGACCGCACCGGAGGAGGCGATCGAGCCGGCCGCGGTCACGTGGGCGACGACGTCGGCGGTGTCGGCGACGACGGCCCTGGCGTACGCGACGCTGAGGGCGAAGGCGGCCGAGATCCCGGCGATGATGACCTCGGCTTCCGCGCGGTTCTCGGCGAGGGCGTGCACCGTGGCGCTGGAGGATCCGGCGATGGTGCCGCTGACCGTCGCCGTGGTGTGCCCGGAGACGGTCGCGATCGGGATCATCGCGGCCACGCCAGCCACGCCGCCGACGATACCGGGGGCGTACGCCCGCACGACGTTGGTCGCGTCGGCCTTGACGACGACGGCGCCCGAGGTGTTCACCGAGCCGCCGAGCTCCGCCTCCGTGTCGCGATCGCTGGTCGCGATCACGACCGTGAAGCCGAACGAGAACGCGCCGACCGTGACGTTGAAGGTGCTGCCGGAGATCTTCTTGCGGTCGCCGGTCGCGATGACCTGGACGCCGCCGGAGACGACGACGCCGCCCGTGGTGAACGAGGCCGCGCGGGTCGTGCCCGAGTACTCGATGACCGAGACGATGCCGCCGAGCGCGATGCCGGCGCCGGCGACGACGCCGACAGCCCAGGACGTCGGGTCGAAGTGGTCGGTCGCGGTGACCTGGATGCCGCCGATCGCCCCGCCCGCTCCGATCGCCACCGTGCCGCCCTGGCCGATCAGCGCCTGGGTGTCGCCGCTGATGTCGATGACCGAGATCGCCGCGCCGATCGCGCCGAGGGCGATCGTGATGCCGACCGCGTATCCGGCGACGGTCTTGTCGGAGTCGGCGCTGACTGCAATGCCGCCGGCGGCCTTCGTGACCGCCGCGGTCGCATCGATGTGCGCCTTCGTGGCCGAGGAGTCTGTGAGCACCAGGATCTGTCCGGCGATGGCGACCGCTCCGACCGCGCCGGTCACGGCGATGATCGTGACGTCCTCATCGAGCTCGGCGGTCACGCGCACCGCGCCGCCCGCCGAGACCACCGCGCCGCCGAAGATCCCCGCGTCGACGTTGCCTGCGATGGTCATGATCGCGATGCCGGCGCCGATCGCCCCCGCACCGCCGGCGACGGCGCCGGCGAGGACGAACACGTCGAGCACCTCACGGGCCACGACCTCAACATCGGCGAGCATCGAGCGCACGGTGCCGTAGATGCCTGCGGAGACGCCGGAGGGCGGGGCCGGCTGGGTGAACTGGTCGGATGTCGGGCTGGACTCGGAGTAAGAGCCGCTGACACTGGTGTCGGATGCCGCAGCTCCTCCGAACACCCGGAACCGGTAGTCGCTGTCGGCGTTCGCCCAGCGTGTGGTGTCGATGTTCGGGGCGATGTTCGCGTTGGCGATGGCGACCTTCGCGCGGTACCTGTGACCGCCGAAGCTGACGTAGTCGCCGGCGGCGTATGCCGCGCCGAGGACGAAGGCGGCCGTCCCGTCGCTCGGGGCGCCGTCGAGAGCCGACTTCCATCCGTCCTTGACGGCATACCAGTCGCTGTTGCTCTCCGGGTTCGCCGCCCCGGCGAGGATGTCGGCGGTGGCCTGATACCGGGTTCCGTCGAAGGTGACGTAGTCGCCCTTCGAGTACGCGGTCGCATTGCTCCAGGCGGGAGCCGGCGCGTCGCTGCCGTTGCCGGACGCGACCTGGTCGGCCTGGTGCTGTCCGCTCGTGCCCTCGCCGTCCGTCGCGGTCTTCGGGGCATCCTGCTGCCACTTGGCGGCATCGGTGCCGGGCTGCACGCCCAGGCTGTTGCCCTTCGCGACCCAGGTGCTGCCGCCGAAGGTGACGACGTCGCCCGTCGTGTACGACACGGTGTTCGACCACGCGCCGCGGTGCGGGCCGTTGGCATCGTTCGAATACGAGGCTGTGGGTGCGGTGCCGATCGACCAGACCGACACGGCGCCGGCGACGCCGACGAAGCCGCCGCCGATCGAGACGGCATAGGACTGCACGTGCTTGATCGCGAGGGCGTTCACCCGCACATCGCCCTTCGCCCAGACGTCCGTCCCGGTCGCGAGGTAGGCGTTCACCGTGATCGAGGCGACGCCGATGTCGATGCCGCCGGAGGCGCCGACGAAGCCGCCGGCGACGCCGCCCGCGAATGTGAGCGAGTCGAACAGGTCGGTCGCCACGACCGCGACGGCCTGTGCGTCGTCGACACCGCCGACGATCGTGCCCGCGCCCTTGTTGACCGTTGTGCCGAGATCGAGGTACGCCCTCGTGATGACCGTGAAGACGTTGACGCCGATGTTGGCGGTGACGCCGACGAAACCCGCGCCGACACCCGCCACGAGACCGAAGAGCTTCTCTGTCGACTGCGCCTGCACCGCGAGCCCGCGGAGCGTCGCGGTCGGGAACCCGTTCGCGCCGACCGGGCCGCTCGCGACGCCGGTGAGTCCACCGCCGAGCGCCTTCACGATGACGGTGTTGCTCTGCCCGAGGAAGGCGCGCGTGGTCTTCTCGATGACCGCGACGCCCACACCCACGCCGACCCCGACGTAGCCTGCGGCGATCGAGGCGGTGATGAGGATGAGCTGCGAGGCGCCGTTCGCGAAGACACCGAAGTTGTTGTCGGCCCGCAGCGTCACCCCGGTTCCGGTGAACGCGTTCGTGAATTCCTTGATCACGGTCACGCCGACGGTCCCGGCGACGCCGACCGTGCCGCCGCCGGCGGCGGCGTTGACGGAGACGACCGCGGTGCGGGCATCCGCTCGGATCTCGATGTTGTTCCGGGCGTTGACGACCGCATTGGACGCGATCGAGGCGTTCGTGTGCAGTTCGACGACCCGCACGGCCACGGAGGCGCCGACGCCGGCCGACCCGCCGATCGCGATGGATGCCGCGATGCCGAGGGTGCGGAAGCTGTTGACCGCCGAGACGAGGACCGACTGGCTGCCGTCCGCCGAGCCGCTGTTGGCGGCGCAGGCGATATCGGCATCGGCGCAGTTGATCTTGGCGCCGGATCCGATCGTCGCCGTGGTGTGCACGGTCACGACCGCGATCGAGCCGGAGAGGCTCACGGCCGCCGTACCGGCGCCGCCGGCCGCGATGCCGATCGAGCCGAGGTAGTCGCTGTTGGAAGCCGTGACCGCGACGCCGCCGAAGCCGCCTCTCACGGGCGGGGTGATGATCTGCGGTCCGACCTCGGAGCCGGGTCCTGCGGGCAGCATGCCCGAGGGCACGAGGCTGTGCGAGCGTCCGCTGCCGGTCGACGTGAAGTCGATGGGGGTTCCGCGCGCGATGTCAGCCGGGGTGTTGCAGTCTTCCTTCTTGCCTGTCGCCTCGCACTTCGTGCGCACGAGCTGCACGTGGCTGAGGTCGACGCTGTCGGCGGGGTTCGCCGTGAAGAAGTAGTAGGTCTGTCCGTCGACGAGTCCGCCGATCGGGGTGCCTCCGCCGGCGCTGTACACGACGGGGTCGCCGTTCTTCAGGACGAGCGGGGTGGTGCCGTCGTCTTCGTAGAGCACGTACGGGAGCACGATGTGGTTGGAGCCGACGTGGACGGCGCGTTCTGCGGTGAACCTGGCCGAGACATCGGAGGCGACGCCGGGCTCGGTGGTCGGGACGAACCGGTGGTTCTCCCCCATGATGACGCCGACGGGGAGCGAGAGTCCGGTGACCGCGAAGCCGGGCGCGCAGGAGAACTCGCTGGAACCCGGCGAGAGCGGAGGGCCGCGCTTGGTGCACAGCTGGATCGCGGTCGCCGAGACCGGGATCACGAAGTAGGTGCCGCCGTCGGTGAGACCCGTGATCGGGGCCCCGCCTCCGGCGTCGTAGATGACCTGCTGGCCGTACTTGAAGCCGTGGTTGTATCCGAGGTTGATCGTCGTCCCGTCTGCCTGCAGCCCCTTGCCGTCGAACGGGCTGCCGGGGAACGGCACCGGCCAGCCGCCGAGAGTGCCACGGGGATCGATGCGGGTATCCGTCCCGGCGGTCGCGTAGCTGCCCGCGTTGACGGTCGCGTGCGAGATGTGTCCGGCGAGGGCGAGGGCGGTGACTCTGGCGTTCGCGCCGATCGTCGCGGTCGTCGTCTTGGTCACGACCGGGACTGCCACGCCGGCCCCGACCGCGGCGGTGCCGGCGACCGAGATGTTTCCGGCGATGGAGAACAGGGTGAGGGCCGAATCGGCCGAGACGATGACGTTGCCCCCGGCGCGGAGGTCCGCGGAGGCGCCGACGGTGGCGGTCGTGGTGATCGTGATGACCGGAACCGTGACGTTGACGTTGACAGCGGCGGTGCCACCACCGCCCCCGCCGACCGAGATCGACTTGAAGTCGTCGCGCGATGCCGAATCGACGACGATGTCGCCGTTGGCCCGCACGATGCTCGACGCTCCGATCGAGGCGGCAGTCGTCTTCGTCACCGCCTGCACGTCGACACCGACACCGACACCCGCCGTGCCGCCGACCGCGAGGACGCCGGCGAGGGCGAGCAGGTCGACCTCATCGGATGCACGCACGATGACGTCCTGCGTGAGCGTCGGTCCGGCGTTCGTGCACGATACGCCGACGCAGTTGACGCGGGCGCTGTCGCCGATCTCGGCGGTCGTCGTATCGTCGAGGACGGTGATGGTGACGGAGCCGCCGACACCGGCGGACTGTCCGCCGGCTCCGCCGACGGCGAGCAGCAGGTAGTCGCCGGTCTGCTCGGCTTCGACCGTGAGGTCGTCACGTGCCCGGACGTCTGCGCCGTCATCGATCCGGGCGGTCACATGGTTGTCGCGGACGACGACGGCGACGGAGGCGCCGACGCCGGCGCCGCTCGTGGACACCGAGAGGTTGCCGCTCGCGAGGTCGGCTGTCGTCGTCTTCTCTGCGTGCACGGTGATGTCGTCCAGTGCGTCCACGAGCGAGTCGCCGATCGCGGCGAGCGTCTGCGGCGACGATCCGCCCTGGTTCGAGACCAGGACGAGGACGGATCCAGTGGCGGCGACGGAGCCGGCGCTCGCGGCGCCGGCGACGGCGAGGACGAACCAGTCCTCGGAGGAGACGGCCTCCACCACGACCGAGCCGCCCGCGCGGACGGAGGAGCTGTCGCCGATCCAGGCCCGGACGTCGGAGTTCGAGACCTCGACGACGACCGTGATGCCGACGCCGGCCGAGTCCTTGCTCAGCGCGAGCGTGCCGCCGACGTCGACGACCTCGAGGTCGTCCTCTGCGCGCACTGTCACGTCTTGGCCGGCGCCGCCCACGGCGCCTGCCTGATTGATGTCGGCCCCGTTCCCGATCCAGGCGCGTGTCGAGAAGTTCAGGATGTTGACGCTGAATGCTCCGGTGACGGCTGCGCCGCCCGAGCTCGCCGCTCCCGCGATCGCGACGTTCGTGAGCGTCAGCCAGTCGATCTTGCCCTTGATGGGATCCGGCACCTCGGGGACGAGCGGAACCAGGGTGCTGTTCGCCGTCACGGCGATCGCGCCGGTCGCATCCACAGTCGTCGGTGCGACGACGGTCGAGTCGATCCAAGCCCGTGTGCTCACCTCGAGGAAGTTGACCAGGAAGGCGCCGCCGATCGCCGAGCCGGAGTCGGTCGACAGGGCACCCGAGATCGCCAGGTTCTGCAGGCCGATCGACTGATCCGCGTTCACCGCGATGCCTCCGGCCGGGGCGTCGAGATCGGCGCCCGCGCCCACGCTGGCCTCGGTCGTCAGCAGCAGGATCTGCACGGCCGCGCTTCCGGCGACCGACGTGCTCTTGCCTCCGCCTGCGGCGAACGACCAGACGATGAACTCGTTGCGCGCGCCGCCAGGGAGGATCGCGGCGACCGTGATCCCGGTCTGACCCGTGACCTGGGCGCCTGCACCGATCCTCGCGGTGTTGTGCACGTCCTGGACGTTCAGGCCGATCGTCGCGCCGACCTTCGTGCCGCTCGAGTCGAGGTCGATCGCGGACCCGACGCCGAACGCGTACGCGCGGAGCAGGAACTGCGACCTCACCGTGACGGCACCGGTCGTCGCGGTGACGACCGCGGCGTCCGCGATGCGGGCGGTGGAGGTGGCTGCCAGCCAGTTCACCGCGACGGCCGCGCCGACCGCGGTCGTGCTGCTCTGCTGCGAGCCGGAGGTGCCTGACTGCCCGCTCTGGGCGTCGTTCGCCCCATTGGCACCGTTCGAGCCGTTCGTACCGCCGTTGGAGGTCGGCATGCCGGCGGTGGAGTCCTTCGTGCCCTGCGTGTTGGGGTTGCTGGCGCCGTTGACCTGCTCGGTGGACTTCTGGTCGCCGGACGAGTCGGATTCCTCGGCGCCCTTCGCGCTCGCCACAGAACGGGCCTCGGTCCGGGCCTCCGAGATCGCGAGCACATCCACCGCGGTCCCCTCGACGTTCCGGGCGATCTCGGCGAGCGTGTCCCAGTCGACGATCACATTGATCGCGAGGTCGACGCCGACGGCGGTGCTCTTGCCCGCGGCATCCGCCTTGCCCTCGGTCTTCACCCAGAGCGTGTGCGTCGCGCTGACGACGACGGCGCCGGTGCCCAGATAGCCGCTGCCGCCGGTGCCGAAGCGCGCGGTGACGTCGTCGTCGACGCTGACCACGAGTGCCACGACGGGTGTCACGGCGGTGCCGCCCTCGGTGCCGCCCTCCGCCTTGGTGCTGAAGTCGCGGAGACCGATCGCCGAGATCGTGATGCCGGCTCCTCCGGTCACTGCTGCGCCGTTCTGCACTTCAGCGCGCACGTCGCTGCCGTCGATCACCTGGAGGGCGAAGGATGCGCCGACTCCTGTGGCGGAGCCGACTTCGGCCCGGCTGGTCGCCTGCACGACGTCGCGCTCGTTGCTGTGTGCGCGCACGGAGCTCGCGGCCGCGGACAGCGTCACGGTGGCTCCGGCGGCGATGAGTGCCTCGGTGGTGTTGTCGAGGATATTGATCGCGAGCGCTCCGGCCACGCCGACGCTGTCGGCCTTGCTCGCTCCGGCCCTGGCGGTCGCGGTGACCTCGTGCTCGAACAGACGGAACAGAGCGTCGGAGGCGGGGGCCGCGGGCAGCTGGTCGCCACTGCCGACGGCGACAGACCCCTGGAGCACCCATCGGTGCTGGTCGTTCCGCTTGTAGAAGCCCGCCGCGTTCGCGCCATCGGCGTCGGTGAGCTGGAACCAGGTGTCCTTGTCGATCTCGTCCTTCGGGAGCTCGGACTTCTCCTTCACCGTGAACTTCGTCACGAAGATCCAGGCGCCACCGTCGCGCTTCCAGATGCTGCCGGCAGGATGGCCGTCCTTGGCCGTCGTGAGGAGGAAGTACTGGCCGTCGGAGGCACCGCCGGGAAGAGCGGCGACCGTACCGGTGAGGGTCACGTCGGTCTCGACGTTCCAGTCCGAGCCGTCGAACTTGTAGAGTCCGTCGTCTCCGCCGCCGTCGTCTGTGCGGACGAACGAGAGGTCGTCCTTGGACGGACCTGGGAGCTGCTTGCCGGACTCCACGGCCTCCCAGCCGCTGCCGTTCCAGCGACGGACGACGTCGTCGGTGTCGCCGCCGAGCATCCCGGCGATCACGCTCACGCCCGTGGCGGTGATGGTCGAGGCGCCGGTCGTGGCGCGGACGAGTATCGTGACGACCTGGACCGCCACTCCGGCGCCGACTCCCACGGAGCCGTCGGTCGCGGAGTCACCGGATGCTTCGGCGGACACATCCGTGTCGCCGCGCGCTTCGAGGGTCACGGTGCCGTCGGCGTCGATGGCGATGCCGTCGGCGAAGAGCGCCCTCACCGTGCTCGCGACGACGTTGATCGCGATAGCGCCGGCGATGGATACGCTGCTGCCGCTGCTCTCGCCCGATGCGGCCTTCGGCGTGGAGCTGGTCGAGGAGCCGCCGCCGGCGTTCTGCTGCTTGCTCTCGTTCGCCTTGCCGAGGTTCGCGTCGGCCTTCTGGTTCACGTCCTTGCCGCCGCCGCCGGATCCCTCGGACGGGGAGGCGCCCTTCGTGGCGGCTTCGGCCTTCGTCTCGACGTCGACGCGCTGGTGGGCGGTGAAGGAGACGGCGCCGGTGGTGTCGATGCTTCGAGCGCTTGAGGCCTCTGCGACGATGTCGTCGAGAACGGCCAGCGCGAGCGAGACTCCGATTCCGGCGGTGCTGCCTGCGACGGTCGACCCTGTTGCGGTCGTCATCGCGGCGACGTTCTGTGTGGCGGAGGCGGTGATGCTCGAGGCGGTGAGGGCGGTGGCCCCTGCGCCGAGCGTGGCGTTGGTGCGGATGGATGCGATGACGATGGCGACGGCTGGGACGATCGTGACGGTTCCCGACTTGCCTCCGGCCTGCGCCTGAGTCGTGAGCGTGACGTCGTGGGTCGCGGTGAGCGTGAGTGCTCCGGCTCCCGTGAGCGGGGGGCCACGGGTCGGGTCGATGACGGCCGAGATCCCGGCGAAGACGCGGTGGGTCGGCAGGTTCAGCGCGAGCGAGGCCCCGAGGCCGACTGTGGCGCCGCCGGACTGCGTCGCCTTGGCGGAGGCCTTGTCGATGCTCTTCGAGCCCGCCGTGATGGTGACTGCGCCGCCGCCGATGATCGCGACGCCGGGGAGCGGTCCGGGTCCTGGGTGCGGGCCGGGTGTCGGGTCGCCGAGGATCGCCGCGGTGGTGTCCTCTTCGACGAGGTTGAGTGCGAAGGCTCCTGCGACTCCGAGCGTGCCGCTCGTGTTGCCGGCGCCGGCCTCGGCTGTGGCTTCGAACGAGTGCGTGACGTCGGCGCCGACCTGCCGCACCGTGGCGATGATCGTCAGGCTCGCTGCCTGCACCGAGGCTCCGATCCCGATGCCGGCCTGGTTGATCAGGCGCACCTTGTTGACGGCGATCGCCGCGCCGATCCCGACGGAACTCGAGTTCGTCGCGGTGCCCTTGGCAGTGGCCGCGGCATCGGTATTGCTGCGTGCGGTGAAGGACGCGGCTCCCGTCGTGACGAGGGCCTGCCCGGCCGAGAGCATCGCGAACGTCGCGGAGCGGACGAGGTTGAACGCGAGCGCGGCAGCCACGCTGACCGTCGTGCCGTCCTCGTTCTGCGCCTTCGGGGTCGTCGATCCGCCACCTGCGCCGCCGGTCGTGCGGGTGGAGGCATTGCCGAGCTTGTCGTTCGACTTCGTGTTGGCGTCCTTGCCGGTCGAGTCCTTGCCGCTGCCGCCGGACTCCCCCGGTGCGCCGGCCGCGCTCGCCTCGGCCGACGTCGAGGTCGTCGACGTGTTGTCCGCCGTGATCGTGACCGCTCCCTGCGCCGTGAGTCCGCGATCGATCGTCGCTGCCGCCTCGTGGTCCGCAGAGGTGAGAGCGAACGCGATCGTGGCGCCGAGCGTGGATCCTGCACCCGCCGCCGTCGCGCCGGTGGCCGTGGTGACCGCTTTGGCCGTCTGCACGGCGGTGGCGGACACGGCGCCGGCGACGGTGAGGCTCGGGCCCCCGAGGATGGCGGCGACGGTCTTCACGTTGTGGATCGCGATGCTCGCGACGCCGGTCAGTGATGCGGTGCTGCCTCCGCCCGCACCGCCGATCGTCTCGGTCGTCGCGTCGTCGAGTCCGGTGGCGGTTGCCGTGAACGCGGAGAGACCGGTCGGTGCGGCGCCCAGTGCGACGCCGGACTCGATGGTGCTCCGGATGAGGCTGAGAGCGACGGATGCTCCGGCTCCGACGGCCGTGCCGTTCGAGCCGCCGCCGGACTGCTTGGCTGTCGCCTTCGCGGTGCTCTTGTGGCTTCCCCTCGCCGCCGTCGTGACGGCGCTGTCCCCGAAGGACCCGACGCCGCGGAGCTGCGCCGAGGTGCGCGCGTCCTTCTTCACGATCGCCAGCGAACCGGCGATCGATGCGGATCCGCCGCTGTTCTTGCCAGAGACCCCCGTCGCGGTGTACGACGAGTCGCCGGATGCCGGCTCGGATGCGGTCACGACGATGCCGCCTGCGGCGTCCAGCGCCGCGTCCTGCAGATAAGCCTCGGTCAGGAGATCGGCGATGATGATGCCCACTCCGATGCCGAGACCGAATCCGCTCCCGCCGCCGGAACCGGAGCCGTCGGTCGTGCCACCGTCTCCATCCGAGATCACGGTGTTCTTCGCGCTCGCGGTGATCGACTGCGCACCGGTCGTGGTGAAGCCGGCGCCGCTGACGTACGCCTTCGTGTCGTTGTCGATCACGACGACGGAGATGGCGCCGGCGACGTCGATCGCGCCGTCGCTGGTCGACGACTGCCCGTTTCCGCGTCCGCTGCTGTTGGCGCTCTGGTTGTTCTGCGTGGCGCCGCCCTTGCCCGCCTTCGAGCGGGCGGTGACGGTCGAGACCTGATTCGCGAGGATCGCCAGCGAGGCCGCGGTGGAGGCCGCGCCATTCGTGCTGTCGAACGCCGCCTCGGTGTTCTGCTGCAGGTGGACGACCGCGACACCGGCGCCGCTCGCGGCGTTGCTGGCGTCACCCGTGGAGGTGAGCGTCGCGGTGTTGGACGCCGCGATCCCGAGTGCTCCCCCGACCACGGCGCGCGCGGTGCCGGTGACCTTGCTGACGGCATCCGACCACACCGTGATGATCGCGACAGCGGCGTCGTAGTCGTTCGCCGTCGAGCCCTGCTGCCTCGATGCGTCGACCTGCGGGGTCGTGCTCGCGGTGACCGTCGACGCGGCGCTGACGGTGGCCGAGCCGCCGACCTCGATCAGCGCGCTCTCCCCGATCGTCGCGGTCGCGTCGGAGAAGACGATGGCTGCGTCGCCGTACTGCTTGATCAGGTCGAACGGGCCGACGACCGAGGTCGCGGTCGCTGTGAGGTCGCCGCCGACGTCGAGATGGGACGCTCCGCGGACATCGACCGTCGCGCGCGAGTTCACGAGCACCGCGTAGGCCGTCGCAGCCGAGGCATCCGGGATCACGGTCGCGGTGGCCGTCATCGCCACGTCGCCGGCGGTCGTGATCGTGCTGTCGTCGATGATCACCTCCGCCGTGGCGTCGTGATCGATGCAGCCGAGGATGCTGAAGTCGTCGAAGTTCGTGCAGTCGGCCACGTCGAGCGGCACGCCATCTGTGTTGCTCTCCGCGGCGGTGAGCGTGACTGAGCCGGCTGTGACCTGCGCGTTCGCGAACGTGATCGATTCGAACAGAATGACGAATGCCGCGTTGAGCAGTGCGATGACGCCGCTCACGACGATGCTGTCGTGGCCGTCGCCGCCTTCGATCCGGAGCATCTCGCCGGCAGCGGTCGGCGCGAAGAAGCTGATCTGCTCGAAGGCGTCGCCGCCGGTCGAGCGGAGCAGCAGCCTGGTTGCATCGCCCGGGTCCTGCACGAGCTCGGCCTGGTTGTCGCCCGGCGTCAGCACGTGCGTCTTGCTGCCGGTCGTGTTGTCGATGATCGGCTCGATGTTCGCGTACGTCACGACCGTCGCGCCGAAGTCCAGAGTGCCGCTCGATGCGTTCGCGGCGGCGGACGCGAGCCCGCCCGCACCTCGGGTGGCGAGAGAGTCGAACCCTGCGGCCCCGTCGAAGAGGATCGGGATGCCGGGATCGGTGCTGCCGAAGTCGATCGTGAGCGTGTCGTCGCCGCCGGTGCCTGTCACGCGGATCTCAGCGATCTCGGCGAGTGACCGCGTGATCCCGTCGATGCTCACGGTGCCGTCTGCGTGGAAAACCAGCGTCGAAGCTGTGCCGCTCATCGTGATGTGCCATGCCGACGCGGCCATGTCGGCCGACGTCGCGAACGAATCCGCCGGCTCTCCCGTGCTCGATGCATCCGGCGCAGGAGCGTCATCGGATGGCGCAGGCGC